>CAVQGF010000017.1:0-44022 GCA_963711965.1 uncultured Acidobacteriota bacterium | reverse complement strand
GAAAGGCGACCCGTCGCCGTGCCGGTCTGATTGAAAGTAGTGTGGAGTCGTCCAGTTTCCGGATTCAGCAGCAGCGGGAGCGCGTCCACATAGGTGGATTTCAGCTTCGAGACCTGCCGGTACTCAAGGACGCGCTTCGCTATCTCGTGCTCGACGGCCAGTTCTTCAGCACATCGACGGCGGTGGAGATGGTCTTGCCCTTGCCATACTTCACCGGCTTGGGCAGGTTCATCTTGTTGAAGAGCACGTCGCCAACTGCTTGGGCGAGTTGATGTTGAAGTCCTGCCCGGCAAGCTGATGATCGAGCTTGGCTTTGCTGCTGCACTCGGAATCGAGGCGCTTGGAGAGGACGGCAAGTTGCTTCTGATCGATCTTCACGCCCGCGCGCTCCATGGAAGCAAGCACCGGGACGAGCGGCAGGTCGATCATTTCGTAAACCGGCAGGTCAGGCCAGCTTCGTCTACTTCTTTGCGCAGGATGGCAGCGGCGCGGCCGGTAACGTCGGCGGACTCGGCGACCTCGCCTGACAACTTGAGTTGATTGGTCGAAGCCCGATCTCCGGGCAGACGCGTGATTGGAGAATGTGGGATTGAGCAGATACGAATACAGGCTGGTTTCGTCGCGCGCACCGCGAAGCTCGATGCCACGCGGAACGAATGCATGCAGTGCGCTTTCTAGTCGTGGAAAGCTTTGGGGATCTTGGGATCGGCAAGTGCGGAGGCAAGGGCATCGTTGATGTCGCCACCATCGAGGTCGATGGTGAGCGCTTCTCCGGGCTTGGCGGAGATCGCGATCTTTCCCGCAGGCACGACGGTTCCCGCCGCCAGCGCCGGCGGGATCAGCGGAAGCATTCCGGCTTCGGCTTCAAGTTCTTCTGCTTCCGCCTCGCTCACGGTCGCGGCGGCGGCGAATTGGACAGCGACTGCCAACGCTCCGCCCTTTGGAATCGATTTGACCAGCTTCTTGATGTCGTCTGCACTCTTCGCAGCTCGATAGTCGGTGTCGGCGAGCACGACGGATGCCGAAATGTCTTTCAGCAGCGTGGTGAACTCGAGTTCGGTGAAGAGTTCGCGCAGCTCCTGGCCTTGCGGCTCCTGCGCGAGCATCGCGTCGGGCTCGAACTCGATGGGAACGTTGCAATCGATGGTGACGAGCTGCTTGCTCCACAGGATCTGCTCTTTGTTGTTGAGCAGCGACTCGCGGTAGCTCTTCTTCTCGACTTCGCCCGCGTGTTCGAGCAGCGAATCGAGCGAGCCGAAGCGCTGGATGAGCTCGACCGAACCTTTGTCGCCGATCCCGGGCGCGCCGGGGATATTGTCGACGGAATCGCCGCGGAGCGCCATCACGTCCACCACCTGCTCGGGCTTCACGCCCAGGATCTCCTCGACCTTCGCCGCGTCGCAGATCAGGTTGTCCTTCGGCGGATTGAGCACGCAGACTTTGTCGGCCGACCAGCTGCAGCATGTCCTTGTCGGAGGAGACGACGAAGACCTCGATAGCCATCTTCGCAGCCTTCTGCGCGAGCGTGCCGATCACGTCGTCAGCCTCGAAGCCCGTGCTCTCGAGCATAGGAATGCGATAAGCGGCGAGGGCGCGCTTGATGAACGGTACCTGCTGGGAGGTCGGGCGGCATCTCGGCGCGATTGGCCTTGTATCCCTTGTAAGCGACTTCCGTGAAGGTCTGCGACTTGATGTCGAACTTCTGGATGCGGTGCGCGTGGCCGCCTGCTCGTCGCGGAAGGTGGGCGCCGCTCTCGAAAATAGCGGCGATATACTCCGGCGAAAATCCGCCGCATCTTCTTCAACATGTTCACGAACACGTAGGTGGCGGCGGTCGGAATGCCGGTTTTGGTGGACATGGGCCGCTGCCGGCCATGGCGTGGTAGGCGCGGAAGATGAACGACATAGGTATCGATCAGGAACAGGCGCTTTTGGGTCGGCGGAGCCAAGGAAATAGTTTATCGCGGCAGTGGTGCCGATCGGAGATCGACACGTCCACCGGCGTGGATTCACTCAATGAAACATGCAATCGCCATAGGAGAAGAAGCGGTACCGCTCCTCGACCGCGTGCTCGATAAGCGCGCAGCACGTTTTCTTTTCCGGCGAAGGCGGAGACCAGCATCAGCAGAGTCGATTGCGGCAGGTGGAAGTTGGTGAGCATGGCGTCGACGACACGGAATTTGTATCCGGGGTAGATAAAGATGTCGGCCTCGCCAGCTCCCGCGGCGATGCGCCGTCAGGCGATAGTGAAGCGGCGAACTCCAGTGTGCGGACCGTCGTGGTGCCGACAGCAACGACGCGGCGCTTCGTCCTTGCGCGCCGCATTGATCGCAGCGGCGGCTTCGGCAGATATCGAGTAGTGCTCGCGGTGGAGCTTGTTATCTTCCACGCGTTCGGCGTGCACCGGCTGAAATGTTCCCAAGCCGACGTGCAGCGTGATTTCGGCGATCTCGATGCCGCGCTTCGCGATTTCGTCCAAAATCTCCGGCGTGAAGTGCAGGCCGGCGGTGGGCGCGGCGACCGACCCGCGCTCGCGCGCGTAGACGGTCTGGTAGCGCTCGCGGTCGGAGCGCGCGTCGTCGCGCGAGATGTATGGCGGCAGCGGGACGTGGCCGAGCTGTTCGATCTCCGCGAACAGATCCGGGACCGGATCGAAGCGCAAGGTGCGTTCGCCGAACTCGCCGCAGGCGATGACCTCGGCCGCGAGACGATGATCAGCTTCAGCCTCGCCGCCGCCAAAGTAAATGCGTTCCCCGAGCGTCAATTTGCGCCCCGGGCGGGCAAGTGCTTCCCAGACAAGCGGCTCATCATCAGATTGCTGCGTGAGCAGAACTTCCACTTTGCCGTGCAGAAATTCGCGGCTAATCGGATTGTTCGGACTGATAGGCTGGGCGTGGCTTCCACTTCTGCGTCCGAATAAACGGGCAGGGAAGACGCGGGTGTTATTCATCACTAGGAGGTCGCCAGGGCACAAAAGCTGGGGGATTTCTCGGAAGGCGCGATCGGTGAAATGGCCCGACCGCTGGAGGTGCAGCATGCGCGATGCGGACCGTTCAGCAAGAGGCTGCTGCGCGATCAGCTCAGGCGGAAGGTGAAAATCGAAGTCCGATACCAACACGGACTGAGTATAGTTTGTGCACCTTTCGTCGGCAGCAGCCGCATACGAATTCGCTTTCAAAATTTTTAGGATGCGGTAGGATGCTTAAGCTTTTATATGACTACTGAAACCCAAGCACGGCACGACTTAACCCAGTTCGGGAAGAAACTGCACGATGCCGGCCACGTGGCCGCAACCGACGGCAATCTTTCCGTCCGGCTGGACGACGGACGCATTCTGGCAACGCCCACGGGCATGAGCAAGGGCATGATGCACCCCGAGGACATGGTGATCGTGGACCTTGAGGGGCAGAAGTGCTGTGGCGAACGCAACCCTTCGAGCGAATTAGGAATGCACCTGCTGGTGTACCGCACGCGGCCGGACATCAATGCCGTGGTGCACGCGCATCCCGTGACTGCAACCGGATTCGCGGCGGCGGGCATGTCGCTGGAAGAGCCGCTCGTCTCTGAGATCGTGATCTCGCTGGGCGCAGTCCCACTTGCGAAATACGGAACACCCGGTACGCCGGAGCTGACCGATGCGCTGTTGCCGTTCGTCCCTGACTACGACGCGATCCTGATGGCGAACCACGGTGTGGTTACTTACGGCCCGGATCTGCTCAACGCCTACATGAAAATGGAAACGGTTGAGCACTTCGCGCGCATCGCGCTGGTCACACATCAACTCGGCCGGCAGCAACTTCTATCGAAAGAAGAAGTCGACAAGCTGCTGGAATGCCGCGAGAAATATGAAGGCGTGACATCGGTAGCAAAAATGTTGCCGCGCCTCAGCATGACGCGCGGCAACTGATCGTCATTCGCCGCCAACCTTGAACCTTACTCCGGCGCGAATGGTCGCAAGCTGTCCTTTGAACCCCACTACATCCTGATAGCTTTGGTCAAAGATGTTTTCCGCGTTCGCGTAGAGCGTTACGTGACGATGCACTTCATACCAGGCGCCGGCATCCCAGCGCGCGTAAGCGTCGGTGTGGTCGGCGCTCAGGCCGACGACCGCCAGTGCCAGGAAATCGGAGTCAGGACGGCGGCCAGTGAAGGTTCCGCCCAGTGTTGCGCCCCACTTACTGTTGGAGTAGCTGAACAGAACATTGCCCGAGTGACGCGGGCGCCGCAGCAGCGGCTTGCCCTCGGTGAACTCAGGAAAGAAGTTGCACCCCGTGAATGCGCCTCCGGTACAAAATGGCAGCGCTTTGGTGATTTGGGTGGAGGTGTAGGTATATCCGCCGTCGAGCGAAAGGTTGGCGCGGAGCTTGGCGTGGAACTCGATCTCAGCGCCATGTGCGAGGCTCCTACCCAGATTGAAAAATTCGCTTTGTGTTTGGAAAGGGCCTATCAGGAAGCTGTTGAAGACGATCTGCTGACGGAAGAGATTGTTGTAATACGTGCCGGTCAGCGAATACTTGCCTTCCGCGTAGGTTTGGATGAACCCGGCTTCGAATGAGCGGCTACGTTCCGCCTTCAGGTTCGGATTCGGATTCTCCGGAAAGGTCCCGCTGATTCCGAATGATTCCTCGAAGCGGGGCTCCTTGATCCCTTCCGCGTACGTTGCACGGAGGCGGGTGCGCGGCATCTTGCCGCTTCCGTTCCATAAAACGTAGCTCAAGGCCGCACGCGGCACTACGCGATTGCCGAAGCTCTCGTTGTGCGCGTATCGCGCCCCTCCGATAAGCGTGAAACGTTTCCACAAGATGATCTGTTGTCCGTAAAGCGCATGGTTGCGACGCAGTCCGTGCAGGTCGCTACCGCCGGGGATTACCGACGAAAATGTGATTGGGTCCAGAGTCGGAAAGCGCGTGTGAAAGAAGTCGTTCTCGTTTTCAAACTCGTACCCGAAAGTGGAGTGCGCCCACGCACGCGGCTGGTAGTCGCCCTGATATTCGAATCCGAGGCGATTCTGGTTGGCATAGTCGCTGAAAAAGCAATCTGTGAACACCGGCGGAAATGCCAGTTGGTCGCATCCGCGTTCGCTCTGGTCATCCAGGTTTAACCGGCGAGTGTTGTAGTCGTAGACTTGGAAGCGGTGTTGCCATCGCGAAGGCATGCTCAGGGTCAGCTCAAGATTTCCAAGTAAATCGTTTTGCCTGGCACGCGCGTCGGTATCTTTGGGGAGTTCCGCCAGGCCCGGAAAGTCCCAAAAGCTGGGAGTCCCGGTGCGACTGTTGAAATGGCGCGTTCGAAAGCGCAGCACCGCGCGCGGCGATAGTTGCACGCCAATATTTCCGCCTTCAAGAGTGTTGAAGTAGGAGTTGTTAACGTCCTGCCCGTCGGTAGCGAAGTGATCGGCAAAAAAGTTGTAGTCGAAGCGGTGCCACGCTCCTGCTAGCGATGCATATCCGTGTGCGGTACCGAAATTGCCACCGTCGGCGCCGAAGGTGAGCTCTGGCGTCAATGTACGCCCGGTGCGGCTCCAGAACTGCACCAGGCTGGTCATCGCGTCCGAGCCATAAAGCGTGCTCTGTGGGCCGCGCGCCAGTTCAAGACGATCCATTTCTTGCAGCGGAAGGACGCCAAAGTTAAACGTGCCGCCCGATTCGTTTACCGGGACGCCATCGACAAGCACTTTGTTGTAGCGCGAGTCGCCACCGCGCACGAAGAGCGAAGTGATCCCACCTCGCGAGCCGTTATCAGAAACCACCGTTCCCGGAACAAAGCGAAGAGCTTCGCCGGCTGCGACCGGCTGAAGTGTTTCGATCTGGCCGTGATCCATAGTTTCGACGATTGAGCCGCTCTCGTCAGCGGGCGTCGGAGTGCGCGTCGCGGAGACGACAACCGTCCACGGCTGGACGGCAACGGCAAGCTTTATATCAACCACGGTCTGTGCAGGGAGGGTGACAACCTGATGTCCGGGCGCGAAGCCCGCAGCAAGCACCTGCACCTTGTAATCACCTTTTTCGACGGAGGAGAGCGAAACTTCGCCGCGAGCGTCGCTGGTCAGAAGCGCAACCACACTGCCGTCAGACGGGCGATAGATCGAAACTTGCGCTCCGGCAACACGCGCCGATTGTGGGTCAAGCACTTTGATCTTGAGGTCGGAAGCGAAAAGAGAACTGGAAAGAAGAGAGACGAAAAACAGGGCGCGCAGCGCCAGGCGTGGGCACATAATGGCCTCCTTTACACGCGAAAGGGGTTAATGGTGCGGTGTGCGCCGGTCTCCTGGCTCGCGAGAACTACTACGCGGCGGCCTTCCCGTGATCGCTCACAGTGACCGCTGCGCTACAAAACCTCGCTTACAGTTGCGCGGCAGCGCGGGCATCTCACCCGCTTCCCAGCCCGTGCCGAGCGGCACGAGCGCGCATCCAACTAAATCCCACAAAATTAAGTGGAGCGAGAAATCTAATGGCCGGTCAGGGAGTTGTCAATTTATTTGCCGACGTGAGCTTCAGCGTAGTCGCGGGCAGCATCGAGTTCGCGTTGCAGTAGCTGGAGGGAATCTTCGGCCTGCCAGTCACTCGCAGAAGAAGTGAGGCGCATGGGCTTGGTCATGCGCAGCAGGACGGAGGTGAACGGTTTGGGGATGACGAAGCCATCCCAGGAGTTGAGACGCCATGCGCTCTTGACTGCGAAATGCAGAGCGCGGAGAGGAGCCGCTTGATTGCGTGCCAACAGCACGGGCCCAGGCTTGGCGACGAAACGCGGTCCGCGCGGTCCGTCTACGGTGAAAGCGACGGCGCGGCCAGCTTCGAGTTCGCGCCCCATCTCGAGCAATCCGGCGACGGCGCCCCGCGAGCTTGAGCCGCGGACCGGGTGATAGCCAAATTTTTCGACCACACGCGCGATCAGCTCGCCATCAAAGCTGCGGCTGATCAGGACGGAGATATCGCGATTGCGGTAGCGATGGCTGGCGGTGAACAGGCACTGATGCCAGAAGGCGTAGATAGTTCCCGGGACGAATTCGGATTCGGCGCCGTCTTCAATGGAGACGGAATACTTGAGTGTTGATGCGAGCAATCGAATGAGGAATGCCGCAAAGGTTGAACGATGGCCAAAGCCATCCGTTGCCGCCAAGTAAATCGCGGTTCAAGATCTTCGGAGGTGGCGGCAGGCGTGGTACCACCCGGCTATTTCACCACATCATTCAGTTTTTCAGCTGGAATGGTTCAGATCTGAAGATACTCGTCGATCCAGCGCTTCACCTGCAGGCGGCGGTCGTCTGTAGCGTCGAAGCGAACCCCATAGGCGTTCTCGTTCTCCCGTGCCCAACAGACAGAGGCCTTCACCTTTACGTTTCCACCGTTCAAGATCGGCAGAGAGAAGCTGACCTGAACCGTGTGACCCAGGTGAAGCTTGGAGGAGCAGACTAGTGACATCCCGCCGGCGCTGACCTCAAGCGTCGACGATGGAATGCGCGTGTTCGCGGCCTCGATGCTGGCTTCGGTCACGATGGGAACACGCACGTAGCGGCGCAATTCATTGATCACGAGTAAGTGCGTGGAGCGGACCACCTTCAACGCCGAAGGACGATCGATAGGTTCCTCAAAGACGGCATTGATCCCATACTTCGAGTAACGCATTGCCGCTTGTGTCCCTTTAGCGATGCCGTAGATCACAATGCGGCGGTTGGAAGGGGAGTTTCGTATCTGTTGCAACACCGGCTCGGCGTTGTCGTCGAGTCTGATAACACAAGCCTCGAACTTCTCTTTCAAGAAGCGGTGCGTTGGGTCGTCGGCAACCGGGGTGCTGCTGATGCCGAATTGGCGAAAGCAATCGCGCAGGATCTCGCCGACCTTGTCGTCGAGACCGATCATTGCGAGCCGCGCAATCACTTTGCGCGCGGGTGCTCCGAGTGTGCCGGTAGTTGCCATGAATGGGAGAGATATTGTGTCGCGTGGCCGCGCTTTTCGCAACGACTAAGTAGCAGTTCCTTTGCCGACCGCCTGTTCAGCAGTTTCAATTCGGTTCCGGCCGTTCAGCTTTGCCACATACAAGGCAGAGTCGGCCGCGCGGACTAATTCGTCGCGGCTGGCGGCATGATGGGGAAAATCGGCAACCCCCAGGCTGATGGTCACCGGGCGCGGTACGCCGGGGAACTGGTGATCCTGAACTACGCGGCGCAGCTTTTCAGCCACCCCCATCGCGCGATCGGTGTGGGTCTCCGGCAATAAGATGGCGAATTCTTCGCCGCCATAGCGGCATACCAGATCGTTCTTGCGGATGTGCTGGCTGAATAGCTTCGCCACCTGCCTGAGGACTTCATCTCCAAGCAGGTGGCCGAATTCGTCGTTGAGTTTCTTGAAATGATCGATGTCGACCATCAGCAACGCCAGACCAAGGCCGTTGCGTCCGGCTGCGGCGAGCGACTCGATGATGCGCGTCTCGAAGCCACGCCGGTTGTAGATGCCGGTGAGGCCGTCGGTCGAGGCCATGGTCTTGGCCTGGTGCAATTGCATCGCATTGCGGATGCCGACGGCACAAATGCCGGCCACCGACTGCAGCACGCGAATATCTTCTTCCTGAAAAGCGTCTGTTTTGGCCGAATCGAGCACCAACACGCCTAAAGTTTCTTCGAGCGCGAGCAGCGGGACGCACAACTCGGAGCGCGTCTCTTTGAATCCGGGAATATAGCGCTGCGCCTTAAATACATCATTCTCGACGACCACTTCTCCGCGATGAAACGCAGTGCGGCACAGGCCGTCGCCCGGCGGAAGCTCCACTGGCCGGGCATGAGGGCGGTGAGCCGGCCGGCGTGAGCGCGCATCAGAAGGCGCTGCTCGTCGGGCTCACCTTCGCGCAACATGAGAACGGCGTGATCGACGGAAAATTTGCCCGTGATCAGCGAACATATTTCCTCGAGAAGCTCGTTCAGCTCGATGGTCTTCGGAGATCTGATCGGCGATGGCGTTGATGGCTTCGAGTTGCGCGCGCTGCCGCTGTTCCTTGGAGTAGAGGCGCGCGTTGGCGAGCGCGATCGATGCCTGAGTGGAGAACAGTGTGAGCAGATCGATGGTGTCTTTGTCGAAGTAATCGAGTTCGCCGCTTTGGAAATCGAGGACCCCATACACTTCGTCGCGCACCATGAGCGGAATGGCGAGTTCGGAGCGGGTCTTGGTGAAGGTCTTGATGTAACGCGTGTCTTTGGAGACGTCGGGCACGTAGACCGGAAGTTTCCGCTTCGCCGAAGAGCCGATGATCCCTTTGCCGACAGGAATCTCAATTCGAGGCGGTTGCCGCCGAATTCCTTGCGGACCTTCAGTTTCTGATCGACAGGATCGAGCAGCAGGATGGCGCAATTCTCCACCCGGAAATAGTCCCTGGCGATCATGAGGATCTGGGTAAGGACTTCGTCGAGGTCGAAGGTCGAGAGAACCGCCTGGCTCACGTCGTAGAGGATCGCGACCTTCTGCATGGGAGTGCCTTCTGGGGGAAGCCGATTGTACTGCGACCACCCGAAAAACCCAAGGGTCTGGCAGCGAATACAGAACTGCGCCGAAACCGCTTTGGTACTATGCGAATTCGACTCCCAAGCGAATGGCCAGCCTGCAACTCACCACCGAAGTGCAGTACGTGAAGGGCATCGGCCCGCGCACCGCCCTGGTTCTGGCAGAAAAGGGCATCAGCACCGTTGAAGACCTGCTTTATTACTTGCCCTATCGCTATGAGGATCGGCTAACCCGCGGACGATCGCGGAGCTGCGTCCGGGTGAGATGGCCACGGTGATCGCCGAGGTACGCGAATTCAGGATTGTTCCGCACCCGGCGGGCGCCGATCTTCCAGATGACGGCGGGGCAGGGCCGCGCGACGCTGAAGTGCCTTTGGTTCCACGGCGCTTACCTGAAAGACAAATTCAAGCCCGGGCAAGTGGTCGCTCTCTACGGCAAGGTCGAAACGCCAAGCAATGAAGGCCGCGGGTTGCAGATCGTGCAGCCGCAGTTTGAGATCTTGAGCGATCCCGACGACGAAAACGAGATGAAAGATCCGGCAGATTCGTTGGAGATCGGGCGCATCGTCCCCATCTATGAGACGGCGTCGCACGGCAAGCTGACGTCGCGTTGGTTCCGGCGCGTGATCCGGGGTGCACTGGATTCATTGGCGGCAGATGCCATGGGGCCGGACCCGATCCCCGCGGCGATACGAAATCGTTTGCAGTTGCTGGAAAAATCGAAATCGTTCTGGCAGACGCACTGGCCCGAGCCCAGCGTGAGCGTCGACGAACTGCAAGCGCAGCGCACGCCGGCGAATCTGCGATTGATATTTGAGGAATTGTTTTTCCTCGAGCTTGGGTTGGAGTTGAAGCGGCGTCGCCTGCGGGCGCAGCCGGGGATCCAGTTTGCTTTAACAGATGCAGTTCGGGCAGCGATCAAAAAGATTCTGCCGTTCCGTCCGACCGAGTCGCAAAAGAAAGTTTTGCGCGAGATCGCGGAGGCGATGCAGCAGCCCAATCCGATGCGTCGCCTGTTGCAAGGAGACGTGGGCTCCGGCAAGACCATCATCGCGCTGCAGGCGGCGATCATCGCAATTGAAAATGGATACCAGGTAGCCCTGATGGCGCCGACCGAGATCCTGGCGACGCAGCATTTTCTTTCCGCGCGGCGCATCCTCGAGCCCGCTGGCTACAGGATCGCTCTGCTGACCGGGTCGCTGGAGCAGGACCGCAAGCGCGATACCCGCCGGCACATCGCACGCGGCGACGTGCAACTGGTGATCGGAACCCACGCGCTGATCGAGGAAAAAGTCGAGTTCGACAGGCTTGGTCTGGTTATCGTGGACGAGCAGCATCGCTTCGGCGTAATGCAGCGCTTTCGGTTGATGAAAAAAAAGGACCAACTCGAGCCCGACGTGCTGGTGATGACCGCGACTCCCATCCCGCGCACGCTGGCGCTCACTCTGTATGGCGACCTCGACGTCAGCACACTCGACGAATTGCCGCCGGGGCGCTCGCCCATCGTGACCCGCCGCGTCTCGGACGACCGCGCAGACGAAGTTTGGGAATTCTTGCGCAAACAGGTGAAGGCTGGGCATCAAGCTTACGTGGTCTATCCGGTGATCGAGGAGAACGAAACGACGGAGATCAAAGCTGCGGTGAAGATGCACGCTGAACTGCAGAAGAAGATCCTTCCCGACCTGCGCGTTGGCTTGTTGCACGGACGGCTCGACCCCGACGAAAAAGAGATCATCATGCGGCGCTTCCAGCGCGGCGAAATCGATGTGCTGGTCTCGACGACGGTGATCGAAGTCGGCGTAGACGTTGCGAATGCAAATTTGATGATCATCGAGCACGCCGAGCGCTTCGGACTATCGCAACTGCACCAGCTACGCGGGCGTATTGGCCGGGGGTCCGCAAAATCTTTTTGCGTGCTCATGACCGACAGCAAGAAGCCACTTACCCAAGACGCGGAGCAGCGACTCGACGCGATGGTGAAGACGACGAACGGGTTTGAGATCGCGGAACTCGATCTGCGCCTGAGGGGGCCGGGCGAGTTTTTTGGCACACGGCAGGCGGGCATGCCGGATTTCCGTGTGGCAAACCTGCTGCGCGACCGCGAGTTGCTGGAGCTTGCGAAGAAGGAAGCGGCGTGGGTCACTGCCGGTCCGCATCCTGATCTGCCGAAAGAAGAACTCACGCGCGCTATGGAATACCTGAAGCAGCACTGGCAACGGCGATACGGGCTGGTTGAGGTGGGATGAAATAAAATAGGAAACCTTGACTACCGAGATCAAATCCGAGCTGTACCGCAAGCTACCGGCGGTCGATGAGCTCACCAAGTCTCTTCCGCAGTTGGTGGCTCGCGAAGGCGCCGCAGCTGTGGCCGAGGCCGCCCGCGATGTGCTCGCTCGCCTGCGCGAGGAGATCACCGCCGGCAGGATAAGCGCTTCCGGAGTGGACCTGGCGGTCACCGGTTTGCCGGATGCGGTTGGACGACAGCTGGTCCGCTCGCTGCAATATTCACTGAAGCCGGTGATCAACGCCACCGGAGTTGTGTTGCACACCAATCTCGGCCGTGCGCCGGTCGCAGCGGCGGCATTGGAACGTATCGGGCGCATCGCCGGCGGATACACCAACCTTGAATTCGACGTTGCATCCGGTGAGCGCGGCAAGCGCGATGTGCACGCCGACAGGCTGTTTGCCAAGTTGCTGAGCCAGGATTCCGCGGTCTCCACCGTCGTGGTGAACAATTGCGCGGCTGCCGTACTGCTGGCATTGAATTCGCTGGCGGAAGGTGGAGAAGTCATCGCCTCGCGCGGCGAGCTGGTCGAGATCGGCGGCGGCTTCCGCGTTCCGGAAGTCATGGGCAAAGCGGGGGCGGTACTCCGTGAAGTGGGCACGACGAACCGCACTCGCGCGGAGGATTATGAACGCGCGATCACCGATAAGACAAAGATCCTGCTGCGGGTGCATCGCTCGAATTTTGAGATGGTCGGTTTCACCGAGCAGCCCTCGCTCGATGAACTGGTAGCGCTAGGCCGCAAGCACAAGATCCCGGTGGTCGAAGACTTAGGAAATGGTGCGTTGTTCGACCTGCGAACTCTGGGAATCACGGGAGAATCGGGAGTCGCTGAAAGCTTGCGTGCCGGGGTGGATGTGGTGGCGTACTCGGGCGACAAGCTGCTGGGCGGTCCGCAGGCCGGGATGCTGAGCGGGAGACCGGAGGCGATCGCGCGCATCCGTTCCAATCCACTTTTCCGCGCTCTGCGGGTAGACAAGCTCACCTACGCCGCGCTGGAAGCCACGCTGATGGCCTACATCAAGCAGGACCACAATGCGATCCCGACGCTTGCGCATGCTGCGGCATACCAGCGGACGAGATCCGCGACGCGAGCTCAAGTGATCAAAGCGCGAGTTGAGTCGGGCAATTCTTCTGCGCTGAAGCTCGAGATCGTTGCGGGGCAATCGGTGATCGGCGGAGGCACAGCGCCATCCGCGACGCTTGCAACGGCGTTGCTCGCGGTGACGCACCAATCGGTGAATGCCGACTCGCTCGCAGCGCGATTGCGAGCCGTAGAGCCGCCGATCGTGGCGCGCATCGAAGAGGGACGCGTGCTGCTGGATCTGCGCACGGTCTTCCCTGAGCAGGACGCCGCCATCGCGCAGGCGCTCACGCGCATCTCGCAGTAAGTGGCGACCGTCTACACCATCGGACATTCCACGCGCGAGTGGGATGATTTCGTTTCCGTTCTGAAAACACATCAGATCAAAACCTTGTTCGACATTCGCGCGTTCCCCATGTCGCGGCGATTGCCGCATTTCAATCGCGAGCATATGGAGACGGCACTCGCAGAAGCGGGGATCGAGTACGTTTGGGAGAAAGATTTAGGTGGAAGGCGAAGTAAGTCGCTGGAGAAGTCGCCGAACACAGGTCTTCGCAACGATTCCTTTCGCAACTACGCCGACTACATGCTGTCGCCGACATTCGCGCAAGCGGTCGCGCGAGTGTTGAAGTCGGCGGAGGCCAAGCCGACCGCCATCATGTGCGCCGAGCGCGTCTTCTTTCACTGTCATCGCATGCTGGTTTCGGATTATTTAACGCTGCACGGCCATGAAGTGTTGCACATCGATGATGCCAAGCCGCCGCGTCCGCATAAGGTGACAGCGGAAGCCAAGATGATCGAAGGGCAGGTCATGTATCCCGGATTGTTTTAGAAGCAATCACCACAAAGAACACGAAGTTCTCACGAAGGCGCAGCACAAGCACCTTCGTGTTCAACCTTTGTGGTCTTCGTGGTGAGCTTTTGCGCAAATTAAAAGAGGCGGCCGGAGCCGCCTCGGAATCCTGGTCTCAAAATCAGAAGACAAGAGAAACACTAGACGGCGCTGACATTCTCCGCCTGCCACCCCTTGGGTCCTTTTATGACGTTGAACTGGACCGCCTGTCCTTCTTTCAGGCTGCGAAAGCCCTCATTCTGGATGGAGGAGTAGTGGACGAAAACGTCTTCTCCGTTCTGGCGGCTGATGAAGCCGTAGCCCTTGGCGTCGTTGAACCACTTCACTCTTCCTTGTTCCATAGTGTTGCACTCATCTTTCTTCTGGATTTGCTAGATCGAAATGGCAAGGGGTGTTGCAGAAGGTCGAACTTGCGGTTCTGGTCTTGCTGCTTACAACTCTTCCAAGCTCCAGCGGGAATATTTAAGCACGCGCCGGACGGCTTTCCAACCGGAAATCGGGAGACCGTGTGCTACCGTACCGTTCCATGGCCATCGTGGGCACGGGAATCGACATTTGCGAAGTAGCACGGGTGCGCGATGCCATCGAGCGCTTCGGCCAGCGGTTTCTGAAACGCGTCTTCACCCAAGCTGAGCGCGAGTATTGCGATAGTAAGCGCAACCGCATTGAGCGCTATGCCGCGCGCTTTGCTGCCAAGGAAGCTGCGATGAAGGCGATCGGAACCGGGCTGCGCCGGGGCGTCACGTGGCAAGATTTCGAAGTCGGACGCGAGCCGGGCGGACGTCCGACGATTCAGATCAGAGGCAAAGCCGGCGAGTTCGCGGCAAAGCTGGGTATGAAGCGCGCCGCGCTCTCCATCACCCACACGAAAGAGCAAGCCATGGCGCAGGTGATACTCGAGAATTAAAGCTTCTTCGTCTTACCGGCGGTGTAGGTTAGGATACCGTCCGTGAATCCCACCTCAGCCGCCGCGCAATCTCCTGCTCAGGGCTTACGCTCACAACAGATCGCCATCGCGTTGGTCAGTATGAGCGCGCTGCTGCTGGAGCTGGCGATGACGCGGCTCTTCTCCGTCATCCTCTTCTACCACCTTGCGTTCATGGTGATCTCGATCGCATTGCTGGGGCTGGGAGCGGGCGGCGTATTCGCCTTCCTGGGCAGGGAATGGCTCAATAAATTTGAGACCCGCGACCTGGCGGCGGGCATCTGCCTGATCAATTCGCTGTTGATCTTCGTTGTAATGGAAGTGGATCTGCATTCGCCGGTGGGGCTTGACCTGACCTGGCACCTGACGACCATTTACATCATCTCTGCGACGCCATTCTTTCTGGTGGGAGTTCTTTTTTCTGCGGTGTTCGCGCGCGAGCCGGAGCGCATCACCGCGCTCTACGGCGCCGACCTCATCGGAGGCGCGCTCGCCTGCATGTTGCTGGTCCCTCTGCTGAATTGGATCGGAGCACCCAACACCATTGTGGTGGCGGCGGCACTATCGGCAGTGGCAGCGACGGTGTGGTCGCAGAAAAAATCTTCCCGTGTGGGTGCCGTGGCGATCGCTCTCGCGATGGCGGTGCTGGTGGTAGCGAACCATGACAGCAACCTGGTCGATATCGTGTACGCGAAAGGTGCACATCGCAGCGAAACCGGAGTGCTGTGGGCGCGCTGGAACGCGATCTCGCGCGTCGAGGTAGACGACGGTGGCTACCGCGGGCGCTACATCCGCATCGACTCGAGTGCGTCGACGGCGATCATGCACGTGGATCCGGAAAAGTGGGACGCCGATTTGCCGATATTGCCGAGCGCGGGGAAGCCGTGGCGCAATCTTGTTCCTTCCCAGCAAACCGGCCCGACATACAACTGGAAGCGCGATCTGATGTCGGCGGCGCCGGCGGTGGTGAATGTGCTGCGTTCGCACGGCGACTACGCCATCATCGGGCCGGGCGGAGGCGTGGACGTGATGCGCGCGGTCGCAAACGGCGCAAACTCGGTCACGGCTATCGAGATCAATCCGCTGATCGCCACCAGCATCATGCGCGGCACGCACGCGGATTATTCGTTTCATTTATACGAACGTCCGAACGTGCATCTTCACGTGGCCGACGGAAGGTCGTGGATACGCGGCTCGAAAGACAAATACGACGTCATCCAGATGACTCTGGTGGACACCTGGGCTTCCACTGCCGCCGGCGCGTTCGCCTTGAGCGAAAACAATCTCTACACGGTGGAGGCGTTCAAGGAATATTTCGACCACCTGAAGCCGAATGGGATCATCGCCATCACTCGCTGGGAGTTCAAGGAGCCGCGCGAGGCGCTGCGGGTGGTGAGTGAAGAGATGGAAGTGCTTCGGCATTGGGACCCCAATGGGTTGCCGGAACATTTCCTCGTGATCTCAGATGGCGACCTGACGTCGGACGGGCGACCGGTCACAGTGCTAGCGAAGAAGACGGCTTTTACGCTGGAAGAGGAAATTGCTGCCTCGCAACATCAAAAGGAATACAAAAACCTTCGCTCGGTATTTTCGAACGAAGGAGTTGATTTCAATCTAAGTCATAACAAATTCACGCCAGAGATCAATGAAGCAACCAGGAAGTACTTCGAAGTTCCCGAACAGCAGCTCAATTTTGCGCGACTTATCGGGAGCGGCGATCCGCACGAGTTTCGCGAGTCGATATCCCTTCGACATTTCTCCCGTCACTGACGACGCCCCGTTCTTCTTCTTCAACATCAAGACCAAAGACGTCTTCAAGCGCTTCCTCACCGGCACGGGGAGCGGAATCGATTGGCAGATCAACCTGGGGACGTTCACGCTCGGGCTGGTTTTCGTCATCTCTGTGGCGACGGTGTTCATATTTTTGGTGCTGCCGCTGGCGGTCCGCTCGGAGACGCGGCATGCGGCGTCGATACCGAAGCTGCTTTACTTCGTTGCGGTCGGCCTGGGTTTCATCCTGGTGGAAATCAGCTTTATCCAGCGCTTCGTTCTTTTCTTGGGACATCCGGTCTATGCCCTGACCGTGGTGGTTTTTCTGCTGCTGCTTTCGAGCGGCGCCGGCAGCTTGCTTTCGCGTCGCTGGATGGCGGGCGGCGGTCGCTTACCGTTGGTCCTAGGGATGATCGCAGTTACCATCGCGGTACTTGCGGCGGCACTGCCGAAGCTGCTGGCGTCGCAGATCGGACTCGCCTTGCCGGCGAAGATCGCCATCAGCGCGGCGCTGCTGGTGCCGCTCGGTCTCGCGATGGGAATGCCGTTCCCGACTGGGTTGAGCATCCTAGCGGACCGTAAGACCCGCCTGGTGGAATGGGCGTGGGCTATGAATGCCGCTGCTACCGTGCTGGGTTCAGTCTCGGCGATCGTGATTGCCATTCATTTCGGGCTGACGGTAACGCTACTGTGCGGGGCAGCGGCTTATCTGTTGGCTGCGGCCTTCACTCCACGGTTGGCAAAAGCGTAACCTCTGCAAAACTGCTGACTTGCGGGCTTTCATCTGCTATGATGCGTCGCTTCTGTATTCCCAACAATTATGCCGAGCCAAAAACAGCTCCATTGGTCTGAGTTGCGGGTGGGGATCACTGTCGTGGTCGCGGCCATTACTTTGGCCGTGCTGATCTTCTTGATGACGAGCGCGCAAGGCCTGTTCACTCAGCAAGATCCTGTTGAGGGCATATTTTGATAACGCGGAGGGCTTGCGCAGTGGCGCTCCAGTCCGCTTGCAGGGCGTAGACGTTGGGAACGTGATGCGTGTGCGCATCGTGCCCAGCCATGGGGCGCTGCCGGTGGAAATGACGCTGAAGGTAAGCAGCCGGTACGAAGATGCGATCCATAAGGACTCAGTAGCCTCGCTGGCAACAGCCGGTGTGCTCGGTGAGACGTTCGTCGATATCGACAGTCTGCACGCCACCGGGCCCAAGGCGCAGGATGATGATGAACTGAAGTCAGAGAACGCGCCTGGTATCTCCGACGTGGTGCGTGCCAGCAATACCACTCTGCAGAACGTGAACAAGATCGTCGACGCGATCCAGCAGGGCAAAGGCTCGATCGGAAAATTCATTTACGATCCGTCATTGTTCAATAAGCTGAATGACACCGTGACCGAGGCGCAGGGGATGGTGAAAGAGATCCGCCGCGGACACGGGACGATCGGGAAGCTGATCTCTGATGACGCGATCTATACCAAACTCAATGCGACCGTCGAGAAGCTTAATAAGATCGTAGATGCGATCGATCGCGGCGAAGGCACTGCCGGCAAACTGATGAAAGACCCCAGCCTGTATAACAACGCCAACCAGACGGTGGCGAAGGTCAATGCCCTCATGGACGACGTGAACGCGGGCAAGGGAGCGCTCGGCAAGTTCGCCAAGGACGAAGAATTTGCCCGCAAGCTCGATAACACGATGACGCGCCTCTCGAGCCTGGCCACCAAGCTGGATAACGGCGAAGGTACCGCGGGCAAGCTCTTCAAGGATCCGTCGCTCTACAACAACGCCGACCAGATGCTGGTGGAAACACGTAACCTGGTAAAGGCGATCCGCGAGAATCCGAAGAAGTATCTGACCATCCACTTCAAGCTGTTCTAACGCACCAATGCGATTTCTAACCAACCTGATGGTTGTCGCATCGCTGGTGTTTGTATTCATCTTTCTTCAAGACCACTACGACATCACCGCACGGGTTTGGCAGTACTGGACTGGCGCAGGACCGCAGTCAAAGGGTTCTGCGGTCCCGCTGAATCCGGGAGTGAGCGCACTGCCGGCGGATCACGATTACAAACTGGTGATCGACGTCTCAGGAAAGGGCCCATTCATGTCCGTGGTGCATGGGCCGGAGCCAGCGCAGCCGAAGGATACAAAGAAGCACAAGAAGATCTCGTCCAAACAGGCGACAACGAATGCCCCGCCGCTGCAGCAATCCACACCGCAGCCGCAGATGACACCGCAGCCCCAACCTGTTACGAAATCACCGTAATCAGGGACGAATTCCGCCTCGCAGTTTTTGTTTGAGAAATCTTTAGAAACATGGCTGGAACAGGTGCGCCATTGGCTGCGTATCATTTACACTTCTCACGCTCAAATTCTCTCGCGAGGCCTGTCCATGCGCCGGATGACTCTCTTGCTGCTGCTTCTTTTGTTCACCTTTGCATCCCTTGCAAATTCCCAAGACGCCGCCAAGACGTCGTTCATTTCTGACAACATCGATAAGTCGGTCGATCCGTGTGTGGACTTCTATCAATACGCGTGCGGGAACTGGCTGGCGAAACATCCGATTCCCTCCGACCGCGCCACCTACGGCATCGGCAGCATGGTCTTCGACCAGAACCTCGACGCGCTACATGAGGCGCTCGAAGTCGCGGCGAACCCCACCGCGAAGCGCAGTCCCTCCGAGCGCCGCGCGGGCGATTACTACGCCGCCTGCATGGATGAGCGCGGGATCAACGATGCTGGTGTGAAGCCGTTGCAGCCGGAACTCGCGCGCATCAATGCCATTCAGTCGAAGGCCGGCCTGGCAGCGCAGATCGCGCACATGCACAGCCTGGGGATGCGCGATGGGACGCAGATCGCCCAAAGCGGGCGCGCAAAATCTCTGTTCGACTTCAGCGCCGCCCTGGATGACAAAGACTCAAGGAAGGTGATTCCCGTCGTCGACGCCGGCGGCATCGGCCTCCCCGACCGCGACATGTATGTAGACGACGACGATCGCTCCAAAGGTCTGCGCGAAGGCTATGTGAAGCACATCGAGAACATGTTCAAGCTGCTGGGCGAATCGCCCGAGAAAGCTGCCGCCGATGCGAAGACCGTGATGGCGATCGAGACTGATCTGGCCAAAGTTTCCATGACCCGAACCGACCGACGCGACCCGAACAGCATTTATCACAAGATGAGCGTGAAAGAGTTGCAGGCGCTCTCGCCGGACTTCAATTGGGCCGCCTATCTCACAGCCGTCGGCATACCTCCGACGCAAGGTATCAACGCCCGCGAGCCGAATTTCGTAAAGGGAATGAACGCCGCCATCGCTGCTCACCCGCTCGATCACTGGAAGACTTACCTGAAGTGGCACCTCGTACATGCGGCCGTGTCGGCGGGCCCGCTTCTTCCCACGAAGTTCGTCGACGAGAACTTCGATTTCTATGGCAAGCAACTGACGGGAGCCAAGCAGTTGCGCCCGCGCTGGAAGCGCTGCATCGGATTCTGCCGACGCCAGCGTTGGTGAAGACCTGGGTGTCTTGTTCCTAGAAAAGAAGTTCGGCCCAGAGAGCAAGAAGCGCATGGATGCGATGGTCGCCAACCTTGAAAAATCCCTGGCCGCCGATATCCAGTCGCTCGACTGGATGAGTCCCGAGACCAAGAAGGCGGCGATGGTCAAGTTCCACGGCATCACCAACAAGATCGGCTATCCCGAACACCCACGCACCTATCCCTACGCGGTGATCCGCCGCACCACGCCGCTGGCAAATTGGTGGAGCGTTGCCGGCGACGACCTCAAGTGGACCTTGGCTCGCATCCACAAGCCTGCGGACAAGAGTGAATGGCAAATGACCGCCGACACGCTCAACGCTTATTACGATCCGCAGATGAACAACATCAATTTCCCCGCCGGGATCCTGCAGCCGCCCTACTTCTCCAAAGACAATGATGACGCCGTGAACTATGGAGCCATCGGCGGCGTGATCGGCCACGAGTTGACGCATGGCTTCGACGATCAAGGCGCGCAATACGATGCGGAGGGTAACCTGCGTGACTGGTGGACTCCTGAGGACGAAAAGAAATTCAAGGAGCGCGCCAGCTGCATCGTGGATGAGTACAACACCTTCACCGTGAAGGACCCCGCTAATCCGGATAAGCCGATCCACCTGAACGGCAAGCTTACGCTGGGCGAGAATGCTGCCGACAACGGCGGACTCCGCATCGCTTACAACGCGCTGGCGGACTCGCTTCAAGGCAAAGAGCAGCCCCTGATCGATGGCTACACGCCCGAGCAGCGCGTTTTCCTCGGCTGGGGAACGGTGTGGTGCACCAATTACCGGGATCAGGCAGCCGCCCTGCAGGCCAAGACCAATGAGCACTCAGTATCGAAGTACCGCGTGCTCGGGGTGGTGCAGAACATGCCGGAGTTCCAGAAGGCGTTCAGTTGCAAGGCGGGTCAGCCCATGGTCGCGCAGAATGCCTGCCGAATCTGGTAAGTGATTTTGATCGGTGGACGTGCCGACTTCAGGTCGGTACGTCCGGAACATTTTTTACGTGAGGATGATCATGCGTTTCTTGCGAATGCTTCTCTGCCTGGCAGTGATTGCTTCTGCCCTTCCAGTTTTTTCAGCTGACTCTAAAGACGTCGACCCTAAGACCGGGCTGCGCCACGGGTTCGATCCCAAGGCGATGGATACGACCGCCGACCCGTGTACTGATTTTTATCAATATGCCTGCGGCACGTGGCTGGCGAAGAACCCGGTGCCGGCAGAATATTCCGACTGGGACCGCTTCTCCGAACTCTACGAGGTCAACCTCGCCATCCTTCACAACATCCTGGAGAAATCGGCAAAGCCCGATGCGAAGCGCAGTGCGGAACAGCAGAAGATCGGCGACTACTACGCCTCCTGTATGGACGAAGCGGGGGTCGAGAAGAAGGGCGCTTCCGTGCTGAAGCCGCAACTCGATCACATCGCAGCGATGAAGTCGAAGTCACAGATGGCAGAGCAGATCGCCTACCTGCAGAACTACGGGATACCGTCGCTGCTGCGTTTCACATCGCAGCAGGACTTCAAAAATGCAGAGAGCATGATCGCGCAGTTCGACCAGGGTGGCCTTGGTCTGCCCGACCGCGACTATTACGTTAAGGACGACGCCGACAAGAAAGAGAAGCGCGAAAAATACGTAGCCCACGTGCAGAAGATGTTTCAACTGCTGGGCGACAAGCCCGAGGCCGCGGCGGACGAAGCAAAAGTCGTGATGGCGATCGAGACCGACCTGGCGAAGGCCTCGCAAGACCGCACCTTCCGGCGCGACCCCAACAACGTTTACCACAAGATGTCGCGAGCTGAATTCCTCAAGCTGAGTCCCAACTTCAACTGGCAGCAGTATTGGACCTTGATGAAGGTGCCGCAGTTCAACGAGATCAACGTGGCGCCGCCTGATTTCCTGAAGGGCGTGAATGCGGCCATCGATGCGCACCCGGTGGAGCACTGGAAGACTTACTTGCGCTGGAAGGTGCTGAACTCAGCCGCGGCGTATCTTTCAAAGTCTTTTGTCGACGAAGATTTTGATTTCAACGAGCACATCATGGGCGGCGCTGAGCAGATCAGGCCCAGATGGAAGCGCTGCGTCGATTACGTGGACAACGGCCTGGGCGAGGCGCTCGGAAAAGTGTATGTCGACGAAACTTTCGGCGCCGAAGGCAAGCGCCGCATGCTGGAAATGGTGGACGCACTGCACGCCGCGTTGGCAAAAGATATCGCAGCCCTCGATTGGATGGATGCTGCGACCAAAGCCAAGGCAGGCGAGAAGCTGAATTCCTTCGCGCGGCTGATCGGCTATCCCGATAAGTGGCGCGATTACTCAAGCTTGACCATCACCCCCAACGATTTTTACGGCAACGTGAACCGTGGCGACGGATTCGAGAAGCACCGCATTTTGAATCGCACAGGAAAACCCGTCGATCATGGCGAGTGGCTGATGAGTCCACCGACGGTAAATGCCTATTACCGCGGGTCGATGAATGACATCACCTTCCCGGCCGGGATCCTGCAGCCGCCGTTTTTTGAAAATTCCATGGACGACGCCGTGAACTATGGCGGCATCGGCCTGGTGATCGGACACGAGATGACCCACGGCTTCGACGACCAAGGCCGCAAGTTCGATGCCCACGGCAACCTGAACGACTGGTGGACGCCGGAAGACGGAAAGAAGTTTGAGGAGCGCGCCAGCTGCTTCGTCGATGAGTACGCCGGGTTTTCCCCGGTAGCCGATATGCACCTGAACGGCAAGCTGACCCTGGGTGAGAACACCGCCGACAACGGTGGTGCGCGCATTGCCTTCATGGCGCTCCAGCAGACGCTTGATGACAAAGCCAAGACCAATCCCAATGTCCGCGAGCCCATCGACGGCTTCACGCCCGAGCAGCGCTACTTCCTCGGCTTCGGGCAGGTGTGGTGCGATAGCAGGCGTCCGGAATTTTCCAAGCAGATGGTTACTCTCGACCCTCACTCGCCGGACAAGTTCCGCGTGAACGGTGTGGTGCAGAACATGCCGGAGTTCCAAAAGGCATTCAGCTGCAAAACGGGGTCTCCGATGGTGCGCCAGAACGCATGCCGCGTTTGGTGAGACAATCTTGGCTTAGCTAATGGACGTGCCGATCTTTGCGAGCGGCACGTCCGGAATTTGTGTCGGGCCCTGTGAACGTCCTCCTCCTCTCGATGCCAGACTCCTTTGAGCACATGCCGCCCATCGCGGTGCGCATGCCCAACGGAGCGCTTACTTCGCTCGCCGGCAATGTCGATCCTCAACATAAAGTCACGGTCGCGGACCTCATTCTGGTTCAGGGCCAGGTCCGCGAGACGGTGAGCACGCTCGTCGCGCAATGCCAGCCCGATCTGGTCGGTCTCTCGGTGATGACCTTTCAGCGAAAGACGGCGTTGCGCATCATCGAATTGATCCGTTCGTTGAAACCGAATGTGCGGGTGGCAGTCGGCGGATACGATCCGAGCCTGGCACCTGACCCCTATATGGCGTCGAGCGCGGGGGTTGATTTCATTGTCCGCGGCGAGGGCGACATCACTTTTCGCGAGCTGGTGCGCGCGCTGGATGAGAAAGCGGGTCTCGATAAGATCGCGGGGATTTCCTACTGTGCAGTAAGCAGCTGGCAGCACAATCCTGATCGCACCGTGCACTCACTCGATGGCGGAGAAGTACGGTTGCCCAACCGGCGTGCCCGCGCGATCCACGGCTATACCTTCCTTGGAAAACAAGTGGATGTGATCGAGACCTCGCGCGGCTGCACCTTCGATTGCAGCTTCTGCTCCATCATCGAGATGCGCGGCCGCAACTTTCACACTTACTCATTCGACCGCGTACTGGCCGACATTCGCGACGCCCGCGATCATGGGGCGCGAGCGATCTTCATCGTCGATGACAACATCACGCTCAACGTGCATCGTTTTGAAGCGCTGTGCCGCGCCATCGTCGAAGCGAGACTGAATGACATCGAGTACCTGGTGCAGGGGATGACTTCGGCGATCGCGAATCATGGCGCTACACTCGCGCCATTGATGAGCGAGGCGGGGTTCCGCTACGTATTCCTCGGCATCGAAAATATTCTGGAGGGAGATTTGAAATTCCTGCGCGCCAGCGCCAAGAATACCGCGCGAGAGCAGGGGAAAAATATCGGCAACGCCACCTTGCAGGCCATCGACTACATCCATCAGAACGGGATGCACGTTGTCGGCGGGCTCATCGTCGGCAGCCCCGACGACACCCGCGAATCCATTGAAGCCAACCTCGAATTCGCCCGCCGTTACGTGGATTGGCCTTACATCCAGCATCCCACGCCCTATCCGCGCACACCGATGACAAAAGATTTCCGCCAGCAGGGATTGATCACCATCGAGAACGAGAACGAATACGACGGCACCACCGCGGTCGTGAGGACGCACTCGATGGCATCGGAAGAGATCGAGTACATGCGCTGGCGCGCCGAACGCTGGATGAAAGTGCGCCACATGCCCAAGGCATTCCGCAGCAATCCCGGCTTCGTCCTCCGCAACGCTCTGCCAATGCTGCGCCACACTATGCGCGGCAGCACGCTCAAGACGTGGCTAAACCTTGAACCGGAGCAAGAGGCCTTCCGGCGATATAAGAAGATCCGCGCCACCGAGCGGCAGTATTTATAGGATGACGCGCGCATCGCCGACACGGCGAGTGATGCGTTCACGGTCGAGCCACTCCAAAAGCGGGATGGCATATTTCCGGCTGATGCCGGTCATGTCCTTAAAGCGGGAGACGTCGAGCTTGTCGGACTGTTGTTTTTGGTCGGCGAGATTTTTTTTCAGACCGGTGAGAGCATCGCGATGAAAGACTAGATCGTCTGAGAGTTTGATCAGCGTCCCTTCGCGCAAGAGCAGGGTCACGATCTTCTGGGCGCGAATTCTGTCTACTTTGACGCCGGCAATCACATCCTCGAGCGCCGGGACTTTCAACCCTGCGGCGGCGAAGGCCCTCTCGATCGTGACTTTGGAATCGGCCTCATCATCTTTCATCGTGACGGCGCGCCCTGCGACGGCGACGAGTTCGCCGGAAACGTGTAATTTCTTTTCCTCGACGAGCTGGGCCAGCGCAGCTGTGAAAATTTCCTTCGGAATCGAGAGTCCCAGTTGCTCGCGTAATTGCTCTTTGCTGAGGCCGGGCGCAAGCGGATTTTCGCGGTGATAGTCGGAGACTGTCGAGTGCATGAATAGACCGAGCCCGAACAGGTTGGGAGCGTGCACGAAGAGGTCGCCGATCTTAAGCACAGCCTTCTTGGCGAGATCAGGCTCGAGGGATTTGAGAATGTCATCGGGTCGTAAGCCGGTTTCAGCAACGAGTGCCTGCATACTGATGCCGTGATCGGTGCGGCGCGCGATCCGCAGCTTCGCGTTGCGGTCACCGCCGCCAACTGTTCGCAGAACGAATTCATCGTCGCAAGCACGCTTGCGTTCCGGAGCATTGTCCAAGACCGTGCCGCCGCCGATCGTCACGACAGGAGAAAACTGGCGGATGATGAAACGGTCGCCGGGGAGCAAGATGGCGGGCTGCGCTAGACGAAGTTGCGCGAATCCGCTTTCGCCGGGAAGTAACTGCTTGCCACTGTGCAAGCGGACCTCGGCGATGGTCTCTGCCGTGTAGCAATGAAAGTGGACACGCGCGCGGTCTTTGAGGGATTTGGCGTCGCTCAGCATTGCGAGCGAAACATCGATCCGATCGCTGGTACGAAATGCTCCGGGCGAGGCGAGCATCATGCCGCGGGCGAGGTCGTCTTTATTCACGGACGCGAGGTTGAGAGCAGTCCGTTGGCCGGCGCGCGCTTCTTCAACATTTTGATCGTGTACCTGCACGCCGCGCACGCGCAGGCGCTTGCCGGCGGGAAACACTTCAACCTCTTCTTCTTTGCGGATGCGCCCGGCAATCAACGTGCCGGTGATCACAGTGCCGAAGCCCTTCATCGCAAAGACGCGATCGATGGGGAGGCGAAGAAAAGCATCGGCATCGCGAACGGGAGCTGCGGCAGCGACCTTGGCCAACGCGCTCTTTAGCTCGTCGAGGCCTGCGCCGGATTTCGTGCTCACCGCGATCACGGGAGCGGTTACGGGATCGAGAAAAGAGTTCTTAAGGAATTGCGACAGGTCTTGTTTCAGCGACTCAAGAGTCCCGGCATCCACCAAGTCTGATTTCGTTATGACCGTGATTCCGCGCTCGATGCCGAGCAGGCGGCAGATGTCGAAGTGCTCGCTGGTCTGCGGCATCACGCCTTCATCGGCAGCGACGATGAAGAGGACGATGTCCATGCCCCCGACTCCGGCCAGCATGTTGCGCACGAAGCGCTCGTGCCCTGGGACATCCACGAAGCCCAGGCGCAGCTTTTCGCCATTCGGTCGCGGAAGCTCGAGATGAGCAAAGCCGAGATCGATGGTGATGCCGCGGCGTTTTTCTTCTTCCAGGCGGTCGGCGTCAATGCCGGTCAGAGCTTTGACCAGCGCGGTCTTGCCGTGGTCGATGTGCCCGGCGGTGCCGACAATGACGGATTTTGCGAGGGGGTCTGACACGGCGAGACATCAGACTACCAAAGGTGGAACTCGGAGAGCGCTACTTGGAGCTGGCCTTGGCTTTGGCGAGCAGGCCAGAGGTTTCGCGCAGGCGTTGCGAAAGCGTGACTGCCACTGAGCGATAGAAGCGCGCGCCGAAGTGCGGGAACGCCTCGAACATCTGCTTGAGGTCGGGCACCTCGAGCGCATCCACTTCTACTTTGCCATCGGCGACCACGGAGGCGCTGGCGAGCGCGTCTTCAATAAACGCCATCTCGCCGAAGATGCTGCCCGGCCCGAGCGTAACCAGAACGGCGCGGCTGCCGCCATTCGACCGTTCGATCCTGACCTTCCCTGAACGCAACAGGTAAACGGTCTTGGCTGCCGAGCCCTCCCGGATGAGGCTCTGCTCTTTATCGAAAATCACCTTCTTGGATTTCGATGCGACCAAGTTCCAGTCGCTTGCGCTCAGATACTCCAGCGCGCCCCTGCTCATGAAGCTCTCCTGTTGTCGGTGTTGTGTCGAACAATCGTAGCGCAGTTTTTCCGGCTGGGGATTGCTAAATTTCCAAAACGTGTTACTTGATGAGAGTCCCATCAACGCAGTTTCCAGGCGAAGCGAAAGCTGCGAGAATCGGCGGAGATGATCTCGCGGTTCAAGCCGGTGCATGTGTGGACTGCCATCGTGCTGCTGCATGCTGCCCAGACTATGTATTACTATCCGCGACTACCAGCCGTAGTGGCGCAGCACTTCGGCGGCGCCGGGCAGCCGAATGGCTGGGCACCGCGCGAATTCTTCTTCATTTTTTCGTGGATACTTCTGCTTGGGCTCAGCGCCATTTTCATGTTCAGTCAGCGCCTGTTGCGGAGGATTCCTACCTCCATGATCAATCTGCCGCACCGGGAGCATTGGCTCGCACCCGAGCGCAAGGACGAATCGCTGCGCTTCCTTCAGGAGGCGATGCAATGGATGGGAGTGCTGACTGTCGCGTTCATCGTCCTGGTGCTACACCTGGCCATTCGCGCAAACCTGAATGCGGAGCATCGCTTGGACAATGGGATGTTCGTGACGCTGCTGGCCGGGTTCCTGATCTCGACGGTTGTTTGGATGATCCGGCTCTACCGGCGCTTTCCGAATCCAAGCTCAGTCAAATAGCAACGCAAAAAGAAAGCCCAGGAGCCGCGGTTTCTCGGCTGCCTGAGCGGGCCTGACGTCTATATCAGGACGGTGTTGCGTTAATTAGGAAGTGAGATGCTGCTGGCCGGAAAAGGGTTCACCGAGGCGCGCTTTCAACTCTGCTTCTCCCGTGCGAAAATAGAGTATTCCCACTATGTCTACTGCCCTGGATAACTCCCCCGCTATCACTCCCGAGATCATCGAGGAGCATGGCATCACGCCAGAGGAATATCAGAAGATCCTGAAGGCAGTCGGCCGCACGCCGACCCTCACCGAACTTGGTATCTATAGCGTGATGTGGAGCGAGCACTGCTCGTATAAATCTTCACGCGTTCACCTGAAGCGCCTGCCCACGCGCTCGAAGCTAGTGGTGCAAGGACCGGGCGAGAACGCAGGCATCATCGACATCGGCGACGGCTGGGTCTGCGCCTTCAAGATCGAGTCGCACAACCATCCTTCTTATATCGAACCATTTCAAGGCGCCGCCACCGGCGTGGGCGGCATCCTGCGCGACATCTTCACCATGGGGGCGCGTCCGCTGGCGGTGATGGATTCGCTGCGATTCGGGCCCATCAGGAAAGCAGCAGTCAGCACCAGCAGTCAGCACTCAGCAAAATCGATGACGGGACGATTCATAAGAACCATGCGATTCTCGAAGGGGTCGTATCCGGAATTGCCAGTTACGGTAACTGCTTCGGCGTCCCCAATCTCGGCGGCGAGACGAAGTTCGAAGCCTGCTACAGCAATAACCCGCTGGTGAACGCTTTCGCGCTCGGACTGGCGCGCAAAGACGAGATCTTCTACGCCAACGCTGCCGGCGAAGGGAACCCGGTTATTTATGTGGGAGCGAAGACGGGGCGCGACGGCATCCACGGCGCCACCATGGCCAGCGAAGAATTCAGCGAGGGCTCAGAAGCGAAGCGTCCCAACGTTCAAGTGGGCGATCCGTTCATGGAAAAACTGTTGCTCGAAGCCTGCCTGGAAGCCATGCACTCCGGCGCCGTGGTCGGAATCCAGGACATGGGCGCGGCCGGGCTTACCTGTTCCACCTGCGAGATGGGCGCGCGCGGAGGCGTGGGCCTCGAGATGGAGCTCGACAACGTGCCGCAGCGCGAGACCGGCATGACTCCTACGAGATCATGTTGTCGCGAATCGCAGGAGCGCATGCTGCTGGTGGCTGAAAAAGGCCGCGAGCAAGAAGTTCTGAGATCTTTGCCAAGTGGGGGCTCGATGCGGGGATCGTCGGCACGGTGATCAGCGAGTCGCGGATGCGGATTCTGCAGCACGGCGAAGTTGTCGCCGATATTCCCAACCAGTCGCTGACCGACGATGCACCGCTCTATCACCGGCCGGTCGGCGACGTGGAAGCTCCGGTTCCCGCTCGAGACCGCCGGGGAATATTGGGAACTGAAGAAGCCACCGCGATTACACGGCTGAGTTGAAGAAGCTGCTGGCATCGCCGAACATCTGCTCCAAGCGCTGGGTGCATGAGCAGTACGACACCATGGTGCAGACCAACACTGCGCAGGGACCCGGCGACGAAGCTGGCGTGATCCGGATTAAGGGTACCAAGCGCGGCCTCGCCATGGCGCTCGATGGCAATAGCCGCTGGGCTATCTCGAGCCGAAACTGGGAGCGATGCATGCTGTCGCGGAAGCCGCGCGCAAAGTCGCCTGCACGGGAGCGACTCCGGTTGCAGCGACGAATTGCCTGAACTTCGGCAATCCCGAAAAGCCGGAGATCATGGCGCAGTTCTCGGCGGTCATCGACGGCATGGCCGAAGCATGCAACTCGCTAGGGACTCCGATCACCGGCGGCAATGTCTGCTTCTATAACGAGACCTTGGGCGAGGGCATTTATCCCACGCCGGCAGTCGGCATCGTTGGCATCATCGAAGACGTGACCAAGGTTGTGCCCTCGCATTTCCATGGGGTCGGGGGAGCACTGCTTGTGCTGCACAAGGGCGGATGCAGCCACACCGAGCAGGAGTTCGGCTCATCCGAGTACGCCAAGGAAGTCCTGGGTGCGATCTGGGGCGTTCCCCCAGCCCTGAATCTCGACCTGGAATCGCGCTGCAGAAGTGCATCGTCGAGCTTGCCGACCAGCGCCTGGTCAATTCTGCCCATGACGTAGCCGAAGGGGGAATCGCGGTCGCACTGGCAGAAATGGCCTTCCAGCACGGTTTCGGAGTGAAAGCCGAGTTCAACTCGCCTGAATGGCCCCCGGAAATGGGCTTGTTCGCTGAGCATGCCAGTCACATCTTCCTTACTTGTGACCAAAGTAAGGTGAAAGACATCCAATCTATTGCGGTAAGATACGGGCTTAAGGCCGATTTACGGGGCCGCACCCAAGCAGAAAATTTTGAGATCACGTACAACGGCGCCGTCGTAGTGTCGGCAAAGGTGTCGGATCTGAAGAAGGCGTGGTCGGAGTCACTGGAGAGGATGCTGCACGTGGAAACGCGAGAGCACCTGGTTCCGGAGTTGCTACAAAAGAGCTAAATATGGCGGAGCGAAGCGACAAATTCCAAGAAGAATGCGGCGTGGTGGCGATCTACGACCATCCTGAGGCGTCGAAGCTGGCCTATCTGGGCCTGCACGCGTTGCAGCATCGCGGACAGGAATCGGCCGGCATCGCCTCGTCCGACGGCAGCACCATCTGCACGTGCACAAGGCCATGGGCCTTGTCGCGGATATCTTCACCGAGCACATTCTGGACAAGCTGCCCGGCATCGCTCGCATCGGGCACACGCGTTATTCCACCGCCGGCGACACGGCGCTGCTGAATGCGCAACCCATCACGGTCGATTGCAATAAGGGAATGATCGCGCTGGCGCACAACGGCAATCTGGTGAATGCGAATGATATTCGCACGCGAGCTGGAGCAGGCGGGTTCGATCTTCCAGACCACCAGCGACACGGAAGTCGTCGTCCACCTGATCGCGCAATCCAAAGAGCAGACCCTGCCAGACGCCATTGCCGACGCGCTGCGCCGGATCGAAGGCGCATTCTCACTGGTGATGATGACGCGCGACCGCATCTTCGCGGCGCGGATCCGCGGGGCTTTCGTCCATTATCGATGGGACGCATTCCGGAAAGCGGCAAGCGCGCAGACACTGTCGTCTTCGCATCCGAGACCTGCGCCTTCGATCTGATCGGCGCGAACTACGAGCGCGATGTAAAGCCGGGCGAACTGATCGTGGTCGGGCCGGAGGGCGTGCACTCGCGCTTTTACGCGGCGCAGGCAGCCGCAGACGAGCTGCATCTTTGAGCACGTTTATTTTTCGCGGCCCGACAGCCGTCTTTGGGCGGTCGGTGCAGGTGAGCCGCGAGACGCATGGGCCGTCAACTGGCGAAAGAAGCCCCGGTGGATGCCGATATCGTTGTCCCGGTGCCCGACTCCGGCGTGACCGCGGCGATGGGCTTCGCCGCGGAGAGCGGCATTCCCGTTCCGCTTCGGCCTGATCCGCAATCATTACGTCGGGCGCACCTTCATTGAGCCGGAACAACGCGTGCGCGACTTCGGCGTGAAACTCAAGCTGAACCCGGTGCGCAGCCTGCTGGAAGGCAAACGCGTCGTTCTGATCGACGATTCCATCGTGCGCGGCACCACCAGCCGCAAGATCGTGCGCATGGTGCGCAGCGCGGGAGCGAAAGAAGTGCATCATGCGCATCTCGTGCCCGCCTACCATCTCGCCATGTTTTTACGGCGTGGATACACCGTCGAAGGACCAGCTCATCGCTGCGAACAAGAGCGTGGAAGAGATCCGCGAATACATCGGCGCGGACTCGCTGGCCTATCTTTCGCTTGAAGGATTGAAGAAAGCCTGCGGCGAGAGCGAAGAGCTCACCTTCTGCTCCGCTTGCTACACGGGAAAATATCCGACTGAGTGGGTAGATGTTGCGGACATCACGCCCGCGCCCGCCATCCAGGTCTAAGATCCTTTCAACTCAGGACTCATTCGCTGATGTGTCTGGAACCAATCCAGGACTCTGCGCTCGAATTCTTGCGGCTCGGCGTTCCATGCGCCGGTGTGGACGGCGCCCGGAACTTCCCAAAGAGTGATCGTCGGATTGTGCGAAGCGATCTGGCGTGAATGCCAGGGGCGGATATTCACGTCATTGGCTCCGTAAATCAGCAGGATCGGAACAGTCGCGCCCTCGACAGCTCGCTCGGGCGAAGCATTGTCGAGATTGAGGCCATAGCGCAGCCGCGAGTAGATGAACCCGCTCCACACCACAGGGCGAAGAACCGTGCTTCCGAACCATGGCGGCATTCCGACGAAGTTTGCCAGCCGCTCCGCTTCGACCTCACGTGTGTTCGCGAACGAGGACTCGGCGATAACAGCGCAAAAGCGATGCTCAGCAGGCAATGACTGAAGCAACAGCGCGGCGCCCATTGATTCGCCCATCCCAAAGACGCAACCGGGATGCTGGTGTTCTTCGATCCAATCGACCCAAAGGTGGATGTCATTCGCTTCGCGCAACCCGTAAGTAGCGATCTTGCCGCCGCTGACGCCGTGCGCGCGAGAGTCTGGCATGAGCACGGTATAGCCGTGACGCACAAAAAATTGCGCGTACCCGGCCATGCCGAGCCGGTTGTCGGTCACGCCGTGCAATAGCAGAACCGTGTTGCCATTACCTTGAGCGGGAACGACCGTCCAAGCACGAAGCGGAATCCCGTCGCTAGATGTGATCTCGATAGGGTCAAGTTTCGCCCCGAGAGTGTTGGAGATCCGAACGGCTGTGGCTTGCATAGCAGGGGGAAGGGGGCGGCGGTGTAGGTGAAGTGAAAGTTCGGTCACGCCGATTCCGGCGAGCAGGCAAAACAGCGAATATCCGGCTAGAATGCGGCCTACGCGCCTGAGCAGAGTATGCACCGGAAGAGGATACGCTCTTCTGCAGGCGTCAGTTCCCAGAATAGATGACTTGATGAAGACTCTCGGCATCATCGGCGGCATCGCGCCCGGCTCGACCGTAGATTATTACAACCAGATCATCGCCGCGTTCCGCGATCTGCGACCCGACGGCAGCTATCCGCAGATCATCATCAACAGCATCGACCTGAATAAGATGCTGGGCTTCGTTTTCGCCAATGAGCTCGAAAAGCTAGCCGACTACTTGGGTGCGGAGATCCAGAAGCTGGCGGATGCCGGAGCGGATTTTGGGCTGCTCGCATCGAACACACCGCACATCGTCTTCAACCAGCTGAGCGCGGGATCGCCCATCCCGTTGATCAGCATCGTGGAGTGCGCCTGCAATGCCGCGAAGGAGATGGGACTGAAGAAGCTCGGGCTGCTTGGTTTGCGCTCGACCATGGAGGGCGGTTTCTACCCGGCGGCGTTCTCCAAGGCGGGGATTACTTTGATAACGCCTTCCGACGACGACCGGAACTATGTTCACGACAAGTACTTGAACGAGCTCGTGCTGGGGAATTTTTTGGCCGAGACGCGTGAGGGAATCCTCGCCGTCATTGGCCGCCTGAAGGAACAACATGGGATCGAAGGCGTGGTCCTGGCGGGAACGGAGTTGCCGTTGCTGCTGCGCAACTCCTCCAGCGCCGGCATACCATTCGTCAATACCACGCAGATCCACGTGCAGGCGGCGGTGGAACGGTTACTGGAGTAATCCCTGCCGGCAATGTTTGTCTTGCAATCGCGGCCCTTAGGCGAGAGAATCCGGCCATGCGCAGACCCTCTTTGCTAGTCCTCCTTTTGAGCGTTTTCATGCTCGGTGTCAGTGTCTTTACCTTTGCCCAGAAGAGTTCAGCCGCCACTTCGGCCATTCTCGACCTCGAGAAGAAATGGACCGATGCCTACAAACAGGCTGACCTGAACACGATGAACTCGCTGCTGAATGAAGACGTCATCGTGACGGTGGAAGATGGCAAGGTTTACAGCAAGTCCGGCTACCTGACCCACAGCGTCGATAAGACGGTGAAGGTGCTGCTTGCAGAGATCAACGATGTGCGCGTCCGCGTGGACGAGGATACCGCCGTCGTCACCGGCGCGTACCACGAAAAGGGAACGAAGAACGGGAAAGCCTACGAGTACAACGACCGCTTCACCGACGTGTGGAAAGACCACGGCGGCAAGTGGCAGCTCATCGCTTCGCATTTCAGCATTCCGGTGAAATAACCCGCGTTCTCCCCAATTGACCGAGCCCGCTCAAAAGCTCGCACGACGATTAGGTCCGTTCGACGCGACGATGCTGGTGATGAACGGCATCATCGGCGCGGGCATCTTCATCAATCCTTACGTTGTCGCCAAGCAGGTGCACACCGCGCCGCTCATCTTGGGAGCGTGGATGCTTGGCGGCGTGGTCGCGATCGCCGGCGCCTTCATCTATGCCGATCTCGCCCGGCTGCTTCCCGAAGTCGGTGGACAATACGCATATCTGCGCGAGGCTTACGGTCCTCTCGTCGCATTCCTCTACGGATGGGTGCTGCTGCTGGTCATCCAGACCGGCGGAATGGCTGCGGTCACCATCACCTTCGCGAAATATTTTCTGGAAGGGACACACTCGGCTGTCCCTGTGTGGGCCATCGCTGTAGTGAGCCTCTCACTGCTGACCGTATTGAACTGCCTTGGAGTGCGCTCCGGAGGGACGCTGCAGAGCGTGCTGATGGTGGTGAAGGTGGCCGTCATCGCAGGATTTGTCGCGCTCGGAATCTTCTATGTAAAAGACTCGAGCTTCGCACTTCATCCTGTGCTCGATCGTCCGCTCGGCGGTGGCATGTTCTCAGCCTTCGGAGCAGCCATGGCGCCGGTACTCTTCGCCTACGCCGGATGGCAGACGGCCAGCTTCGTTGGCGGGGAACTCAAACATCCGGAAAAAGATCTGCCCCGCGGCTTGCTGATGGGAGTGGGTGGCGTAGTCGTGATCTACGTGTCTGTCGTCTTCGTCTGCCTGCGGGCGCTCGGCCCTGCCGGCCTCGCCGCCACGGAGACCCCGGCTTCGTCGGTGATGCGCCTTGCGCTGGGCGATGTTGGTGGACGCTTGATCGCTGTCGCCATCGCCATCTCGGCGCTGGGGTTCCTGAGCCAGGGCATTCTGACCGCACCGCGCGTTTATTTCGCCATGGCGGAAGATGGTGTCTTCTTCCGCGCGATGGCGTGGATCCACCCCGGGACGCGCGTGCCCGTCTTCGCCATCGTGCTGCAGAGCGTGTGGACCATGGTCATCCTGCTCTCCGGCAGTTATGAGCAGATCCTGAATTACGTGGTCGCAATGGATTGGACTTTCTTCGGCCTCTCCGCCGCAAGCCTGTTCGCATTGAGCAAACGAACGCAAAGCAAGCCGCGCGTTCCCGGGCATCCGTTCACCACGGCGGCATTTTGCATCGCTTGTGCGGCGCTCGTTCTGAACACGGTCTACCGCTATCCCGCGAATACGGGGATCGGCATCGCTATCCTGCTCTCCGGCGTCCCCGTTTACTATCTCTGGAGACGCCGCGCCGCACGATGAGAGCCAACGCACATTCTCCGTACATGCAGTGGGCCAAACTGCACTCCGCCGCTAAGTACAACCTCGCGACCAGCGGAGTGGCTGCCTACCCCATCGCAAAGCTGGGGAAGATCGAAGGTCTAGAGATCAACGGCCCGAACAGTTACGGCTACGCGCCGTTGGTCGACGCCATCGCACAACGGTTTGGAGTGCCGCGCGGATGCGTCTTTACCACCGCCGGGACCGCTATGGCGAATCACATGGCGTTAGCGGTGACCACCGAGCCGGGTGACGAGATCCTGGTCGAGCAGCCTACCTACGAGCTGCTGTTGACCACGGCAAAATATCTCGGGCTGAACATTAAGCGCTTTCAGCGCCCTGTGACGGCGGGATTCCAGCCCAATCTCGAAGATTTCGCGCGAAACCTTACGCCCGCAAGCCGGCTCATTGTTCTCACCAACATGCACAACCCCAGCGGCGTGCTCATCGCGAATGACGTGCTCAAGCAGGTCGGGGACCTGGCAGCCAAGGTCGGGGCACGCGTCCTGGTGGACGAGGTCTACCTCGAAATGCTCTTCGACCAGCGGCCACCGACCGCGCTGCGCCTCGATCCCGAACGCTTTCTGGTCACAAGCAGCCTTACCAAAGCGTACGGATTGAGCGGTCTGCGCTGCGGTTGGGTTTTTGCAGAGAAGAAACTGGTGGAACGGATGTGGCCGATCAACGACCTCTACAGTGCGACTCCGGTCTTTCCGGGAGAGCAGATGAGCGTGGCCGCATTCCAGAATCTCGACCGCATCGGCCGGGAGATGAAGCAGCGGCTCACCGCGAATTACAAGTTGCTTGCGGATTTCTACGCCGGACGCCGCGACCTTGAAGTTGTTCTGCCGCAACTCGGCAGCGTTTCATTTCCGCGGCTGTTGCATGGCAGCGTCGAAGAGCTCGCCCAGCTACTACGCAAAGAATTCGAGACTAGCGTCGCCCCCGGCAGCTTCTTCGAGATGCCTCAGCATTTCCGTGTCGGCATCGGTGGCGTAACCGAGGATGTAGGCGCCGCTCTTCAGCAGCTTGGGCGAGGTCTTGACCGATTCGAGGCAGAGACTACATAGAGAGCGCACAAATCATTTGCTTTTATAGCTTTACATCGTGTCCCCACGACGAGGCATAAACTAGCCGCAATCCATTGTCCTGACGGCTTGTTTGCGAGAGGTTATGGTTAGGAAACCTGACTATGTCCTCGCGAACAAAATTGCTTTTCACAATCCTCCTGCCGATCTCGTTGGCGTCAGCAGCCTTTTCCGCCGAGCCCAAGCCTGAGGCGCTAAAAGCCTGGGACCGTTACATTCAGCTGACCGAGACGCGTATCGAAACCCAGCAGCGCGATCGCGAAAACTTCCTCTACGCGCAAGCGGAATCCCCCGAGCAGAAAGCCAGCGTATATGCAAAGCTGAAAAGCGGAGAGATCGTCGTCCAAAAACTTACGACGACCGATCAAGGTAAGAGCATCGAGGCCCCAGGTGCACTGATCCACCATTGGGCGGGGACGGCATTCATCCCCGGTAGCACGATCAAGCAGGCATTCGCAGTTCTGCAAGATTACGACCACCATTCCACTACTTACGCGCCCGAAGTGCAGAAGTCGAAGCTCATCAGCCGCGGCGGCGACGACTTCACCGCGTATCTTCGGTTCGTCAAAAAGAAGGTAATCACCGTCGTGCTCGACACCTATCACCAGGCCCACTACGGCACACTGGACGCTACGCACGCTTACTCGCGCTCTTACACCACCAAGGTGGCAGAGATCGAGAACCCGGGTACAGCCCAGGAACATGAGAAATCCACCCACGATGAGGAAGGCTTTATGTGGAAGATGAACACCTACTGGCGCTTCGAAGGACGTGACGGCGGAATCTACATACAATGCGAGGCGATCACACTGACGCGCAACGTGCCCTTCGGCCTGGCATGGGCGGTCGAGCCGTTCGTCAGCAGCATTCCGAAGGAATCGCTGACTTCTACGATGGTCGAGACGCGGCGCGCCTTGTCCCACTCGACGACGAGCGCCCCCGGGCACTAAGCTATGCGGGGACGAAAGGACACCCATGGGAGCCCAAGCTCAACCTCTGGCCCAGCAACCGTTGACGCAGCGACCGGCGTGGAAGGCACTCGCCGCTCATTACCAAACGATATCGAAGCTGCACCTGCGCAAACTATTCGCCGACGATCCAAAACGCGGTGAGCGCATGACGGCCGAAGCCGTCGGCCTGTTCCTCGACTATTCCAAGAACCGCATCAGCGACGAGACTGTGAAGATCTTGCTGCAACTTGCGGAAGAATCCGACCTGCGCGGCCGCATCGACGCCATGTTCAGCGGCGAGAAGATCAACGTCACGGAAAAACGAGCGGTTTTACATACTGCGCTGCGCGCTCCCAAAGGTGCTTCCGTCGTGGTCGATGGCAAGAACGTTGTTCCGGAAGTTCATGCCGTGCTCGACAAGATGGCTGACTTCTCAAATCGCGTGCGCAGCGGCGCGTGGAAGGGCCACACGGGCAAGCGCATCCGCAATGTGGTGAACATCGGGATCGGCGGTTCCGATCTGGGTCCGGTGATGGCGTACGAGGCACTCAAGCACTACAGCGAGCGCAGCATGATCTTTCGGTTTGTCTCCAATGTCGATGGCACAGATTTCGCTGAGGCGGTCGTGGACCTTGATGCGGCGGAGACCCTGTTCATCGTCTCGTCGAAGACTTTTACGACGCTCGAGACCATGACGAATGCGCAAACCGCGCGGGCGTGGTCGGTGAAGGGATTGGGGAACGACGAGAAGTCGGTGGCAAAACATTTTGTCGCGGTCTCGACCAATGCGAGCGAAGTATCGAAGTTCGGCATCGACACCGCCAATATGTTCGAGTTCTGGGATTGGGTCGGCGGCCGCTACTCCATGGACGCGGCCATCGGACTCTCGACGATGCTAGCCATTGGACCAGAAAATTTTCGTGCCATGCTGAATGGCTTCCACCAGATGGACGAGCATTTCCGCGCCGCGCCGTTCCAGTCGAATCTTCCAGTGCTGATGGGCCTGCTCACCATCTGGTATAGCGATTTCTTCGGAGCGCAGACGGTCGCGATTTTGCCGTATGAGCAGTACCTGAAGCGCTTTCCCGCGTACCTGCAGCAACTGACCATGGAGAGCAACGGCAAGCACGTGACTCTCGACGGCCGCCCAGTCGATTACGACACGGCCCCGGTTTATTGGGGCGAGCCGGGAACCAACGGTCAGCACTCGTTCTATCAAATGATCCATCAAGGCACGCGGCTCATCCCCTGCGACTTCATCGCATTTTCGAAGACCTTAAATCCGATCGGCCGACATCATGACATTCTGCTGGCAAATATTTTTGCGCAGACCGAGGCGCTTGCGTTCGGCAAGACGCCCGAACAGGTGAAAGCCGAAGGCACGGCAGAATCGTTGGTGCCACACCGCGTCTTTGAAGGGAACCGGCCGTCGAACACGATCATGATGGACCTGCTCACGCCCGAGGCGCTCGGCAAACTGATTGCACTCTACGAGCACTCAGTCTTCACGCAAGGCGTCATCTGGAACATTGATTCGTTCGATCAGTGGGGCGTGGAACTCGGCAAGGTTCTTGCGCAACGGATCATCCCGGAGCTTGAGAACGACACCGCCGCAATCAACCACGACAGCTCAACCAATAATTTGATCCGCCGCTACCGCAAGGCAAGAAAGTAGAGAGCATGCGAATCGGAATAGCTGCCGATCACGGCGGATTCGATCTGAAGAAGGACCTGAGTGCACGCCTTACGGCTGCGGGACATGAAATCGTCGATTTCGGCCCAGCCAAACTGAATTCGGAAGATGACTACCCGGATTATGTCGTTCCGCTTGCCGAAGCGGTGGCTGCGGGAAAAGTGGAGCGCGGCATCGCGGTGTGCGGAAGCGGGGTGGGCGCATGCATGGCCGCCAATAAGGTGCCGGGTATCCGCGCCTGCCTGATCAATGACCATTACTCGGCGCATCAAGGTGTGGAGCACGACCACATGAACATCATCTGTTTGGGAGGCCGGGTCACGGGAATCATGGCGGCGTGGGACTACGTGCAGGCATTCGTGGCAGCCGAGTTCAGCCAGGAAGAACGTCACCTGCGCCGCTTGGCGAAGGTGGCAGCATTGGAAGCCCGCATTCCCAACCGTTGATGGAAGCTGGCGTTTTTTGTCCTGACAAAGTCTGGTACCAAAATGCCTGACGAGCATCTAGGGTAAGACATGTATAAGACGAAGGCCTACGCTGCTCAAAGTGCAAAATCGCCGATGGCTGCAACCACCATCGAGCGCCGCGATCCGACCGATGATGACGTTCAAATAGAGATACTGTTCTGCGGAATCTGCCACTCCGATCTTCACACCGTGAGAAACGAGTGGGCGACATTCCTGCCCACGACCTACCCGTGCGTTCCTGGACACGAGATCGTTGGGCGAGTCACCAAGGTGGGGTCGGCAGTCAAAAAGTTCAAGCCGGGCGATCTTGCATCCGTCGGCTGCCTGGTCGATTCAGACGGAACCTGCCCCGAATGCAAAGTGGGCCTCGAGCAGTTTTGTCCGAATGCGGTGTTCACCTACAACTCTCCCGATAAGCACACGGGCAGCGTCACTTACGGTGGGTACTCCGACAGCATCGTCGTCGATCAGCGGTTCGTGCTCCGAGTCCCAACGAACCTGAACCTCGCCGCCACTGCTCCATTGCTTTGCGCCGGTATCACCACTTACTCCCCCCTGAAGCACTGGGGTGTTACCAAGGGCAAGAAAGTTGGCGTCGTCGGGTTGGGCGGACTGGGCCACATGGGAGTGAAGTTCGCACACGCGCTTGGAGCGCACGTCGTGGTTTTCACGACTTCACCCGGCAAGAAGGATGATGCACGCCGGTTGGGAGCAGACGAGGTGGTTATCTCGCGCAATGCAAATGAGATGCAGAAGCATGTGGGCAGCTTTGATTTCATCCTCGACGCGGTTGCCGCCGATCATGACATCAACGCGTATCTCAATCTTTTGCGTCACGACGGCACCGTCACTCTGGTCGGCGCGCCGGAGAAGCCGCTCGCGGTCGCGGCATTCGGACTGATCCCGGGCCGCCGAAGTCTCTCAGGCTCTAACATCGGCGGCATTCCTGAAACCCAGGAGATGTTAGATTTCTGCGGCAAGCACAACATCACCGCCGACGTGGAAGTCATCCCCATTCAGAAGGTCAACGAAGCGTATGACAGGATGCTGAAGTCGGATGTGAAGTACCGATTCTCCATCGACATGGCTTCGCTTAGATCTGAGTAGCAACTCGCGCCCGGTAAGGAGTAGCAGATGCAAAAACGCAAACTTGGAAAAGAAAATTTTGAAGTCTCGGCCATCGGCCTCGGCTGCATGGGGATGAGCTTCGGTCTGGGCCCGGCTCCGGATAAGACGGAGATGATCTCGACGCTCCGAGCAGCCGTCGACCGCGGCGTAACGTTCTTCGATACTGCCGAAGTTTACGGACCTTTTATCAATGAGGAACTGGTCGGCGAGGCCTTGCAACCGGTTCGCGATCAAGTGAAGATCGCAACCAAGTTTGGCTTCAAGCCAGGCCCCGATGGACAGCGTTGGAGTGGCGTAGACAGCCGACCGGAACACATCAAGGACGTGGCCGAGGCTTCGCTCAAGCGCCTGAGGACCGATCACATCGACCTGTTCTATCAGCACCGGGTCGATCCGGAGGTTCCCATCGAGGAAGTAGCCGGAGCGGTGAAAGAACTCATCCAGCAAGGCAAAGTGAAACATTTCGGAATGTCGGAAGCGGGAGTGCAGACGATCCGCCGCGCGCACAAGGTGCAGCCCGTGACCGCATTGCAGAGTGAATACTCGATGTGGTGGCGAGAGCCTGAAAAGGAAGTACTCCCTGCGCTGGAAGAACTCGGCATCGGATTTGTGCCGTTCAGTCCGCTAGGAAGGGGTTTCCTAACCGGCAAGATCAGCGAAGAGACGCAGTTCGAGAAGACAGACATCCGCAGCAACCTGCCGCGATTTACTCCGCTAGCCTTAAAGGCAAATCAATCGCTGATTGCTTTGATCGGGAAATTCGCAGAACAGAAAAAAGCGACGCCTGCGCAGATCGCACTCGCGTGGCTGCTGGCGCAGAAGCCTTGGATCGTGCCCATCCCTGGCACAACCAAACTTCATCGTCTCGAAGAAAATATTGGAGCTGTCAACGTGGAACTCACGCCAAATGATCTCCGTCAAATGGACGCTGCCACGTCGAAGATCCCGGTGCAAGGCGCTCGCTATCCGGAGGAGATGCAGAAGCTCGTAGGCCGCTAAGGCTGCACACTGGCAGCTCAACTTGAGACCCCTGTAAGGAGAACGCACGTGCCGAAAGCTGATGGAGCAAAGAAGCTGATGGGTGACTTCGCTCCCAAATTGGTAGAACTGACGGACGGAATACTCTTTGACGATGTTTGGGAGCGCCCTGAGTTATCGAAGCGCGATCGCAGCCTGATCACCGTGGCAGCGCTGGTTGCGTTGAACCGTCCCGACCAGTTGAAATTTCATTTGGGCCGAGCGGTGGAAAACGGAGTCAGGCAGCAGGAACTGGTAGAAGCCATCACTCATCTCGCGTTCTACGCAGGCTGGCCGAACGCCATCGGCGCGATGACGATAGCCAAGGAACTCTTTTCCAAATCATGAAAGCGTAAGATGGCGTCGCGCTAATACCGAACGAGGTGACGATGCCAGCACTTAGCGAATGGGAGAGCTTCTACGTTATTGTCGGCTCATCCGCCGGCGCGCTGATCGGTTTGCAGTTTGTCGCCATCACTCTCATCGCCGATCGACCCGCGAGAAAAGGCCAGGAGATAGCGGGCGCTGCCTTTGCTACCCCGACCATCATTCATTTCAGTGTTGTACTGCTGCTCTCCGCGGTGCTGAGTGCGCCCTGGCGCGAAGTTACGGGCGCCGCGATCGTTTGTACGTTGCTTGGGCTCGGAGGGATCGCATATGAAATGCTCGTGCTTCGCCGCATGCGAGCGCAATCCGTATATGAGCCCGAGCTTGAGGATTGGCTGTTTCACGTTCTGCTGCCCATGGCTGCTTATGCGGACCTGGCATTGTCGGGATACACGACGCGCTTGCATATAGAGCGGGCACTCTTTGGAGTAGCAGCGGCAGCGCTGTTGCTACTGTTGATCGGGATCCATAACACTTGGGACGCGGTCATGTACCACGTGTTTACTGTGAGACAGCGCGAGGCAGAAAAGCCCAAATAAAAGCAATCGGTGCCCGACGCAGTCACATCCGGAAAACGGGCGGCACGCGAGTGCCTCCCGCCACATCAATAACTTTTACTCTGCAGAATGTAAAGTGAAGGCATTGAAATTTGGTAGGCCCGAATGGACTCGAACCATCGACCTCTTCCGTGTCAAGGAAGCGCTCTAACCAACTGAGCTACGGGCCTACGTCGGGTGGGAATCTCATTTTACAGTGCCAGCAGCGATAGCGGCAAACCTGTTCGCCTTGCCCTCTCCCGGCCAAACTCCTACACTAGCGGCACTTATGGAATCTTCCGACGACGCTCCGTTCTCCAAAGGCGCGATGGTGCTGGTCACGTTGAACACGCCGCGGGAGAAATTCTGGGGCGCGGTGATCGACATTTCGCCTTCAGGCATCGCCATGCGCGGCATCGACCTGAACTCCTTCGAAGATTTTGCGCGATTGATCAAAAGCGGCGAGAACGCCACGCCCACCTCGGTATTTTTCCCCATGCATCGGGTGGAGCGGATCGAACTCGACGCGCGCAATGGCGACATCCCCTCCTTAAGCGAGCGCTTTGAGAACCGCACCGGACAGGAATTCACGGCGTTGTCGGGATTCGCGGCCGCGGTAGCCGCGTCTTCGCCATCTTCGGGCGGCCGGAAGCGCGACTAGAGAAATGCCGCTGCTCTCACAACTGCGCGCCGCACCGAACCAGCTGACCCTGCTGCGGCTGATCATCATTCCGTTCATCATCATCAACATCGTCGACGAACGCTTCGCCTGGGCACTGGGGCTGTTTATCTTAGCTGGGATCAGCGACGCACTCGATGGGCTGCTCGCGCGATTGCTCAAGCAAAAGACTCTGCTTGGCCAGTATCTCGATCCTATCGCCGACAAGTTGCTGCTTAGCACGTTGTTCCCCGTGCTCTCGGCGACGCATAAGATCCCGTGGATGGTCACCATTTTGGTGATGAGCCGCGACGTCAGCCTGCTGATCGTAGCGGCCATCTTCACGCTGACGACTTCCTACCGCGAATTCAAGCCGAACATCTTCGGCAAGGCAAACACGGTGGCGCAGATCGCGACTGTTTTCGTCGTGCTGATGGATGAGACGTGGGACTTTCCTCTGCTCGGAATCCTGCGCCAGATCGGCATCTGGAGCACCATGATCCTCACCGTGGTCTCCGGCGTCTCCTACGTGTTGCGCGCCACGCGCAAGCTGCACGCCGGCTCATTCTCCACGCCGGAGGCGCCTCCTGAGCCGGCAGACCCCAAGAGCAATTCCGCGTAGTTGGCTGAATCGAGCGTCACCTTTAGAATCAAAGGTTCGTGTCCATACGCCTTTCCAACACGCTGAGCGGCCGCGTCGAAGAGTTTGTTCCCATGAAGCCGCCGGAAGTCCGCATGTATTCCTGCGGGCCCACGGTCTACGACTACGGACACATCGGCAACTTCCGCACCTTCATCGCTGTCGATATCCTGCGACGGTTTCTGAAGCAGAGCGGATTCAAGCTGCACCACGTGATGAACATCACGGACGTGGACGACCGCATCATCGAGCGCGCCGCCAAGCAAGGTGTCGGCGTTCGTCAGTACACGGAAAAATTTGAGAAGGCCTTCCTCGAAGACATGGATTCGTT
>CAVQGF010000016.1:0-13669 GCA_963711965.1 uncultured Acidobacteriota bacterium | reverse complement strand
TTTTTTTTTGGTGCCTTGTCCTTCTTCACAAGTTCTCAGTTCACTCTGTTCCAACAGGCTCGCCATCATCAGAGCTCCTCGAACACTCGTCGGCGCCCCTCTGGAGATGTTGGCCGCCGACGGCACCTGCACCTTGCTGCAAAGATTTAACAACTCATCGGCCAGTGCCAGCAGCCGAGCTCGATCTCGAGGCAATGTGACGGTGAGATCTTCAGGCAAAACTCACCATACCTCTCTTCATGCCACCAACCACTCGAGCCCGCTCAACCCAAGACCGGGCACCCAAAAACTGCTCACTCAAAACAATGCAAACAACCATGAGAACTAAGCCGCCTCGGGCCACTACATACATCCCCACCAGCCATGACATCGTGGCGGACCCCTGCTGGGTACCAGCTCCCTCCAGCATCCCCAAACCCAGCACGACACTGACAGGCCGCAATCTCACTACCAACTCCACCATGCACTGTTCACTGGTGAACCTTCTTCCATCGCCGGACCGCGACCTGTCTCAACAAATGCGAAGCCGCCGGTGCGCCAACTGGTATCCGACCACCAACTCCGAGTCATCCATCGACCACAGCCGGGCGCGCTTGTGGCTCAGGGAGCTTGATGGTCATCGACGAACTGGAAGGAACGGGGGGCCGACATGGTCACCTTCCTCCTGAATAGGCAGCCTGGATGGCCGAATGGACGTTGCCCGGGCCGACTGCATCAAACGATCGCCCTTCTCCACCTCCCCACCTTCGTGATCCACCAGCAGGAGGCCCAAAGCAAACTGGTACCCAACCTGCAATACAGGAACTCGGCCTCGTGTCCAAGCCTGTCCTCGACTGGTGCCCACATTTCAACCCGCAACACTGCGGTTTGAGACCCTGCATTGAAACCCGGCAAAACCAGCAGCGCCTCTTGCCGGGCTTTCGCTAACTGACTGCTGCTTGACTCCGCGCTCCAACCCCCTCCTGCGACAAGCCTAACGCCGACAGCCGATTGCTGCAAAGGCCTCTGTTCGTCGTGCAACCGGCATCGGCCTTTCAGGACTCTGCCTGCGTGCGCCGCCGCCCGACCCAACGTCGCTGCCTTCGCTCGAGCCACGACAGCACCAGCCGCGGTCCTGGACATCATCGACGGCAATCCCAACGTGATGCCGGTGCATCTCCGTCGACCTGAACCCCATGACCGGAATCGCCGTCGTCTCTCGTTGGGCGCTGAATAGCGACCCCTGGTTCCTGAGACACACTCATCGCAGATCAGGAACGCGCTCTCCATCGACACAGTCCCCAGGTCTTACCGGGTGCCAGAGCTCCAGCGTGAAGGCAACAGACCCGACGGTCGCTGCATGAGAAAACAGATGACAGGTACACAGTCAGAAATTGTCAGAATATCACAGATGCATCAGGAATGGGCTTCCTACATGGAGCCATGACAATGAATGCAACAACTTGTCCTGTTTCTGGCAACATTACATCACTCAACAATACCAAATCAATCAGTGCCCTAAATATCACCATGCACCCCTACATGCACAGCCTCATCATGTACACATTTTGACTCATGCCGAAACCCTTGACCATGGTCCAGTCGTCACTCAGCATATTCGAGCAATGACAGTAGCAATTTTACACGAAATCAATACAGCAGCACACACAGCAAAGTAGTAGCCTCATCATTTTCCTGTCCCTGGTGCTTTCAATACCCAGATCTTGTCTGATAACATCAGATGATGGGGATGGAGAAGGATCATCATCCTATTCAGCTCATCTCAGCAATGCACTGGGAACACGTCAAGCTTCAGGAGCCAGGTCTCCTACACAACACCAGGTCAGCAAATGCTCCAGCCACTAACATGAAAATTCATCAAGTGGCACCCGAACAACCAAGTTGTTGAACAGTGCCAACTATGGGGCAGACTGCCTCAAGAGTACCACCTTGATGCAACACAGTGGCACTTGCCTTTGTGGCCGTTGGTGCATGTTGATTCTACGTACTATACACAGAACAAGATCAACAATGTTCACCACGGATCACGGTGGAGGCTGGGCATTGGTCTCTGCAACAAAATATCTCCACCAACAACCACCAGTCTCTCAGCAACATCACAAAGGAAGCAGTGGCCTGGTGTCTATGATTATTTAAAATGGGGGGCTATTTCTTCACCCTCGGTCACTGCAGCATGAAGACTCTGTTCCTAGCATCAAGAACATAATTCAAACAACCTCCATTCTAGCCAGCAACAAACTGAGTATTAAGCAATTGTGTTCCCCTCTAGTGATGATAATCTGATGCAACACTTGCACTGTACCCATGCTTTCATCATATCATCAGTGCTCAACTCACCTCAATGTGATTGCCAAGTCTTACGTTGACCACCCACAAATTCCTGAGTATCATTTCATGAGATAGTGACATGTCAATGGTCATTGTTTCAAAAGTGCCAATGATGACCAGAAGGTGGACGTGGAAATGCAACGTCTTCCCGGCAGTTGCAGGGAGTGTCGCCCCTTGCCGGAGCGGGGGATGTGGCGGGGGCATATTCGACCATCGATGCCGACATCATGTCGAGTCGGCGGCACGGGCAGGACAAATGGGACAGGGTTGCCTTGCCGCTTTGTCAAAAGAGAAGGACGATCTTGATGACGCACGATCTCGACGTGAAGCAAGATGATGCAGCTGGAAATGAGCACTACGCGGTGTCTGGCTTTGAATCCTGCAGCACAACAATAAACAACCTGCATTTTGGACCTGTCTATCACAGTGGCGGTGGTGGCTCCAACAAGTACACATCTTATGCATCGTAATGCTGACACATGCAACTCACTAGCCAGAAGGTCGGCAGCACAATAATGCCAGCTATCAAGCCATTCCCCCATACACCACCACCAGTATTGAGTGAGCCATGTCACTTCAATAGCAGAACAGTGAGCTGGAACCTGGCGGCGGTGAATGACTACGTGCTGGAGCGTGATGAACCTGCCCGCGACACGATCATCCTGGTACCACCCTCCAATCAGACAGCATCAGGTGGCCGAGGCGACTCGATGCGGCGCTGTTCGCCTGTCCAGATGCAAGGACGATGTGGCAGCAGCCTGGAAACATCAATGTTTATTGTCATACTACTTGGCTCGTTCGTATTGTACAGGTCGGAAAAAATCCCGGCACCGGTGGAAAGACCGTCACATTCAACCAGTTCGGGATCGCCTTTCCGTTGTCCGTAGGTGATTCCTACAAATGGATCGCGCCGCTGTCAACGAGCCCGAGCGTGACAACCGTCAAAAAAGGAAGCACTCTTCCGGTCAAGTTCCAACTCAGGGACTCGACCGGCAGCATTGTAAGCAATGCCGTGGTTCCACCAAACTTCGTTCGCATCGCGGTATTGGATCCCAATGGGGTGAGCCAGCCCATTTTAGGCACTGGGGCGTTCACCTATGACCCGGCCAAGCAGCAATACCAATTCAACTTAACGACGTCACCCTTCACTCCGGGGATAACCTACACGATTGTTGTGAACAGCAACCTGTTCTCGCAACAGGTTGCTAAGTTCAAAACCTCAAAATGATATTCAGGGAAAACCGAGCAGCCGGGTGCACTTGGCCCGGCTCTTATTTGCTCGTGGAAGGACTCGCCCCTCGGATTGATTGATCGAAGATGGACTTTATGTCGACGCGACGTAAGATGCTTTCGCCCGTATCCTTTTTCATTTCCTGAAGCGCCTTCAGGGTGGAAGCATATTCGGTGGCCGCCTCTGTGACGTTGCCGGATTGACGCAATAACTCAGCGAGCAAGAAGTGGGCTCTCGCTACAAGCTGCCGAGCTCCCAATTTTTCGGTGTCAGCCACCAGCCGCTGAAGCATTTGATGCGCCTCGCTGTAGTCGTGCGACTGTATCAATCTTTCTGCAGCATAGAGTGATGCTTCCGCAGACACGGATTTCAACCCGGCGTTTGCTGCCTGCTAGACAGTGCTTTCAGCCTTGCGACAGCTTTGCCGGCGGACTCCGTGTGCAACGATGTTCTGAAGGAGTTCACCTGCAGAGTTATACGCAAAGCCTCGTCTGACGTTTTGGACGCTGACTTGAGAGCCTCATTATGCAACGACAAGGCCTTCGAGTCGCCCGCATAATAGAAGTTTTCGCTCTTCCACGCCAGGATCTGTGCGATCAGGTCGGTGTTTTTTAATTCCCGCGCGAGACCAAGCGACTCGTCCAACGTCTTGTTCGCTTCCTCGAAGTTGCCTGCCAGTGAGAGAGCGTTGCCATAACCACCCAAACTTTCGGACATCCAGAAACTGCGATCGCGGATTGCGCGGAAACCGTTCACCGCATCTCTTCTCGATTTCAGCGCCGCCCCGTAGCGACCTTGGTTGGCAAAAACCATGCCCATGCTGTCCGATTCCTTGGCAGCGCCTGCGGCATCATCCGATCCCCGGCGCAGATCAAGCGCGCGCAGGTACTGCGAAAGGGCCTGATCATACTGTCCAACCCTGACGAGTGTTTCGGCCAGGTTGTGTAACGTATCAGCAATATCAGACGGCACCTTTATTTTTTCCCTTAGCTGCAAAGCCTGCTCGAAATAGGTGCGCGCGTTGTCGTAATCTCCCTTGAAAAGATAGGCATTGCCAATGTTGTTCAGGCATAACCCCTGGTAGTTCTCGTTTCCGAGGTCGCGCTGGATCTGCAATGAAGATTTGAATAGCTTCAGGGCATCGTCGTACTTTCCACGATCGTGGTAAAACTGCCCTAAATTAAGTTCCACGTTGCCGACGTCCTGCCTATCGCCGATCTCTTTGTACGTCGCCAGCGCCTCGTTGTAATTCTTCAAAGCTAAGTCGGATTTTCCAAGTCCGTCGTATGCAGAGGCGATCATATTCAGGCTGTCGGCGATCCCTTTCTTCTGACCCAGTTGGCGCTTGATCTCCACAGACTGCTCGTAGTTGCGCAGCGCCTCTTCAGGCTTATTGAGAAGAGAATAGGCGATCCCGAGCGCTTGCAAGATCGCGGCTTTCTGCTCTTGATTATCGACTTGAATCGCCAGGCTGAGGGCACGGCTCAAAGGTTCCAAACTGGCTTGGGAATCGCCACTTTTGATGCTTACCCTGCCAACCGCAAGAAGGGCCGCAATGTCTTTTGGATCCGATGCAAGAAGTTTTTGATACTGGCGGGCCGCTCTAGAAAAATCTCCAGTGTCTTCATACAGCGAGGCAAGTGCCGAGAGCACGTCGCTATCGTCGGGGCGAACCTTGACCAGGTTTTCGTAAGCTTCTATCGCTTTCGGATAGTCTTTTACGATCCGGGCGTGGGAAGCAGCGATGACGTACTTTTCGCTGGGAGACAGGTCCTGACTCAGCTCAACTGCTTTTCTTGCCGACTGCTCCGCTTCGCTGTCATATCCGAGGTTCGCGTAGGTATCTCCAAGCTTCGAGAACGCGAGAGCGAACTGCGGATCTTCCCTTACCGCGGCAGAAAACCCCTTTTCAGCTTCTATGTTGTTACCTGCGCGAAGGAGTTGGAGTGCGCTGTTGTAATCTCGGATTGCTGGAATAGATTTTGACGAAGGCAAAAAAGAGCTTGCCTGTAGTTGCTTTAGGACATCAGGCGAAACTGCAAGCTTCTGGCGGATGGCTTCAGCTAGGCGATTGATCGCATCGGGAATGTCCTTTTCCGTCGCCGCCTCGGCTCTCACATGCTCTTGGGTGTCGTGTCGCAAGTCCTGCACGGTGGCGTCAATGCGGATCTGGTCGCCGAACTTTGCGTACTGTCCCCAAACCAACGTGTCGGAGTTGCTGAACTCTGCCACTCGCTTCAAAGTACTAGGGTCGAGCTGAGCATCATCGGACACGTGCAAGTCAGCAAAAACCTGGTGGAGACGGTTCTGCGGCACGGTTCGCAAGCGTTCCGATTGACCTATATCGGTGCTCAACATATCGGCCAGACTTCCCCCTAGCCAGCTCAAAGATGGATCGCCGGAGGCATTGCGAAACGGGACTATCGCAAGCGAGGCCTGCACCGTGGGAGCAGGGGTTGGAACGGGGGAGGATTTGTAATGGTCGAACAAATAACCAGCCCCAGCCAACATCACTACAGCCAGACCCACGCTTATTTTCGACCAAGGGAGGGTCCTGCCCAAAGTGCCTAGTGAACTGAAACGTAAGCTAGCGGCCGCGCCCTTCGCGCTCAGGTCCTGAAGGTCAGCCAAGAGGGCGGCACAACTTTGGTAGCGATGCTTTGGATCTCGTTCCAAACATTTCGATACTAGAGCGCTGAGGTCTGGCGGGACCGCCTTTTCTAAATCGCTTACCAGAATTGCGCGTTCCTGGGTACGTTTTAGCAAGCTCGCGATCGCACTGTCCGCTTGATAGGGCATCTTGCCCGTGAGCAACTCGAACAAGATAAGTCCAACGGTGAAAATATCTGAACGTGCATCCAGATTCTTAGCTTGGGCTTGTTCCGGGGACATGTACTCCATAGTTCCAACTACAAGTCCGCTTCGGGTGAGGCCGTCTCCAACCGCTATTCGGGCAAGTCCAAAATCCATCACAATCACGCGACCGGTAGCATCCTGCATGATGTTTCCAGGTTTCAGATCGCGGTGGATTATGCCTTCACCGTGCGCGCACTTCAGGCCCGAGACTACCTGCTCGATGATGCCGAGCGCTTCTTCTGGAGGCAGCTTGCCCCGACTGTGAAGAATGGAGCTCAGATCTTCACCGTCGATGTACTCCATCGTGATGAATTTGATCCCGTCAGAATCGCCAAAATCGTAGATCCGAATAATATTTCGGTCGGTGACCCGGCTGGCCAGCAAGATCTCTTGCTTGAAGCGGTGCAGAATGTCCGGATTTCCTGCAAGTTCAGGCCGAATCACCTTGAGGCCGACCAGACGATCAAGTTCATGGTCTCTCGCCTTGTAGACTGCGCCCATCCCTCCTTCTCCCAAAACAGAAAGGATCTCGTAACGCTGCGCAAGCTTGGTGCCCGCTTTAAGGAGCGAGAGGCTGGTGTCCGCTCCGCTCCCGGTCCGCGCTTTGGGAGTGATCAGAACCGCCCCATCGACAAGCGTCGGGGCATCGGCGGCGGAGCTTACAGAGCTGAAAGGAACCGGCGTAACCACTGCTAGATCTGCAGAGGTGGGCGGAAGTTTTTCAGGAGGGAGTTTTTTGCGGTCCGCCATGCAAGGCCCTTTGGCAGGAGACAGGCAGACTGTGCAACCCACAGCACCTTTTTGCTGGGGGCGAAAATCCTGTCTGCCCGGCAATCAAAGGCGAGTATACAACGACCGAGACGCCTCCCCGTCGAGTTATCTGATGGGTTTTGCTGGTGTTCTTGGGTGATCGCTTCAGAGGTTTGGCGTCCCCGACGGGATTTGAACCCGTGTTATCGCCGTGAAAGGGCGGTGTCCTAGGCCGGGCTAGACGACGGGGACGCGCGAGGCAGGAAAACTACTCGAGACATCAATGGTAACAGCAAACGTTGAAGCCGGAAGCAGAGTCACACAAGCTGGAGCGGGGTGTGAGCGGCAGGACGCTCTGGATCGCCGCCTGGGTGAGGGAGCGCATCCCTATCTGCGGGTTGGAAGCAGTTTACTTTGCCGCCTGATTGACCGAGCGCGTCGGCTTCGTTATCATAGAACTCGAAGACCGAATCGAGCCGAGTCATCTTAAAAGCCTGTCGAACTATTTCATGCGATCCGACCAGCTTCAGCTTCCCACCTTTAGCGCTGATCTCTGAGTGGCAGCGGATCATACTTCCTATTGCCGGACGAATCAATGATGGGGACACGCGAAAGGTCCACGATGATGTCGCGCGCACCTTCTTCGATCGCGTCGTGCCACTTGTCGCGAAATTCATCAACGGCTATGCCGATGGAGAGTTTCCCATCGACGCTCAGGATCGCAGCTTGACCCGATCTACGGACCTGCGTGGCCACAGGAATGCAACAATACTCCTTCGCCGTGCACCCGCCAAGTGACGAGTAGAATCTAATCCGCATGGCCGATCCCTCTTTATCTCAGCCTTTGGTTCCCTTCCTTCGACGAGCAGGAGATGCTGCCGCGCACACTCTCGGTGATGCGGCAATTCCCTTTTTCGCCCGAGCACCCCGGCATCGGTCACATGGCTGTACATGCCATCTCCTTCTCCGAACCGCCTGTCTTCGAGCAGACGTTCGATGACCGTGTCGATCCCGCGCAAACCATTACTCTGGCTCGGACTTTGTACACCGCGACCACGCTTTTGAGTTCGAAGCAGTTTGGGATCTGTGGGTGCCGACCGGGCAATATGACACGTGGGTCCAGCAGCCTCGCCCGGTAAAGTTCTTTGCTTTCGGACCGATTTCGACGATCGCATTTCGGACGAGCGAGGCCAGGTTGAGATCGACTTCGGGCTCGACTTTCCTTTCCTGGGCGAAGGGGCCGACATCGGCGAGGTGGGCGAAATGCGCATTCGCGAGAACGTCGAGAAGCTGATCGCATTCACCAACGCGGTGGAGAAGGAGTGCGGCGTGCGAGCGCGGCTCTTATGGTCGGAATCAGAGGAGAACCTGGCGCAAAAACTCGTCGCACGGCTGCAACGCGTCCACTAAGCCAGGGCCTTCTTTTTTGGCAAGATCAGCGAAGCAGCGATGGAAGCGATCAGTATTCCCGCGACCACCGCAAGCGCTATATGGATCGGGATCGGGTAGTGCTCCGAGGTCAACATTTTCAATCCAATAAAGATCAGCAGTGCCGAAAGGCCGTAGTGCAGGTGGTGGAACACGTCCATCAGCCCCGCCAAGGCGAAAAACAGCGATCGCAATCCCATGATGGCGAAGACGTTCGATGTATAAACAATGAATGCGTTTTTGGTGATTGCCAGGATCGCCGGGATCGAGTCGGTCGCAAACGCAACATCAGTGAACTCGACGGCCAACAAAACAATAAACAAAGGTGTCGCGTAGCGCTTCGCGCCGCGACGTACGAAAAATTTCCCACCTTCATACCGATCAGTCACGGGAATGAACCGGCGTAGCAGCCGCAGGAAGAAGTTCTTCTCTGGCTCAATATCGCTCCCCTCCGTGCGTAGCATCGTGATCCCCTTGAAGATTAGGAACACGCCAAACACATAAATGATCCAATGAAAACGCTGGATCAGCTGCACACCAGCGATGATGAATATGCCGCGCGTGACCAGCGCACCGATGATGCCCCAAAACAAGACTTTATGTTGATACTGCGCTTCAACCTTGAAGTAGCGGAACAAGACAAGAAAGACGAAGAGGTTATCCACACTCAGTGACTCTTCGATCACATACCCTGTGACGAACTCAAGCGCGTGTTGGCGTCCCTGCCAGAACGCCAGGAGCACTGCGAAGCCGAGTGCGAGCGAGATCCAGAATGCGCTCCATCCCAGGGCTTCTTTGAATTTAATCTGGTGAGATTTGCGATGAAAGACGCCGAGATCCAGGGCCAGCATCACCACAACAAAAAGATTGAAGCCGAGCCAGAAGCTCCAGTGCGTCTGCATCACTTGATTATCGCTTAGCGCGCTCTACCGCGTTTGCCTTCTTCAAACTCCTGCCACATGCCGAAGGCCTTGAGCTGATCGTCGAGATGAGTCTCTTTCACCAGCGCCTCGACCTGATCGCGGTTCTGCCGCGGGCCAAGCGGTTGCGACGCATCAGCAATCTCGTAGACGAGTGCTGCCGCGATGGCGACGTGCTTCTTGAGCTGGTCAAAATCCACCTTGTCGTAGGTGTCGGAACTCGCGTGATAGTTCTCCAGATAATTGGCTTCGACCTGGTTTGCGACCAGGTTGGGAACGCCTTCGAGTAGGAAATCCAGATTGTCCGTCCCAACGAAGGCGTCGGTGGTGAGTTTGGTCGCACCCCACGTCTTGAACGGCGCAACCATTGTGGTCATTGGTGCCACTACGTCTTTGCGGCCGCCCACGGAAAATCCGGTTGCCTTCCCGGTTCCTTCATCGAAGACGAGCACGCCGGCAATCTTGTCCATTTCATCTCGATGGGATGTCACATAAGCGTGCGAGCCCAGCGTGCCCTGCTCTTCTCCCGTGAACAACACAAAGCGGATCGAACGGCGCGGCTGTACTCCGGAAGCCTTGATCGCGCGCAGCGCGTCGATCACCAAAGCAGCGTTGCATCCGTTATCGAGTGCGCCGGTCCCGAGGTCCCATGAATCCAAGTGAGCGCCCAGCAGCACATACTCATCGGGCTTCTCTCTGCCTTTGATCTCAGCCACCACGTTGGCAGCTTGGAACGCATCGCCGATCTTGTTCGGCAGATCAAACTCCGCTTCGACTGGTGCGCCTTTGGCTACGAGTCGGGCTAGCCGCTCTCCGTCTTCACGAGCCACGATCACGATCGGCAAGCCATCGATCTCGCCGTGATTTGTATTGATGTGTCGATAGAGCAGGTCGCGTTCGCGCGTTGAGATGAAGGCGATCCCTGCGGCCTTGCCCTTGATAGCGGCATCGAGGATCGCAGGCGCCTTACGATATTCGGCGAACAGGTCGTCCCACGTCTTCATGGTTTCCGTGTGGACAAGAACGAGCGCACCCGTGATATCACCCGCCTTAGAGAACCCTGCGGCGTCGCCCTTTCCGACGTCAGCGACACGCGCCTTCACCGCTCCATTGGTGGTCGGCGCCCACCCCACGGACACCGCGCGAAGATTGAACTGTGCCGGCGAGGTGACGGAAAGGCGGGTGGCACCTTCCTGCCACGAGTGCGGAATGGTGTAGCTCTCAACCTTCACGTCGTCCGCACCCGCCGCCTTGAATGCGTCAAAGCCCCAACGGATCGCTTTCTCCATCGCAGGAGTTCCGGGTACCCGCCCGCCGATCTCATCCGTGAGCACGCGCAGATTTTCCTGGATCGGCGATGGCTTCAGTGCCTCGGCCATCAAGTGTTGTGTAGTGGTTGGCTTCTGTGCGAAGGCAGCGGAGGCGAGCAGGGCTACAAGTAGCAAGGGCTTTTTCATGGCGGCTGAATTATAAGGACGACCACGCAAAGTAGGAAGCACTTTGTCCTTCACACGATCACACAATCGTTCTTCCTGCGGCCATCTCACGCTCTGCCGGGCGTATCCATATCTATAGGAGTTGCTGCCATGCGATCGAAAGCACGTATCTCGTCTCACCCCTTGCACCCCATTCTGGTCTCACTGCCGATCGGACTCTGGACCGGCAGTTTTGTTTTTGATCTCTTGGCCCGGGGCCGTAATAATCCTTCGCTGGCGGCTGCTGGATTCTTCGCCGTGATCGGCGGATGCGTGGGCGCTGCCCTTGCAGCCGTTCCTGGCGTGATCGACCTCTTTGGCGCAGTGCCTCCGAAATCGAGCGCAAGGAGTCGCGGCTACTTGCACGGCGGGATCAATGTGGCGGCGCTGCTGCTCTTTATCTTTGTTGCGTGGCGTCGAGGCGGACCGGATGCGAGGCCTGATAACCTTTCGCTCCTTCTCTCGCTTCTTGGAATCGTTGGAATCGGTGTCTCCGGATGGCTAGGCGGGACTCTGGCATATCGCAATCAGATCGGCGTCGATCGCCGCTATGCGAATGCCAGCAGCTTGCTGGAACGTGAGATACCCGACCGCGGACACCCCGTCGCTAACGTCGGCGAACTGGCATTGGGTCAGATGATGTTGGCGAAGGTCGGCCCTACGGGCGAACGAATCGCGCTCGGCAAATGCGCTGATGGCATTCACGCCGTGCAAGATCGCTGCACCCATCGCGGCGGGCCACTCTCCGACGGGGCTCTCATCGATTGCAAGGTGCAGTGCCCCTGGCATGGGTCGCAGTTCGACATTACGACCGGCCGCGTTGTCGCGGGTCCGGCAGAGCGGAAGCTCGACGTGGTCGAGATAGAGGAGCGCAAAGGCGAGATCTACCTCGCGCCCAAACGCCCTGACGTCAAAAAAGCCGCTTGATCACTGCGCGTCGAGCCGCTGAAGCGTATTGAGCACCACGTCGCCAATGATCTGCAGGCTCTTGGGGCTCAGCTTGTCGAGCGTGTCTTCCGAAGTGTGATGGAACGAGTTGTTGTAGCCATAGTCATAGTCGATCAGATCAGCCACGGGCACTCCGATGGTCTTGAATGGAATGTGATCGTCTTCGATCGCCAGTTCGCGAGCGAAGAAGTGTGACTGGTAACCAAGCTGAGTGGCCGCATCGTAGATCGTGTTCAGCAGTTTGGGGTCGGAGTTGTCGTCGCGATCCACGTTCAGATTGGCGTCTCCGATCATGTCGAGCAGGATCAGCGCCTTGATCTTCTTCGCCGTACCGTCTGCCTTCCATTTTTCAGCCAGATGTTTACTGCCATACAAGCTGTCAGTAGCTGACCATTCCTTGAATGCCTCTTCTCCGTCGAACCAGACTATCCACACGCTGCAGCCCTCGCGTTTTTTACCGCGCAACTGATTGGCGAGCTCGAGCTGCAATCCACTGGTCGAGCCACCGTCATTCGCACCGACATAATTCTTTAGCGGATAGTTAGTCTCGTAATGCGATCCGACTACGAAGATGCAATCCTTCGTCCCCGGATATTTCGCAATGATGTTGTTGAGCGCGAATTCGCCCGCTGGAGTCTTCGCCGTGAAGCTGTCGTTCTCCACCGTGTCGCCCTTGAGATGGCCCTTGATGTAGCTCTCTATTTTTTTATGACCAGTGGACCCTGGTGCACGCGGCCCGATCGCAACGATTTCTTTCACGTATTTGAAAGCGCTGTTGCCATCGACATACGGTGAGCTCACCTGCGCCGGAATCGCCGGGCTAGAAGGCGCAACCGGTTTCGTGTCGGCCACGGCTGGCTGCGCCTCAGCAGGTTTGCTCTGCGCGCACCCGCTCGTCAACAAAAGCAATATGAGCCACGATGCTGGAGTCACTCTCATGCGTTCTTTTTCGCCTCAATAGCTTTACGCCGCTTCGGGTGAACCAGCCACGCCACCCCGATACTGAACAGATACAGCACGATCATGGGTGCGGCAAAGATGCACATATTCAAGATGTCAGTTGTCGGCGTCACGATGGCAGCGATGATAAAGATCACCAAGATCGAATAGCGCAGATTGCGCCACAGCCAGCCTGCGTCCACGATGCCCATCAACGCTAGAAAGAAGATGACGATGGGCATCTCAAAAACCATCCCCAGCCCCAGCATGATCGTGAGAAAAAGGTCGGTGTACTCCGTCACCGTGATCAGCGCCCGGAATTGATCGCCCGGATACTCGATCAGGAACTTCAGTGCCGCCGGATACACCATGAAGTATCCGAATGCCCCTCCCGCAAGGAACAGCAGCACCGTCGATGACATGAACGGCAGCACGTAACGCTTCTCGTTGCGGAAGAGTCCCGGCGAGATAAACAACCACAGCTGATACAGGACGATCGGTGACGCCACGAAGATGCCGCCGATCAAGCCCACCTTCATATAAATGTTGAATGGTTCGGTGGGCGAGGTGTAAACAAGCAGCGGATCCATGTGGTGCGCCGTCAGCACCTTGGTGATGGGCCGCTGCATGTACCCGTAAATAACGTCGGCTTTCCACCAGCAACCGAGGAAGCCGCCGATGACCGCGAGCACCGAAATGATGATGCGCTTGCGCAACTCTTCCAGGTGCTGCAGAAGACTCATTTTGGGGAGGTCTTGCGTAGGTGCGGCGCTGGAAGCCATCAGGCGCTTTGC
>CAVQGF010000015.1:0-37820 GCA_963711965.1 uncultured Acidobacteriota bacterium | reverse complement strand
AACTTCACCCAAGCGGCGACGCCGACTGCGCAGAATGTGACTGCGGGAATTGTAGGCGCAGTACACCGTCACCTATACCCCGTTCGGGGGCATGACCGATGACATCGCGGTTGGCTGCGGCGCGTTACCGCTGGGCGTGACCTGCGGCGCGGTTCCATCAGTCGTCACTCCCGGCACAACGCCTGGGAACCAATCCGTCGTCACGCTCACGACAACTTCGGGCACTACTCCTCCGCGAACCCAACCGTCGCCATTTCGGGTAACAGTGCCGCCATCGGCGTCACCCGCTCGAACAACGTCACTCTCTCAGTGAAAGACTTCACCGTGACCGCGAACACGCAGACGGTCACGACCAACGTCGGCACGAACATCACCGACACCATCCTGGTGAAAGGCCTGAATGGCTTTACCGGGAGCTTGTGAATCTAGGCTGCGTGATCGTGGGCGCGCCCGCGGGAACCAACTGCACGCTCTCCAATGCCAACCCCGCGGCACTTCGACCGGCGCCAGCGTCACAGCGACCATCACCTCTAGCCGCGGCTACAACACCCTTCCGGCACTTACACCGTGCAGGTCACCGGGACAAACTACCGCCAATCCAAGATGGCCAGCTTCACCGTCGAACATCAAAGACTTCGCGCTCGGATTGGGTACCGGTGCGATCACCATCCCGCAACCGCCACCAGGACAATCCAGCACAGTGACGGTTCCGGTGACATTAACGGCTGAGAACGGCTTCAACACCTCGACTGCTCTCAGCTGCACCGGACAGCCCGCAGGAGTCACCTGCGCCTTCGCGCCGGCATCGCTAGTGCCGACCATGGCCGGCATCAATTCCACGCTCACACTCACCGGCGCCAGCACCGCAGCACCCGGCCCCCACATCATCACCGTGAAAGGCACTGCGGGAACACTGATCCGCCAGCAAGTGATCACGGTCACCCTGTGGGGGCATAACTTTACGCAAGCCGTCACGCCAACAACGCAGAACGTGACTGCGGGATCTTCGACCCAGTACACCGTCACCTATAGCCCGTTCGGCGGCATGACCGACGACATTGCCGTCGGCTGTGGCACGTTGCCTTTGGGCGTGACTTGTACCCCGGTTCCCGCGGTCGTGACTCCGGGGACGACACCGAACAATCAATCGGTGGTCACGCTTGGAACCACATTCGGAACTACGCCAGGAGCGAACTCTACGGTCGCAATCTCGGGTGTAAGCGCCGCACTCAACAATCTGAGCCGCTCAACCAACGTGACGCTCTCGGTGAAGGATTTCGCCGTCACGGCCAACACGGCCACAGTTTTCACCAACGTTGGGACGAACATCACCGACACTATCCTGGTGAAGGGCTTGAATGGCTTTACCGGAGTTGTAAATCTAGGCTGCGTGATCGTGGGCGCGCCCGCGGGAACCAATTGTGCGCTCTCCAACGTAAATCCGGCGGCGACTTCGACCGGCGCCAGCGTAACGGCGACCATCAGCTCGACGGCGGGTACCACGCCGTTCGGCAGTTACACCGTGCAGGTCACCGGAACGAACTCGGCACAATCGAAAACGGCCAGCTTCACCGTCAACATTAAAGACTTCGCGCTTGGGTTGGGTGCCGGCGCGATCACTATTCCGCGGCCGCCTCCTGGACAATCGAGCACAGTGACCGTCCCCGTGACGCTGACGGCGCAGAATGGCTTCAACACTTCGACTGCGCTCACTTGTACCGGGCAGCCCGCAGGCGTCACCTGCGCTTTCGCACCGCCGTCGGGTATTCCAACCATCGGCGGACTAAACTCGACACTCACGGTGACCGCGGCGAGCACCGTGCCCGTGAATACTTACAACCTGCAGGTAAAGGCAACCGCAGGCACATTGATCCATCAGCAGCCGCTCTCTGTGATGACCTGGGGACCGAACTTTACGCAAGCCGTCACGCCAACAACGCAGAACGTGACCAATGGAAACTCCACCACCTTCACCGTGACGTTCACTCCCTTCGGCGGGATGACGGACCCGATCACGGTTGGCTGCGGCGCGTTGCCTGCTGGTGTCACCTGCACCCCAAATCCGGCACAGGTCACGCCCGGGATCACGCTCAATAATCAATCCATCGTGACTCTGCAGACCATTGCGGGTAGCACGCCCGCAGCGAATGCAACGGTCGCGATTACTGGCAGCGGTGACGGTGTGAACCGGGCACAAACGTCACGCTCTCGGTGAAGGATTTCAAATTGCAGCCAACGAGTGCATCAATTTTCGTGAATGCGGGATCAAACGTGACCGATTCGATCTCGCTGCAAGCGCTCAATAGTTTTTCCGGCACCTTGGCTCTATCTTGCACAGTTGTCGGTTCGCCGACCGGACTTGGATGTACCTTCCCCGCCAGCGGGATGCCGGCACCTCGCAGACTCTGACGGTTACCACTACTGCTTCAGCGGCGCCGGGAAGTTATTCGGTGCAAGTTTCCGGAAGCAACGGCGGAGAATCGCGAAACGCCAGTGTGACTGTGAACGTGAAGAGCATCTCGGTGGGAGCTAGCTCCGCGATTCAAGCAGTCCTAAGCAATGGCGGACAGGCGAACTACACGGTGACCACGACGGCGCTCAACGGCTTTACGGGCGCTGTCACATTGAGCTGCGTGACGCCGCTGCCCACCGGCATCACGTGCGGCTTCGGCCCGACCAACACAGCTACGCTTTCTGTTACTCCCACGAATCTCGGAACGAACACTAATTTGCGAGTCAACGTTGCCAACGGGACGCCAGTCAGCCAATACAGCTTGAACGTGAAGGCCGCATTGGGTACCACGCTAACACCCACCACACCGATTGCGATCAACGTTGGGGTTCCGAGCATCGTCAACATCACTCCCTCGACCGGTGCGTGGGGACAGACGGTGACCATCTCCGGAGTCGCATTCGACCCGACATTGGGAAACAATCACGTCGACTTCAATGGAATAGCCGCGAGTGTGGTCGGAGCGTCGACGACTGCGTTAAACGTAGTGGTGCCGCCGGGCTCGAGCACGGGGAATGTGACGGTCACGAGCTTTGCTATCTCGAACGCCGCGCCTTTCACGGTGCAGAATCTTGTTCCGACGGTCAGTACGGTTACGCCCAACGCGCTCACGGCGGGAACTCCGGCCGCGACGATGATCACTCTGAGTGGAACCGACTTCGTTCCAGGCCTTCCCGGCGCGCAGGTGCAGCTCGACGGGACCAATATCCCCACCAACTTCGTATCGCCAACGCAGATCACGGCTACTGTCTCTCAGGTGAAACTGCGAGCGCGCACGTATACACGTTGACGGTGATCAATCCTGCGCCGGGTGGAGGGACATCAGGTTCCTCGAATTTCGTGATCACGCCGGTGGACGACTCGAAGCTCGACAGTGGTAGCTGTGCCGAATACAAATGTGCTGGCGAACAACGCTGCGACGTCAACCATCACAGTGACATTGAAGAATTCGGCGAGTGCGGGAGTGTCCGGACAAACCGTGCAGGTCGCTTCCAGCGGAACCGGCGACACTATTTCCGCACCAGCGATCACCAATGGTTCCGGCATTGCCACCTTCACCATCAAGTCCACGAAAGCGGAGTTGAAGACGATCTCGGCGACGGTAACTCTGAATCCCGGCGGCAATCTCTTTGCGCTGAGTGCGCAACCGACGGTAGGATTCGTAGCTGATACTTCCACTTTGAGCGCGGGCTCGAGCACCGCGATCGCAAGTCCAGCGACTGGGGTCCTCGCCGACGGAACCAGTCAGTCAGCTATCACGGTGCAATTGTTGGACGCATTCGGAAATGCAATCCCCGGGCAGACGGTAAGCCTAGCCGCGACCGGAACCGGCAACATTCTGAGTTCGCCCGGCATTACCGACGCGAACGGACAATACTTCGGCAACATCGCTTCTACGGCGGCGGAAGCGAAGACCATCACCGTGACCGCGAACCCTGGCGGGGGGCAGACCGTTTTGAGTACTCAGCCGACGGTGACTTTTGTGACTCCCGTCGCACGGTTCGCTTATGTCGCAAATTCCGGCGACAACACGGTTTCCGGTTACACCCTTGATCTCACGACCGGACAGCTTCGCCATAACGGATACGCATTGACGGGTGCATCACCTTCAGCCGTCGCGACCGATACTGCCGGCAAATTCCTATACGTCGCGAACAGCGGGTCTGCAAGCGTCTCTGGATACACCATTGCCAGTGATGGATTTTTGAATCCGATGCCCGGCTCGCCATTTGCAACTGGAACGACGGCTGGGGCAGCCCCCAAGGCGCTGTCAGTCGACCCGAGCGGGAAATTCCTGTTCGTCGCGAACGGCGGCGATGAGACGGTCACGACCTTCGACATTGACCCGGTCACGGGTGGGTTGTCGAGTTCGTCGAATATCGCAACCGGTGTCTTGCCTTCCGGCTTGCTAAATGTTCGCGGCAAGTATCTGTATGCCGCCAACAAAACAAGCGCAAACATCAGCGGCTACTCCATTGACCCGAATACAGGCGTGCTCTCCACACTAGGCAGCTCCCCGTTTGGTTCGGGAACAAACCCTGTGGCTCTTGCTGCAGATCGTAGCGCGCGATTCGTTTACGCCGTGAACAATGATGTGGGGACCCCATCGGTCACCAGTTACACGATCGACCTCAACTCCGGCACACTTGCCAACACAGGAACAGCGGTAACCGGAGCGGGGCCGAACGCCATCGTTGTCCATCCCGCCGGTACGTATGCGTATGTTGCCAACTCGGGCGGAAGCGTCTCGATGTTCAGCGTGAGCCAGATCGATGGCCAGCTTTCTTCGCTAGGCACATTGACTCTTCCTGTGGTTACACCCGTTCGATCGCCATCCACCATCACCATGGATCCTTCTGGACAATATGTGTTTGTCGGCAGCAGCGGCTCGAACGACGTTTCTATCTTTAGCGTGAATGGCGGCACCGGTTTGCTGACCGCAGTCACAGCGACAAGCGCAACGGTACGGGCGCGAGTCAGTCCTGCAGGGATGGTCGTCATCCAAGGCGCAAGCGCTGTCACCTATATCCCCAAGTTCGCGTACGTTGCACAGGACTCCGGCAACGTCTCGGCGTTTTCGGTAAACACCTCGACCGGTGCCCTGGCGTCGATCGCAGGAGGCGTGGGTGGGCTGGCAGACTCGCGTTCCGACGCCACCGACATTCGCGGAAAAATCCTGCTGGTCGGACTATTCGGTGGCAGCTCCGTGCGCTCGTACAAGATCAGCAATGCCGGCGCACTCACGTTCGTGAATTCCGCGTCAGCAGGCACTTCGCCGTTCGCGGTCGCCATCGACCCTTCAGGGCGATTTGCCTACACCGCGAATAAGGGCTCTACAAACATTTCACAGTTCACCGTAAGCCAGAGCACAGGTGCGATCGCCCGCAATCTATCTGCCGGCGAGACCGGCACCGCAAGCCGCGACATCACCGCTGATCCTACCGGTCGCTTCGTCTACACGGCCAACGACGGTACGAACAGAGTCACCGGCTACAAGATCAATGCAAATGGCACGTTGACTCAGGTGCCGGGAAGCCAGATGGGGTTGACTGGGGCGTTCGGAGTGAAAGTGGATCCTTCGGGAAGATTTCTTTATGCCGTGGGCTCTACGTCGGGCTTGACCTCGGTCGCCATCTATTCCATCAATCCCGCCGACGGTTCACTCTCCTCGCCCAGTAATGGGCCGCAAGTTCTGTCATCGCCGCACAGCGTAGAAGTTTCGCCCAATGGAAAGTTCGTTTTCGCCGCCAATACAGGATCAGCAACGGTCAGCGGTTTTTCGGTGAATCAATCGACGGCGGGCGGGAAACATCGGTACCGGCGACACGGGAAATAATTCGTTCCAGGTGCGATGCGATCCCAGCGGCAAATTCCTATACGTACCAAACAAGCTCAGTGCCAACGTTTCGGTATTCTCTATCAATCCTTCGACCGGTGCGCTGAGTAAGGTTGGGGACCAAGGCGGACCGGCCGGACCCCACCAAATTGCGTTCACCGGCGTACTTCAATAGCTAAAAAGGGACTCCTCTGTACTCCTGTGGCCGTTAGCACTGTACCGCCATCCGAGTCCAAACGGGCATCGGGTAACTAGTCCCTAAATCACACAAGCTAAGTCATTTAATCGGATTTTTTGTTTGACTCTTAAGAAAAAGCTCTCTAAACTTTCGGACATCCAGAAAAGCGTCGAAATGCGTCAATTAGCGCGTTTTGACTTTCATGAAATCTCCGGAGGATTCATGTCGCAACTCGTCAAAAAGCTGACCATCACCGCGCTGGCGGTGTTCATGCTGTTGAGCATGAGTGCATTCGCACAGAACGACTCCAACCTCTCGCTGATGGCGAAAGCAGACAAAGCTTCTAGACCGGCGAAGGCCGCAGCTGCGCCCGCACAACATGCGGCGACGAAGTCGTCACAGAACTGGATGACTCACCGCTTTGAGATCAGTTTCCAGGGCGGCGGCGTTGCGGGAGGGAATCTCGGTCAGCCACAGAACGGGCGATGCATCTCGGCGGCTACGAACGGGGCAGATGGTTGCGACGCCAATCTCCTTCTGAGTCACAACGTCACCGGCACGGTCGGACTCTACCCGGAAGCCATGAGTGGACTCCGAAATTTCCAGAGGTTTGGAAGCGTTCGCCCAGGCAATGGCGGGGTACTCGGACTGCGATTGGGCTTCAATGTCACGCCGAAGTGGCAGTTGGAGTTCGTCTATAACCACGCGACTACAGGCACGAGCTTTACTAATCTAAACGTGGCAAATAGCGCACTTATTTCGTATCAGTCCCATGGATTTCCCGGAGACGGGCCGCACAACGAAACTTTCATCAACGGCTTCGATGGAACACCCCACGGCGATCAGAACATGTACTTGTTCAATTTGAACCGAACGTTTAATCAGGGCGGGCGTGTGGTGCCCTATTTGGGCGCGGGTGTGGGAGCGGAAAGCTGGTACGCAGGCCCGAAATTCAACTTGCTCTCGGTGAATGGATCCCCGTCGACGGCGCAATTCAGCAAGTTCTCCGGCAGCGCGACCGGTTTCGCATGGGACGTGGCGGCAGGAGCGAAGGTTTATCTGACTCCGAATTTCGGCGTTCGCGGGGACGTGATGAACGTGATGAGCTATCCCGAATTCACAAACATCTCTCGCAGTACAGAAATAGGCGGCGATGTATTCGGAACTCCAGGCCTGCAGGTGCCAATATCCGCGAATTTCAAACAGAGCGGCAGATTCAACCAGACATTATTCACCGGTGGCGTCTTCTGGGCATTCGGCGGCGGTTGGAACAATCCACCTTCCGGAGCGGGTAATTTTGCAAGCGATGATTTCTGGGACCACTGGGAGCTTTCGTTCAACTTCGGTGGCGTTCATGGGATACGAAACGGTCACAACGCGTCTACTTGTACACCTAATGTTTCAGGAGGATGCGATTTCACCGCGACCCTGGCCCACGGATTTCTCAATGGTGGAGTTGAGCCGGGGCTGATCGAGCCTTCATTCAACCATTTCATGACTAGCGGGACTTTGAATCCGGGCGATGGTTGGACGAGTGGGCTGCGACTTTCTTACGCCTTGACCCCAAAATGGGAACTAGCGCTCACGTGGAACGTGACCGGCGGAAGCACTTCGCTAAGCAATAAGGCAGAGCTTGATTCAGCGCAGCAAGCTATGAATGCGGGTAGCGTAGGCATCGATCCGAACCGCACCTGGGATTACCTGAATGGACGCGATGGCACAGCTCGCGGCAACCAGTCAATGTATCTGTTTAACGTAAACCGCACCTTCCATGTGAGCCGCCGCTTCGTTCCGTATTTTGGCGCCGGTCTTGGCTGGGAGGCCTGGAACAACAACCCTGCGGTCCACGTCCGCACTTCGACGCCCGATTCCAATCTCCCGAATGTGGCTGACTTCACACGCAACACGAAGAACCAGATGGCATTCGCGTTGGATTTTGCAGGCGGCGGCAAATTTTATCTGTCCCGTCGTTTTGGCGTTCGATTTGATGTGATGGACGTTTACAGCTTCACCGACTTCAGGACTGACTTTGCCTCGTTCGACACTAGCGGCCAGTATGGCACCCCGGGCGCTATCGTTCCTTTGAGCGGCCGCCTGAAACAAGACAATCATTTGCAGCAGATCGTGTCTACAGCCGGAATCTTCTACAGCTTTGGGCAAGGCGGGACTTGGCAACATTCTGATCCGAATGCCCCCGGAACGGGAGCGCACGCGGGGCGATTCGAGCTTTCGTTCCAAGTGGGCGGGATCGTAGCTGGGAATCTCGGAGAGCGTGAGCACCTGAATTGCGCCTCCATCACCAGTGATGGCAGGGATGGTTGCGACATCAATCAATCGCTCAAGATCGACTCCGGCAACGCGGACGGCATCTACCCTGGCGCTCTCGGAGGCTTGCGAACCTTCCTCCGCAATGGCGGCGTCACTCCCGGAAACGGCGGGGGACTCTACGGCTTCCGTTTAGGCTTCAACCTCAGCCCGGCATGGCAGTTGGAATTCGTTTGGAACCATTCTCAGACTCAAACCTCGTTCACTGATGATTCCTCTGTCGCCGGCGAGCTAGGGTCGTTTCAGGCAGCGAGCCGCTGCGGCGGTAGTTGCAATGTCGGAAAACGTGGATCGTTTGTGGGTGAAGACGACGGCTCTCCGCGCGGTGACCAGAACATGTGGCTGGTCAACCTCAACCGCAATTTCAATGTGGCTGGCCGGGTTGTACCGTACGTGGGAGCCGGGTATCGGCGCCGAATCCTGGTACGCGACTCCCAAATTCAACCTGCCGACACCGCTCCCGAGCCGGGAGTAGATGAGGCTGCGATCACCAAGTATTCGCGCGGCGACACAGGCTTTGCGTTCGATCTGCAGACTGGCGTGAAGGTCTATATGACCAACTCGTTCGGCTTGCGCGCTGATTTCACTGACGTCATGAGCTTCCCGAATTTCAGCCAGACTGTTCAGACCGACGATATCTCCGGGTTCTTAGGTACGCCGGGCGCTCTGGTGCCGATCTCCGGCCGCCTTAGCCAGGATGCGCGCCTCAACCAGGCGATCTTCTCCGCTGGTGTCTTCTGGACTCTCGGCGGGCGCATGGATGCTAAGGGCTATGCACAGCCGCAAGGTGATCGCGATAGTAAGGATGACCGCTGGGAGCTGTCGTTCAACTATGGTGGCGTGCACGGTGCCACATGGGGTCCGGCCGCTACCTCTTGTTCGGAGGTGGTCACAGGAAGTTGCGACCCGGGAAGCATCCTCTCCCATAATGCGGGCACAAGCCCGATCCCTGGCCACGTTCTAGCTACCATGCCAGATTTTCTCGCTAACGGCGGCATCAAACCCGGCGACGGATGGACAAGCGGGATGCAGATCGGGTTCAATCTGAATCCCGACTGGCAGCTCTCATTCATCTATAACCACCTTGGAACTGGGAGCCGCTTCGTGAACAAGGCCTTACTGGAGGAATCGCAGGCCTCATTCTTTACCGGCTGCGATTGCAATACTCCGCGAGGTTTTGACTTTTTGAATGGCTTCAACGGAGACGCCAAGGGAAACCAAAACCAGTACCTGGTGAATTTGAACCGTAATTTCCGTTCCAACAAGCGTCTTGTTCCTTACGTCGGAGCTGGCCTTGGCGCGGAGAGCTGGTTCAATAACCCACACGCAGTAGCGGTCGTCGTAACGTCGCAAGGCGGTGTAAGTGGCGGCGCACCTGGCGTTACAGTCTTCGCCAAACAATTTCCCGGCGCCACCGGCTTCGCGTTCGACGTTGCTGGTGGTCTTAAGTACTACGTCGGGAGACACTGGGGAATTCGTGCAGACATGTTGAACGTGACCAGTTTCCAGGAATTCACTGGCCGCTCGCTCACCATCGATGCCTCGGGCACATTAGGGACTCCAGGGGCTATCACTCAGGTCAGCACACGGTTGAAGCAAAGCACGCGTTTCAACCAGACCAGCGGAACGGGTGGCATCTTCCTCACCTTCTGATCGAAGTTGCGGAGACGGGCGAGGCTTCGGCCTCGCCTTTTTATTTTTGGCGCGCCTCTTACCGTTACCTAACTTGTAAACCCCAGAATTCAGGCGATTTACTACGAATTTTTCGTTGACACCTAACCAGAATCTCCCTAAACTTCCACCGTCCCTCAAAAGTGTCGAAATGCGCCACCAAGCGCAGGGCCCCCAATTTCGAGCTCGATCCGTGGAGGATCCATGTCGCACCTCGTCAAGAAGCTGACCATCACCGCACTGGCGGTGTTCGTGCTGTTGAGCATGAGTGCATTCGCACAGAACGACTCCAACCTCTCGCTTGTGGCGAAAGCGGATAAAGCTTCTAAGCCCGCCAAATTAGCGGCGGCGCCGGCACAACATGCGGCGACGAAGTCTTCCACCAACTGGATGACCCACCGCTTTGAGATCAGCATCCAGGGTGGTGGTGTGATCGGCGGCAACATGGGCAAGACCGACATCGGCAAATGCACCTCGGCGGGGAGCCTGGGCGGCGGATTTACCGACGGTTGCGACGTCAATCAGAACCTCGGAATCGAGAATGATGACGGACTTTACGAGTCAAACATCAGCGGCATCCGGAACTTTCAGCGCTTCGGCGGGGTCCAACCCGGGAACGGAGGGCTCTGGGGACTGCGCTTCGGATTCAACATCAATCCGAAATGGCAACTGGAATTCATCTACAACCATGCTTATACCGGCACCGCGTTCACCAATGCCGATATTGCCCAAGATCGGATTGCTTTGTTGAATGGCGGGTTTCAACAAGGTGGCGCCCCAGATCACCGCCTCGCCTATTTAGATCATGCCTACGGAAACCCGCGCGGCGAACAGAACATGTTCCTCTTTAACATCAACCGGAACTTCAATGCTGGGGGACGGATCGTTCCGTACATTGGAGGCGGCTTGGGCGCAGTGCACTGGTATGCAGGACCGAAGTTGAATACGGTGGTACAGACTGGCCGCAGTTCCAATACTCAATCCACGGAAATCACTAAGTACTCGCGTCCCGATACAGGCTTCGCCTTTGATTTTTCGGCCGGTGTGAAGGCGTATATGACGCCGAACTTCGGTGTGCGCGGCGATGTGATGCAGGTGTGGAGTTTCCCGGGCAGCCTGAGCAGTCGGGCCAGCACTGTGGATCTCAGCGGTCTGCAGTTCGGTACGCCTGGTGCTTTGTTCCCAATCTCGGGGACCACTAGTCAATCAGGCAAGTTCTCTCAGACCGCGTTCACGGGCGGCGTCTTCTGGGCGTTCGGCGGTGGTTGGCAGAACGAACATCAGAACGTAGGAACGTTTGGTAACAGCAACGAAAATTTCTGGGATCACTGGGAGTTAAGCTGGACCTTTGGTGGCGTTCATGGACGCGACCTGGGCCAGGGACAATACCGTTGCGCACCAGGCTTGACCAACGGCTGCGGGTATAACGACTTGACCCTACTTGGCGATCTAGGTCGTGGCGGTACCGGGGTATATCCAGGAGCCACCCTCGACATGTTGCCGCAATACCTTGCGACTGGTTACACGAAACCCGGTGACGGATGGGGAACAGGCGCGCGCGTCGCTTACAGCTTTTCGCCCAACTGGGATGTAGCCTTTATTTGGAACCTGAGCGGCACCGGTTCACACTTCAGCAATCAACGGCTCTTCGATCGAGCGCTGGCGGAATTCTACCGGGGTGAGGGTGCATCAGACAAAGCTGCTTTTGTCCTGGGCGGCCACGATGGTCACGCGAGCGGGACGCAGTCGACTTACTTGATCAACTTCGACCGAAATTTCCACGTTACCCGCCGCTTTGTGCCTTACGTCGGCGCTGGTCTCGGGTGGGTCAGCTGGAATGGCGGACCTGACACACAGGAACGCTTCGATCGCAGTGGATCCGGCACCCCCGGCGTTGCCGATGTTTTCAAGACTGCGCGAAACCAAAGCGCGTTCGCCTTTGACCTGGGCGGTGGCGCGAAATATTACTTGACGCGCCATTTCGGCGTTCGTGCAGACGTAATGGACGTCTTCAGCTTCGGCGATTCCCGTACTGACTTCGGAACTGTGGATACAAGCGGCTTGTTCGGAACGCCCGGCGCACTGATGCCAGTAAGCGGCCGGCTGACCGGCGACGCCCACTACTCACAGATCGTGACTCAAGCCGGAATCTTCTACAGCTTTGGACAGGGCGGAACCTGGAACTCCGACTACTCCTCGACCGGTAGCGGGCGCTGGGACATCTCCTTGCAAGCAGGCGGGATCGTGGGCGGAAACTTTGGTCAAAGCGACGAACCCAGCTGCAAATCGATTGCAACAGCAGGAACCTTGACCGGATGCGAAATGAATCAAGCGCTCACCCACGATGAAAACGGCATCTACCCGGGACGCAGCGGCGGCATTCGCGTCTTCGAGAGGTTTGGTGGTATCGAACCCGGGAACGGCGGCCTATACGGACTACGTCTTGGCTATAGCCTGACTCCCGCATGGCAGCTGGAATTTATGTGGAATCATGCCAGCACAGGAACGAGTTTCGTGAACCAAGAGATGATCCAGCCGGCGCTGGTTTCGCAAAATAGCGAACGCGACTTCAATCGCCGCGATGGCGCCTACATCAATAACGGAAACGGCACGCCTCAAGGCAACCAGAACATGTACCTGGTGAATTTGAACCGTAAATTCAATCCTTACTGGCCGAATCGTTCCTTACGTTGGATTCGGCGGCGGCTTGGAGAGCTGGTATGCCGGTCCGAAACTCAACTTCTTCTATTCCAATGACGAAAGCAACAGCAACAGCCCGGGCAACCTAGGCAAATTTAGTTCTGGCAAAAACGCGTTCGCACTCGACTTCGCTGCCGGCGCAAAGATGTACGTCGGAAAGAACTATGGTTTCCGCGCTGATTTTACTAACGTCATGAGCTTCGGTGACTTCACGACTACCTCTGTAACAAATGGACATGGCGCTGATAATTTCCCAACAGATGTCGGACTCTTTCCGGTTTCTGCCCGCTTAACGCAGAGCGGACGCTTTAATCAAGCAATCTTCTCCGGTGGAGTCTTCTGGGATCTCGGCGGACGAGCGACTACCAATGGCTACACGGCGCCGAGTGGCGACCGTGACAGCATGAACGACAGATGGGAGTTCGGTATCAACTTCGGCGGCGCGCATGGAGCACCATGGGGCACCGAGTCGGCGACCTGCGCCGAAACAACTCCCGCTGGCTGTGACTTTACAAGCACCTCTCTCACCCACAACGCTGGCGGCCCGTATCCCGGACACCTCGTTAAGGGTCAGCTTCCGGAAACTCTGGTTGAAGGCGGCCTGAAGCCGGGCGACGGCTGGATGACAGGATTCCAAATCGGCTACAACTGGACGCCGAACTGGCAGATCGCGTTCATCTACAACATCCTTGGAACAGGTACGCGCTTCGACAATCACGCGGCTCTCGAGAACGGGCTGGTCGCATTCTTCAGCGGATGCGATTGCGAGGGGACATCGGCGGTCGAGCTCTCGTCTTTGACCATAGAAGCGACGGAAGAGCGCAAGGCATCCAGCACCAGTTCCTGGTTAACTAAACCGCAATTTCCACGTCAACAGCAGGATCGTTCCTTACGTGGGCGCCGGATTGGGTGGCGAGATTCGGCACTAATCCGGAGATCGGGATACTGTCGAATACCGTGTCAGGCACTGGGCTCTTGGGCAATGAATCCTTGCTCCTGAGCAAGAAATATTCCAGCACGACAGGGTTTGCGGTAGACCTCACCGGTGGCGTGAAGTTCTACGTGAGCCGCCATTGGGGATTCAAGGCTGAAGCCATGAATGTGACTAGCTTCCAGGAATTCGGCGGTCGCTTCTCTACCGTGGACGTCACCGGCTCATTCGCAGCGGCTGGCTCACCGGTCGGGTTGAACGGTACGAACAAACAGTCCACTCGCTTCAACCAGACCACCGGCAGCGGTGGCCTGTTCTGGACGTTCTAAACTCAGGTTGCAAAAACAGGCGAGGCTTCGGCCTGGCCTGTTTTTTGTCAACGCAGAACGCAGCGATGGCGTCTAATAGCAAGAGGGCTTGCGTCTAAAACATAGACACCTAAGGTATTATCGGTGGTTCCCTTCCTCATTGAGTGAACGATATTTCAGATCCGGTGCGAATCAGTGACCTTGAATAAGAAGAAATGGCTTGTCCTGGCGGCCGTTGTGCTCGCCATTATTTTGCTGGCATCGTTCGGCTTTAGCCGCAAGAACGAGGCGCAGTACTTCAAAGATGCGGTGACCAAAGGCAACATCAGCCAGGTGGTGGATGCGACGGGCACCATCAACGCGGTCACCACCGTGCAGGTAGGATCGCAAGTCTCGGGCACCATCTCCGAGCCTGCACGCTGACTTCAACTCCAAAGTAAAAAAAAACCAGGTGATCGCGCGCATCGACCCGTCACTGTTTGAGGGTGCGCTGTTGCAATCGAAAGCGGACCTGGAAAAATCGAGAGCGAATGCGGCCACTGCCAGAGCCAACTTGGAAAAGGCTCGCGCGACTGCTTCGCAGGCAAAGGCGGATTTTGATCGCACGTCCACGCTTGCTGCCAAAGGCGTCTTCAGTCAGCAGCAGCTGGACGTAGCGCGTGCCAACACCGACACCGCGAACGCCGCGGTAGCGGCGGCTCAGGCAGACCTCAACCAGGCCCTTGCCGACGTGAATCAGAAATCAGCCGCACTCACCGTGGCACAAACGAATCTGGACCACACCATTATTCGCTCCCCGATCGACGGCACCGTGGTCAGTCGCAGCGTCGATGTCGGCAGACCGTAGCCGCATCCCTGCAAGCTCCTACCTTATTTTCCATCGCAGAAGACCTGACGAAGATGCAGGTCTACGCCAAGACGGACGAGTCCGACGTAGGTGGAATCCGGCCCGGACAGGAAGTTACGTTCAAGGTAGACGCTTTCCCGAAGGAGACTTTCCGCGGACATGTATCGCAGGTTCGGATGAATCCCACGACGGTGCAGAACGTGACCACTTACGACACCATCGTGGACTTTGATAATCCTGACACCAAACTTTTCCCGGGGATGACTGCTTACGTCACGATCCCGGTCTCATCGGCGACTGACGTTTTGCGCGTCTCCAACATGGCATTGCGTTACAAGCCGGATCTCGATCCCAAGAAGCTCGCGGAGTTGTGCCAGCAATATAAGGTTACGGGCCCGTCATGCGGAGGCAGGGGGGAGGCACGGGCGGCGGCGCCAGAGGAGCTGGAAACGGAGCTGGTGGAGGCGGGCGCGGACAAGGCCAAGGAGCAGGTGGCGGAATGGAGCGGTTCGCCGGAGGCGATGCCCAAGCTCAGGGACCGCGTAACAATGGTCGCGGCGATCAGGCCATACTCTGGAAGTTCCCACTCTGATAATTCACTTGAGCCGGTAAAAATAAGACCGGCATCACGGACCGTACCGTCACCGAGATCGCGCAGGTCGTGCAGGGTCAGTTGAACGAAGGCGACCAGATAGTGACCGGCGCCTCCAAAGCCGCCAAGGCGCACCGCGACCCGCTCACCGCTGACCGGCGGCGGGCGAGGTCGCTGACGCGACGCGATGGCCACCATTTCCCAAGACGCCGTATGGGGCGCGAGTTCCGCTGCGGGCGAGCATCTGATACAAGTTCAAGACGTTCATAAGTATTACGAACTAGGCGAGACGCGAGTGCACGCGTTGCGGGGAATCTCGGTTGAGATCAAGCGCGGCGAATTTGTTGCCGTCATGGGCGCAAGCGGCAGTGGCAAGTCCACGTTCATGAACATCATTGGCTGTCTCGACAAACCCAGCAGCGGACAATACTGGCTCGAGGGCGTGGACACATCCACGTTGAGCAAACGTGAGCTTGCCGGTATTCGCAATCAGAAGATCGGTTTCGTTTTTCAGGGATTCAATCTATTGAGCCGCACCACTGCCCTGGAGAATGCTGAGCTTCCCGACGATGTACGCGAATATCGCAAAAGAAGAACGCTCCAAGCGCGCGCAGGAAGCTTTGGGATGGTCGGGCTGGGAGATCGAATCCATCATTATCCGTCCCAGCTATCCGGAGGCCAGCAGCAACGGGTGGCCATTGCGCGCGCGTTAGTGAACCGTCCGCCTATCTTGCTGGCAGACGAGCCAACGGGAAACCTCGATAGCCGGACATCAGTCGAGGTGATGGAGATCTTGCAAGCGCTCAATGAAGAGCAAGGCTTGAGATCGTGCTGGTGACGCACGAGCAAGACATCGCTCAATATGCGAAGAGGAACATCGTCTTTCGCGACGGCAGAATCAGTAAAGATCACTTGGTCACAACTCAGCCTGAAGGCGGCAGAAGTTTTAAGAACGATGCCGACGATCGAAGATTGATTCGCAGAGAGGCAGGCAAGAGTATGATGCGTAGAACCTTTCACGATCCTGCTGTGCAGCGCGGCAACGATGTCGGCGATCGCATTCGGCGACGACACGAAAACGCCGAAGACAGTCCCCGCTGCCCGACTACTCAAAACCTCACTCGCATATTCCGGATCTTTTTTCCCCTTACATGCCTCGCGGCGTTCCTCCTCCGAATTTCAAAACACCGAGCGCATGGGCCGCGTGATCAAAGACGGCAAACTGTTGCTCTCGCTTAACGACGCGATTGCGCTGGCGCTTGAAAACAATCTTGACCTGGTGATCGCGCGCTACAACCTCTCGATCGCCGACACGGATCTGCTGCGGACCAAATCCGGCGCAGCGGCGCGCGGAGTTTCAACCGGCGTGGTGCAGAACACACCCGGGGGGAACCGGTAGCGGCATCGGTTCTACGAGTGGCGGTGGCAGCGGCTCAGCATCAAGCACCGCGGGCGCTTCGAGCGGAGGCGGAGCCGGTGGTACGAGCGTTGGCTCCGGCGGCGCGGCGACGGGAGTCGCCGGCCAGGTCAGTTCGACGACGGGTGTCGGTGCGCCTGTGGAGTCCTATCGATCCCGTATTCGTCTTCGAACATCGGGATCAACGACAATCACACGCCGCTCTCGAACGCGGTCACAAGCGGAACCAATGCTCTTTTTTCCCATAGCGGATTCGTGAATATGGGTTACGCGCAAGCGTGGGCAAGCGGCACCAGCATGGCTTTGGGATCCCGAATGAGAAGAGCTATTCCAGCAGTATCCGCTCTCTCCTGAATCCGAATTACACTGCGAACTGGAGCGTTACACTCCGGCAACATCTTCTCACCGGGTTCGGCCTTCGGCCCGAATCTGCGGTTCATCCGCATCGCCCGCAACAACCGCGAGATCGCCGATGTCGCCTTTCGCCAGCAAGTGACCTCAACAGTCTCTCAGATTTCAAAACATCTACTGGGACCTGGTGAGCGCTTTCGAAGCAGTAAAGGTGCAAGCAGCGCTCGGTAGCGCTCGCGGAAAAAACAGTGAGTGACAACCAGGCGCAGGTGGACGTAGGAACGATGGCGCCGATCGAGATCGTCCGCGCAAAGAGCGACTTGGCGGCCCGACGGCAAGACCTGATCATCGCGCAATCCACGCTGCACCTTCAGCAACTACTGATGAAGAATGCGATCGCCCGCAACGTGACCAATGACTTCTCGAGCACGCGGAAGTCATACCCGACTGACATCATGCAGGTTCCGGCGGAGGAACCGGTGGTGCCGATACAGGACCTGGTTGCCGACGCTCTGGCGCATCGCCCTGAGCTGGCGCAGGCGCGCATCGACCTGACCAACCGCGGAATCACTAAGTCCTCGGCGCGCAACGCACTGTTCCTACAGTAGATATTTTCGGAACATACGGCGGAAGCGGCCTCGCGGGTTCTACAAATGCACTCTGCCCGCCGGGATCTGGCTTGGGCTGCGGTGGTGGTGGAGGCTGGCGGGACGGTGGGCAGGAACCGGAACAGCTCCCATGCATTCTTGGGCTACTTACGGCGATGCATTTGATGCCGCGTTCGGGAAGGACTTCCCTTCTTATCCGTCGGACTGAATGTCACGATACCCATTCGCAACCGCGCTGCGCAGGCGGACCAGACGCGCTCGGAACTCGAGCTTCGCCAGGCGCAGGCAAGATTACAGCAGCTGGAGAACCAGGTCCGCATCGAGGTCCACAACGCGCAATTCAACGCTCAACAGGACCGCGCGCGAGTGGAAGCCGCGCAGGCGGGCCGCGATCTTGCGCAACAGACCCTGGAAGCCGAGCAGCAGAAATTCCAAGTGGGAGCCTCTACGAATTTTCTGGTATTGCAGGCGCAACGCGACCTGGTGCAGGCTGAGTCCAACCTGGTGACCGCCATGACGGCATACGAGAAGTCGCACGTGGAGCTGGATCGCGTCGTCGGCCTGACTCTCACCCGGCAACGGGATCGTTATGGACGACGCCGAACGCGGCCAGGTTTCGCATGAGCCGGTCGTCCCCGGCGTGCAACCGAGGAGGAAAAACCCTAATGGACATTGTCACTATCATTCGCATCGCGATCCGTGCGCTGGCGCGCAACAAAATGCGCTCTGGGCTCACGATGCTAGGCATCATCATCGGTGTGGCCGCGGTGATCGCCATGGTGGGAGTGGGTCAAGGCGCGCAGGAAGCTCAGCAGGCCCAGATCGCAGCCATGGGATCGAACATGCTGTTCGTCTCCAGCGGCACCGTGAACCGCGGCGGCTTGCGATTGGGCTCGGGAGCGACGAAGACTTTGGTTTACGACGATCTCACTGCCATTCAGCGCGAAGCTCCTGCGATCGCCGCTGCGGCACCGGGCACACAAACCACTTCCCAAGTTGTCTATGGGAATGACAATTGGTTCACGCGCATCGTGGGACCGAGCCGCAGTATTTTCAGATCCGCGACTGGCCATTCCAAACGGGCACGCCGTTCTCGCAAGACGATGTGCAGAGCGCGGCCAATGTCGCGGTGATCGGCGAGACGGTACACAAGAACCTGTTTGGAGCATCGATCCGATCGGACAAGTGATCCGCATCAAGAGATCCCGTTCCGCGTGGTGGGACTGCTGCCTCGAAAGGGCAGTCGGCAGCCATGGGAGACGACCAGGACGACCAGGTCTTCATCCCTTACACCACACATCAGAAAAAACTCACGGGCGACACCTGGCTGCGGTTCCTGATGGTCTCTGCAGTCTCGAAAGACGCGAGCTACACCGCGCAGCAGCAGATCGAGGCGTTGTTGCGCGACCGTCACCACATAAGGCCAGGGCAAGACGACGACTTCTCCGTCCGCAACCTGGCGGACATTGCTGATTTTGCCGAGGCACAAGGGCGGCTTATGACGCTGCTGCTGGATTCGGTGGCGAGCATCGCGCTGTCGTCGGCGGCATCGGAATCATGAACATCATGTTGGTTTCTGTGACGGAGCGCACGCGCGAGATCGGCATCCGCATGGCGATCGGCGCACAGAAGAAGATGTGCAGCGGCAATTCCTGATCGAAGCCGTGGTGCTCAGCATGTTCGGAGGTCTGATCGGGATCTTGCTGGGAATCACTGTCGTCCGCCTGATCACCACGTTTGCAGGATGGGCAGTGATTATTTCTCCGCTGGCCATCCTGGCGGCGGCGGTCTTCTCGATGTTTGTTGGTGTCTTTTTCGGCTTCTATCCCGCCCGCAAAGCTGCGCCGCTCGACCCCATCGAAGCCTTGCGTTACGAATAGTCGATCGTCGCAACTTTTCCACTCCCACTGAGTCTGATCTATAGGGCGAAATCCGCCCACCCACGGGTTGCGTACTTATACTGGTGACTCATTCATGCTGATCAAGAAACCAGACGACATCAATCTTCCCTATTCTGAAGTTACTCCTAAGAGCGCGTATCGACAGGCGTAAGTTCCTGACCGGTATGGCTTTAGCGGGTGCTGCAGCGTTTGCCGGATTTGAGGCATTCAAGATAGCGCAACCCGATGAGATTGCGCACGCCGCTACTAAACTGAGTTTTGGAAAGAGCGCTTACAGCGATACGCAGACCCCGGCATCGTTCAAAGACATCACCAGCTACAACAATTATTACGAGTTTGGCACCGACAAAGACGAGCCGGCACAATACGCCGGCACGCTGAAGACGCGGCCCTGGACGGTGGCCGTCGAAGGCGAAGTCAAGAAGCCGCAGACCATCGACATCGATTCACTGATGAAGCTTGCACCACTCGAGGAACGTGTCTATCGGCATCGCTGCGTCGAAGGGTGGTCGATGGTGATCCCATGGATCGGCTTCCCGCTTAAGTGCCCTGATCAACCGGGCGGAGCCGACGTCGAAAGCAAAGTACGTTGAGTTCATCACTTATTCGACCGTCAGCAGATGCCGCACGCCGGTAATGTACTCGATTGGCCCTATCGCGAAGGTCTGCGCATGGACGAAGCCATGCATCCGCTGACCATTCTTGTATTTGGCCTTTACGGCGAAGTCTTGCCTAATCAGAACGGGGCGCCGGTCCGCGTGCACATTCCATGGAAATATGGATTCAAGAGCGCAAAGTCGATAGTCAAGATCCGTTTCGTCAGCGAGCAGCCACAAAACACTTGGAGCTCGATGGCGCCGAACGAATATGGATTCTTTTCTAATGTGAACCCTGAAGTGGACCATCCTCGCTGGAGCCAGGCGACCGAACGCGTGATCGGCGGAAGCTTGTTTGCCGCCCGCAAGCCGACTCAAATGTTCAATGGATACGGAAAGCTGGTCGCCGGCATGTACAGCGGTATGGACCTGCGGAAATACTATTGATGTCCCGTTCGCGACTGATCTCGATCATCAAAGTTGTCGTATTCCTGGCCGCGCTGCTCCCGCTGACATGGCTGGTGTGGAAGACCCTGCGTAATGACCTTGGTGCCAACCCGGTCGAGTTCATCAGCACGCAACCGGCGATTGGGCGCTCATTTTTTTGCTTTCGTCACTGGCGATAACGCCGCTGCGCAAGCTGACTAAATTTCCGGACCTGATCCGCTTCCGCCGCATGCTGGGGTTATACGCGTTTTTTTATGCCAGCCTCCACCTGCTGACCTTTGCGGGGCTGGATCATCATTTCAATTGGGCCGAGGTATTGCCCGATGTATATAAGCGACCTTTTGTCACCGCAGGGTTCACCGCATGGCTGCTGATGGTGCCGCTGGCACTGACTTCGACGGCCTGGTCGATCCGCAAATTGGGTGGGAAAAACTGGCAAAAACTCCACTGGCTGGTTTATGTCAGCGCCATCGCGGCTGTCGTCCACTACTGGTGGCTGGTCAAGAGAGACATAACGGATCCGCTGATCTATGCGGTAATCCTGGCGGTGCTGCTGGGAGCGAGATTCGTCTTGAGGTTTATGGACCGAAGGTCTAGGACGCCCGCCCCATCACTGGCAACTGAAACCTGAGTACTGGGAGCTGAAGTTGGTGAGCGCGGATGGATTCGAACCATCGACCCACGCCTTAAAAGGGCGTTGCTCTACCAACTGAGCTACGCGCCCACACACAGCAATTCTAACATTCTCACTTTTTCTTGTTTGCTGAGGAGGACATCGTTATCGCAAGACCAGCACTTTCACTCTCTCGACGAAGATCGCGCCTTTCATTCCGACTATCCAAGCGACAAAACCCTCCCTCGACCTTGAGAGCGTGACTGCGTTGAGCTGCGCAGGTTGCTCGATGAATGTCCCCCACTTTTCTGCCTTGAGGTCAAGGGTTGATGCGAATTGGTAGGTACCAGTGACTAGGGTCCGACAACACCCAGAATCGAGCGCGACCGCGGAAAAGTATTTTTGGGGCTTTATACGCGACAAGATCCACGACTTCCCACCATTGGAGGTCACAGCAATCGAATCGATATCTTTATTCGGCTCCTTGTAATCGCCGCCTGCTATCACGCCGTGCTTTTCGTCCCGGAACGCGACGGAAAAAATGCCCTGCGAAGCCGCGCCATGCACGATGGGGGTTTCTGCCACACTCCACGTCGCCCCTGCGTCTTGGGAGCGAAAGACCCTCGCAACTGAACCGCCGGTTCCAAACCAGACGTTGCGCTTTCCCTGCACCGCTATGCAGGTCCCACTGGCGGCAAAAGCACCCTCGCCTTCGATGGCAGGCGGCAGTTTCTCGGGCGGGATCGCATTCCACTGCTTGCCGCCGTCTTCTGTCCTGATCAACTGGAATTTTCCATCCACCGGATCGCCCACAGCGATACCATGCTGGCGGTCCCAAAAGGCCATGCAATCGAAGAAGCCCTTAGGGTCTTTGTTGGCGAATTGAAGAGCCCAGTTTTTCCCGCCGTCGGTGGTTTTATAGATCCGCGACTGCTCGCCCGGACCGGCTGCGAGAAGATAAGCCTCGTTCGCGCTGAAGGCCTCGACATCGCGGAAGTCGAGCGACTCGGCGCCCGGAACATGATCGACGACCCAAGTCTTGCCGCCATCGGTAGTGCGCAAATATGTTCCGTGAGTGCCGCTTGCCCAAGCAATCGAGGAGGAAACCGCGCTGATGCCACGAAGGTTCTCTTCGGTGTTGCTCTTTTGTTGGGTGATGTCAGCGCCGGCGAGAGCAGCGCACAGCAGAACTGCCAAACACATTCTCATAGACAACGATTGTCGCTGTCCCCGAGAAAAAAGAAAAGCAGCCGGGGTACCGGCTGCTTATCGTGCTAAATCGAGCTGTTTAGAAGCGGAACTGCGGTCCAGCAGCAACCCGCAGGTTGTTGTGGGCGCCGTCCCGGAAATACATTTCATCGCCAACATCAACGCGCAGGCCGATCGGGCCAGCAAAGGCTTCAACGCCGACGCCAGGATAGAAGACGCCGTGAGTGTCGCCCTCAGTAACGCTATTCACTGAGCCAACAAAACCGCTAACCGGTCCCTTGTTGGAGCTATTGAAGTTGATGAATCCGCCCTGCAGCGTTCCGAAGAAACGCCACGCGCCGGTGCCGGAGATGAACTTCGGTCCGAAAAGGCCGGTCAAACTGCGAAGGCCGGTGCGGTTGAAGCTGGTGAATCCCCCGGTTGTGGAAGCTGAGGTAGTGTTGCGCTCAAAGTTATAAGCCATCTGCGCTTCCAACTGCATATGACGATTCAGGTTGAAATCAAGGTTTGCGCCCACGCCAATTGTGTTCAGATCGTTGGCTGAAGCCAGGCGGAGATAGTTCGCGGATACGCCAATCTCACCGTGGCGATACGGGCTACCTTCATCGTTCCGCTGGGGAATCGTGCTGGCACTTGTATCCTGCGTGGTGGTCGAGGAACTTGGTGCGGTCGCACTCGGAGTGGTGCTCGGTGTCGTAGTGGTCGTGGTGGTCGTTTGCTGCGTCTGATCAGTGGTAGCTGGTGCAGTCTGCGTGGTTGTGGTGCTCTGACTACCGCTTGACTGAGTTGTATCCTGCGCCAACACAGCCGTGGAGAATGCTAATGTCAGTACAAGTAGAAATGCGAGCTTTTTCATGTCGCTGAGTCTCCCATTCTCCAACCAGGCACCTCCGGGCGGGAATCGATCCCTCACCAGGTGGGAACAGCCTGAGGATTAGTAACTAAGATGTAACTAGGCTGGTGGGGGTGGCCAGAACAGTGGAATTCGAACCAGGCTTCTTAGGCCGCTTAGAACACATATATATAGAGGATGCGAACTAGCTTAACGATCGGTGATTCCCTCCAAAATATCGAAGAATCGGGGGAAGGAAATAGTGACCGCTTCAGCTCCACGAATGTTACTTTCGCCCTGGGCTTTCAATGCGGCGATCGACATAGCCATGGCGATCCGGTGGTCCCCCGCTGAATCGATTTCCGCTCCGTGAAGTTGCTGCCCGCCGGGGACGCGGAATCCGTCCTCGAATTCCTCAACCATAGCGCCCATGGCGCGCAGCCCATCGGCTGTGGTGGCGATGCGGTCAGACTCCTTCACCCTCAACTCGCTCGCATCTCTTACTTCGATCCCGCCTTCGGTGAACGGCGCGATCGCGGCGAGGACTGGCAATTCATCGATCAGCGCAGCCGATTGAGCGCCCGAGATCTTCGCCGCTTTTAATCTTCCGTGCTCCACTTTTACGGTACCCACCAGTTCACCGTGATGTTCTTGAAGATTGATAACAGAAATTCTGGCCCCCAGACCGGAAAGGACATCGAGCAAACCGGCGCGAGTGGGGTTCAGCAGCAGATCGTCAAACACTAGATTAGAGCCGGGAAATATCGCGGCAGCGCACATAAAAAATGCAGCGGACGAGATATCGCCGGGTATGGCGGCGGTGATCGATGACAGGGGTTGGCCACCAGCGATGAAGATTCGATTCTTGCTTCTCTGCAGTTCGGCACCGAAGGCTCGCAATGCCAGTTCACCATGGTCGCGCGTGCGCACTGGCTCTTCCACAGTTGCTGTTCCTTTAGCGAAAAGAGCAGCGAACAAAATCGCCGACTTTACCTGCGCGCTGGCCATAGGCATCGTGTAGTCGATTGCCGTGAGTGTTCCACCAGAGATACGCAGCGGGGGTTTGCCGCCGTCGGTGGGCTGCACGCTCGCACCCATCCTCGTGAGGGGTTCAACCACGCGCGCCATCGGACGTCGGCTTAAAGACTGATCGCCGGCGAGTTCACTGGAGAACCCCTGTCCGGCAAGGATCCCAGCTAACATCCTCATCGTGGAGCCCGAATTACCGCAGTCGAGAGCAGCGCCGGGAACGTGAAGCTGCGGACCGCAGCCCTCGATTTCAACCGTGCCGTTTTCAGCGCGTCGCACCTTGACGCCAAGGGCTTCCATGCACCGCAAGGTGCTGGCGCAATCTTCGCCGCTCGAGAAGTTTTGGAATCTTGATACACCCGTGGCGATGGATGCGAGCATGGCGTAGCGATGAGAGATGGATTTATCTCCAGGAAGGCGCACGGCGCCGAGCACGTGTTTAGCGGGCTTTATGATCATTAGCGGCTGTCCGACGCATTGCTGCACGCGTCCCCAAGCAGAGTTGCCTCGCAATCCAAAATTTAATCGCCACCAAGAGTATTAAGGGATACAACTCAATTCCTTTTCCTACCACTCCCATTGTCAGCACGAATGTTGAACATCGTGCCGAGCTTGATAAAGGGTTACAGAGCCTGCCCTCGGTCCCACAGTCATCTCACATCATTGGTTGGTGCCGACATGACGCGTGGCGCAGTGCAAGTTTTTTTCCTGATCTCAGTCGTCCTCTCTAGTATCGCAAGCCAGGCTCAAGACGGCCAGCACGATGTGCTCTGGCGCGTTAGGCGGATCTGTAAGCGGCACCTTGCGCACCGTACAAGGCGCGGCCATCCCGAATGCCCGGATCGAGTTGCTCGACAACAGCACCGGCCAACTAAAGGATTCTATCTACACCAATCCCAACGGCTCGTTCACTCTGATGAGGATCCCCGATGGCTCCTACGAGATCGTTGCGGTCTGGGATTGAACGAGGTCCGCGAACGCATCCAGGTACGCGGCGAGTTGTCGCTCATGAATCTGGTGCTGCGAGGTGGAGAAGTTGTTGCTTCGCGGGCCGGTGACCGCGCGACCGTTTCGGTAGCGCAGATGAAGGTGCCGGAAAAAGCACGCAAACTGCTTGAAAAAGCGCAATCGTGCCTGGACAAAAGAAAGTTGCAGGAAGCAGATACTTACGTGAGCCAGGCGCTTGAAGTCTACCCGGATTTCGCCGAAGCCCTCACCATGCGCGGATTGATGTTCCTGGATGGTCACCACCTGGACGATGCAGCTGCCAGCCTGGAGAAATCTACTCGCGCCGACAGCTCTTATGCGATGGGATATATCGTCCTGGGAGCGGTCTACAACATGCAGTCTCGCTTTGATGACGCCATCCGAGTACTCGATCGCGGCCTGACTCTGAAGCCGCAATCGTGGCAGGCGACTTTGAGTTGGGGAAAGCTGAATTGGGCAAGGGCCACTACGAAGCAGCGATACGCAAACTGAATAAAGCCTCGGACCTCGCGACCCAGCCATATGCTCCGCTGCATCTTGCCAAAGCGCATGCGCTGCTAGGGATGAAGAATTTCAGCGAAGCCACCAGCGAACTCGAAGCTTACTTGGAACAAGACCCTAAGAGTCCAAATGCGGCTGCGGTCCGCGAATCGCTCGACCAAGTGCGCGCTTTCGTGGCCAGTTCGAAGTAACCTCTCACCATTTGCGGCCGTCGAGGAATGGCCGCAACACCTTTAGAAACTCCTGCGGCTTTTCCATCGGGGTGTAGTGGCCCGATTGCGCGATCGCAAACATTTGGCTTCCCGAGATCTTGTTGTGCATGAGCTCCGCATCCTGCGCGGGGATCAATTTGTCTTCCTGGCCGCGGACCACCAAAGTAGGGACGCTAACGGAGGGCAACGTTGCCAACGAATCCGGCCGTGCCGCCATGCCCCGCTGCACGGCGGCCAAGCCGTCACGTGTCATCGCCTCCATCATTGTGCGGGCTCGGTTCACAATATCGGGACGATTTCGCCGGGTCGTCTCGCCCAATAGTTTGGGCACCATGCTATCGACGAATGCGGCCGTGCCGTTCTTTTCAACATCGTCTGCAGCTTTCAGGCGGGTGTTTCGCGCTTCTTCGGAATCGGCTTGCGCTTTTGTGTTCGATAACACGAGCATCGCGACGAGGTCGCGGTAGCGACGCCAGAATTCAAAGAGCGCGTAGCCGCCTATAGAGACACCTACAAAGGCAGCCTGCTTAACCCCGACGTCGCGGCAGATTTGAAAAATATCTTCGGCATGGTTGGCCATGGAAGCGCCTTCGCCGGCGGGAGACTCACCGTGACCGCGCAGATCAGGAACAATAAGCCGGTACTTCAGCTCAAGTGACGGGCTGATGGAATCCCAAAAATGATGATTGGTAGGAAAGGGATGCAGCAGAAAAACCGAAGGACCACTGCCACGAAGCTCGTAGACAATCTTGGCGCCAGCCCGCTGGATGGATTGCAAGGCCATCCAGCGAGTATAGCCAACTCAGGCATTGGGGACTTGCTGCGCGCCCACCGGAGCCTGGAGCAACTTCGGCTCGCTCGGCATCACGATCCAAGCGACGACGTAAGCCAAAACTCCGGTGCCCCCGAAGATTGCGACGATGAGCCAGATGATGCGGATCAAGACGACGTCAAGATCGAAATATTCCGCGAAGCCGAGGCAGACACCCGCGAAGGCGCGGCCCTCACGGGGACGCATGAGACGTTGGCGAGCGGCGGGAGCGCAGGCCACACGTTTGCCGCAATAGGCACAAAGGTTAGCGTCTTCCTGGATGACCTTGCCGCAGTAATTGCAGTACATTTCGAGCCTCCTGCAGGACAATACGATGCGCCCGGGCTGGAAGTTCCAAGCTCCCTAGCGCTCTTTATAAGGATCCCGCAGGTAACGGCGCGCCCGATCGGCTTCGGAAGACTCAGCGCTGGCAGTGATGACTGCTTCGTATTTCCGCGTGGCTAGTTCCCTGTTGGAGACTAAGTCGTACATCTCGCCCCCGGCCAGGGTGGCACGACGCAGGAGTCCTGAGTCTGCACGCGGGAAAGTGCTGACAGCGTCGTAAGCTTCGGCTGCACCTAAGAACTGTCGCTGACCTCGCAGCGCCTCACCCAGTCCCCAGTACGCGAATTCAAGGTGGGGATCATGGAACGCGCCCGACTTGGCTGACTCAAGCACCTTGCGATAGGCGGCGATGGACTCGGGCCCTTTGCCCGAATCTTTCAAAATGTTTGCTTCTTCCAAAGCGAAAAGAAAATTTCTGGGATGAGTAACGTTGAGGGAGCGCACGACTTCAAGAGCCTCGTCGTACCGCTGCTCGCGGCGGAGGAAGAGCGTGAGGATGACTTTGGCGTCGACGCACGTTTCGCCACCGGCTTCTCCCGCCTCGCGCAACATCTTCAAACCGTTTTGCTTGTTACCCCCAAAACCCACGATATGCGCCAACATGCGCATCCCCCACGGCAGACTCCCGGCTATATATTCGTGGGTTCCAACCACCGTTTTCGCATCGCTGAAGGTGGGATCCAATTTCAGCACGTGCTCGTGATCTTCGCGCGAGCCTTTCGCATTCCCCAGAGCCGAAAGCCACGCCTTTTGCACCAACCCGGTGTAAGTGGATTGCATGCTGCGCGTGACGCCGCGCGCGTATAGCGCCTGAGTATCGGACGGGTCCTTTTTCAGGCGATCTTCCGCCAATTGCAGAGCTTGAGTCTCCAGATCCTGAATGCGTTGCTTGACTTGCGCATCCAGAACGTACTCCCGCTTTTGATCGAGGAAGCTGTTATTGGAGTAAAGGCTGGTGTCGAGCGCGCCGACGCGGCTGAGTTCTCCAAACATTACTGCTGAGAGCAGGTGATTCACCGCGGCGGGATCATCGGGATGCGCGGCCAAGACCTTTTCGAAATCCTTGGTGGCACGATCGTAGTCGGCGTCGTAGTAATGCTCAAAGCCGCTGCGGGTGAGCGCATCGTTCTTGATCGTGATGGATGGCGAAAATGCGGTTTTTTGGGCCTGCGCTGCTGTTGAACCTATCTCCCCTGCGATCAGTAACGTAGAAACGACACAAATCGTCCGCAATGACACAATTTCGTAAGGTCTCATGGGGGTAAGTCACCAGCAGTTTACCCGATGTCCGTACTCAGGGTACTAAGGATAAAAATCACTCTGCTGCTAGAGAGGTGGAGTAAATGTTATCCGTAAAAAAGGACGTTTGGGATGAGATTGAAGCATCGCAGGCCCTGGGTATCTCACTCCCGCGATTACACAGCTTGCTCGACGAACACGTATTCACCATTGCACATCCACGGCCTGAAGGCTGCACCTTTCGCTCATCCGACCTGGTGCTGCTGGAATTCTGGCTGCGATCTGAACCCAACCCCAAGGTAGTTAGAATGCCCCGTCGTTGAAGTAAAAACTTCCCTTTATCCCCGTTCTCCCCAGCTTCTCTGCTTTAAGTAACTTTGTTTCCATAGGGATAGCCCCGCTTGAGAATGGCTCGCTAGTTGCATGAATCATGGATGGAGAATCCCTATGCAAGACACCGTTCGAGAGATGGAAACCCGGCAGGAATTCTGGCGGCCAGCGCAGGAGCAATTGCATGCGGCTCCGGCTGCGATACCGATGTGCGCTAAATGTGGCGCCGACTACGTGATCGGTTCGCGCTTTTGCCATGTGTGCGGAGCAGGACGTGACGAGCGCGTGCGTGGCCGCTCGGTTGCTTTCACAGAAAGACTCGCGATGATGACGCATTTGCCGGAAGCGTTGAATCTCTCGGTTGCATCGACCGTGTTGTTTGCGCTCGGCACGTTCTGCGCTATCGCTGCTATCGCGGTGGGATTTATTTATTCAGCACAGACGCTGGTAGATTGGCAGGCGGTGCAGGTATGGCGCATCGAGTGGATGCTCGGTTCCCTAATTTCATTCGCGGCCGCCTCGTTGCTGAAATCTTCAGGCCGGGCGACACCGCTCAGCTAGACCTTTTTTCTGCGCAGGGCGGCAGCGGACTTGATGCCGCCCTTCAGCCGTTTGTCCCATCTGCCGGCGAAAAGGAAATCCACAAATCCCCTCATCTGTTCAGCGAACACCTGGCTATAGCCGTACCACCACACCTTCCTCATCCGCGGGAGCAGATCTGAATCCACATACTTCACGCGCACCATCTCTTCCAGACCCATGCGTCCATGGGTACGCCCGATGCCGCTGGATTTGATCCCGCCATGCGGCGCTTCGCTGATAGCAAACCCTGTAAGGCAGTCGTTCACCATTACGGTACCGGCTTGAATGCGGTGGGCAAGAGCCTCCCCGCGACCGCGGTCGCGAGTCCAAATACTGGCGGCAAGTCCGAATTCGGAATCGTTGGCGAGTTGGATCGCTTCGTCGTCCGAATCGAACGCCATGATGGGCAGCACGGGGCCGAAAGTCTCTTCCCGCATCAGCGCCATCGCGTGGTCGACATTGGTGATGACAGTGGGTGCGTAAAAATTTGCGCCAAGATCATTCAATCTCTTCCCGCCGATCAGCACTTTGGCGCCACGCGCCACGGCGTCGCGAACATGCCGGTCAACGTGGGCCAATTGGCGTTCGTGGACCAGCGGGCCGACTTCAATGTCTGGCCGTGAGCCGTCTCCAACGCGCAGCTTCCCGGTTTTTTCCGCACATGCAGCTTGAAATTGCTGCAGGATACTGCGATGCACATAGCAGCGTTCGACCGATAGGCACGTTTGCCCTGCATTCACAAAGGCTCCCCAGACTGCCGCGCTGGAGGCAACTTCAACATCGGCATCATCGAGCACGATCATCGGATCTTTGCCGCCGAGCTCGAGCACTACTGGAATCAATTTCGCGGCTGCTGCCCGGGCCACTTCCTTGCCGGTTCGGACGCTGCCCGTGAAAACGATCTTCTCCACCGGCTGTGCGCATGAGAGAAGCGCCGCACCAGCAGAGCCGTCGCCAACGACAACCTCAAATACGCCGTCGGGAACTCCCGCCTGCCGCAACATCACTTGCAATCGCAAAGAGCACAGCGGAGTCAGTTCTGACGGCTTCAACACCACCGCATTGCCCGTCGCTAACGCAGTGAGCACTTCTGTGGTCGGGATAGAGAATGGATAATTCCAGGGCGAGATGATGCCGATAACACCGTGCGGCTCGCGAAGAAGGTATCCCTTCTTGGTCTTCATCATCGGATTGCTGTGCCGGACCGGCTCGAAGCGCAAGAATTTCTCCGCGTTCTCAGCGCAGAACTGAGCACTGTCGAGCGCGGGAATGAGTTCGGTGAGCAGCGCTTCAACCTCGGGCTTACCAGCTTCGCTGGTGATGAGAGCTGCGACTTCGCTGCGGTGCCGATTCAATATCTCGACAAACTTCCGCAGGATGCGAGCACGTGACTTCGGACCAATCGCATTCCATGCCGGCTGCGCGGCGCGGGCCCGCAAGATCGCAGACTGGACATCCGCAGGTGATACGGCGGGAAGTTCGGCGAGCACTTCTCCCGTCGCAGGATTCGTCACCCGGATCTTGGTTTCGGATTGAATCGCAGACACTGTCGCCATATCAATATTCCACGCTCACCAGATATAGGCCTTCAGGCCCCGCCGTCGGCCCTGCGGCCGAGCGGTCTTTCAGGTCGAGGATACGCTTCACATCCTTGGCAGAGATAGTTCCCTTGCCGAGCAGGAGAAACGTCCCCACAAGATTGCGCACCATGTGGTGCAGGAATCCACTGCCCCGCACTTCGTAGATCAGTTCGTCTCCATCGCGCCGCCACGCAGAGGAAAAGATAGTGCGTACTTTGCTGCGATTGTCGTCGTCGAGTCCTTTCTCCGGATCGACCGCCGCAAAAGAGGCGAAATCATGTTCCCCTACCACGATTCCTGCGGCAGCGATCATGGCGGCTTCGTCCAGCGGATAGGGATAGTGAGTCACAAATCGCGCCAGGAACGGAGGACAGATTTCCGAACGCAAAAGGCGGTAGCGATACGTCTTCGCCTTGGCGCAATCGCGCGGATGAAAATCCGACGGCGCTTCTTCCGCCGAAACGACCCGAATGTCGGGCGGGAGTACGTCATTCAGGGCGGCAGTCAGATTCTCGAACGGAATCGGCTTGTCGGTCCGAAATGTCACCACTTGCCCAAGCGCATGAACCCCTGCGTCCGTACGGCCCGAGGCCTCCGGCGGCGGCGTAGGGCCGCCCAGGACCCGCCATAGCGTCTGCTGCAGCGTTTTCTGGATGGTCGGGTGCTTGGGCTGCATCTGCCAGCCGTGGTAGGAGGTACCGTCATAAGCCAAGACGAGCTTGATATTGCGGCCCATTCGAAGTCCCCCATTTGACCACAAAAATTTCAGCTTCCAAACTTGACTTACGGTCATCTTATGACCTACAGTCATTTGTGACTTATGGTCAAGCCAGCAAACGCGGGCGAGAACTCATCCGAAGGACGGCGCGAGCGGCGCAAGGAAGAGACTCGCAATCAGATCTTCCAGGCGGCTATGCGTCTGTTCGAACGCAAAGGCGTCTTCGACACCACGGTTGAAGAGATCACCGAATCCGCGGATGTTGCCAAGGGAACGTTCTTCAACTACTTCCCTTCCAAGGAAGCCATCCTCAACAAATTGGCTGAGCGGCAGGTGGGAGTGATCAAAGCCGCAGCCGAGCGTGCGCGAACGGCACCGAGCATGCGCCCGGTCCTGGTGGATATGGCGCACGAACTCTCGGCCGGACCGGCTCGCAGCGCGATGATGTTGCGCAGTCTGTTGTCTGTTTTCCTGGCAAGCCGGCTTCTCAGCGAAGTATTTCAAAACGCCCTTCAACTCAGTCGTGAGCGGATTGCCACCATCATGGATCGGGGACAGTCAGCTTGGGGAGATCCGGACCGACCTGAGCGCGCTGGAACTGGCGCGGAATCTTTCAGCACGCGATCTTTGGGACGCACGCGGTGTGGTCGATCTCGAAGCCATCGGACCTGAAGCCATGGATCGACAAAACTTTTGACGTCGTCTGGTGCGGTATCGCCGTACAAACTGGCCCACGAGGATCAAGCAAGGAGAAAGAGTGAACGAAGGTCGAGGAGAGAGTTTTATGAAGAAAAAGGTCTTCATACCTATTTTGGTCGCAGTCGTACTCGTGAGTATTGGTGCGCGCACATGGTTGAATCGCGGTAATGATGCACTCGGCGCCTCGGGCACGCTGGAAGCTCGCAACATCAGTGTGGGATCGAAAATGGGCGGTCGGATAGAGAAAGTTCTTGTCGCGGAAGGCGACCACGTCCAAACCGGGCAGGTTTTGGTCAAATTCGAAGATTCGGAATTAAACGCGCGTTTATTGCAGGCCCAAGGTCGATACCAACAAGCTAAAGCGGTCTACGCAAAGCTATTGAACGGATCGCGTCCGGAAGATATCGCTGAAGCGAAGGCCACTGGAAAAGCGAGTGAAAGCGAGATCTTCGCTGCGCGAGCGACTGTGAACCGCGCAGAATCGGACCTTTGGAACGCCCAGCAAAACAATAAGCGTTACCAGAAGCTCGCGGCTGAAGGTGTTGTTTCCCAGCAACTTGCCGATGACGCCGCCATGAAGTACAAGTCGGCTGCGGCAGAACTTAAGAACGCGCAAGACGGAGCAGCCTCTGCAGAATCGCGGTCGCACGCGGCGAAAGCAGCCGAGCAGCGCACCGTGCGCGGAAATCGCGCTGAGGATATTGCCTCGGCAAAAGCCGACTTGCTGACTGCCGAAGGCGCTCTCAAGGAAGCCGAGACGCTGTGGGCAGAGCGTGAAGTGAAATCTCCGGCGCCCGCTGTCGTCGAAGTACTCGACATCCGTCCTGGCGACTTGTTGCCGGCCAATGCGGCAATCGCGCGCCTACTGGAAGCCGACCAGTTCTTCCTGGTCGTCTACGTTCCACAGGACCAGATCGGACGCATTCAAGTAGGTCAGCAGGCTGACGTTTACGTCGATAGCTTTCCTAAGCAGGCTTTCCACGCCAAGGTGGAGCAGATCCGGCAACAAGCTGAATTTCTTCCCCGCAACGTCCAGACCAAAGAGGAGCGCGAGCACCAGGTGGTGGGAGTGAAGCTGCGGGTGGATAACAGCGAAAACAAATTGCGCGCGGGAATCAGCGCTGAAGTGAAGTTCGTGGAGGCGAAATGAATCCCGCAATCGTTGCACAGGGACTCACTCGAAAATTCGGCGACCTCACGGTTGTTGACAAGGTCAGCTTTGAAGTGCAGCAAGGCGAAGTGTTCGGATTTCTCGGCCCGAACGGTTCCGGCAAGACGACCGTTATCAAGATGCTGACCGGAATTCTGCCGGTGACCGACGGCAAAGGTTTCGTGGACGGGATCGACGTTACGGAAAACCCTGACGAAGTGAAGCGCCGCATCGGCTACATGAGCCAGAAATTTTCGCTCTATGACGATCTCACTGTGCTTGAAAACTTAAAGTTCTACGCCCAGGTCTATGGACTGCGCGGCGCGGAGATGAAGAACAAGATCGAAGAGACGATGGAGCGAAATGCCATCGGTCCTTACAAAGACCGCCTGGCGGCAAAATTATCTGGAGGCTGGAAGCAGCGCTTAGCTCTTGGGCTGCGCCATGCTGCACAATCCGAAAATCCTATATCTCGATGAGCCGACAGCCGGCATCGATCCCGTTGCGCGCCGCAAACTTTGGGACTTGCTCTTCGATCTTTCCGGTCAGGGCATCACTTTTTTCGTCACCACGCACTATATGGACGAAGCCGAGCGCTGCTCGCATCTCGCCTACATCTATTACGGGAAACTGATCGCCGACGGAACTCCGGATACGCTGCGCGAGATTCCCGATGTGAAGCCGCCGGGGACGCAACGCTTTGAGATCGCGACGAAGGACGTTACATCTGCGCTGCGAAAAGCGCGCAAGCTGCCATTCATGCGGTCGGCGACAATCTTCGGACGCTCTATTCATGCACTGATGGACGACAAGATCACCGAGCCGGAGCTGAAGAGTGAACTCGACAAGATCGGTGTGCATCCGGATGAGATTCGTCCATTGCTACCAGATCTGGAGGATGTATTCGTCGAGTTGACTTACAAGCATCAGGCGGAAAGAGAGGCTGCAAATGGACAGTCCGTTTAGAGGCTTCCGCGCAATTTTTTATAAAGAATCTTTACACCTGCGCCGTGACTCTATGGCAATCATGTTCGCGCTGCTCATCCCCCTGGTGGAGATGGTGATCCTAGGGGCAGCGATCGATACCAACGTCCGGCAGGTAAAGACCGTAGTGTTCGATCAAAGCGGGATCATGGAGCGGACCGGCGAGTCGCATGGCAGCCAGCAGAGTCGCGCGCTATTGGATCGTTTTCGCAACTCTGACACCTTCAAGGTCTACAAATACGTCCATTCCGATCAGGAGCTAACGGAAGAGATGGTCGCCGGTCGCGCCAAGGTGGCCGTGAAGATTCCTTACGACTTCGACCGCGAGATTCTGCGCGGCGATTCGGCTCAGGTGATGGTGCTCCTCGACGGCTCGGATTCTTCAGTGGCTGGACAGACGATGAACGTGGCCAGTGCGATCGGACTGGATGAATCCTTACGACGAATGCTGCCGCCGGGAGAGAAGCCGGCGATCGAGGTGCGTCCAAAAGTAATGTTCAATCCGGATTCGCGTTCGCCGAACTTCTTTTTGCCAGGGTTGATGGCGGTGCTTCTGCTGTTTGTAACTACGATGCTGACTGCATTCTCCATCGTGCGTGAAAAAGAGCGTGGAACGCTGGAGCAATTGTTCGTGACTCCGGTGCGGCCACTGGGACTGATGATGGGCAAGATCATGCCTTACTTCGGCCTTGCCATTGTGGAACTGCTAATGATCTTGGCATTCATGCGGTATGCGTTCGGGGTCCCCATCCATGGCAGTATCTTGCTTCTGGTAGGGCTCTCGATGTGCTACATGTTCACGCATTTGGCATTGGGAATGCTGATCTCATCGAAGGCGAATTCGCAGAACGACGCTATGCAGAGGTCAATGGGCATCATGTTGCCGAGTATTTTTCTCTCCGGCTACATCTTTCCGCGTGACACCATGCCGCTGATCTTTTATGGGATGAGTTATTTTGTGCCGGCGACTTACATGATGAACATTGCGCGCGGGATCATCCTGCGCGGCGCTGGCTTGGTCGAGTTGTGGGGGAATGCCGCGATGTTGCTGGGAATGGGCCTGGCGGTGTTGCTGCTCGCAGCCAGAAATTTCAAGAAGATGATCGTTTAGCGGCCTTGGGCGGGTTCCCGGCGGTGGGTTTATACTTGCCGTTCTCCCATTGAACTTTGCCGCAGCCACTTGCGTATCAGACTGCAACACAATAGCTTAGTTGACCTTTTTGGGCCTGAACAGTCTTAAAGATTTTAGCCATCATCCGTGGAGAAAATGCATGCGCTTGTTTCGTTGGTTTTTGACTGCTTCCCTGCTCGCTACACCTTTTATTTTCGCGCAGGATGCGACCACTAATCCCCCCAACAGCTCCAGCACCACCCAAGCAACCGACCAAAAGCCGGCAGCACCGGCGCGAGCGACTCAGCGGCCCAAGAAGGTGGATTATTCGAAGCCGGTTTCGCACTTCCCGTGGATCATCACGCCGTACATGCCGCGCCACGTGCCCGAACCGGTCACGGTCAACACGCCGCGCATCGACCAGGTGATGCAGGACGGCAAGATCATGCTCTCGCTCGATGACGCCATCGCACTCGCGCTCGAGAACAACCTTGACTTGGCCATCGCGCGCTACAACCTCGACATTGCTGATACCGACATTCTGCGCGCCAAGGCAGGTAACTCCACCCGCGGAGTGGCCAGCGGACTGGTACAAGGAACGCCCGGAGGCGGCGTCGGCGGATTTGGCTCTGGAGCATCGGGTGCAGGCGCCGGCGGAACCACCAGCGGCACGGGCGGCGCAGGATCAGGCGCCAGCGGATTGGTGCAGTCGACGGTCGGTACGGGTTCGGCGATCTCTTCGTACGACCCTATCCTCACCGGTACGCTCAGCATCGAGCACGCATCGTTCCCGCTTTCGAATACCGTGACCACTGGCACGAACAACTTGCAACAGAACACCGGAATAGCTAACTTCAATTATTTTCAGGGATTCAAAACTGGCACCACGATGAATGTGGCGTTCAACAATCAACGCCAGATCACAAATTCGCTATTCAACTTGGGTGCTCGACGAGGGTTGCGAGCTGGGGCTGCAGGAACTTGGGCATGGCGGCCCGGCGCGCGCCCGGCACCTCGGCCGGATCGGGGCTCGCGTTGCCAGCCGCCGCCGTCACGATTGGAGTGCCAGACCCGGTCTCGCCGCGGCGATCTCTTCGATGGTCCGGCCCGTGGCGACGCTCTCTTGCTCGTCTCGGTCGGCTCGGCGCCCGGGCGGGCGTGTTGGTCCCGCTCCTTGATCAGCAGCCAGCCCCGCTCGCCGTCCGCCTTTCGCCGCCGCGCCCATCCTAACGAGCGCGAAGCCGCCCGTGCAGCTTCTCGCCCTTCAAGATGAACTTCAGCTGCCCTTGGCGTAGCCGCTTGCGGATCCCCCGTCGGTTCCCAGGTGCCGCGGTCCCACAGCAGCACGGTGCCGCCGCCGTACTGGCCCTTGGGGATGATGCCCTCGAACTCGCCGTACTCGAGCGGGTGATCCTCGACGTGCATCGCCAGCCGCTTGTCGGCCGGGTCGAGGCTGGGCCCCTTCGGCACCGCCCAGCTCTGCAGCACGCCGTCCAGCTCGAGCCGGAAGTCGTAGTGCAGGCGGCGCGCCGCGTGCTTCTGGATCACGAACGAGAGCGGTCTCGCGCCGCGCTTCGCGCCTGGCTCGCCCGCCGGCTCCGGTGATCTTGAAGTCGCGCTTGCGTCGGTACCCGCGAAGCCCCATGGGTTCATATTTCCACCGGGCGGGGGCGACCACGTCCACTCTCGCGCCGCCTGCGGGCACGTCCTTGCTCTCGGGAGATCATGACCACGAGGATCGTGAGTACCGGGGTGAGTAGCGGCAATGTGGCGCGCGGAGCGATCGTCGGCCTGGTCGGAGGCTTGCTGGCAGCCGGCGCAATGAGTGTGGCCCATCGCGTCCTGAGCGATCTCGATCCCAAGGCGGAAGCGCCGTCGCCCAAATCCGAAGACCCTACCATCAAGGTCGCCAGCGCGGCCACCAGCCTCGCCGGCTACACGCTCGCCGAGCACCAGAAACCGCGCGCTGGAACGGTCGTCCACTACGCGTTCGGCGCGGTCGTCGGCGCCGTCTACGGCGCCATCGCGGAGATCGCCCCGATAGTAACGACGGCCTTCGGTGTGCCCTTCGGCATTGGGGTCTGGTTTGGCGCCCACGTCGTCGCCCTTCCGGCGATGGGTCTCAGCGATCCGCCGACCCGGCAGCCCGTCGGCAAGGAGGCAAGAA
>CAVQGF010000014.1:0-77799 GCA_963711965.1 uncultured Acidobacteriota bacterium | reverse complement strand
GGTTCTAAATTATCCAGCAGTATATTTGGTGCACGCGGCGTTGAAAAACGCTTTCCCATGCAAGTGAAGGAGATATCAACGACTCATGCGCGACGACCCTAACAACTATCAGTTCGGCTGCCCGGTAAAGGACTGCGGCGGACGGATGATGCCACGAACATTCGGATGGCACTGTGACAAATGCTCCCACTACGACCTTGACATGAAGAGAGCGCCGTCCACGATGTCCGACTGCGAATGCCACTACTGCAAAACGACGCCATAGCCTCAACCCTAACCTCAACGATCAAACCAGTCCTCATCGGGATTAGCTGAGTCTTAGGCCGGCTTCTAACAGCACAGTGTCGACATCGAGTCCAGCCAGGACGGGGTCAATCTTTATGCGGCTACGAATCAAGCCTTCGTTTCGACTGAGCGCCTCTAAGCAAGTATTTAGGCACCGCCGCAAGCTCTCCCTTCGCAAAGGCGAGGCGTGCAAGGTTGTAATAAATGATGGACTCCGTGCGGACGAGCTAGAACTGCATACTCTAAAAGTGTCTTTAAAACCCTGTTTACCCGGGAGAACCGTTCCTCGTTACCCTGTTCATGAGCGGTTACTCCAGCCTGACCCAGCCTGTCTGCCTCTGCCCAATAGAACATCTGGCTAGGCTGCTCCGAAATAGAAGTCGGCTTCTTCATTAAACCTTGCATCCGGCACAGGTAGGACATCACTGCTCTTGCATCCTTGTACGACTCCTCGGCTTTTTTGTGTTCTGCACCTCATTCCGCAACCAGTCATTTTTAGCTTGCATTTCAGCAAGGGCGGGCTTGACCTTCTCCTTTATAAAATACTGAATAAAGAAGTTAAGATTAATACACTGCTGACCGTGACAGTCAGCAACGCTAAAATTGAAACCCAGAGAGGCAGTGGTTTTTTCTCTACAAATTCCGTCCCGTTCAGTCCTTTTGCCCTCAGTGACACTTGCGCCCGAACAGGTAAAGCTGCTGATGACTTCGCTAGAATCGCGAGCTGAATCGTTTCTCCCGCATTTAGGCTGGGGACTTCAACTCGGAATGAGTCATTGTCGACCCGCTCCTGTATGTGAAGCCGCAGGGTTTGCCGTTATTCCAAATCTTTGAACGGTCGCTCCTTCGACGCGGACAAGGCACACGATGTCCTCCTCGGATAGTGTCGCCGTTGTTGCTAATAGAAACAGGTAAATCGCTGTGGGAAACTCCGGTCTCGCTTCTGAGCACAACACTGTCGCTCGTTGAAAAAACGAGCTTGGCCGCATGACCTTGCAACTTAAAATAAGATGTAGCCATAAAGTCACCGCCACTATCAAGCTCGCGACAGACGAGAAGAAAAGGCCGCGATACCCAAATTCCTTCTGCCCGTGTCAGAATTGGTTTTATTTTCCTTCATGGTCGCCTTGGTTGTGGGGTTCAAGATTAGGTAATGGCTTCGTTTCAACGATCAATCGACTTAACGAAACGTTAAGAGCTTCTGCTATGCGAGACATATTTACTAGAGCAATGTTTCGAGTACCTCTTTCCACGTCTCCGATGTAGGTGCGATGTATGCCAGCAAGGTCAGCCAATTTCTGCTGCGAGAATCCTTTCTTCAATCGGGGCGTGGATAGCGCACCGCGATTCCAAACGCTATGCGAATATCGAGTGGCTTTGACATGGGCTGCTATGAATCTACAGAGTATAAGCGGAAGCGTTCAAACACGATTCTTTCGTGTGTTTTTGAATCAGAAAAGGTGGCTAGCGAGCAGCGGACTAGGCAGGTTTCTCGCAAAGTACACATACGACAAGAGTTGTTGGTTGTATTACAACAAATCTTGTCGCATACGATAAGAAAAGCCGCATAAACACTGGTTGATTCTTTCATTTCAGGAGGTTACATATTGTTGTGTTGAATACAACAGAAGCGTTCTGGGGGGTCTACAACAGTTTGGATTTTCAGTCCGCTGCTCTACCAACTGAGCTACCTGGCCGGGAAGGATGGGCAAATATCGAGTGCGTAAGACATTGCAATTATAACAACCTTCATTTTCAGTCGCCAAACGCGCGTCGACATGGCGCCCGAAGAGCGAAAAAATCATGCTAAACTTTGATTTCCAACTCTGGAGTGAGATGCAGTTTCACCGCACAATCTGGCGAGTCGGAGTCTGTGTGCTCTGCGTTCTCCGCAGCGCAGGCATTCGCGCAAGCACCAGCAGCGTCCCCTGGGGCACAACCCGCAACCTCAACTTCGCAACCCGCAGCCGCGGCGAATTCAAGTGAAAATAAAACAGCTGCTCCAATCATCCCCGGCCTCACCAATCTTCCAGCCAGCCAGGTTGGCCCACCACAGACCCCGAGCAATCAACAGGTAAACCCTCCGGCAGGCTTGCAGGTCAGCAGCGTGACCTGCTCGACGTCAGTGTCTACGGCGTACCCGATCTGACGCAACGTGTACGTGTGAGCAATTCGGGGGACGCATATTTCCCGCTGCTGGGGAGCGTGCACCTCGATGGCTTGACGATCGAAGATGCGCAGTCGGCGATCGAGAAGAAGCTGGTGGACGGCGGGATCATGAAGTTTCCGCACGTGACCATTTTCGTCTGCGGAGTACGCTTCCGGTGTCTCGATGTTCGGGCTGGTACAAAAGCCCGGAATCTATCCCGTGTTGGGGTCGAGGCGGCTGTACGACATGATCTCCGCGGCAGGCGGACTCGCTCCCGGAGCAGGGCAAGTCGTGATCGTCACGCACAAAGAAAGCCCGATGAACCCGATGCTGATCACTCATGTCGAGCGATCCGAAACTCTCGGCGCAAAACAATATCGAAGTAAAGCAGGGCGACACGATCGAGGTCTCGAAGGCGGGCGTGGTTTACGTGGTCGGCGAAGTGGCGCACGCCAGTGGATTGGTGATGGACCAGGGACAAACCTTTCGGTGATGAAAGCGGTTGCCTTGTCAGGCGGCACCACACGACTGGCCGCGCTCGACAAGGCAAAGATCATCCGCAAGGATGAAAAAGGAAATCCCGTTGAGGTCCCGGTTCAACTCAAACAGATGTTCGCGGGGAAGACTCCCGACGTGGATCTGGTGGCCGAAGATATTCTGTTCGTCCCGACCAGCGCGGGCAAAAATGCTGCGTTCCGCAGCATGGAAGCAGTGATGCAGTTGGTGACCGGCGTGAGCGTCCGCGCCACTTCTAACCCTTCGCAGCTTTTTTACTCTCTCTTCCCTCATTGCGTGCTTCCCGACGATGGCCGGCATCTTCGAAGCGGCGCTTCTCTTCTGGCGTCTCTGGAATCACGGGCGGCACAGGCACGTGGATGCCGTGGCGATCGACCGCAACAAAAGTCAGATAGGCGGAGCTGACGTGGCGCTTCGTCCCGGCAATGTAGTTCTCTACCCAGACCTTGACGCCGGCTTCCATTGAAGTGTGGAAAGCACGGTTCACCGACGAGCGAAGCACCAGCAGATCGCCAACATGCACGGGTGCGAGGAAATCGAGATGATCGGTCGACGCCGTCACCACGAAACTTCGTGCATGGCGGTGGCACGCGAGCGCGCCGGCAACGTCGATCAAATGCATGAGCCGGCCGCCGAGGAGATTGCCCAGCGGGTTGGCGTCGTTTGGGAGAACGACCTCGACCATTTCCGATTGCGAATCGCGCACCGGCCGAGGCAAAAGAGTGTGTTCAGAATTCGTCATAGGGCAGTAAGCAACTCTCGATTGTAAACGATACCTGTATGCTAGATTCGAGGGCATGAGCCGGCTGGAAATGCTGAAAGAGCATCTCGCGGAGTTTCCCAACGACCCATTCGGGCGATACGGGCTGGCGATGGAGTACGCCAATTCCGGCGACCATGATGCTGCTCTTGCGGAATTCGCGACATTGCTGAAGGACAATCCCGACTACACAGCGGGTTACTTCATGGCTGCGCAAACGTTGGCAAAGATCGGAAAGGCAGAAGATGCGCGCGAGATGCTGACGCAGAGGGATCTCTTCCGCAGAGCGCACCAATAACGCGCATGCCAAGTCGGAGATGGAAGGCATGCTCGCGGAACTGGGTTAACGTTCCCGCGCGGCATCCGCCATCACCTTGTCCGCAGGCGCCAGCATGCGAGCCATCGCAGAGTCCACCAGGCGCGGGAAGTTCTCATACAGCTTGATCACGATGTGGTCGCGCCATGGTACTGACATCTCGCGCTTGCCGGCGACGTATCCACGAACCACCGCCCTTGCAACACGGTCGGCGGTAATGCGGCGCTTTACCGGCTGCGCCCAGCCGGAGTTGCTCCTTTCCTTTCACAGCGTTGACGGAAAAATCCGTGCTGATGTAACCCGGACAAACGGTCAAAACATTCACGCCGGTTCCCCGTAACTCCACACGCGCCGCATTCCCAATGGCGCGCATGGCGTGCTTGGTGGCGCAATAGGCGGCCATGAACGGCACGGCGATATGTCCTGCGGTGCTCGCGATATTAATGATGGTGCCACTAGCCTGCTTTCTCATTACCGGGATCACTAGCTGCATCGCGTCGATGGTGCCGAAGAGGTTGGTGTCGAACATCCGGCGACATGCGCTCATGTCCATAGACTCGACGGAATCCATGAGGCCGTGGCCGGCGTTGTTCACCCAGACGTCGAGGTGCTGAAAGCGGGACAACGTTTCGGATAACAACTTTGCAATATCTTCGCGCTGGGTCACGTCGCATGGAACGGCCACTGTCCGTTCGAGTGCGCCGACTCGCTGGCGAGCAGCTTCGGCACGTTCCAGCTCGCGAGAGGAAAAGACGACGCTCGAGCCACGCTCAACAAATTCTTTGGCGATGGCCTCGCCGATACCCATGGAAGCACCGGTGATGACAACGACTTTGCCTGATAGATCCATGCGTGCGTTGTATGGCGTGACGCAAAGGAAGTCAAGCGGCGCAGACGCTTCCCTGCAGAAAAATCTTTTTCTCGCGCTGCCGCGCGCACGGGGACGTGCGCGCCTACACAATCGTTCTTCCGCGTATAATCCGACTTATACGGGAGGTTTTTTCTTCCAATGTCTTCATCCCCTTCTCCTCGTAACCTGCCTGGCACCCTGGGCGATCTGCGCAAGAGTGATTTTTCGGAATCACGGTTGCGCGACCGTCGTGTGAAAGACGAGCTGCGCGACAACCTGATGGCACGCCTGCGCGATGGTAAGGCGATCTTCCCTGGCGTGATCGGGTTCGACGATACGGTGGTACCGCAGATCGTCAACGCCGTGCTTTCCAGACACAATTTCATTCTGCTCGGATTGCGTGGACAGGCAAAGAGCAGGATCCTGAGAGCGCTCACCGCCTTGCTCGATGCGCATACGCCCTACGTGCGCGGCTGCGAGATCCACGACAACCCTTACGCGCCGCTTTGCCGGCGCTGTCGCGAGTTGATCGCGCAACAAGGTGACGCGACTCCGATCGACTACCTGACTGCCGATGAACGCTACGTAGAAAAGCTGGCTACTCCGGACGTCACCATCGCCGATCTTATCGGCGATATCGATCCCATCAAGGCGGCGCGTGGCGGGCATGACCTGGGAAATGAATTCACCGTGCATTACGGGCTGCTGCCGCGAGCGAACCGCGGCATCTTCGCCATCAACGAGCTGCCGGACCTTGCAGGAAAGATCCAGGTGGGATTGTTCAACATCATGCAAGAGGGTGATGTGCAGATCAAAGGCTACCCGGTGCGCCTACCGCTCGATGTTGCGCTAGTATTCAGCGCCAACCCAGAGGACTACACGGCTCGCGGAAAAATCATTACACCGTTAAAAGACCGTATTGGTTCGGAGATCCGCACGCATTATCCGGGCACGCTGGATGAGGGCATCGCCATCACGACACAGGAGGCCTGGCAGCAGCGCAAGGCTGAGAAGGTTGTGATCCCTCGCTTCGTGCGAGAGATCATCGAACGGATTGCTTTCGTGGCGAGAGACGACAAGAAGATCGACAAGCGCTCAGGCGTAAGCCAGCGGCTTCCCATCAGCTGCATGGAGAACGTGATCTCCAATGCGGAGCGGCGTGCGGTGGTGAACCGAGAGTCGGTGGTCGTTCCGCGGGTGAGCGATATCTATGCCGCGATGCCAGCCATCACGGGAAAGCTCGAGCTGGAATACGAAGGCGAGATGAAAGGTGGCGACGCGGTCGCGCGCGAGCTGATCCGCGCGGCCATCGCGAAGACGTTCGATGTCTATTTCGCCGACGCCGATCTGGCGCAGATCGTTCAGTGGTTCGATCTGGGCGGTGAAATAAAACTCACTGACACAGCTTCTGCTAGTGAGTCCATTGCTGGATTAAAGAAGATACAGGGATTGGTGGAACGGCTGACCCCGCTTGGTCTCGGCGCAAAGGAGCCAGTGGAGCTGCAGGTCTCTTCGGCAGAGTTCGTGCTCGAAGGGCTGCACGCGCACAAAGGATCGGGCGCAGCGAAGAACGCGTCTTCTCTGCGGAGAAGCAGCCGCGACGGGAACCTGGCATGGAACGCGAACGCGAACGTGGCGGCAGCGATGAGCCCCCGTTCCGGCCGCGCAACCGCAGGAGCTTCAACTAGGCGCCCATGAAGTTCATCAAATACAGCAAGTACGTTCCCGATCCCGCAGGCGAAATGAGCATGGAGGATCTGCTCAATGCGCTCTCCGACTACCTGCTGCAGAGCGGCTTCCAGGATCCTTACGACTTCATCAGCTTCCCGATCAGGCGCAGACCACGGAGGCTCTGCGCCAGGCGATCGAACAGGCGCTGGAGGACGGCGATTTCCTCGACGAGGAGATGCGCGAGCAGATCGAGCAATTGCGCATGGAAGGCAAACTCGGCGAGATGATCGACGAAGTGATGCAGCGCATGCAGGAAGAAGGCTTCATCTCAGTCGACCAGCCTCCTCAGACGGACCCGGCCACGTCCCTCTTCCGTCGGCGGACAAACGGGCGAAGCTCAGGCGCAAACGCGATTTGAAGTCACGGACAAGAGCTTGGATTTTCTTGGGTACAAAACTCTGCGCGACCTGCTGGCTTCTTTTGGACGTTCGAGCTTCGGGCGTCACGACACGCGCGACATGTCGACGGGCATCGAGGCGAGCGGCTCGTCAAAGCCATATGAGTTCGGCGACACTCTGAATCTGGACATTACGGCGACGCTGGCGAATGCCATCCAACGCGATGGCCTGGAGCTCCCGCTGAATCATCGAATACTCCGACCTTAAGGTGCATCAGTGTGAGTATCAGTCATCCTGCGCGACGGTGGTCATGCTCGACTGCTCCCATTCGATGATTCTCTACGGGGAAGACCGCTTCACGCCGGCAAAAAAAGTCGCGATGGCACTCTCGCACCTGATCCGGACACAATACCCAGGCGACACGCTATCGTTAGTGCTGTTTCATGATTCGGCGGAGGAGCTGCCGCTCTCGCAATTGGCACGGGTGAAAGTGGGGCCGTATTACACCAACACGCGCGAGGGTCTGCGGCTGGCGCAGCGCATCCTGGCACGTCAACGCAAGGACATGAAGCAGATCGTGATGATCACGGACGGCAAGCCCTCAGCGCTGACGCTCGAGGATGGACGCATCTACAAGAATGCGTTCGGGCTGGATCCGCTGGTCGTAAGCGAAACACTACACGAAGTGGCGAAATGCAAGCGCTCAGGAATACTTATCAATACCTTCATGCTGGCTTCGGACCACGGACTGGTCCAGTTCGTGCAGAAAGTGACGGAGATGTGCCGCGGAAGGCCTACTTCACAACTCCTTACACGCTCGGTCAATATCTACTGATGGATTACGTCTCCAATAAGACGAAGACGATCCACTGAGTACTACATCTTGATCTGTCCGGGATTGGGAGTACCGCCTTCCGCCTGCTTCACCGCAGCTTCCGCCGCCTGGAAGCCAACTTTTGAGTGGGTGCCATCACAAAATGGCTTGTTCACCGAACCGCCGCAACGGCAAAGTGAGATTCCTGGCTTGCCGGTAAGATCATATTTATTCCCGTCAGCATCAACCAGTTCGAGCTGACTCAGATCGCCTTCGACCCGGTAGGGGCCGTTCTTCTTGCATGTGATCTTGATCGCCATTTCTTTCTCCGAATTACAGAATCTAATTACCTCAATCTTCTTTCAGGTGGACGTGGCAGAATCGCTCTCGGAATCGATCTTTTTGAATGACACGTTCACCATGAGCTTCTCGCCCTCCAGATCCACAACGTTGCAGAAAGTGCGCTCGCCGCGACGGGTGAAATCCAAACCGACGCGAGTCTTGCCTACCGCATGTTTCGAATGTGCAGGAACTCGAGCCACGGTGGCAAGCACCGGATTCACGATGTTCAACTCGCGCCTATGGGCGCTGGGGCGGATGCCGAGCACCGAAGTGAGCATCAGGAACATTGCGCCCGAGGCCCATGCTTGCGGCGAACACGATACCGGGATAATGCACGGGCTCGTCGTACTCTCCGCGCTGCACGCCACAGAACAGTTCGGGCAAGACGGTAATCGCGGAAATTGAGCGACGATTGATAGAGCGACGTGAGACAATGGAGCGCGCGGCCACGCAGCTCGTTGAGCGCCATGCCGTGAGCAACAAGAGAATTTCGTGCGGCCACACCGAGCCGCGATGATAACTGAGAGGATTGAAGACAGGTTCGCTGGCTGCAAGCGTTCGCCATCCCCAGCCGGAAAACATATCGTTCTCCATGAGACGCTGGGTCACGGCACGAGCGCGGTCCTTCCCTAGATTCGACAGAACAGCAGGTGGCCGGGATTCGATGAGATGACCTGGACCTGTTTCTTATCCTTATCCAACGCCAAGGCATAGAAATTTTGCTTGGGCATCCAAAACGCTTTTTCGAATCGTCGCTGCAGTTCGCTGGCGTCTCTTTTTAGGCGGTCGGCGGTAGCGAGGTCACCGAAATGGCGGAGCAACGAACCATCCGGTATTTCGCTTCGTACACGTAACCCTGGACCTCAACCAGCGCGATGGGAGTCTGAGCCACGAGCCGTCGCGATGCATGATGCCATCCCACGAGTCCTTCCAGCCCTGGTTCACCAGACCGTCGCGAGCTTCGGCGCTGGTAGTCGACGAACCCGTCACCATCGAGATCGCCGTAGCGGTCGATCCAATCCGAGAGCACGGTAGACGTGCGGCAACAAGTCCTGCACAAGTTGCTCATCGGCGGTCCAGTTAAAAGTTTCGCTGAACAGAATGAGAAAGAGAGGAGTGGAGTCCACCGACCCGTAATACGGGCCGAAGGGCATTTCCCTGTCTCGTACCATTTCCCCGGTACGATATTCGTGAAGGATCTTTCCCGGCTGCTCGTCATACCAATCCGAGACCTCGGTTCCCTGATAACGGGCGAGGACGCGGAAGGTGTCGGCGGCGAGCTGCGGCTCAAGCAGCAACGATTGATAAGCGGCAATGATGGAGTCGCGGCCGAACAGAGTCGCGAACCATGGAATCCCGGCGGCGATCACGTGCTGCTCCCCATCAGGGATCAGCAGAGCATGGAAGTCGCTGGTCGCGGTGGCCAATGAGGTCGCATAGACTTCATTGCTGCAGCTGAATTTTGTGACGCCACTCTCCCAACGGGCATAGGAATGACGACGCGTATGAAGACTATCAGCGAAATCCCTGCTGATTTCTCCCATTCCTGGAATCACTAGTAAATTCCGGCCCAGCGCCAGGGGACACGTAGGGCAACACCTGCATTCGATGTCGATTTTTCGTGATGGCAGGTAACTTGATCTCCCAGCGCGCAGTCTCATTCTCGATGTGTGAGGATCGGGCCTCATGCGCACTTCAGTGGAACGCCAGCGATCGTCGAGACCGTGGTAAACGAATTTGATGGAATCCTTGTGGACCACAGGCCTATAAAACTGTCCGTGCCGCGAGCGAGCGACGCCGCGTACCTGGAAAACGTCGACGAAATCGGCGTCGACCTTCATCTCGATCACGAACTCGACCGGCGCAAGATTGAAGTTCTCGAAGGTGAAGCGATCGAAGAATGTTCCGCACGAGAGCAGCTGCTCCCGGCGTATGTGGATCGTGTTCTCCGGAAGATCAAACGAATCACGCAGCGTGATGTTTCCGGTGGTGAGCTCGATCTGCGAGGTGAATGTTTTTTCCGTGCTGGATGAGAGCACGACGGTGCGTTGCCCCCCGACACGTAACTCAAGCTGACTCAGAAAGCGAGTGTCGTCGTGAAAAAACCCGACATCGGGGGCTCCCGCAGGATTGATATCGCCGGAAACAGTAGTGGAGAGAAAAGTCTTGCCGTCGACCAAAGTAAGATTGTTGACCTTGCGCGGCTCGAACGACTGATAGGCTATGCGCGGCTCTGGATGATGGTTGGGAACTGGCACCAACCCCTCGGTACCGCGAGGCAAGGCTGGTTTGGTACTCATGCGACGGCTGGCTCCTGGGGCAATCCGCCCTGTGCAGGCTCGGCCTCGGCGGCGATCTCCTGATATAGCTCGAGATAGCGATCGGCCATGGCATCAAGCGAAAAATTCTTTTCAAGATACTCTCTGACGCCGGCGGGAGCCAGGTCGATAGTCTTCGCCTTCTCCGACATTTCGTTGGTGCTTTGGCAAATCCATCCCGAAACGCCATCGCGCACGACCTCTGCGACGGAGCCGCCGGGAAACGCCAGTACCGGCGTTCCACATGCCATGGCCTCGATCATTACAAGCCCAAACGGCTCATTCCACTGGATCGGAAAAAGTAATGCGCGTGCTTCTCCGAGCAAGTGGTTCTTGCCTTTAACATCCACTTCGCCGATGAACTCGATGAACTTGCCGTCGATGTGCGGTTTGATCTCAGTATCGAAATACTCCTGGTACATCGGTTGGATCTCACCGGCGATTTTAAGCGGGAGGCCGGACTTCTTTGCCACTTCGATAGCAAGATGGGTGCCCTTGATGGGAGCAATCCTTCCGAGGAAGGCCAAATACTCTTGTTTCGGCGCTATCACTTTGCAAGCCGTGGAATCGACGCCGTGGTGAATCGTCCGCACGCGTTGCAGATTCTCGCTACGCCGTTGAAAGTCGCTGATGGTGACGTATTGAACGTCTGGAAACTTCCCGTAGAACTCACTGAGGTCATCGACGTGGGGATGATGGATGGTGTAGACGAACGGGATCTTCACAAATCGTGAGTTAGCGAGCCCGGGAGCATTATTAAGATGAATGATGTCACAGGAAGCATTGGCCGCATCCTCAATAGCCCAGGAAGTGTGAGCGATGTCTTTCAGGTTGTCGTAGATGTCTCCCCGAAGCGGCCACTCCGGATCCGCGTATATCCAGCGCTTTTCCACCGGAATCGTGGACGCGCCGATGGTGTAGACAACAACATCAACGCCCCGTTCCTTCAACTTTAGCGCAAGATTGGCAATGAACAGTTCCGTGCCGCCGTAGTCAATGGGTGGAACCGGAATGAACGGGGGTGCAACCAGCGCAATTCGCATCGATATTAGAGAGATGCACGAATCAGCTCCGGCGTTTCCACAGCCGGATCCGCCGAGTTGACAAAGCCAGAAACTGAATTCAGGGCGTTTTCGAATTCGATAGCACGGCAAGCGCTGGTGTGCGATTGGAGTACTCGCGCCTGCGCGGCATCGCCCATCTGCCGGGCAGCGCGCTCGCTCATGGAATCGAGCAGATCACACACATCCGAGGTCGAAGTCGGCAAGAGGATCTCTGAGCCGGGTCTAAAGAACGTATCAAGTCCTGGCCAGTTGTCAGAAATCATGGTGGCGCCACACGCTGCGGCTTCAAACAGCCGCACGGAAGGGGAAAATCCCCACGACACCATGTCGCGCCGCGTGACGTTGAGCACAAATCGCGAAGATGAATACAGGTGGCGATGCCAGCGCGGATTCAAATGCTCGATGCGCCGCACATTTTTTGGGTAATGCACCGATTTCGGATATTGCGGGCCAGCCAGGATGAATCCGTGTCGAGGCCGCGCCTGGGCTACATCCAGCAACCAGGCATCGATCTTCGGCTGACGGTCGGCGGCGTAAGTCCCCATGTAGCTCAAGTCACACCCGTAGCGCTTGCTGATCTCACGCCGGCGATAAAGGTCCTCGTCCACACTGCAATACAAAGGGACGGCACGCTTCGCTTTAAAGCTCATAGCGAGTTCGTCCAAGAGGGGGCCGCCGGTAAAGCTGAAATAAACATCCAGCTCCGCGATCTGATCGGCGCGCAAGTATTGCGTCTCCGCCCCAGACTGGAGTTGAGCGAGGGTGATGGGAGTATCGATGTCGTAGAAGGCGGTTACGGGTGTGCGCGAGTCGAGCGCGAGATTAATCGCGGCGATGCCGTCGGGGAAGTAGGAGCCGACAACGGCAGCGTCTGCGTCCGCTAACTGGCGACGGACCTCAGGGAGCGCCTGCTTCCAGGTCTTAAAAATACGAACGTCGCAGAATTCGGGCCGGGGTAGATCGCGATTATCTGCATACCAATAAGTGTCTTTCTCGAAGAACACCACACGATGTCCGCGCGCGTGAAGCGCTTTGAGCAACGCGCGATAGGTCGTGGCGTGACCATTGCCCCATGATGACGTGATGGAAAGTCCAAAGAAGACTAACTTCATACACTCACGCTGCTTGTTCCGAAAGTTGCACTCGTTCCAAAATGGCTTGTGCTTGCGAGGCGCGCTGCGAGTACGTGTGGTCGCGGAGAGCGCGCTGACGCATCGCTCTGCCGATAGTTGCTGACCGGAGCGGGTTGAGCGAGGTCAGGTGCGACACAACCTCTTCTGCGCTCGAAGCAATCAGTATCTCTTCACCCGGCGCAAAGAATTCCGCGATCCCATTCCACGAATCGGTGATCAAACATGCTGCAGCACCGGCGGCCTCGAATATCCGCGTAGGCGGCGAGAAGCCCACATCAGCCATGGATTCGCGGTTAATGTTCAGAACCATGCGGGCCGAGCTGTTCAGCCGGTTGTGATTGCCGGTAGGAACATGGCCGATCCAACGCACGTTCGGCGGCAGCTTCTTCCCTTCCCAGCCTTCACCGCCAAGAATGAAACTACAACTTGGGCATACCTCTGCCGTACGAAGAAAAAACTCTTCAACCCGACTCTCGCGGTCGGGCAATCGGTTCCCCACAAACAACAGGTCACAAGCGAGCTCTGGATCCCGCTCGACAGGGTGGTGGGTATCAGGGTCGAGCGCGTTGTAAATGGGATAACAGCTCTGGGCCCCCAGGTCTCGATAATGTTGAACGACCGCTTGACCGCCGCCATAAGTGAAGATGAGGTCATACTGCGGAATCAATTCACGAAACGGATCGTGCGCGTCACTTTCGACGCGCGAAAGAGTGGCCGGGGCATCGACATCCCAAAACGCGACGCGAGTGAGTTCAGAGCGGCAGTCCAATACTTCCCGCTCCAGCATTTCGTCGTTTACGCCGACGCCGCTGTGCTTAATGACCAGATCGGTGTTCGAAGCTCGCTGGAGAAGCCGCGGGATGTCATCAGAACCGTAGACGATGACGTCGACGTAGTCGCGAACACCGGAGTCCAACTTTTGCTGGCGGCCGTAAGCATCGGGCTCGGCGAACGTGATCTGATGACCTAGCGCGTGGAGGTATTTATAGATGCCGCGGTAGTAGGTGGCAGCGCCATTCCAATAGGACGAAGCGATGCTCGAGCCGAAAACGAATATCTTCATCGCACCACCTGCTGCAAGATATGGCTCAGTTCGTTCGCCCGTGAGCGCAGGTATGGCGAGTCGCGAAGGTTTTCAGACCGTTGGCCGCGATCTGGCGCCGCGCAGCGGGATCGTGCAACAAGCGCGAGATCTCGAACTTCATCGCGGCGCCGTCAGGCACACAGACGAAATCTCTGACCGGGACGGAAGAGCTGCTCTAATTCGTTCCAGGGCGCAGCACAAGTAACGGCACGCCGCATGCCAGCGCTTCAAAGACGCGGATGGTCGGAATTCCGCTTAGCCCGTTGGTGTACTCGCGGCGAGGAACGTGCAGTGTCAGCGACGAGCAGCCGTAGACCGCGGGAGCCTTGAGTTCGGCAAGTAGCCACGGAATTCGATGCCGGCATCTTTCAGCACTGCTATTCCCTGTTCAGGATAACGGACTCCGTGCACGACGAAATTGAGTCTCGGAAGCGAGCGCGCAGGGCGATCAAGTATTCACCCAGCTCGCGGGTGCGCTCTTCGTCGCCCCAATTGCCGATCCAGACACGTCGGCATCTCTCTCGGAGGCGATCGGGCGAAAGTGCTCGACATCCGCGGCTTCATGGAAGGTCCACACGTGCTGCATGCCAAAACCGTCGGAGTAGATGCGGCGAATCGCGTCGCCGAATGCGAGGACGCCGTCAAACAGGTGAAGGTGAAATGCGAGGAGATCGCGCGGGCTGGTATAGGCGCGGTGATGCGTGTCATGGAGGATAGCGCGAAAGCCGAGCTTCTCCTTGAGCGCGAGGATCGCGTTCACGACTTCGGGGTCGTTCCACTCGTGCAAGAATGACCACGTCTGCGCCGCGCAGCTCGTGAGTCATGAAAGCTTCAAGGTTTGCCTGCGGCTTGTAGAACCGGATGTCAAGGTCGGGATACGTCTTGCGGAAGTGATCGATGGCATCGATGGCGCGCTCGCCTTCGTAGCGCAGAAGGTTTGATAGCGACCAGGAACCGAGTGCCTCGTAGCAGCGAACCTTGTGGCCCAGCGCGGCCCAGCTCGCGAGCTAATCCGCGCAGGAAATGCGCGTTGCCGTGGTTCCAGTCGGAAACCCAGGAGTGCGCAAAGTAGCGGATGTTGAGTCCAGTACTCATGCCGCCAGCGCCTCGGCGTGGATAGCCGCCTCGTAGAGCGCGAGATAGTCATTCGTCATGCGAGCGGCGGTGTAGTTCTCTTGCGCATGGCGGAGCGCGCGGTTGGCATAGTCGCGGCGAAGATCCGGGTCGGCCAGGAGCGAGCGGATCGCAACGCCCAGCGAACGAGAGTCGTTGTGATGGAAATACAGAGCGGCATCCCCCCAAATCTCGCGCAGGGACGGGATGTCATTCGCGACCAGGCGCACACGGGAAAGCGCCGCTTCCAAGGCGCGAGCCCGAAGGGCTCATAGCGCGATGTAGCCGCATAGATCGAGCAGCGTCCGTAAAGCTGGCGCAACTGCGGCTCGGTCTGCTGGCGTTTTGAAATTGATGTTGACCTTGCGCTCGCCGGCAGCCTCAAACAATGAAAGTTGCGAGTTGCCGTCAGGATCCTGGCCGAGCCGATCAAAAATGTTTCGCAAGGCAGCTCCTGTTGAGCGAGCAGGCTGACCTGCTTGCCGGGATCCAAAGCCGCCCACCGACATCACTATGTCTTCTTTGCTCACGTGCGGATTGAAGAGTGTCGGCGTGCGGCCGTTGTAGATCACCCGCCGTTCGACCGGTTAAGGTAGTTTTCACTCAGGGACTCGAGCATCCATCGCGAAGGCGCGACCACGACAACGTCGGCCGCTCCAGACCCGCGAAAAACCAACTGACGGTATTCCTCAATCCACGGACTCGAAGGCGGGTCGCGACTTGTGCACGGCCTGCCACCAGCCGATCGACATCGCTATGAGCAACAACTAGCTTGGAACAGTCGCTTCGATCGCACCATAGAAGTACTGGTTGAAGTGGAGGAGAGTCGGGCTGGATCTCGTCTATAAGGTGCTGCAGGTACTCCGCCGAGTGTTCCAGATCTTCGACCGAGTCGCGCATCCACTCGAGCTTGAATCCGGTGGGGTGGTAGTCAAACTGCGGCGAGCCCTTCCATCCATTGAGTGTGCTCGGGAGAGGGGATTTCGCCAAAGCTGACCAGCGTGACGCGCACGCCCCTCTTCGACGAGTCCTGTGGCGAGCTCGCGAGTGTAGTTCCAAACCCCGCCCAGCGTGTCTGACGTCATCAGTACATGCATGGCGACTCCTTGATTGCGATTCCGACGGCTTTGGTCGAAGCCAGGCGACGCATAGCGGCGAACGGCCCACGAGGCGAACTCGGCGAAGGTTTTCGGGTCTCGCGGCGGGCTGGTGTAGTGAGGCTTAATGCCCAGGTGCTCGGGCGTGAAGCACAGGGTCATCGTGCTGTCGAACGGTTCCAGGGCGCGCATTTGGCGATCGAACCAAGCTTCGGCATTGGGACGAAACCAATCAGCCCAACTGATGCCCAGAACGCAGATAGCGAACGCCGAGACGGTTCATCCACTCGACGGCGGAATCAAGCCGCGGGTCTTCGTAGTGAAACCACTGGCAGAGTCCCATGCCTTCGGGAAACTCGTCTGCGGCCGGCTTCGGAGTGCCGTCTTCCCGGAGAAGTCCCATGTAGTAATGACGGTAATACGCGCTTCCCTCCGACTCACGATGACGAGTGGTCGCGGGCCAAGCCGCAGGAAGATCAAAAAGGCTGTACCAGTGGATACGATCAACTAGCGGCAGCAGTAGTTCGGCGGTCTTCTTGATCCCGAAGACCTGCACTTCTTCCGCGCCGAAAGAAGAAACTCCCGCTTCCGAAACCCAGACCGGCTTGTTGCAGACGGAGCGGATCTCTTCGATCTTGCTCGGCCACTCGTGGATCTTCCAGTGATTCCAGTCGAGGGGAAAGCCATGGACCGCGACGACGTCGACCGCATCGATGACGCCGAGTGATCCGAGATTGCGGATGAAATTGGGATCGATCGGAGAGATCCCGCCCAGAACGATGCGGAGATCGGGATTTTCGCGGCGAACCGCCTTCGACCCCGGCCAGGCACATGGCCGCGAACATCTTCCACTCAGGATCGATCTTGAAGTCCCAGTGCGAAAGATTGTTCGGCTCGTTCCATAGCATTACCGCTTCGACCATTCCCGCTTCCCTTCCTTGCGCCCGTTAAAGAGTTCCTTCGAGTTCCAGCATCGAGGATGTAATGTCCGTTCGTCTTTGCGAACTGCGGCTCGCAGATCCAAGTCTCAACTTCGGGATTGGCGACGATCTTCAGCCCCGCGCTGCGCAACATCGCTTCCGCGGCAGAGCTGATTCGGGATCCACCAATTAGTCTGGTCGCCCGCATACTTGTTCTCGATGAAGTACATGCAGGGGAAGTCAGGCTCGCGAAAACCTTTGTGTCCCAGAAGTGGTAATCGTCTTTGGATTTCTGCGCTGTATCGGAGCCGCGCAACATGGTTTGGAAAACGAGCTGCCCGCCGACCTTGGTGATACCTTGTCCAGCGCGAACAACGGATACCGCAAGTGATAAAAGACGCCCATGAAGAAAACGTAATCGAATTGGCCGGGAATGCCATCGACGTTGTACACGGAGCACTTTTGAAATTCAATTCGTGGCCAAGGTGGCGGCGGCAAAGCGCGCCTGATTGAGGTAGCGGTCGTCAATGTCAATCCCGAGCACCCGGCTCGCGCCACGCTTCTTCATCTCGATGGAATAGAACCCACCGTTGCATCCGACGTCGAGGACGGTCGCGCCCGAGAGGTCCGCCGGGATGGCGGCGGCGATGTGCTTCCATTTGATATTGGGAAAATCACCGAGGAAATGTCGCGGCGCAGTGGGCACTCCGAAAAGGTCGATGTTGTGAAACCACTCCCCTAGAGTTCTTCTACTTGTTTGGTCAACACAGAGCGTTCCGGTTCCGTCACCGTATCTGGCGCGACATTTACGTTCATTCTCGTACCCATGTAAGGAAGCCTTGGTGCGCGAACTGGATGCAGTGCTGGCGCGGGATGACGTGCACTCCGCCGTGAAACGAAGTTAGATGCTCGGCGGCAACTCGGGATGTCCTACGCGGGCGCGCCTGACCGCTGCACCCTTCGACGGCTCAGTCCGTGTTCGTCTACCGGTGACAGATTGACGATGAGGATCACTACAGCCACGACCAGCAACAGGTGGATCAAGCCTCCAGCGACGTGAAAGCCCCAGCCCAGAAGCCACAGAACCAAGAGAATCGCGAAAATCGTCCAAAGCATGCATCCACCCAGCCTAGAAATACTGGCAAGAGGTGAGAAGCTGGGTGGAGAATCGGAGTTGTCCCTGGGCGCGGAAGACGTCAAAATCTGCGGGCCATATTCCTTCAGCTTGCGATAAAGAGTGGTCTTGCCAATGCCGAGAAGTTCGGCGGCTTCAGTTCGTCACCATGAGTGTTTGTATGGCGGCGAGGATCGCACTTTTTCCAATTCGGCGAGAGGCGAAATGCCCTTCGGGCGTGAGTCGGGGTGGGTTCCGCTGCACCGTGAAGGAGGTGGGAAGGTGTTCAAGGGTAAGTTCCCTGACGGTGTGCATGGTGCACATCCTATCCATGCAATTTTCGAGTTCACGGACATTTCCCGGCCAGTCATATTGAGAAGTCCCGAAGCGCATCTCGCTGATCGTCCGTTCGAGATTGCTGCGCTGATTGGCCGTTCCAGGAAATATCCTACAAGCGCGGGATATCCTGCTTACGTTCACGGAGTGGCGGTACGCGCAGCGCGAGAACGTTCAACCTGAAATACAGATCGCGGCGGAACGTGCCGTTCTGAACGGCGACATCGAGGTCGCGATTGGTGGCGGCGAAGATGCGAACGTCGATGGGTAAACGCCGCGTGCTCCCAACAGGCCGAATCTCTTTTTCCTGGATGGCACGGAGGAGCTTGGCTTGCAATCGGTTGGCAGTTCGCCGATCTCGTCGAGGAACACGGTTCCGCCGTCGGCGCCGACCAATAACCCGTCTTTGGTTAGAACGGCCCCGGTGAACGCGCCTTTCACGTGACCAAACAATTCGCTCTCGATCAGTGTCGGCGTGATCGCGCCGCAATCGACGGGGATGAAACTTCTTGTTCTTATTAGGACCGTTGTAGTGGATGCTGCGCGCGACCAGCTCTTTTCCTGTACCGCTTTCGCCGAGTATCAAGACAGGATGAAGGCTATTGGCGGCTTTGGAGATGAAGCGATAGAGCTTTTCCATCTCGGGTGCGCGGCCGATCATGGCACCGAACCCTTCCTTGGAGCGGAGCTTTGCGCGAAGCACGCGTTTTCCGCGGCCAGGTGGAAATGGGCTTCCGCACGTTTCAAAGTAAGCCGCAGCTCCTCCAGGTTGAACGGTTTGGATAAATAATCGTAGGCCCCGGAACGCATCGCCTGGACAGCTGCTTTCACCGTCGCAAAGCCGGTCATTACGATGACGACAACGTTTGGGTAGCGGCTGCGAATGTCTTTGAGCATGTCGAGGCCACTCTAACTTCCCGGCAGCTTCATGTCCAACAGCACGATGTCGATGTTCTCGCGACTCCAGTGCTTTGTAGGCGTTGCCCGCATTTTCGGCGACAGGGCGTGGAAGCCGAGGCCCTCAGCGGCGACACGGCACGTGTTTCGGACGCCTTCTCATCGTCGATCACAAGCACGTTAAGCGGCACTGCGGCTGCCGTGAGGTTTAATTGGGGACTGGCCATCAAATCCTCAGTACTCTCCTGGGGCGAAACCAGATTGAATTCCTGTGTCATGCATTGTATGTCCTTCATTCCCAAATCGGGAATTTAAATTTAAGCCGCCCGGTCGAGCAATTCCCGGACGGTTCGCAGGAGCACCGCCGGCCGCAGCGGCTTTTCGCGAAGAGCGGTGCACTCCGCCGCAGAAACGCGGTCGGCCGCAGGTTGTAGCCAGACATGAACATGACGCGGATCTCGGGACGTGATCGCAGGATCTGCTCCGCCAATTGATCGCCGCCTGAACCTGGCATCACCATGTCTGTCAGTAGGAGATCGATGCGGTCGCCGTGTCGTCGCTGAGCTCGAGCGCTTCTTCGGCGTGACGAGCCGACGAGGACTTTGTATCCACCATTCTGAGCGCTTTGGCGATGCCGGTGCGGACACGGTCCTGATCCTCGACGAGAAGACAGTTTCTTTGCCGGCGAATGCAGCGATTTTTTCGGCTGAATGCTGGCCATCCTCTCGCTGCGGGGTGACGGATGCAGCGCGCGGGAAATAGAGATCGAAGCGGCTGCCTTCACCAGGGCGGCTGGATACGCGAATGTGTCCGCCGGCCTGAGTGACGATGGCGTGTACGGAAGCCAGACCGAGCCTGTTCCCTTGCCTTGTGCCTTGGTGGAAAAGAAAGGCTCGAAGATGCGGGCACGCGTGGCCTCGTCCATGCCGCTGCCGGTATCTTCCACGGACAAGACGACGTATTCACCCGGCGGGAGGCTGCTGTTCGTTGGTCTCGCCAGAGCTGGATAGTCTTGCTGCAATCGTGAGATGGCCGCCTGTAGGCATAGCATCGCGCGCATTCAGCGCGAGGTTCAGGATCGCCTGCTGCAATTGCGACCGTCGACTTCAACGAAGCCGCTTTCGGGCTGGCTTGCGATCTCCAGCACGATGTTTTCGCCGATCAGACGCCGCAACATGTCTCCAAGTCGGCGATCGTCCGCTACCGAGACCAAGGTGGGTTCCAGCTGCTGTTGCCGTGCGATCGAAAGCAATTGCCGGACAAGTTCGGAGCCCTGCTCCGCCGCGGCGTAGATCTCTTCGGCGTGCTGACGCGCAGGGTCAGCGTGAGCAAGATTTTCTTTCACCAGGCCGCAATAAACCATGATGGCGGTGAGTAAATTGTTGAAGTCGTGCGAGACAGTGCCAACCAGACGGCCGATGGCCTCCATCTTTTGCGATTCAAGCACCTGGTGCTCCAAGGTGCGCTGGTCGGTGATATCGCGGAACAACAAAATGCTTCCGATGGTGGAGCCTTCGGCAACGATGGGCGCACCCGAGATGGAGACTTCAAGCAGTGCGCCCTTGCGATGGCGTCGCTCGGTCGAGATGGTGGCGTGCGGTCCACGCAGGGCGGCCTTTCGAAACTCGCGCGATTCCGAGATTTTTTCGGCGGGAACGATCAGCTCGTCGAGGTAGCGCCCAGTGAGTTCTTCCGGCGCGTAACCAAAGATTTGTGCGAAAGCGGGATTGGCGCGCAGCACGGTCCCGTCCAAGTGCAGAATGACGATCCCGTAAGCAGCTGCATCGATGAACAAATCGGCGCTAGCTGCCTGCAGCTGCGATCGAGTCTCGCGCGGAAGCTCCGGTTCATGGCGCTGGTGCACGATGGAACTATTGCAACCCGAGTGCCGAATAAAATCAATGGAATCAGTACCCTAAGCCCCTATAACATTTTCATTACGGGACCTAACTGCCTGCAGTTCCAATTCGAAACTTAACTTTTTGGTATCTCCAATTTGGGTAATGTATACATGCAAAGACCATGCTTGAGAGAAAGAAGCAAAAGCCGAAGCAAGTTGTCGCCGGCCTGATCGTGCGGGATGACGGCGACGGACGCAAGATCCTTATTTGTCAGCGAACGATGCATCAATCCATGCCGCTGAAATGGGAGTTTCCCGGCGGGAAGATCGAAACTGGTGAGCAGCCGCGCGATGCGCTGAAACGCGAACTAGACGAAGAACTGGGGATTGATGCAACGGTCGGGGAGGAAGTCGCTCGTATTCGTCATCACTACGCGAACGGCGCCTCAGTCGAGCTGCGATTTTATATCGTGCCGGCGTTCGAAGGCGAAATCGATAACCGCATCTTCAAACAGGTGATATGGGAAGCACTGTCCGAACTGCCTAAGTACAATTTTCTGGAAGCCGACATCGAGCTGGTGAATGAGCTGGCGAGTGGTAAATTGCTCGCTGATTAGGCGTGCGCGCCGAGCATCCAGAACCACGCTCCCGTCAATCCGATCATGGTGACGACGGTCGCCCATGCGATCCAGTTGAACAATCGAGAATTCACGTGTTCGCCCATGAGCTCTTTTTTATTCACCAGGATCAGCATGAAGATCAGCACGAAGGGCAACAAGAATCCGTTGAATACTTGCGAGAGCACCGTAATCTTAAGCAGGGGAAAGTTCGGCCATAGGATCACGCCGCCGCCGAGCGCGATCAAGGCAGTGTAGAGCCAGTAAAAGAATGGTGCCTCGGAGAATTTTTTGTCTACTCCGGACTCAAACCCAAGACCTTCACAAACACTGTAAGCAGTGGACAGCGGCAGAATGGACGCGGCAAACAGTGACGCGTTGGCAAAGCCTGCGGCGAAAAGAACGTATGCATAGTCTCCGGAGAGCGGCCGCAGCGCCTGGGCAGCATCGGTCGCATCGTGGATCTCGCGATGTCCGTGCGCATATAAGGTAGCGGCACATGCAACGATGATGAACCAGGCGACGACGTCGGTGAAGATGGAACCGACGAAAACATCGAGCCGGGTACCGGCGTACTGTTTGGCAGTCACCCCCTTCTCCACCACGGATGCTTGCAAATAGAACTGCATCCAGGGAGCGATGGTGGCCCCGATCATTCCAATCACCATATAAAGATAGGCTTGATCTTTGAATTCGCGGGGATGGCGGAGGGGCGACCGTATGGACGGCTGCCTGAGTGAGATCAGGGCGTGAGAGAAAGCCGGCAACGATATACGCGAGGTAGAAGAAGGATGCAGCCAGGAAGACCTTCTCCACCATCTTGTAGTTCCCTTTCACGACCAGGAACCACACCAAAGCGGCAGCGATGGGGACAGAAATATACTTGGAGACACCGAACAGCTCCATGCTGCTGGCGACACCCGCAAATTCTGCAACCACGTTGCCGAAATTAGTGGCCACAAAGCCAACATCATCAAGAAGGTAGTGCGAAGTCCGAATTCTTCGCGGATCAAGTCGCTGAGTCCCTTGCCGGTGACTGCTCCCATGCGCGCAGACATCTCCTGAACCACGATCAGGGCGATGGTCATGGGGACTACAGTCCACAGCAGTGCGTATCCGAACTGGGCACCTGCGGTGGAGTAGGTGATGATTCCGCCGGCGTCATTGTCGACATTGGCGGTGATGAAGCCGGGGCCAATGACGGCGAAAACAAGCAAGATCCGGGTTTTCCAGCGACGCAGCCACTTCACAAGCGGTCATCTCCGAACCGAAAAGAATAAACGTGAGGCTTATTAACTAGCCAGACAATTCGGAGTAATTGTGAATGGGAATGACGTCACAGCATTTCGCGCAGCAGGCCGATCACGTCATCGGCGGTGATCACACCGTGGACGACACCTTTTTCATCGACCACGGGCATCATCAGCAGGTTGTATTTATCGAAGAGTTCCGCGACCTCGCGCTCTTTGGCTGTGGTGGGGCAACTGACGAGCGGTTCAGCGACAAGCGTCTTGAGCAGGGTGTCTTGCTCGACCAGGACGATCGATGCCAGCGGAACCATGCCAACCAGCTTGTCGTCACCATCAAGAATAAATAATGTGCTGACCGCTTCGGGGCCGCCGGAGAAGCCGCGAAGGGCGTCGATGGCGTCCATCACGGTGGCGTCTTCGGAGAAGCCAAGGAAGTCGGTGGTCATGCGTCCGGCAGCAGTATGCTCCGAGAATTCCAGGAGCTCCTCCACATCGTGGCGCTCGTCTGGATGCATTTCGTCCAGGATCTCTTCCGATTTTTCGTCGGGCAGTCCAGCGAGAAGGTCGGCTGCGGCGTCGGGATTCATCTCTTCCACGATGTCGGCGGCGTGCTCGGGATCGAGCGACCCGACCAATGAAGCGCCGAGCTTGGCATCGACTTCTTCCAGAGCCCCGGCGGCAACCTCTTCGTCGAGAGATCCGAAGACCGCGTCGCGTTCGGCTGGCGCCAGATCAGCCATGATCTCGGCAATGTCGGCGGGGTGGAGTCTGTTCAATCCGCTGGATTCAATCCGCAGCTTAACGCGCCGCGCCGGATCGGTCTCGATGAGATCGACATACTCCCAAGGGATGATGCGTGGCGGGATACGCGACAGTAGACCGCGCAAAGCGACCATTGGCACCACGCCTTTCAGCAGCCGACGAACCGCACCGCGAGTACCGACATCGACCCCGAAAACCTTCAGGCTGAACTGCCCGTCGGCGGAAACGGCTTCGAAATCAACGTCGTTGACGCGCACGACCTTACGGCCGTGCACGTCGATGATCTGCTGGTCGAGAAGGTCGCGGCCCAACAAGAACATCCCTTCAGGATTGCTGAACTCGGGCCACGAGTCGGCGGGCTGGCTGGCGCGAACGCCGCCGTTCACATTCTGAAATGCCTCGCGCGGAAGGATGCGATCGCCCTTGGGAGTTTTTACGATGAAGCTGAAAATCTCATTGCGGCTGGTCTGAGGAGTCAGGACGATCTCGCGCACACGTCCAGCGACTGCGCCGCTGGAATCGATCACGGGCGCACCCAACAGCTCGGAAAGTGCGAGATTCGCCATACTCTTCGCAGAATACAGCGGTGAGATGTTGCTGGCTAGTATTTTGGCGGCTTCGCGACTGTTTCTGCCCTGACGACGCTTACTTTTCGGCGATCACAAGCTCGCCGTTCTCAACGCGAATGTCGGAGACGAATGGGGGAAGCTTGAGCTTCTCGCGGTTCTCGGGCTCGGCAAGTTTGCTTTGCAGGACAGAATCAACCCAGGAGATCGGCACGTTGAGATCGCCAACTTTAAACAGTGTGGGCTTCAAACCAACATAGCCGTCGTGGCTGTTCAGCTGCCCCGCCAGGGTGACATAGACGTCCATGCCATAGCGCGGTACCACGAATTGGCCGACAACCTGGTCTCCGACCAATGCGAATTGCATGGACTTGACTTGGGGCGGACCATCGGGTGCTTGCGGTGCCGAAGCGGGCGAGCCAGTCGGTGCTTCGGTGGATGGAGCTGCGGAACTGGGCGGCGCGGCTTGTGGCAACTCGCCCTGCGAGCGCTGGAAGGCAGAGTTCAGCTCGTCCGCCGTAAGGTGCACTTCCTCAGCACGTCCCTGAGCGCGTGCGTCTTCGAGCTGCTGAAGCTTGGAGTCAAACGAAGTCGCGCTCGCAGCGACCACTTCCGCTGAGGCTTGGCTGAATGTTGCAGGTGGCACCGGCTTCTTTAACATCAACATAATCGCGATGATCAAACCAGCGAGAAATGTCCAATAGACGGCCTTGAACCACGGGAAGCTGGATTTCTGTAGCGCCGCTGCAGTGTTAGCCATGGTGCGAGCATTGTGGCATGGGGGCAGTCGAAATGCACTTCAAATGAAAGCCGTTCCACCCTTTCGCAAAAGCGCGAGGGGATGGGGCACTCCCCTTTCAGGTTTCATCCGGCGCGGGAGCCATTGGGAACCGGCCTCTCAGGAACCGCAAGCACAGGGGTGATGCCATCTTCATAGCCAATATCGAAGAGCATGCCTTCGGACACAACACCCTTGATGTTGCGAGGCTCGAGGTTCACCACGAACAGAGCCTGCATGCCAACGATCTCGGTTGGATCGGAGCGTTCTTGTTTGATACCGGCGACGATCGAGCGCCGATGATCTCCGAAGTCGACCTCAAGCAGCATGAGTTTGCTCGCGCCCGCCACGTCGCTCACTGAGCGTATGGTTCCTACGCGAATGTCCAGCTGCTGCAAGGTTGCGATAGCGACGGCCGGTTTTAAGGGACTGATCTGCATGGTGCAGATTCTAATCAAGCCTGGGCGGTGCGTTGACATTTCCGCGGCCGACAGGCAAACTACACAATTTCAATGACTTTGCTCGAACGGCCGGATGCCTGCCGAAGACGCTTGCGGCGCACATCTTAAGTTTTCGAGTCGGAACGGACTTCATAAAACCCTCGATGTCCATCAACCGGGTCTCTTATACCCTCGACTCCACGCTTGAGAGCGTCAATACTGCGGAAGAGACCGCCCAAAAGATGGCTGCCAAGGCAGGATTCGGGGAAGATGAAAGCCACCAGATCGCAATGTCGGTGCGCGAAGCGGCGGTGAATGCCGTGCTTCACGGGAACGCGTACGATCCACAGAAGAAGATGCGCATGTCGATCGAGCAGAGCGGGGATTCCTTCATCGTGAGCATCGCCGACGAAGGCAAAGGATTGAAGCCGGAGGAAGTGCCTAATCCTCTGGCACAGGAAAACATCTTGAAGCAGTCGGGGCGAGGCATCTTTCTCATCAAGTCTTTTATGGATGAGGTGCGATTCCGGCAGCTCGATCCCGGCACAGAAATCACTTTGATCAAACACGTCCACGGAAACGCGGCGAACAATTCGGAGGAACGACAGTGACAATGAAAGCGAGTAATCGGCAGGTCGATGGCATCACGGTGGTTGACCTTAGCGGGCGTATCACCCTAGGCGAAGGCAGCGTCGTGTTGCGCGACGCCGTGCGGGATCTGCTGGCGAAAGGCGAAAAGAAAATCCTGCTGAACCTGGGCAACGTCACTTACATCGACAGCTCCGGGATCGGCGAACTGGTCAGCGCATTCACTACGGTACGCAACCAAGGCGGTGAACTTAAGCTGCTGAACCTGACCAAGAAGGTCCACGACCTGCTGCAGATCACCAAGCTTTACACCGTCTTCGACGTGAAGGACGACGAAGCGGCGGCCATTAGCTCATTCAAAAAATAACTTCGCTTCAAGGGCTCGTCTGCTACGGCGGACGCGCCTTTTCTTTTCATGCGCCTCGCGCCGATCATTTCGTTGACCCTCTTAGCATCGCTGGCTCACGGCGAGTGCCTTTCCATCGAACAAACGAAAAACAAGACGGGATCGCGCGCCTGCGTCTCAGCAAAGGTGCTGAAAGTCGTCGCCGGGCGAGGCGCCCACTTTTTAGATTTTTGTGAGGACTATACAAAATGTCCGTTCACGGTGGTGGTGTTCGATCGCGATCTGCGCGATGTGGGCGATGTGCGCCAACTCGAAGGCAAGAACATCGAGATCCACGGCAATATTGTGCAGTACGAGGGCAGGTCTGAGATCGTTCTGCGCGACTCGGCGCAACTCAAGGGAGCCTCGCCAAAACTTCCTCCGGTACCCAAAAGCTATGACGCTGAACGCCGGGGGAACTTCAGCGCGACTGCGAAGAGTACAAAGACGGCCTCGACTAAGAAATCCAAGCGACCCAAGCGCGCGCCGCGCGACACCACCGACCCAGGCACGGTGGACTAAACGAGTCCTTTACGAAGCTGTTCCAAGGGGTAGTGCGTGCCGCGCCACTCGATGCCGCCGTTCTTCAGCGTGAAGTAAGCCGACTGCGCGAGCGCCAGGCACATCATCAGCGCGCTGAGTGGGTGCAAAAGGAAATACACCGGCGAGATCTTCATGTGCCGGCGAATTCCGACGTAGAAAAGAGCGAGCGAGAGCAGCCCGATAACGAAGCCCAACTTCGACCAGCCCGGGGCGAAGATGATTCCGATGTAGAGGCCGAGGTGTACGAACAGAACTCCCAAGATCGCGAGCACGGTCAACAGCCAGCTGAAGCGCAGGAATGCGAACGTATTCTTCCGCAGGTTCCGCACAATGCCCCAGGCGCCGCGCGCCCAATGGATGGTGAGGAGACCGTCGGCAAAAGCGGCGACCTGTTTGAAGCCGTGCTGCTTGACCAGCTTCCCGAGCTTCATATCTTCGACTACTTCCATCCGCAAACGCTGCATACCGCCTAGCGCGTCGAATGCCGTGCGGCGGATCAGGTTGAAAGCGCCTACGCCGATGAAGTCGCCGGACCTGGGGTCGCTGACTTTCCAGAGCCGCCGCAAAGCGAAAGCGATAGAAAGGAATGCGAGCATCATCCCTTCCCCCCATGATTTTGTGATGAGCGTGGGAAATAGCACAACGTGGTCGGCGTTGGTTCGCAAGCCGAGTGCGACGGCACGGCGGATCGTATCGGGGCGGAAATTAACATCCGCATCGGTGAAGAGCAGCCACTCTCCTTTCGCAATCTCGGTGCCGCTCTGTAGTGCGTTCGGTTTTCCCAGCCGTCCAGCGGGAAGCTGCTTGATGTGCACGACCTTCAGTTTATTTGGCGCTTCTGAAGCAAGGCGATCCATGATCTCGCCTGTGCGGTCTGTGGAACGATCGTCGATCGCGATGATTTCGTAATTCGGATAGTCCAGTTGCAACAGGGAGGTCATTGCCGCTTCGAGCTTCTCTTCTTCATTGAGCGCGGGAACGATAATGCTGATGCAAGGTTGTGACTCGGATGAGTCGGGTAACCACTCAGAGTTTGCGATGTCGGGGACTTTGGGCATCCCCAGTGCGCATTCGACCAGCTTGTAAAACCATCCGCCGCCGAGGAGCAATCCCCAGACCCAAAACACAGTTGTCATCAGGCCGTGGCCTTGTCGGCGTCGAGAATATGTTGCGGGACTTGCGGCGCGTAGCGGCTGCCGAAGAACAAGATCGCGGCGGAGAGAGCTACTGCGATAACCGCGACGATAAAACCTTGGGGCAAGGAGCCGGTCTTATCGGAAATGTAGCCGATGAGAGGCGGTGAAGGAACATCGCCCAGAATATGGATGGTGAAGACGTTCACCGCGATCGCGGTTGCGCGGATGGGAGCTCCGACCGAGTTAACGATCGCGGCATTCAAGGGCCCCGTATTCAGTAGCAAGAAAAAGAGAGCGAGGAAAATGGCCGGAAACATCAGGCGGCCCTGATGATAAAGCGCAACCACCATGAAGGGGAGCGCCAGGGCCATGCCGATGGCAGATACAAGATAGTAAGCGCTGCGGTTCTTGCGCAGTAAATGATCACCGAGCCAGCCGCCAAGCATGGTGGCAATGAAACCGGCGACGATAAGCGCCTCGCCGAAGAGGATATTTGCATCATTCAATGGGAGTCCGCGAACGCGAGAGAGAAACGTCGGCATCCAGACAGAGAGTCCGCCGAGTGCGAAGGTCATCATCGCGGTTCCCAGAGTCGCCGTCCAATAGGCGGGATTGTGGATCAGGCCGATGATCGTGGAACGCTCGGGCGTGGAGGTCAGAACATCAGCGTTGCCGCGCATGGGCTCGGGGATGAAGGCCAATGCGGCGGCGAGCAAGAAGCCGGGGATAGCAGCAACCAGGAACGGCGCTCTCCAGCCATAGATAGGACCGAGGTGGCCGCCGAGTACGTATCCCATCGCAGTGCCCATCGGAATGGCAAGATAGAAGATCGACAGCATGCGGCCGCGGCGATGCTCTGGATAAAGATCGGCAATGAATGCCGGAGCAATGGTGACGAAGCTAGCTTCGCCGATGCCGACCAGGGTATGACGAATCAGCAATGACGTGTAATCAGTTGTGACAGCCGTCAATAACGTCGCGCCGCTCCAAAGCACCGCGCCGGTGGCGATCAGAATTTTTCGAGGGTACCGATCCGCGAGGACTCCCATAAACGGCGCGACGCACATGTAAAAGGCGAAGAAGACGCTGGTGAGCCATCCCATATCGGCGTCGCTGCGATGCAGCTCTTTTTGCACCAGCGGCTGCACCGACGGAAGAACGTAACGGTCGATGTAGTTGAAAAAATTAAGCGCGGTGAGCAGCGCGAGTGCTACGCCGGGATGGCGCCGAAGTGACACTGGAGTGTCTGGGAAATATACCAGCTACTTCTTCGGGCGAGGATAGCGTGCCTCGATGATGGTGCCGATCCCGCCACGCGGACGGAAGTCTCCCTTGACCACAGCCCACACCGGCTTGGCCGAGCGCGCCACATCCTCCAACACTTGGTTGACGATATTTTCCTGAAAGATTCCCAGGTTGCGGTAGCTGAATAGATATTCCTTGAGCGACTTCAATTCGAGACATTCTTTGTCGGGCATGTATCGGATCGAGAGGACGCCAAAATCGGGGAGACCGGTTTTGGGGCAGACCGAAGTGAACTCGGGGATGTCGATGACGATCTCGTAAGCGGGAAACTGGTTGGGCCAAGTCTCTATCGTGGGAAACTTCGCGTCCAGACCGGACTTGGCGTGCGTTTCGGTATAAGCCTTCGGCATGCATCCATTCTAAATGGCAGGCTGGATCAAGCCGCTTCCGGCTCTTGGGCGGAGGGCTTCTCCTTATGGATGACCTCCTGGCCATCTTTCAGCGGCAGTTCCGGGTCGCCGCAGCAGCGGGTGTACTCCGCATTGAACTCAGCGCCGACCAGAAGGATGATGCCGCTGATGTAAAACCAAAGCATCAGGGCGATCACCGCACCAAGCGAGCCGTAGGTCTTGTTGTAGTTGGGAAATTCGCGCAGATAAATCCCTAAACCGAGCGACGCAACGATCCACGCCGCGACGGCAAAAATTGCCCCCGGCAACGTTGCCCAGAACCTCTGTTTGATATTGGGTGCGAGAAAATACAGCAGCTCGATGGCAAGCACGGTGAAGCCTACAGCAATGAACCAGCGCAAGTGTGGCCATACCCATGCGAAAAGCACGGAAGTGCCGGTATGGCGCGCCACCCAGTATCCGAACTCCGGCCCGACGATCAGAACTGCGAGAGCGATCACCATCAACACGCCGACGATGAACGTCAGCTCAAGGGCAAGCAATCGCGTCTTCCAAATGGGGCGGGTCTCGGGAACGTCGTAGGCGACATTCAATCCCTCAATGATCGCCGCGAAGCCGCCCGAGGTCGACCAAAGCGTGAACAACATGCCGAAGGAGATCAGGCCGGCGCGGTTGGGAACGAAGACACCCTCCATGGTTTTCCTGACCACAATCATGGAATCGGGGGGCACCACTTTGCTCATTCCATAGAGCAATTGATCAAAGAGGTGCGGCAGCGGCAGGTAGCCCAGGATGGCCGCGGCGAAGATCATGGCTGGAAAGAGCGAAAGCAAAAAGTAATACGAGAGACCGGCAGCAATGGCGAGCGTGTGGTTCTTCTGCATCCCGCGCCACGTTTTAATGGCGGCGGTGCCCAGACCTTTGATCCGGCGGCGGATGTTGGACAACCTTCGCTCGATGGAAAAATTCGTCATGGCCGTGGTCCGTACAGGTTAAGAAACGGCAGCTACGGATTCGGTTGTTCTCAAGATGGAAATTCCGCTCGTAAAGACTGTGTCCAAGGGGACGGTACCGCATCTAAAGGGTATCCAAAGAGTGACGGGCAGGAACTTTCTTTGGTTGTAATCGTTTGTAAGCTGCTCAATCGGCTATACTTAGAGATTCGCAGTACTGGCATTTTGAATGACGAAGAAGAATCTGACGATCATCGGCACGGCGGTGGTAGCAATCATTCTGCTGCTCACCATCATCTCCGCCCGCGGGGACAAGATGTCGGTGCGTTCAGACGTCGCGCGGCATGAAGCCATCGTCAATTCCATCGTAACCAACGGAAAGATCGAGCCCGAAGAGGATTTCCAGGCCCACGCTCCACTTGCCACCACGGTGAAGAAGATTTACGTGCATGAAGGCGATATCGTAAAGAAAGGACGGCTGCTTGTCCGTCTAGATGACGCCGATGCCCGCGCCACAGCCGCGAAAGCCCTGGCCCAACTTCGCGCCGCGCAAGCTGATCTGAACTCGGTAGGCGCGGGCGGAACGCATGAAGAAGTCTTGAACAACCAGTCGGCACTGGTGAAGGCCCACGCAGAGCTGGATTCCGCGCAGCGCAACTTCGAAGCTATGCGGCGCTTGAAAGACAGCGGAGCTGCATCGGATGCAGAAGTGCAAGATGCGGAAAACCGGTTGAAGCAGGCGCAATCGAGCGCGCAACTGCTCGAGCAAAAACTTAAAGGCGGACGCTATTCGCGACCGGAAGTGGTGCGCGTACAGGCCCAGGCTGATGAAGCCCGCGCCACCTACCAGGCGGCACAGGATCTTCTCAACAATTCCAATATCACCGCGCCTCGCGATGGCATGGTGTACGCGCTCCCCTTCCGTGAATCGGCTTACGTGAATCAAGGCGATCTAGTTGTCGCGGTCGCAGATCTGAAAAATATCCAGGTGCGCGCGTTCGTCGATGAACCCGACATCGGGCGCTTGGCGAAAGGTCAGCGCGTGGATGTGACCTGGGACGGCCTTCCTGGACGAAATTGGCAAGGCACCGTTACCCGCGTGCCGACGACCGTCTCGTTGCACGGAAGCCGCACCGTGGGCGAGGTGACCGCTTCGGTCAATAATGACGACTTGAAACTTCTGCCCAACGTTAACGTCAATGTGGTGGTGATCACTGCCGAGCATCCCGAAGCGTTGACTGTGCCGCGTGAGGCAGTCCGCCAGGACAAGAACGGCAGCCGCTACGTACTGCGCATCGATGGCGATGAGCTCAAGCGCGTGCCGGTCGATACCGCTGTTTCCAGCATGACGAGGATCGAAGTCACGAAGGGATTGCAGGAAGGCGACCGCGTGGCCCTGGCCTCAGTCTTCGGTCACGAATTGAAGGACGGCATGCGGGTGAAGACAGACTAATGAAAAAGCTTTACATCCTCGCGCTGATCCTTGCAGGCTCTCTTGCATTCGCCGAGACGGATGCGCGGCAGATGCTCGCCGGCGGCAACGTTGATGAAGTCATCCGGCAGCTGACTTCCAAGACCAGCGCCACTCCGAATGACGCTGAGGCTTATCACCTGCTCAATCGTGCGTACTTTGTCATTGAGAAATGGGACCAGGCGATCAAAGCGGGCGAAAAGGCTGTGACCCTGAAACCTGATAGCAGCGACTATCACATGTGGCTGGGACGCGCTTACGGTTCGAAGGCAGAACACTCCGGATGGTTCTCCGGTATGTCGAACGCGAAGAAGTCGCGATCCGAGTTTGAAAAAGCTGTCGAACTGAACAGCTTGAACGCCGAGGCGCGAACCGACTTAGCCGAGTTCTATATGGAAGCGCCTGGAATGCTTGGCGGCGGCAAAGATAAAGCTTTGGCGCAGGCCGAAGCGATGGCGGCGTACGATGCCGCCTCGGCACACTGGGTCAAAGGTCGTGTGGCGGAAAAAAATGGTCAATTTGATGTCGCGGAAACTGAATACAAGACTGCTATCAGCGTGAGTAAGAGGCCTGCAGGTGACTGGTTGAACCTGGCCTCCTTCTACCGCCATCGTGGCCGTGCCGCTGAAGTCGAGGATGCGATCCACCATGCGCTCGACGCGGACAAGAGCACCGGCCACAAAAAAAGCAACGTGATGTATGGCGCCGCGGAGATCCTGTACCGGTCGGGACGAGACTTTAACGGTGCGGCGCAACTCCTGCGGCGCTATCTCAATGGTCCGGAAAAGACAGAAGATGCCCCTGCTTTCCAGGCCCATTACTTGCTCGGGCAGATACTGGAAAAGCAAGGCAATAAGCCTGGCGCAGCAGACGAATACCGCGCTGCCCTGGCACTCGCACCTGAATACGAGCAAGCACAATCGGCCCTCAAGCGGGTCTCGCAGTAAATCGTCGCCATCCACAGCTTGTTATACTTTCTGATTCTTTATCCCACTCAAGGTGCATCATGAGAACTCTTCTGTGCGCTTTTTTTTGTTTTTGATCCCCGCCGCAGTCGCGCAAAACGAACCGCTTCCCTTCCGTCATGCCATTGAACTGGCTCTGCAGCACAGCAGCGGGCTGGCGGCGGCGATCGCAGACCGGGAGCGAGCTCAACATTCGGTCGACGAGCAAAAATATCAGTTCGTGCCGCAGGTGATCGCGGGCTCGGGATTGGCGGCGACCTATGGCTTTCCATTAAGCATTGAAGGCTCCGCCCCGACCGCTTTCAGCGTGAACACGCAATCGATGCTCTTCAATCCAGGACAACTCGATTTCATTCGCTCGGCAAAGAATGAATTGAACGCCGCAAACTTCTCTGCGGCCGATCGCAGGCAGCAGGTGATCCTTGATACTGCCTCGACGTACTCGCAGTTGGATACGGTGATTCGTCGATCAATGTGACGAAGCAACAGCTTGAGTCTGCGACCGTGCCGAAAAATTAGTAAGTGACCGAGTGCAGGCTGGGTAGATCCACAAGTCGAGTTGACCAAAGCGAAGCTTGCAACCGCGAGAGTGCGCATGCACGCAGCCGATCTTCAAGGATCAGCGGACGTGCTGCGAATGCATTTGGCGGCGCTCACTGGATTGCCTGCGGCCCAGATCATCACTTCAACGGAAACCATCCCGGTACTGCCTGAGGTGAAAGAGCAGGACGACTTAGCCGCGCAAGCGACCGAGAGCAGTCCGGCAGTGCGTGCGGCGAACGAGCAAGCAGCTGCAAAAGAGTTGAAGGCGCGCGGCGAGCGCAAACTTCGCTTTCCCACCGTTGACCTGGCAGGACAATATGGACTGTTCACTAAGTACAACAACTACGACCAATACTTCAATAAGTTCCAGCGGCATAACGCCACCTTTGGAGTGAATATTAGGGTGCCACTGTTCAATGCGTCAGGACGCGCACACGCCGCCGCGAGCGAGGCCGAAGCCGTCCGCGCACGCAAAGACGCTGAGGTCACGAAACAGCAATTCTCAGAGGGGACGCTGAAGCTACAGCGGAGCGTGCAACAACTGGCGGCTGCGCGAGAGGTCGCCAAACTGGAACATCAACTGGCGCGCGGAGACGTAGAGGCCATGGCGGCCAGAGTAGAAGCGGGAACGTGCGTCATTTAAGGACCAGGAAGCGGCGCGGATCGGCGAAGATGAAAAATACATGAACTTTTTGAGCACCAGTTTCATCTTGGACCAGGCGCAAATGCAGCTACTGAAAGCGACCGGCGATCTGGAGACCTGGGCATTAGGCAAGTAACTGATTTTGCTGGGATTCCGATAGGCAATGCCGCTCGCGGATGTTAGTATTAAAGGTTCATAATTATGCCTCTAAAAACACTATTCCTGAACCCGCCCTCTTTTGAGAATTTCGATGGCGGAGCCAGCTCCCGCTGGCCCGCTACGCGCGAAATCGAGTCTTATTGGTATCCCGTCTGGCTGGCTTATCCTGCCGGCATGCTGGAGGGTCGCAGCTGCTGGATGCACCGCCGCATCACGTTTCCGCGGAAGAGACCATCGAGATGAGCAAGGATTACGAATTCCTGGTCCTGTTCACCTGCACGCCCGGTTCAAGGGCGATTGCGCCTGGCCGAGCGGATGAAAGAGGCGAATCCGAAGCCTGAAGATCGCTTTTGTAGGGCCGCACGTGACGATGCTGCCGGAGAAGACGTTGAGGGATTGCCCGGCGATCGATTTCATGGTGCGCAGGGAATTTGACTATCGCGACTGTAGAGTTTCGCGAACGGCAAGCCGTTCGACGAAATCGCGGGCGTCTCGTATCCGGAAAGATGGAAAGTGCATTCACAATCCGGATCGGCCGCAGTTCGAGGACCTCGACGCCCTGCCCGACGTGACCGACGTCTACAAGCGCGACCTCGATGTCCGCAAGTACAACGTGCCGTTTCTGCTTCATCCGTATGTGTCTTTTTATACGACGCGCGGATGCCCAGCGCAATGCACGTTCTGCCTGTGGCCGCAGACGCTGAGCGGACATCCGCTGGCGCAAGCGCTCGAGCGATCGCGTTGCCCGCGAGATGGCGAAGGTGCAAAGAATACTGGCCGGACGTGAACGAATTCTTCTTCGATGACGATACCTTCAACTATCCAGAAGGCGCGCACGATCGAGCTGTGCGCGAAGCTGAAGCCGCTGGACATGACGTGGAGCTGCACCTCGCGTGTGACCACCGATTACGAGACGCTCAAGGCGCATGAAGGAAGCGGGATGCCGGCTGCTGATCGTTGGCTATGAATCGCGGCGACGCGCAGATCCTGAAGAACATCAAGAAGGGCGCGACGGTCGAGCGCGCGCGTGACTTCACGCGCGATACGCAAGAAGCTCGGCCTGGTCGTCCACGGCGACTTCATCATCGGACTGCCGGGCGAGACGCGAGAGACCATCGAGCAGCACCATCAAGTTCGCGAAAGAACTCGACGTCGAGACGATCCAAGTCTCGCTGGCGCACGCCTATCCGGGAACGGAACTGTTACGAGTTTGCGAAGGAGAACGGCTTCATCCTGCACGCGACGCAGATGGTCGACGATGGCGGGCACCAGCTGGCGCAGATCGAATATCCCGGCCTGCCGCGCGAAGAGGCGCTGGACGCGGTGCATCGCTTCTACGATGAGTATTACTTCCGTCCGAAGGCGGTTTTCCGCATCGTGCGGAAGGCGATTCTTCAACAACGTGGAACGCAAGCGGCTGTACAAGGAAGCTAAGCGTTCATGAAGCTGCGCGCCGCGCGCATGAAGATCGTGAAAGCCAGCCGCAAGGCTGGACGTTCAATCCGGTGGTGCGAAAGGCGAACGGCAACGGCGGAAGCAACGGCGCAGGCAAGGCCAATGGCCACGGCGCGATGAATCCGCTGCCCATCCTGCAGCCGGCTGAATCGTCCCAAGAGACACAGGGCGTCAGCGGCGACTTAATTGCGTGACATTCACGCAAATACCTGGTGCTGGTGCCATGGTGGTCTTGGATCGCTAGGCGACCTGCTCCTCAAGCGTGGCATGAGCGCAGCCGGCCCGATTTCCATACATGACTGGATCCATGCCATCACTGCCCTGTTCAACCCCTGGGTGGCTGCGGGTCGTAGTTCTAGCTGATCGGCTTCTTCGCCGCATATTCTTCCGCCCTCTCCTGGGCCGACCTGACCTACGTTATGCCGGCGACGTCGTTCGGCTACGTCTTCATCGCGCTGCTGTCCGTGTTTGTGTCTGCACGAGGATATTTCGGTCTCGCGATGGGCTGGGGATCATCCTGATCAGCTCTGGTGTGGCCGTGATCGGGCAATCTCACAACACGACCGACAAAGTTGCGCATAGGCCGGAGGTGATCCGTGAAGCTCGTCTACACCTGGTCGACGATTGTGATCATGGTGCTGTCGACGACCGTAGCGACATCATGATGGCGCGGCGATGAAGCAGGTGGGTGATCTTGGGAGTGTCCGCGGCGAACGTGGCGGATTGGGGGCGGTGGTAAAGGCAGCCATGCTCAACGTGGACATGCTGGCGGCGTTGTTCTTCTTTGCGGTTCGTTCTTTACGCTGCTGGTCGCTTGTCGTGGGCGGATTTAAGCCTTGTGGTGCCGGCTGACAGCTTCACTGACCTTTGTCACCAATGCGATCGCAGCAAAGTTGTTTCTGGGTGAGAAGGTGGATGGCGCGCGCTGGGTTGCAATACCTGGTATGTCTCGGTGTGGCGCTGCTGGCAAGTGACTAGCTCGAAAATCCGCATCAGCCCTGATGCGGACAGATCATCTTTTAATTTACTTTCGAGCCCAGTAGCGCGTCGGCAGCTTTGTAGCCGCTGCGGACGGCGCCTTCCATGGTTGCGGGCCATCCGGTGGCGGTCCAATCACCGGCGAGGAAGATGCGCGGCCATGCGGTCGCGGCTGGCGGGCGGTAGGCGTCTGACAGCGGCAGCGCCGAGTATGTGGCGTAGATCTCTTTGATCACGGCGGACTTCACAACTTGGCTTCGCGGATCGCGGGAAAGAATTCTGCCAGTTCTGCAAGTGCGAGGTCGATGATCTCCTGCTTCGACCTGCTTCGACCAGATCGATCTTGACTGGAGCTGACCACGAGTTCGATGTAGCTGCCAGCTTCCTGCCTGCGACTGCTTCTGATGCAGTTTGCAGCTTCGATTTTTGGAACATCCATTGGATGGTGCGGTCGAGCAGGACGGCATGCGGGAGGTCGGTGATCTCGCGGTCGAACCAGAAGTGGATGCCGGTGATGGGCGAGCTCTCGAACTTGCAGGTCGCGCTGAGGCAGACGCGTCCGGAGCGTTCGGGGAGAATTTTTGCGAGGACGTCGAAGGGCACGGCCTAGACGGCGTAATCGCTGGTGAAAGTCACTGCTCGCCGGCTGTAGCGACTTGACACTGCCAGGCTTGCGGATCGACGAGCGACTCGACCGAGCAGCGCAGCTGCACCTCGCCGCCGCGCTTGCGGATGTAGTCGCCGGCCACGCAGTAGAGTTCGGTGAGCGGGACCGTGGGGACGCCCATGCGTCCGGCGGCGGCAGATTTCAGAAACGATTCGCGGAAGACCTGCGCGGCGTAATGCACCGACATGCGGTCGAGGTCTTCGTTCAGCGCGCTGACTAGCACCGCCTTCCAGAAGCGTTCGATGGCGCGGTGGGTCTGGCCGTGACGCTTGAGCCAGGAGAGGAAAGTCTCCTCCGTGTCTTGCGGGAGGCCGGCATCAGAGCCATCATTCCGCGCGAGATCGCGTCTTGTCTTCCGATCGAGAGCGACTTGCGCACGCAGGAATGAAGGCGTGCTGTGGAAGGGCGCGGGAAGGAACGTGAGGGCTGAGAACTGAGAGCCGTCCGCCGGGCTCGATGAAGTTGAGGCGGTCGAACCAGCGGATCTTGTCTTCCGCCGCCGAGACGGCGTAGAGGTCGAGAGTTGGTGCAGCAGCCGAGGAGGACGTGCTGGCAGTTGTCCACGGTTTCGTTGGTGCCGGGATGCTCGTAGGACGATGCGCGGCCGCCGAGATATGGACGGCGCTCGAAGAGAGTGACTTGTATGCCGGCGTCGGCTAAGGCGCAGCCGGCGGAGAGGCCGGCGAGTCCGCCGCCGATAACGGCGACTGTTGGATTTTTGCGGTAGGTCATGCGGTCAGCGGCCGAACGAAGATGCGCGCGTACCAGCGCTTTCGCGAGAGCACGCGAGCTTTTCCCTGAAGGTGAGGCGGACCCGTTTCGCGAATACGTCGTAGTCGTTCGCGCGGCGATCTTTTCGAGCAGGCGGCGATAGATGGTGACCAGCGCCCAGAGCGCGGGGCGGGAGTCAGCGTCGATCAGCGGGAGGAGTTCAGTCGGCCGCGGCGTAGAGTTCGCGCGCGCGCTGCGCTTCAAATTCCAGCAGCGTCTGCAGTTGCTGCGCCGTCAGGCGAGGACGGAGACGCTGCTTCGGGACGTTGAAGCGAGCGAGGTCTTCCTGCGGCATGTAGATGCGGCCCATGAGCGCGTCTTCTTTCACGTCGCGGATGATGTTGGTGAGCTGAAAGGCGATGCCGGTCGCTCGGCAAGAGCTTCGGCCTTGCGGCATCGCGATATCCGAAGATGTGGATGCAGACCAGGCCGACGACTGACGCCACGTGATAGCAGTAGCGGTAAAGATCTTCAAAGGTTGTAAGACTGGGCGAGTCAGGACGCGGGTATCGAGATCCATGGCGGTGCCGGCGACCAGTTGTTCGAAGAGATCTGCGGGGATGTTGAACCGCTGTTTGCGCGTCGGCAAGGCGTAGAGATACGGGATCGTCGCTGAGATGTCCCGGCGAAAAGCGTTGCGCATCGTGCCAGCCACACTGCGAGCTTTTGCCGACGCTCGTCGTAGCGGAACGGAACGATCGTCGGTGATGTCGTCGGCGTGGCGCATGAACGCGTAGACGGCGCAGATCGCGTTGCGCTTCTCTTTGGGCAGAACCAGGAAGGAGAAATAAAAATTCTTTGCCGCGCGGCGCGCGATGCCGCGGCAGACCGCATAAGCGTGGGCCAGCTGGATGGGATTCAACCTGAGACGCGGCGTTTGGCATGGTGCCCGCACTCACGCGGTGTACACTCGCGGACTCATCTTGTGGAAGGCGGCGCGCAGCACCAGCCAGAGCTTTTGCGGCTTGGAGATCACCGGGCGCGAACTCAGCACGTCGTACCCTTGCCGTTCGATCGCGTTGAGGATGGCCTGGCCGCCGCGGGAAAACAGCTCGATGTCGAGAGCGAGCTCGTGATCTACCATGTTCGACCAGCGGCAGGCCCCGGTCGAACCACTCGCGCGCGCGCGCGACTTCAAAGCTCATCAGATCACGGAATTCGGGCGTGAAGCGGCGATCGGCGATGTCATTTTCGCTCACGCCGAACTTCGCAGGCTTTCGAGCGGAAGTAGATGCGGCCCTTGCGTAGTCGATGGACTACGTCCTGCCAGAAGTTCGCTAGCTGCAGCGCGGTGCAGGTGTAGTCGGAGAGGGCCTGGCGCTCCGCATCGCGATAGCCGCACAGAGTAAAGAACGAGACGGCCGACGGGGTCGGCGGAGTAGCGGCAATAGCCAAGCAGGTCGTCGAAAGTCTCATAGCGCGCTGACGGTTGGTCCTGGCGGAAAGCGGTGAGCAGATCGGCGAATGGCTGCTTGGGGATGTTGCAGGCTTTGCACCGTTTCGCGCAAGTGCAACGAAAACCGGGTGCCGCGGCTCGCCGTCGTAGCACGCGTCTCAATTCCGCTTCCCATTCATCCAGCAGCGCGAAGAGATTTCTGCGGGTCGCCGACCTCGTCACCCAGATCGTCTGAAATTCGGCAGTAGGCGTAAACATTATAGAAATGCGGCTTCAGGCGCTCAGGCAGGAACCAGTGGCAACCGAGAAGTTCTCGTAATGCGACTTGGCGAGGCATTCACAGTAGGCATTGGCCTCGCACAGCGAGGGCGCCTGCGCGGGAATGGCGTATTCCGGCGGAAGAGCGGCCCAGGCAGAGGCGTCGGGCTTGTGAATTGGGGGATGAGCGGCATTCCAATACGATTATCAGGGGCAACACACGTAGCGGCGCAACCGCAAAAAGCGCAGCGCTCAGTGGCCGGGAATGATGGCGGTTTTGATGTCGCCGGTGCGGTTCAGCATGTGCCGCAGGATGTCCTGCAGTCGGGATAGTGGGCGCCTCGCCGGTGATGTAGTCGGTGGGCTTGATCTTCTTCTCGGCGATCAGTTTGAAGGCGCTGGCGGACGGTTTCCGGCGTGTGATGGAACGTCGCCTTCAGCGTGATCTCGGAGTAGTGCAGCCGCTTGGTGTCGAGTTCGACCTTGGTGCCGCTGGCGCATCCGCCGAAGAAGTTCACGGTTCCGCCCTTGCGGACCATGTCCATCGCCCACTGCCAGGCTTGCGGACGGCCTACAGCTTCGATCACGACGTCCACGCCGCGACCATCCGGGGTCAGTGCTCGAACCGCTTCGACGGATCGTCCACCGTTCGGTGATCTGCACGACTTCATTCGCGCCGAATTTTCGCGCGGCCGCGACTTGCTCATCGCGTTTGACGACGGCGATGACGTTGCAGCCGATAGCTTTCGCGACCTGCATGAACATCAGACCGATGGGCCCGCCGCCGATGACGGCGACGGTGTCGCCGATCTCCACGCCGGTCTCATGCAATCCGCGCAGCACGCAGGCCAGCGGCTCGGTCATTGCGGCGGCTTCGAAGCTGACGCCCTCGGGAATCGCGAGCATGTTGGCTTCAACGATGCGCTGCGGGATGCGGATGTACTCAGCGTACGCGCCGTTGTTGAAGAGCAAGTCTTCGCAGAGATTTTCCTGGTGCTTGGAGCAATAGAAGCAGCTTGCCGCAGGGCGCGGAGTTGAGCGCGACCACGCGCATGCCCGCTTGAATCCCTTTACGCCGGGGCCGACTTCTTCGATGATGCCGGCGAGTTCGTGTCCGAAGAGAGCGGGAGGCACGATCATGCGGGCGTGGTATCCGCGCTGGATAGACCTTGAGGTCGGTGCCGCAGTGAGTGCGACCTGACCTTGATCAACACTTCGCCCTCTCCCACGCGTGGGATGGGCACTTTCTCGATCTTCACGTCCTCTTTGCCGTAGAGGACGGCGGCTGTCATCTTCCGTCAAACTATGTTTATTCCTGTCCCAGGCTGATGCCTCGGTTGATCACTATCTTCATCGAATCCGGCTGCGGATTGGCAGCCAGCTGCATCGCCTCTACCGCCTGCTCCAGCGGAAAGCGGTGGGAAATCGAGCCCGTCCAGGTCCATTCCAGAGTTAAACACAAAATCGGCGGACTCAGTTCTGCATATCCACTGATGCGCTATATGAGCCCAACAGCGTCTTCTCGTCCATGCAGACGGCCGCCGGATCGAATTGCCGCCTCGCTGCGCTGCGTTTGCGCAAACAACATTACGCGTCCACCGGGACGGTCGGCATCCATTGCCGGCTGGATGAGAGCGTTGCCGGCTACGGCGACGATGACTGCATCCGCTCCGCGACCTTCTGTCAGGGACTTGATCGGTCGACGACATCGCGACTTGGCGTCCGATTGTTTCGGCGATACCGAAGGCTTTAGCTATTGTAAGCCTCTGCGGGTACAAATCGGAAGTAATCACTCGTGCGCACCGGCGCGGCGCGCCAACAGCGCCCAGAATGATGCCGATCGGGCCCTGCCCAATGACCAGGACGGTTTCGCCCGGCTTGAGGCTGAGGCTCTCAATGCCCTTCAAGCAGGTGTTCACCGGCTCGATGAATAGCTGGCCTGCTCGAAGCGAACTGGTCGGGAATCTTGACCACACCCTTGCTGACGATCCAATCCATCACGCGGATGTATTCGGAGAATCCGCCGCCCGCTGGGCTCGTATCCGGCAGTGACTCCCACCTTTTTGTAGGTCGGGCACTGGGCGTAGACCTTTGGCTCGCAGTAATAGCAATCGCCGCAGGGAATGTGATGGAAGACCATGACGCGGTCGCCGATCGCGAAACTGTTGACTCCTTCGCCGATGGCGGCGACCTGGCCGGTCATCTCGTGGCCGAAGATACGCGGCGCGGAGTGCGAGCCGGTAGAGATCTTCTTCAGGTCGGTGCCGCAGATACCACAGGTGTGGACGCGGACCAGAAGTTCGCCTGGGCCGATCTGCGGAACGGGAACGGTTTCGACGCGGACATCGTTCTTGCCGTGATAAACGGCAGCCTGCATGGTCGCCGGGATCTTCTCGGACTTCGCTCTGCGACAGCTTTGCGGTCACAGGCATTTAGCGGGACACCTCTGTCGGTTGCGGGGCTCGGTCGCTGAATACTTGCCGCAACGTGAATCGATCTCGTGCTGCAGCCGTTCACAAACACGTGGGTCGCGTTGGAACTATTACCAGCCAGTTGCAAAACATCCGCCCATCGCCACGGTCGCATTGCCGCGTACAGAGACGAACTCGCTTTGTGAAAGCGTCCGAGGTCGTCGACGAAGCGTCCCATCGGCGGCATAGGGAAATCGAGATTCGTCGGAGATGACTTTGATGGCGCGGAATGGGATGCTATAGATCCGGGCCACATCAGCGACGGAGTAGGCTTCCATGTCGACCGCATCGGCTTGGTATTTTTTCGCCAACATCTTCTTCGCGTCGGAACCCGCAACGGCTCCGGCACTGACCAATGTTCCTGATCCCTGAAATTGATGATCTCGGTGTCGTCGGCGGCGCAAATGATCTTCTTCGGCTCGATAGACGTCGGCAACCTTCATTGTCTGGCTTCAAGGCGCCGGCATAGCCGACCGAGAGAATGGAGCTGACCTCGCCGCCGCAATGCTTGTAGGCTAGTGTCGGCGGCGATCCGGGCGGCACTGGGCCCATGCCGGCGAACGCCACGACGGTGTCGCCATTTTCGAAGATATCTACGGTGTGGCGCTGGGCTACGTGTTGCGAATGTTTCCATCCGCGCACGAGCGGCGCGACTCTCGACCAAATCGGCGGCGATGATCGCGAGCTTAGACATATTTGTTCGCCTTGAACCAATCTGCCGCGCGGCGTAGAGCGCCATCGACCGGAGATGACTTCCAACCAAGATCGCGCACCGGCCTTGTCGGATGAGGCCCACATCTTTTTTTTGCCCATACGGACAGCATCAAGTGTTACACGAGGTTCTTTGCGGAACACCATGCCAGTAAAGAAGTTGTCGAACATGCCACTTACAAACGCCACGGCGTATGGGAGTTTCACTGTGGGCGAGGGCACGCCGCTGATGGCTGAGAGTTTGTCCAGCACCTGTTTCAACGTGAGGTTCTCGCCGCCGAGGATGTAGCGCTCGCCGGGCTTAGCTTTTTGGTAAGCGAGTTACGTGTGCCTTGGCGACTTCGCTGCACGTCGACGAGGTTCAGCCCTGTCTCGACGTATGCCGGAAACTTCCCTTTCAAGAAATCGAGGACGATACGACCGGTGGGCGTGGGCTTGATGTCCTGCTCACCGATGGGCGCGGTCGGGTTCACCATGACAATATTTATGCTCGCCTTCGCTGCCTCGAGCACAACCTGCTCGGCCATGAACTTCGAACGCTTGTAGTGACCGATCATGTCAGCGAGGGAGACCGGCGAGTTTTCGTCGGTCATGATGCCGTTGCCGGTGAAGCCCATGGTGGCGACAGTGCTGCAATAAACCACGCGCCGCACTCCAGCTTCCTGCGAGGCCTTGATGATCGAGCGAGTGCCCTCGACATTGGCGGCGTACATCTCGTGCGGATTGCGAGTCCAGAGACGGTAATCAGCGGCAACGTGGAAGACGGCCTCGCAACCGCCCATTCCCTTTTTCAGCGATTCAACGTCGGTCAGGTCACCGGTCACGCGCTCGCCGGGAATGTTGGTGATGTTCTCCAGGCGGCTGGTCTTTCGGATCAAGAGGCGCAAGTCAGCGCCTTGCTCGGCGAGGACGCGAGCAACATGGCTTCCGACGAATCCGGTGGCACCCGTGACGAAGGCTTTCATAAAAAGTCACCCGTCAGCAATCAGCTGTCAGCATGCAGCAAATACTTTGTGCTATCGAGGAAGTCGGGCAGAACATGGTCGCAGCGCCGCAAATCCCAGCGCAAAGTGCGCGCACGAGGACGTGCGCGCCTACATCAAATCAATCGAGCTTCTCGGCCTCGATGCCAATGTTCTTTTCGCCTGCCTGGCGCTTCTCCCAGTACTTGCGCACCCAGGCTTCGTAGCTCTTGCCGGCGGCGGTGTCGCGGCCGCTGAAGGTGAGCGCAGCGATATCGGAATACGGAATATTCAGCTTGTCATTCGAATTCGCGGGATAGATGCGGACCAGCGAATCGGAAAGCGTGGTTCCGGTGCGACGATCGAAAATGTATCCATCGACCTTCTTGCCGTTCTTCAGAGTGATGGAGACGTCGCCGCGATAGTCGAATGCTTTTTCGAGCGCAACGCGAGTCTCTTCCTCAGAAGCGAGTTGCGGGATCCAGCCCTCCAGGTTCTCGTGCTGCGTTCCGGGAGCGACTTCCAGCGTGTCCGCTTCCTTGGCGGAGAGATGAGTATGCTGGGGGATGCTCATGCGCGCGTCTCCTGCTCCGCAGGCGCATCGATATTCACCAGCGGATTGTAGGCGTGCACCGGTTTCACACCGTCATTCAGCAGCTTGAGAGCTTGCTCGTCTTCATATGTGCCGAAGATGGTCGCCTTGGCCGCGGCGAAAATTCCGCCTATGGAATTAAAGGTATGGTCAACGGCGCGAGGCTTCGTATCCGCTATGCACCATGCAGTTCGCGCACTTGGGGTTGCCGCTCTCGGTGCCGTATTCTTCCCACTGCGGTCGTCTCCATCAGTTCCTTGAAGGTTTCGGCGTAGCCGTCCTGCAGCAGATAGCAGGGCTTCTGCCAGCCGAAGATGTTGTAGGTCAGGCATACCCCAGGGCGTGCACTCGTAGTTGCGGTTGCCCATCAGGAATTCGAGGAACAGCGGCGACTGTTGAACGCCAGCTCTTCTTGCGGTTCGACAGAATCGCGCGAAAGAGCTTGCGTGCGCGGGCGCGCGCCGAGAAAGTGCTTCTGGTCGGGAGCCTTGTCGTAGGTGTAGCCGGGCGAGAGCATCATGCCCTCGACGCCCAGCGTCCATCATCTCGTCGAAGTAACGCGCGAACGCTGTTCGGATCGGCGCCGTCGAAGAACGTGGTGTTGGTCGTGACGCGGAAGCCGCGCTTCGACGGCTTCCTTGATGCCTTCCACCGCGATGTCGTATCCGCCTTCGCGGCAGACGGAGAAATCGTGGTGCTCGCGCTGGCCGTCCAGGTGGACGGAGAAGGTCAGATACTTGCTGACGGCTTGAAGAGGTGCAGCTTCTCTTTGAGCAGGAGCGCGTTGGTGCAGAGGTAGATGTACTTCTTGCGCGCGACCAGGCCGTCGACGATCTCGACGATCTGCGGATGCAGCAGCGGCTCGCCGCCGGGGATCGACACCATCGGGCGCGCCGCACTCTTCCACCGCGGCGAAGCACTCCTCAGGCGTGAGTTCTTCTTCAGGATGTGGGCGGGATACTGGATCTTGCCGCAGCCGGCGCACGCCAGGTTGCAGCGGAAAAGCGGCTCCAGCATCAGGACGAGCGGGTAGCGCTTGCGTCCGGAGAGCTTCTGCTTCAGCACATAGGTTGCGACCGTCCACATCTGGGAGATTGGAACTGCCATCTTCGTTCCCTCGGCAAAACCCTATTTTACATGCCAGCGACTCGCTAATGAGCTAGCGTCGCGTGCTACTTCAACATTCGCCGATCATCGCGCGCTGGTAGGTGGTCAGCGCCATCAGCGGGAAATACTCGCGATACAGGTGTACGCCAGATAGAACACCCGCGGAAAGCCGGTGCCAGTGATGATGCTCCTCCGCTCCGTCCCAGCTGACTCGTCCCACTGCCGTCTGCGTTGCCGTTCAAGCAGCCAGCGCACGCCCTTGGCGACGGAATCGCTGCGGTCGTCGCCGGCGGCGAGCAGCCCCAGCAGCGCCCACGCGGTCTGCGAAGGCGTGCTGGGACCACGCCGCGGGTGCTCGGATCGTCGTAGCTGCCGCAGGTCTCGCCCCAGCCACCGTCGGGGTTCTGCACCATGCGAATCCACTCGGCCGCCTGCTGGACCTGCGGCTTCGTGATGATCGACACCGATGGCCTCGAGTCCGCGCAGCACCAGGAATGGTGCCGTAGATGTAGTTCACGCCCCAGCGGCCGAACCAGCTTCCGTCCGGCTCCTGCTCGCTGCAGAATGAACTCGATCGGCCTTCTCCACGCGCTTGTCCTTCCGCGTGTAGCCGTAAGCCGCCAGCATCTCCAGGACGCGGCCGGTGATGTCCACAGTCGGCGGATCGAGCATGGCGTTGTGGTCGGCGAACGGGATGTACTGGAAGATCATCTTTGTGTTGTCCTTGATCGAAGCTGCCCCAGCCGCCGTTGCTGCACTGCATGGCAAAGATCCCACTCGATGGCGCGCTGCGCAACTTCGTGCTGATAGCGCTCGCGCGGATTGTCGACCTTGTTCAGCGCCAGCAGCACCTGCGCCGTGTCGTCCACATCGGGATAGAACTCGTTGTTGAATTCGAAATACCAGCCGCCCGGCGCCGTTCTTCACCTTCACCGCCCAGTCGCCCTTGTGGCGGACTTCTTTCGAGAGCATCCAGTCGGCGGCCTTGAGCATGCGCGGATCGTCTTTGCGACACGCCGGCTTCGCCCAGCGCGAACATCGCCTGCGCCGTGTCCCACACCGGCGACACGCAAGGCTGCATGCGGAAAGTGGCTTCGGTATTCGGCGGTCGCAGGCTCCTCGATGCCCAGCTTCTCGAATTCTTCGAGCGCGCGGATGACCTGCGGATCGTCGACCGAGTAACCCAGGCAGCGCAAGGCGATGATGGCGTTCAGCATTGCCGGATAAATCGCGCCCAGGCCGTCGGACATCTCAAAGCGCTCGAGCATCCACTTCTCTGCCTGTTTCAGCGCGATGCAGCGCAGCGGGCGCACGTGCACACGCTCAAACCAATGCGTCATGCGGTCGAGCAGCAGGAAGAAATTGCGCCAACTGATGAGATTGTCAGTCCACTTGAGGCGCAAGATCTTTCTCATGGTCGCGGCCATGCAGGAAGAGCTCGTCGATCGCCTGCCGTCGGGAATCTTCTTGAACGGCTTTTTCGCGTAAATGATCGAAAGCGGCACCAGGATGGCGCGCGACCACGACGAGATCTCGTAGATGTTGAACTAAAACCAATTCGGAAAAAGCACCATCTCCGGCGGAATGGCGGGCACGGCGTCGTAGTCGTACTGCCCGAGGAAGCAGAGATAAATCTTGGTGAAGGTGTTGACTTGAGTGACGCCGCCCATTGCGAGAATCTTGGTGCGCGCCTTGACCATGACGACTTCATCGACGCTACGGCCGGTGAGCTTCAGGGCGAAATAGGCCTTCACGGTGGCGGAGATGTTCGACGGTCCGCCGCGGTAGATGGGCCATCCGCCATCTTCGTTCTGATGACGCAGGATCTCGCGCGCGGCGCGTTGCTGTCGGTCGATGTTCTCGGTGCCCAGTAGAGTGTGCAGCAGGATGTAATCGGATTCGAGAGTGGTGTCGGCCTCGAGCTCGCCGCACCAGTAGCCGTCCTCGTGTTGTCCGGAGAACAAATGACGGCGCGTCGCGTCGATGGCGCTGGAGACGCGGCTCATCATGTCATCAATTTTTCCGAAGAGCATCTGCGGCTTTTTATTCTCCGCAGAGCCTGGTGAGAGGGGAGGCATTCCTGTTTTCAGTCTCCGGCCGTGGCGGCGGGCGCTGCAGCGATGGCGGCCACGATCTCCGGAGGCAATCCGAAACGAACGTTCTCCGGCATGACTTCTACTTCTTCAAGTTTGGTGAATCCGTTTTCGCGCAGGAACTCGATGGCCCGCTCGACAAGGATCTCAGGAGCGGAGGCCCCGGCCGTAAGCGCGATCGTCTGCACGCCTTCCAGCCATTCCGGCTTGATAGAGCGGAAGTTCTCGATCAGGTGCGATGAGCGGCCAAGATTGCGCGCGACTTCGACCAAGCGATTGGAGTTCGAACTGTTGTCGGAACCGACGACGAGCAGCAAGTCAGCTTCGCTCGCAACCTGCTTCACCGCGACCTGACGGTTCTCGGTGGCGTAGCAGATGTCTTGCGCGTGCGGCCCCTGGATATTGGGGAAGCGGCGCTTGAGTACGTTGATGATGGTGTTGGCTTCGTCGAGACTAAGCGTGGTCTGCGTGATGTAAGCGACGCGATTCGCGTCAGGCACGGTGATCTTTTCAGCTTCTTGCGGAGTACCCACAACTTGCGTGACGTTTGGCGCTTCGCCAAGCGTGCCGATCACTTCGTCGTGATCGCGATGGCCAATGAGCAGGATGCTGTAGCCCTGCTTCGCGTACTTCACTGCTTCAACGTGGACCTTGGTGACCAGAGGACAGGTAGCGTCGATGACGCGCAGACCGCGGGCTTTGCTGGCATCACGAACCTCGGGGGCGACGCCGTGAGCGGAGTAGATCACGCGCTCGCCATTGGGAACCTCGTCGACACTGTCGACAAAAATGGCACCTTTGCTGGAAAGCTCGTCGACGACATGGCGGTTGTGCACGATCTCTTTGCGTACGTAGATAGGAGCGCCAAATGCGTCGAGGGCGATGCGGACGATGTCGATGGCACGGACTACGCCGGCGCAAAAGCCTCGCGGCTTCAGTAAAAGCAGGGTCTTTGGGTTCGTTTGAGCTGTCATTTCGTATAGCCAGTATAGCGGCGTAAGCCCACTTCTGGATAGTGTTAGCTTAGTGTCAAGCGCATAGATTGGGCACCGTAAACCTCTGAAAGAGAGGGAATTAGCATTAAAGTGCTGGTTTTCGGCAGTGAGCGGGAGGGGTATTGGGGGGCGGAAATCCAGCTTGCCTAGGCGTTGGCTTTCAGCATCTGCTCGGCATGCTTCAAAGAGGTCTCGGTGACCTTCTGGCCGCTCATCATGCGGGCAAGCTCCTGGGCCCGCTCGCTGCCTTCCAGTCGACGGATGGAAGTTTTCGTGCGCCCGGCGGCCTCGCGTTTTTCGATCACGAAATGCTGGTCGGCAAAGGACGCGATCTGTGGAAGGTGCGTGATGCAGAGCACCTGATTCCCTGCCGCGAGGGATTTCAATTTCTTGCCGACAGCTTCTGCTGCGCGGCCTCCGATACCCGTATCGATCTCGTCGAAGACTAATGTGCGAAGTTCGCGGGCTTCATCTTTTCGCTTTTTGCTCCGTGGCGCGTCACTGGTCTCGATTGTCGCTTTCAGTGCGAGCATCACGCGGGACATTTCTCCGCCGGATGCGATCTGCTCGATCGGCTTCAACGGTTCGCCAGCATTGGTGGCGATGAGGTACCGGACTTCATCGAAACCAGCAGCGGTCCAGTGGTCTTCGTCGTCGAAGCTGGCGATATCGACTTTGAAGCGGACCTTCATAGCGAGATCGTTGATCTCAGCTTCAACCAGCTTTTCCAGTTTCTGAGCGGAACCGTGACGCGCTTTTGAAATTGCGCGAGCCGCCTTCAGATATTCGGTTGCGGCCTTGGTGAGAGCTTGGCGGAGCTGGGCAAGAATCTCGTCGCGATTCTCGACTTCGGCGATCTTGCGCGCGACCTCTTCGCCGTAGCTGATGACATTCTCAAGACCTGGACCATACTTCCGTTTCAGGCGATCGAGCAATGCGAGGCGGTCTTCAATCTCGGCGAGGCGCTCGGGTGAAGAGTCGATGGAAGCGGCGTAATCGCGAAGGTTCGAGCCGATGTCTTCCACGCTGATGCGCGCGGTTTCGAGTGAAGCGAGCACTTCGACGAACTTCGTGTCGTACTGGGACAGTTCTTCAAGATTTTTTTCGGCGGAGCGAAGCAAGGCTGCCGCCGAGGCATTCGATTCGTAGAGTCCCTCGTGCGCGGTCATCGCGGCGGTGTAAAGCTTCTCGGAATTGGCAAGGACCCGCTTTTCGTTCTCCAGTTCGAGGTCTTCACCTGCGACCAGCGTGCGCGTCTGCAATCTCTTTCGATTGGAAGCTCCAGAGATCGAGTAGTTTCAGGCGATCGCTCTCGTCGCGCTGCAACTCTTCGATTTTCTGCTTCAGAGATTTCCAGTTTTCGTGGGCCTCAATCACGGCTTCGAGGTCGACGCCTGCAAATACGTCGAATAGACGGCGGCGTTCCGCCGCGTCAAAAGACGCAAGCGATTCGTTTTGCGCGTGCACTGCAGCGAGTGCAGGAGCGAGCTGCTTCAGAACGGCGACTGTGGCCGGCTGATTGTTGATGAAGACGCGTCCCTTACCGCCGGTGGAGATCTCTCGCCGAATGATGACCTGTGCATCTTCGGAATCGATGCCGTTGGCTTCGAGTGTCGCTGCGATCAGCGCATCCCGGCGCTTCGAAAACGGCCGGTGACCACGGCCTTCTCTTCCCCATGGCGGACATGTCATTGGAAGCCCGCTCACCGAGCAGCAGCGCTAATGCGTCTATCAGGATGGACTTGCCGGCGCCGGTTTCGCCGGTCAGCAGGTTCAGGCCGGGAGCGAACTCCACCGCAACATTGTCGATGACCGCATAGTTCTCAACTCGCAGTTCGAGGAGCAAGTTTGTTCCCTGTTGAAGATCGAGCGCAGGATAGCATGAATTTTCTCGGCAGCCTCCCGAATCCAGAACTCAAGGGTACAATTGGAAACTGATAAACGATGAGCAATCCAAACTTCCTCACTGCAATCATCGGTGGCGAGATCGCGAACCTGGTAGCGCAAAGCGGAATCGTCGCTAAAGTCGTTCTCCTCATCCTTCTTCTTTCAGCTTGATTTCGTGGGCTGTGATCTTGTCCAAGTGGAGTTCGTATAGTCGTGCTCGCATGCAGAGCGGGCGATTTCTGCGCGCATTCCGCAAGGCCGTGCGTCTGCAGGACGTGGCCGCGGTATCGGAGCAGTTCCGTCCAAGCCCACTGGTGTCCGTCTTTGAGGGAGGATATGAGGAGTATCGGCGGCAGGGCGGCAATCCGACGACCGGCATGAAGAATACGATTCCGGTGCAACGGGCGATGCAGATCGCGGGCTCGGAAGAACACACGCGGCTGGAGCGCACGACTTGCAGTGGCTGGCGACGATCGCAAACGTCGCTCCTTTCGTGGGACTGTTCGGAACGGTGTGGGGCATCATTGACGCGTTCCATGGACTCGGCACTGCGGGCGCGGCGACGCTGCGCGCGGTTGCGCCGGGAATCTCTGAGGCGCTGATCACCACGGCTGCGGGATTTGCGGCGGCGATCCCGGCGGTCATCTTCTATAACCAGCTCACGCACAGCATCCGCGAATTCGGCGCGCGCATGGACGAGTTCATGCTGGAGATGCTGAACGCAGTGGAGCGGGTTCGGAGTAGCCATGGCGATCGGAATCCGCAGGCACGGCGGACGCGTCGCTGGCGGAGATCAATGTTACTCCGCTGGTCGACGTGGTGCTGGTGCTGCTGATCATCTTCATGCTCACCGCGCCGATCTTGCAGTCGGGTATCGAGGTCACGGTGCCGAAGACAAAATCGGTGAATGAGATCACCGAAGAGCGCATCGTGATCTCGATCACGCGCGCGCAGCGTGTATTCCTGGGGAACGATCGCAGTGAACATCAACGAGATCGGCGCATGCTGCGCCAGAAGGTGCGCGACCCCGAGCACCAGTCCATCTATCTGCGCGCCGACGAGAATGTTCCCTTCGGAGCATTCGCAACGGTGATGGACGCGGTGAAATCCTCCGGCATCACCAACGTGAGCATCGTCACCGAGCCATTGAAGGAAAATGCGAGCACGCGCTGACATTTATTCCGAGCAGTGACGGCTGGAAGCGGCCGCTGATCTGGTCGGCCGGGCTGCACGGCATGCTGGTAGCTGTGCATGTTTATCTATGCTGCAGTCATCGGTGGCGTTCACGGCGAAGATTGGGGCGGCTCGAGTTCCGGTGGCGGCGCGATGAGCGCGACTCTGGTGAGCAAATCGGCGATCCCGCTGCCGCGCCAAGAGGTCCAGACGGAAAACATTCTCGCGAATGAATCGCCGGGGCTGACGCAGTCGCAACCCAAGCAGGTGGAGCAGCCTCCGCCGGAAGCGATCCCGATCCCCGAGAAAACCTACTCAAGCCGACCAAGCAGCCGCCAAGCCGAGCATTGACAAATCGAAGATCACGCCGACACGCCAGCAATGATGTTCCTTACGGCGAAAGCGGCCCGGTGAATGCGCCGACCACGATGGTGAACCTAAGTGGTTCGCCGGGCGGACTTAGCTTCGGCAGCGGCGATTTCGGCGCGCGCTATGCATGGTACGTGGATGCAGTAAGGAGGAAGGTCTCAGAAAATTGGCACAAATACGAGATTGACCCTAATATCTCGAACGCGCGGCGGGTTTATATTACTTTTGAGATCCTGCGCAATGGTGATGCCGGCGAATATCGAGGTGGAGCAATCGAGCGGTGTGCCCTCGTTGGACATGTCGGCTACACGGGCACTGCAGCGCATCGATACCTTTGGACCCTTGCCACCGGGCTACAACGGGAATAAGGTCTCTGTGGAGTTTTGGTTCGATTATAAAAAATGATTTCTGAGGAATCTTCCTGGATGAAAAGACTTCGAATCAGCTTTCCTCCTTATCGTCGCGCTCTTCTTAGTATGCGCGGCGAATGCACAGAATGATTGGATCAAGCACCGGCACCGGGCTAGGACAAGAGAAAGTCCGGCTGGGAGTCGCGGACTTCAAAGTCAGCGGCGCTGACCCGCGCAACGATGCCTTACTAAAGACGTTCAACGACACGCTTTGGAACGACCTGGACAATGCCGGCATCTTCGACATGGCGTCGAAGAGTTTTTATCCGCTTGCGCAGCCGGGCACACCGGGCGAGGTAAAGCTGGACGCGTGGGCAATCCGCCGGCCAATGTCGCCATGCTGGCATTCGGGAATCTGGGAGTGGTCGGTACAGATTTATCCGTCCAGGGCTGGCTCGACGACGTGAAGAACACGCAGTCGCCGATCGTTCTAGGCAAGCAATATAAAGAAGAGGCCACCGACGCGAACGCGCGGCTGATCGCGCACAAATTCGCAAATGAGATTATCTTCCGGTTGGGCGGCGGAGTGAATGGAATCGCCGAATCGAAGCTCTACTACATCAGCAATGCGAGCGGGCATAAAGAAGTCTGGGGCAATGGATTACGACGGCGCCGATCAGCATCAGGTCACGCACCTGGGCGCGCTCGCTTCCCTCTCGCCGCGCATTTCGCCTGACGGCTGCCGCATCGCGTTCTCGTCTTATCCGAAAGGCTCCGGCCTCGAGATCATGATGTACTCCAACGAGCTTGGCGCGCATGGTCACCTTCCCGCGATTCGGCGGAACCAATGCCACGCCAGCATGGTCGCCGGATGGAACGAAGATGGCATTCGCCTCGTCGATGCGGGGCTCGATGGAGATCTACGTTTCTGACGCGAGTGGCGCCGCGCCGAAGCGACTCAGCTACGACGCGCGGCCCGGATGTTGCGCCGGTGTGGAACCCAAAGACCGGAGCGCAGATCGCGTTTGTCAGCGGGCGCAGCGGACTTGCCGCAGATCTACATCATGGACGCCGACGGCAGCAACGTGCAGCGCATGACCGACCAGGGATACGCGGTGTCGCCCTCGTGGTCGCCGAATGGGCAGTTCCTTGCTTTCGCTTGGCGGCGCAATTACGGACCCGGGCGCGCCCGGCGGGTGGGACATCTACGTGATGGACATTGCCAGCAAACAGTTCATCCAGCTGACGCACGACGCGGGGAATAATGACTTCCCGACGTGGTCGCCGGATGGCCGCCACATCGTCTTCCAGCGTGGCGGCAACGGTCGCGAAGAGATATGGACAATGCTCGCCGACGGCAGCAAGGCCCATGCGCTCACCAACACGGGCGGGAACTCGCAACCGTCTTGGGGAACGAAGTGAGCGGGTACTAAGTAATTCAGCAGCAACGTTTTCGGCATTTGGGGTATTTACAAAATCAATCGGGGACGAGTAAACAGGTTCTTACACTTTACGGAGGATTGTGTGACTTTGAGCAAGAAGAACTACGCACTGCTGTGTGCTATGGCCGCGTGTGCTGATCGTGGGCGGCTGCAAGAAGAAAGAGACTGCTCCTCCGCCTCCTCCGCCACCGCCACCGGCCGCACCGACGGCTTCGCTTTCGGCGAATCCGGATCAGCTAAGGCTGGGCAGTCCACCACGCTGACGTGGCGCACTGAGAACGCGAACGACGTCAACATCGAAGGCATCGGCAAGGTAGATGCGAGTGGATCACAGTCGGTGACTCCGCAGGCTTCGACCACGTACCGGCTGACCGCCAAAGGTCCGGGCGGAACGCAGGACGCGACCGCGCGTGTGACCGTGGAAGCTGCGCCGGTGCAGACTGCTGTCACGCAGACAGACGAAGAACTGTTCGCGGCGAACGTGAAAGACATCTTTTTCGATTACGACTCCTATGCGGTCCGGGCAGACGCGCAGCAGCAGATCGCGGCGAATGCAGCATTCCTGAAGCAGCATCCGAACTGGAAGTTCACCATCGAGGGACACTGCGACGAGCGTGGCTCAACGGAATACAACCTGGCGCTGGGCGACAGCCGCGCCAACGCCACGCGTGACGCGCTGACGCAGGCGGGCGTTTCGGCGGGCAACATCAAGACCATCAGCTACGGCAAAGAAAAGCCGTTCTGCAACGAATCGAACGAAGCGTGCTGGCAGCAGAACCGCCGCGCGCACTTCGTACTGACAAAGTAAGCATCCGCCGCCGGCGCATGGAAGCCATGCGCCGGCGGCATTTTTCTTCCGCTCTGGCTTTGAACCTCCGGCTCCCACAATTTTGACCCCAAGGAGCAATTCTGCATCTAAGCGGAAAGCCTATGAAAAAGTCATCTCATTCTTATCGTTCGCAGTGTTTGCTATTGCTCGGTACTTCCCTGCCTGCTTCGCCGTCAGCAAGGACATGATCCAGCTGCAGACCCAGGTGCAGGCGCTGCAGGAGCAGATGGCGCGCATGCAGCAGTCGTTCGACGAACGCATGGGCGTGATGCGCAACCTGGTGGAGCAGACCACCGACAACATCAACAAGATGTCGGTCAGCGTGGACAACCTGAACAAGAGCCTGCAACAACAGAATGCCGATGCCGCCGGACGACTGGACCAGGTTTCCGGCCAGGTGCAGTCGCTGCACGATTCAGTGGATGAGTTGAAGGCGCGCATGAACAACGTGAGCAAGCAGCTGACCGATATGGCTGCGGGCCAGCAGAACCTGAACGCAAATCCAAATCAGCCGCCGCCGGGCGGGGCTGCAAATATCCAGGCGCCCCCTGCCGATGTTCTCTATAACAACGCTCTGCGCGATTACAACGCGGCGAAATACCAATTGGCGCAGCAGGAATTCGCGGACTATCTGAAGTTTTATGGCAACACCGATCTCGCCGGGTAACGCGCAGTTTTACATTGCGGACATCGAATACCGGCAAGGCAACTATCAGCAGGCGGTGATGGAATACGACAAAGTATTGGAGCAGTATCCCGGCGGGAACAAAGCTGCCGCAGCGCAACTCAAGAAGGGATACTCGCTGCTGGAACTGGGCAACAAAGACGCGGGCGTGAAGGAATTGCAAAGCTTGATCGCGCGTTATCCGAGGGCACCTGAAGCGGCGCAAGCGAAGGATCGTTTACGCAAGGCGGGAGCGGCACCCACAGCCGCTACTTCCCGTAAACCCGGCGCGGCCAAACCGCGCTAGTAGTTCACTTTTCGTCCCCGTGCGGTAGAGCAAGCTCCCGCAAACAATACCGGATCTCAGAGGCGATCTTCGTCACTCGCATGTCGGGTTTCACCATCAATTTACAGGAGAGCGCCTGGTGTTCTTTTGTCCCCTCGCCGGTGTCATAAGTGACGCGGCAATATTGGCATTCTTCATTCCAGCAAAACCGGCCATACGCGATGTTTTCCGGCGCGAGGAATTGAAAGCCCCGCAGCAACATGTTGTTCTCGGGAATCTCAAGCTGTTTCCCCATCACCTTGATCTTGACGAGTTTTTCATAAGGATGGAAGAGCGGGCCGGGAGTTGAGCTCATGAGGACAGCATTTTATATGAAGTGCTGCAGACCTCTTCGATGAGGTGCCTGCCATCTCAATGGGTCATTGCGATGAGACACCAAGAAGATGAGACACCAAGAACAAGATGCCGACGTTGGAAAGGGCGCGGTCGAGCAAGACAAGCCTGAGCAGCAGGACAACACTTCCCTAAGCGGACAACTCCCGCATCGTCCGGACAACAAGTTGATCAGTGGCAACGATTCGGATTTCCCCGAGCCGGGGCAGAATCCGGAGCACAGCGGAGAGCCTGAAGAGTAGCGCTTACCGCAACTCTTCCATCACCGTCTCGAGCGCTTGTTTGCCGGGACGCACTACTTCCTGCGGCAGCGTGGCGAGAGGCTTCTCCGTCATCCCTAGCAGCTCAAGGAAGTCAGGTTTTTTCGTGTCAACATAAAAGACACCGGTCAGCACGTCGCCGGCTTGGTGCGCCTGCAGAACCTTTTCCACCGCCTTCACCCGATCCGTAGGCATGTAATCATGCTCGAGCTTGCGCAGACGCAGATGGGAGCCGTCGTGCATGGTGACGTCGTAGGTGGTGCCCGGATCGTAGTCCACGTTGATCTCTTCGAAGTGCGGCACGAAGCTGACTTCGTGGATCGGCTCTTCGTGATCGATCATGTATTTGTACGACTTAGTCGAGCCTTCATGATCGTTGAAAGTGACGCAGGGCGAGATGATGTCGAGCATTACGGTGCCGCGATGCGCGATAGCAGCTTTCAACATGGCGGAGAGCTGCTTCTTGTCGCCGGAGAATGAACGCCCGACGAAAGTGGCGCCGCATTGGATCGCCAAAGCACAGGTATCGAGCGCGGGAAGATCGTTGATCACGCCGGTTTTCAACTTGGAACCAACGTCGGCGGTCGCAGAAAACTGGCCTTTGGTGAGGCCGTAGACTCCATTGTCCTCGATGATGTAGATCAGCGGAAGATTCCGGCGCATCAGGTGGATGAACTGCCCCATGCCGATAGAAGCGGTGTCGCCGTCGCCGCTGACACCGATGGCAAGCATATTGCGTTGCGCAAGCAACGCACCCGTGGCGACTGACGGCATGCGTCCGTGGACGGAGTTGAAGCTGTGGGCGCGGCTCAGAAAATATGCCGGGCTCTTCGACGAGCAGCCGATGCCGCTCAACTTCATGATGCGCTCGGGCTGCACACCCATCTCGTAAAACGCTTCGATGATGCGCTCGGAGATCGCGTTGTGGCCGCAGCCGGCGCAGAGAGTTGTCTTGCCGCCCTTGTATTCCAGCACCGGCAATCCGATGCGATTGGTCTTTACCTGGGGAGTGCTCGACATCAGCGTCCCTCCTGCGAAATGATCTCGTCGGTGATAGAACGGGCGTCGATAGGCAGCCCGTTGAAGTGAAGTACGCTGCGCAGCTTGCCGACCTGCGAGCTTTCTACGTCAAGCTTGATCAGTTGCAGCATCTGCGCGTCGCGATTTTGTTCGACGACGTAAACACGCTCATGATTCTTTACAAAATCGTGCAGCTCGCGGTTGAATGGATAAGCGCGCAGGCGGAGATAGTCGGTGGGCAGCTTGTACTCGCGCTGCATCTGGTCCTGCGATTCGCGCATGGCAAAATCAGTGCTGCCATAGGCGATCACACCGATCTTGCTGGTGCCATTGACTACAATCTCGGGCTTTGGGACCGCGGTGCAGGCGGATTCAAATTTCTTCGCCAGCCGCTCCATGTTGTTCTGGTAATCGTCCGGACGCTCGCTGTACTGGGCTTTTTCGTTGTGACCGGAGCCGCGGGTGAAGTATGCAGCTTTAGGGTGGTCGGTCCCGGGCAGCGTGCGGTAGCCGATGCCATCGCCGTCAACGTCTTTGTAGCGCGCGAACTCCCCTGCCTTCTTCAAATCTTCGGCGGTGAGCACCTTGCCGCGATCGATCGGTTTTTCAGGATAGGCGAAGGGCTGGCTCATCCAGTTGTTCATACCGAGGTCGAGGTCAGACAACACGAAGACTGGAGTTTGGAATCGCTCCGTAATGTCGAAGGCTTCGGTCGCCATGGTGAAACATTCAGCAACGGAAGCTGGTAGCAGCAAGATGTGTTTAGTATCGCCGTGCGAAAGGGTGGCGCAGGTGAGAATGTCGCCCTGCATAGTGCGCGTCGGCATGCCAGTCGACGGACCAACGCGCTGCACGTCAAAGATCACGCCAGGCAGTTCGGCGTAGTAGCCGAGTCCGACGAATTCGCCCATCAGCGAGATGCCGGGACCAGAGGTCGAGGTCATAGATCGCGCACCTGCCCAGCCCGCGCCTAAAACCATACCTACCGCGGCGAGCTCGTCTTCAGCCTGCACTACGGCATAGGTGGCTTTGCCGTCCGCGCCTACGCGGAAACGTTTCAGGTAATCGATCAACTGCTCGACTAGGGAAGACGACGGGGTGATTGGATACCAGGTGACAACGGTGACGCCCGCAAACATGCATCCCAAAGCGGCGGCAGCATTGCCGTCGATGATGATCTTTCCGGCGGTCGCGTTCATCGGCTCGACGCGGAACGGATCGGCCTTGGTGAGGGAGGCGGTCGCGTAGTCGTATCCAGCTTTGACCGCGTTCATGTTCAGGTCGGCGGCTTTTACTTTTTTCTTGAATTGCTTGCGCAGGGCTTTTTCGACTTTGTCCATGTCGATGTCGAAGAGGCGCGCGGCAACGCCGACATAGACCATGTTCTTGACCAGCTTGCGCAGTTTTGCTTCCGGACAGACAGCCGCGGTCAGTTTGTCGAACGGAACAGCATAAAAAGTAACGTCGCTGCGCACGGTGCGCAGATTCAGCGGCTCGTCGTAGATCACAGCTCCGCCTGCGGCGAGCGACAGCACATCCTCGCGCGCGGTCTCGGGATTCATCGCGATCAGCACGTCGATCTCTTTTTTGCGCGCGACCCAGCCATGCTTGTTGGCGCGGATGGTGAACCAAGTCGGCAATCCAGCGATGTTCGAAGGAAAGAGATTTTTGCCGGAGACGGGGATCCCCATCATGAAAATGCTGCGCAGCAGCACACTATTCGAAGATTGCGAACCCGACCCGTTGACCGTGGCGACCTGGATACTGAAGTCATTGACCACAGGCTGCCGCGACGAGGGGCTGCCCTCGTGCAGCTTGGATTGGGGAGTTACGTCGGTCGTTGCCATCAAAAAGCTGTCCTAGATATGTGATTGCACAATGAGATTCGCGCTCGGCGGAGTGACTCTTAATTATAAGGGTTTGCCGCCCCAGAAGCTGTGCAACAGCAGTGAATGGTTCAGATTCGGGGCTGAATGGAAGATTTAAGCTTCTTCGAAGAACTGCGCCATCTTGCGAAACTTATTGTAACGACGATCCGTCAATCCTTCGGCGGGCTCGGAGCGCAGTTCAGACAGATGCTTCTGCAGCGCTGCCGAGAGGTTTGCAGCAGTCGCGTCATAGTCGTGGTGAGCGCCACCGGCGGGTTCCGGAATGACTTCGTCGACTACGCCCAATTCGATCATGTCTTCGGCGGTGACTTTTAGCGCCTGAGCAGCGAGATCGCGCTTGCTCGCGTCGCGCCACATGATGGAGGCGCAACCTTCCGGAGTGATCACCGAATAAACGCTGTTCTCGAGCATGAGGACGCGGTCGGCAACTGCAATCGCGAGCGCGCCGCCGGAGCCGCCTTCGCCAGTGATGGTGGTAATGATCGGAACTTTCAGTCGCGCCATCTCTCGTAAATTGCGGGCAATGGCTTCCGCCTGTCCGCGCTCTTCAGCGCCAAGACCAGGATATGCGCCGGGTGTATCGACAAACGTGAATAGCGGCCGCTTGAATTTTTGCGCCATTTGCATAAAGCGCAACGCCTTCCGGTAACCCTCGGGGTTGGGTTGGCCGAAATTGCGGTAGACACGCGATTTGATGTCGCGTCCTTTTTGATGGCCAATGACCATGACCTCTTCGCCGTTGAAGCGAGCAATGCCGCAGATCAACGCAGGGTCGTCGCCGAAGTTGCGGTCGCCGTGGAGTTCCGTCCAGTCCGTAAAGATGCGTTCGACGTAGTCGAGTGTGTAGGGACGATCGGAATGACGGGCCAGTTCGGTCCGTGCCCACGCACCATATTGCTGGTGCGAGCGGATCTGTGTACGCAGCTCGTCAACCTGAAGCTGGAGTTTTTGCAGTTGATCGCGCGCGTCCTGATTGTCGCCGGCCCTGACTTCCAGCGTGGCAATTTTGTTGACAATGGTCTCCAGGTCGCGTTGTGCCTTTGATTTCACCATTTATTCGACGACGCGCACAGCTCCCTTGCCCAGGAGATCCTCGACTTGCGCAATGAATGCGCGGTCAGGCAGAACATTATAGCCGTCGGGCTCCATGACGACCATGAAGTCGCCGTCGCGCTCAACGTCGAACATCACCTTGGCTTCGCCTTTTCGTTCGCGGCAGATCACCTGCAGCGCATCCACTTTGTCTTCGTCAGCGTCGGCGGCGGGCACGCGGATGCGGATGGCGCGCGGAAGTTTGGGTTTGGCGGTGTCGAGCGGAATGATGTCGCCGATGGCCAGCTTGGGATTCGCACCTTCCTCTACGCGAACGCTGGCTTTGATCAGGACCGGCACCTCGAGCTTCACCTTTTCAGTAAGCCGCTTGTAGGCTTCCGGGAAAACGATGATGTCCACCGCGCCGCCATATCTTCAAGAACACCGTTCGCGTAGAGATCACCCTTTTTTGATTTCTGCACCCTGATATTCGTCATCATGCCGGCGGTGTGATCTCGTCTTTGCCGGTTCCCTGCTTCATGTTCGAAATGGCTTCGGTGTCGAGCGCGCGGAAATCGGCGATCTTGTCTTCGTATTTCTCGAGCGGATGGCCGGTGATGAAGAAGCCGAGCACTTCTTTTTCCGCCGAGAGGCGCTGGTGCTCGTCCCAATCGGGGATGCTGGGGAGTCTGTTCGGCTGGCTGGCTGCGGGCGCTTCGTCAGCGAAGACACCGAATAGGCCATGCTGACCGGATTCGGCGTCGCGCTGCGATTTCTGCGCGCGCTCCGATGGCCTTGTCCAGCGACGGCCATGAGTTGGGCGCGCGTGCCGAGAGCCGTCCATGGCGCCGCTCTTGATCAGTGACTCCAGAACGCGCTTGTTGAGCAGCCGCAGATCGACTTTCTCGCAGAACTCGAAGATGGAGTGAACTTGCCAGTTCTTTGCGCGCAGCAACGATGGATTCGATGGCGGTGCGTCCGACGTTTTTCACCGCAGCCAGGCCGAAGCGAATCGCCTGGCCGTGCGGAGTGAAGTTCGCGTCACTGACGTTGATGTCGGGCGGCTCGACAGGAATGCCCATCTCGCGGCACTCGTTGATGTACTTCACGACCTTATCGGTGCTGCCGGTTTCCGAGGTGAGCATCGCGGCCATGAACTCCACCGGATAGTGCGTCTTGAGATAAGCGGTCTGATACGCGAGCAGCGCATAGGCCGCCGAGTGCGACTTGTTGAAGCCGTACCCGGCGAACTGCTCCATCAGGTCGAAAATCTTTTCGATCTTCCGCTCGGTTGAAGCCGCGTTCTATCGCACCCTTGACGAAGCGCTCGCGCTGCTTGGCCATCTCCTCGGCGATCTTTCTTGCCCATGGCGCGGCGCAACAGATCGGCTTCGCCCAGTGAATATCCGGCAAGCCGGTTGGCGATCTGCATCACCTGCTCCTGGTAGACGATGACGCCGAGCGTTTCGCTCAGAATCGTCTTCAAGCTCCGGCAGCTCGTATTCCACCTTCTTGCGGCCGTGCTTGCGATCGATGAAATCGTCGATCATGCCGCCCTGAATAGGGCCGGGGCGATAGAGCGCGTTCAAAGCGGTGAGATCTTCGACGGCGGTCGGCTTGTAGCGGCGCAGCACGTCACGCATGCCGTGCGATTCAAACTGGAAGACGCCGAGGTGAGGCCGGTGTGGAAGACCTTCTCGTAGGTCCCCGCGTCATCGAGCGGAATGCGTATCGAGGTCGAGCTGTCGTCCCCGCGGTCTGCTCGATGAGCTTCAGCGCATCGTCAATGACCGTGAGCGTGGTGAGCCCGAGGAAGTCCATCTTCAGCAGGCCCATCTTCTCGACGGCCTTCATGTCGAAGGCGGTGACGATTTCGTCGTTCTTGGTCCTGTGCAGCGGGACCAGATCGATGCAGCGGCTGCGGCGAGATCACCACGCCCGCGGCATGCACTCCGGAGTTGCGCACCAAGCCCTTCGAGCTTGCATCGCCGTGTCGATCACCTCGCTTACCTGCGGCTCGTTCTCGTAAGCCTGCTGCAGCGCCGGCGAATCTTTGAGCGCCTCTTCCAGCGTGATGTTCAGCGTGGTGGGGACCATCTTGGCGATGCGATCCACTTCGCCGTACGGCATGTCCATGGCGCGACCCACGTCCTTGATCGCCGCCTTGGCGGCCATGGTGCCGAAGGTGATGATCTGCGCGACCTGTTCGCGTCCGTACTTCTGCGGTGACGTATTCGATGACCTCGCCGCGACGGTTCATGCAGAAGTCCATGTCGATATCGGGCATGGAGACGCGTTCCGGATTCAGGAAGCGCTCGAAGAGCAGTTCGTTCTGCAGCGGATCGATGTCGGTGATCCCCATCGCATATGCCACCAGCGAGCCGGCTGCCGAGCCGCGGCCCGGGCCAACGGGAATGTTGTTCTCCTTGCGCGTACTGGATGAAGTCCCAGACGATGAGGAAGTATCCGGGAAACTTCATCTGCTGGATCATGCCGATCTCGCGCGACAGCCGCTGCTCATATTCGGCCAGCGGATGCCTCATGCGGCCCTGTTTTTTGCAAAGCGCGAACGCGCTTCAACCGTCGCGCGAATCCCTCGCGGGCAGACTGCTCGAAATAACTGTCAAGGGTGTAGCCCTTGGGGATATCGAACTTCGGAAAGGGATTGCTGACCTTCTCCAGCTTGGCGTTGCAACGTTCGGCGATTTCCATGGTGCGCGAGAGGACCGCGGAGCGTCCGAAGACTCGTCCCATCTCTTCGCGCTCTTCACGAAGAACTGGTTCCCGTGGAACTTCAGCGGTTCGTGTCGTTGATGGACTTGCCGGTCTGGACACAGACCAGCACGTCATGCGAATGGGCGTCGTCTTCACACAGGTAATGGCTGTCGTTGGTCGCCACCAGCGGGATGCCGGTTCCTGCTCCAGCGGAAAAGATCCGCCCGGATGCGATGCTCCTCGGGCAGGCCCTGGTCCTGGATCTCGAGGAAGAAATTACCTTTGCCGAATATCTCTCTGAACGTGCCCGCGGCTTGGGCCGTTCTCGTATCTGCCTTCCATCAACTCTTCCGCAACTTCACCTTTCAGGCATCCTGAAAGTCCGATGAGCCCTTTCGAGTGTTCGGCGAGAAATTTCTTGCTGATGCGCGGCTTGTAGTAGAAGCCGTGCATGCGGGCTTCGGAAGTGATCTTTGCGAGGTTGCGATAGCCTTCGTCGGTTTCGGCAAGTACGCAAAGATGGTTGTAGGTGTCGCCTTCCGGCGGCCCGCGATGGTCGTCTTTTTTGCAGACGTACAGCTCGCATCCGATGATCGGCTTGATGCCGGCCTGCTTTGCGGCTTCGGTAAAGTGAAACGCTCCGAAGATGTTTCCGTGGTCAGTGACAGCAACCGCCGGCATGTTCAGTGACTTGGCGCGCGCAACCAGCTTTTCGACGTCACAGGCGCCGTCGAGCAGGGAGTAATCCGTATGCAAATGTAAATGAACGAATTCAGACATTCGGGTCAGTTGATTCTAGTCGCAGGGCTTGTGGATTCCCTACTGGAATTTTAAACGCACACGGAGCGTTGCAGAAGGATCGCCGCTACTTTTTCTTTTTTGCGTGATTCTTGGCAACAGGTTTTTTGGGGGCAGCTTTGGCAGGCTTTGCGGGAGCAGCCTTCGCCACCGGCTTTCCTTTTGCTGGCGCGGCGGGCTTTACCTCGGGAGCAGCTGGGGCTGCTTCCTTCCCCTTCTTCTTCCCCTTGGCTTGCTCTTCCGCTTTGGCGGGAGCCGCTACGGGCGCTTTCGGTTCGGCTTTCTTTCCGCGCTTCACCGGCGGCGGTGGCGGAGGTGGCGGCGGAGGCGGCTCGAATGGCTTCAGGAATTTGACCGTCTCCGTGCGCGACCGCAGTTTGCCGTCGAGCAGAAGCATGAAGACATCTTCGGCAAGTTTGGGATAGACGGGCAGATCGGGAGTGATGCGCATTTCCGTCATCTCAGGAAGCGGGATGCGTTGTTTCACCTGGCGCCACTTGCCAAAGAAGTTCTTGATCTTGTTGGCGGCGGTTTGATTACGCGTGGTGGTATCGAGGAAGAGGATAGTCTCCGGTTTGCTGGCGGAGAGCAGCTTCCATGCGCGTGACGGAGTGGCGGCTTCTTTGCCGGTCAGTTTGTGGGCAAGATCTTTAGCGTCGTCCTCGAGATGCTTCCAGGTATTGATGAACTCTTTGCGCGGCATGATGCGCTGCATCGCGGCCTGATCGGCGCCGCTCATGCGATGCGTCAGGAAGTACATGACTCCCGCCGACATGTCGGGGTTATATCCAAGCGAATTCATCTGCTGGCGGGTCTTAATCAGAGAAGAGAGGCCGACATTATCGACTTTGGCGACGCTCCAATGAGGATTCAAGACCTTGAGCCAATTCTCTTTCTCGAGGGCCCGCATCACGTGCAGCGGCTCTTCTTCGTAGGCAAGCTGCTCGATCTCGTATCCGATTGCCGACTTGTTGATGTGATCGATATAAGAGTTTTCTACGGCTGCGTTGTAGCGAAGCTGAGTGCGCTCTTCAACGGTCCAATGGAAGCGTGCCGTGAAACGAGAAGCGCGGATCAGCCGCGACGGATCTTCCAGGAAAGAATAGTTGTGGAGGATGCGGATCAGCTTGGCTTCAATGTCGGCCAGGCCATTGGACGGATCGAGAAGTAATCCGCGCGAGCCGGGATTCAACGAGAGTCCCATGGCGTTGATGGAGAAATCGCGGCGGCGAAGATCTTCGAGAATGGCGCCGGGTTTGATGACCGGATGGCCAGGCTTGGGAAAAGTTTCCGAACGCGCCATATTGACTGAGGCGCGCACATTTCCGGGCAAGAGCAAATAGAGAACGTTCTGCTCTTCGTCGAACCCTTCGACGACGGTGCCAACTTTTTCGAGGTCCTTCTGAATCTTCTGCGGGTTACCTTCGACGGTGAAATCAATGTCGCGGATCTGGAACCCGCTGATCACGTCGCGGACAGCGCCACCGGTGAGATAGATATTCATCTCATGGGCGCGGGCTGTTTCCTGCAGAAGCGTTACACCTCGCAACTGCTCCGGCAGCAGCCGGGTCTCAAGCATGTAGATGTAATCGGCCATTCCTAGAAGAGCTGATCTACCTTTCGATGTCTAAACTGCTAAAGAACCTGGCCCCGGAGAGAGGCCACAATGCAGCTGGCCGAATTCTGCGACTTTCACCTACCGAAAAATGTAAGCTGCTGATTGCAAACAGCTTACTCATGGTAATTTGTGCACCAAAATGGATGCACGGCGACAAACTGAAGAAGATATCATAAAAGTTAACTTTTTGGCTACTACGGTGAGCATTCGCCGTCGCAAAGCCCAGCAATCGGTGCGAAAATGGAGCGCCGAAATTTCTCTACCCCATTCATGCCAACTACGCACAAGAAAGTCATCGTCAGGAAGCTCGATCGCGACTCTATGCACGGTTATGTGGCCGCGAACTTCATCGTGGATGGCAAACTCGAGCTGCTCAACACCAGCGGAAACGCGGTGGGGATTGAGCTGAAGGACATTAAGGGCGTGTACTTCGTGCGCGAGTTCGGCGATTCGGAGTCGGTAAGCCGCAAGACCTTTGCCGGGCGTCCTCGGACGGAAGGCTTGTGGGTGCGGCTGGAGTTTCGCGATAAGGACATTCTTGAGGGCATGATGCAGAATGATCTGGCGCAGATCATTCCTGAAGGCTACTTTGTGAATCCGCCCGACACGCGCGCCAACACGCAGCGTATCTTTGTCCCGCGTAGCGCCTTAGTCTCACTGACGGTTTTAGGTGTGATCGGCGGCCCGCAGGCGCGGCGGCAGAAAGCCGACGACGCGCGGCAGGTCGCCCTATTCACTGAGTAGCATTTTCACTCAAGTACAATCTTCACCACTTTCTCTGGCCTACAGGTATCGATGAGACTCAGCGAGATTGCAGCGAAGACGGGCACACGGCTCGAAGGTGTGGACGTGGAGATCCATTCGGTCGCCGGGATAGGCGAAGCGCAAGCCGGCCAGCTGACGTTTATCGCGAATCCGAAATATGCGCCGCAAGCTAAGAGTACAAAAGCCTCAGCGGTGATCGTGGATGACAACTTCCCTGCTTTGTCTAAATCCACGCTACGGACGAAGAATCCCTATCTGGCATTTGCACACGCACTGGCCCTCTTCTATCAGTCACCCCGTTACGAGGTGGGCGTTCATCCGAGCGCGGTGGTCCACCCGTCGGCGCGAATCGGGAAGAATGCATCCATTGGACCGTACTGCGTGGTGGGCGCGAACGTAATTATTGGCGATGATTGCACGCTGGTGGCGCACGTCGTGATTTACGAGGGCGTCTCGATCGGAAACAAGTTCTTTGCCCATGCGCATGCGGGCGTCAGAGAGTTCTGCAAGATCGGCAACAACGTCATATTGCAGAATGGTGTCGTTATCGGCGCGGATGGATTTGGTTTTGCAAAAGATGACAAAGGGCAATGGCAGAAGATCGTCCAGTCGGGGCACGTAGTCATTGGCGATAACGTGGAGATCCAGGCGCATACGTGTATCGATCGAGCCGCCGTCGGAGTCACACAAATCGACCGCGGAGCGAAGCTCGACAACTTTGTCCAGGTAGGTCACGGGTCGTCGATCGGAGAAGATTCTTTGATCTGTGCGCAGGTGGGGCTGGCTGGCTCGACGGAAATCGGCAAGAACGTCATCCTCGCCGGACAGGTCGGTGTTGCAGGACACTGCAAGGTCGGCGACGGCGCCATCATGACGGCCCAGAGCGGCGTTTCGCACGACGTGGAACCGGGAAAGATGGTTAGCGGCTCTCCGGCGTTCGACAACAAGCAGTGGCTGCGCGCCGTGGCCGTATTCAACCGCCTTCCTGAATTGGCAAAGAAAGTCCGCAAACTAACTGGCTCTGACGAGTAGACTCCTTTCCGTGAACGAATCGAAATCAACTCCGGCCAAGAGCACCCCTATTCGGGTATTGCTGCTCGATGACCACCCTGACAATCTTGTGCTGCGATCGGCCATTCTGCGCAAGAACGGATACGTATCGGTCCCGGCAAGCTCGGTGGAAGAAGCCGAGGAGAAGATTCAGGACATCGACATCGCCGTTCTTGACTACCACCTGGGGGGGGAAAGTTTGGTACGGAGGTAGCCGACAAGCTGCGCAAGTCGCGTCCGCAGGTCCCTATCATCATTCTCTCGGCGACGCTGGAAAGAAAATTCGGCGGCACCGAGGACATGCATCTTCTCAAAGGATACAGCTCCGTGGATGACATGTTGACAGCGCTGCGATCCTTTGAGGCCAAGCGGCGCGGCAGGCCGGTTGTTGTGGACGCCCGGGATTTCTATTACTCCCGCATCAGCATGGCGATGGGCGACGATGTGGTGCTGGAGATCCTGGATTCCGAAGGCAATTGGCAATATGTGAACGACAATTTTGCCGACCTATACGAGAAGAAGCGGGTCTGGTTCGCCGGGCGCAACCTCTTCGAGGAATTCAAGGAGATGGATGGTGAGTGGCGCGAGATCATCCGCACCGTTGCCGAGAGCCGCGAGACCTACATCGATCGCAAATTCCGCGGCTTGCCGCATCTTCCGAAGCAAAACGCCCGGTGGGTGTGGAACGTTCTGGTGTTCCCTCTGAAACTGCACGATAACGCGAATGGCGTGGTGCTGTGCGCACGCGTCATCGAGAAGAAGTAAAATTTAATAAGAGCAATGGCAGATATCTACGAAGCCGCAGTCGAATTACGAAAACAAGGACGCAAGGGTGCGCTCGCGACTATCGTGAACGTGCGCGGGTCGATTCCGTCGTTCGAGAGACAGCGAAGATGCTGGTGCGCGACGACGGCTCTATCGTTGGCACGATCGGCGGTGGCTGCGTCGAGGCGGAGGTCTGGCAGGCAGCGCGCGAGGTGATGGAGCAAGAAAAGCCGCGCACACTGACCTTCAACCTGAACAGCGATCCCAAATACGATTCCGGGTTGGTCTGTGGCGGGACGTTAGATATTTTTATTGAGCCGGTGGTGCTCCGGCGGCGGAGTTGTACATCTTCGGCGCCGGGACACGTGTCTCTGAGTTTGTACAAGGCTGCGCGTCTCGCCGGATTTGAAGTCACCGTGGTTGACGACCGCGAAAGTCGTACTCCAATCGCGCAGCGCTTCCCGGAAGCGAAAAACGGTGCACGCTGGAGGAGTTTGACGTTGTAATGCCGCAGCTCGAATCTTGGCGAGAATTCCTATCTCGTGATCGTGACCCGTGGGCATCGCGACGATATGCGCGTGCTGCGCTGGGCGATAGGCACGCGGGCAAGTTACATCGGCATGATTGGTTCAGCAACGCAAGGTGCTGGCTATCTACAAGGAGTTGCAGAAGGAAGGCATTGCGCGAGAGACGCTCGAACGCGTGCATGCGCCGGTCGGGCTGAATATCGGCGCGATCCTACCTGAAGAAATAGCAATCGCTATCGTTGCCGAGCTGATCGCGGTAAAGCGAAACTCAGCTGCCGCGCTGCCGCGCATGCGTGTGGCGCAAGAGAATATTCTGCGCGCGCTGGGTGACTAGTCCGCTGCTCGCTGATTCAGCGCACAACCGAGGACGGCTGCGCCACAAAAATCCGAAGCACTTCTGCTACTTCTCCCGTCACTCTCCACTGTTAATCTCAAGGCATGGGACGCTCGCCAAGTTTTGCCGGGTAATCCTTGCCGCCGGCGATTCCAGCCGCATGGGCCAGGATAAAGCGCTGCTTCCCTGGCAAGGCGGGACTTTTCTGAGCGCGGCGATCGATATGCTCAAACCCGTCACAGAGTTGGTCATCCTGGTAGGAGGAAAGAATACGAATTCGCTTCTCCCCACGATCTATCAGAAAGGCGCATTCCTCACTGAGAACCACCAGACCGAGCGCGGACAATTCAGCTCACTCAGATCGGATTACAGGAAGTCCTGAACCGCGGGCGCGACACTGCAGTCGTTGCACTCGTGGACCGTCCGGCTCCGGGGCTCGCGACGGTACGCGCTATCAAGCAGCATTTTCTTGAGTCCATTGAGCGCGGGGCATGGGCGGTGGTGCCTGAATTCGAGGAGAAGCACGGTCATCCTTTTATTGCGGGGCGCGAGATGATCGAGCGCTTCCTTCGCGCACCTCAAGATGCCACCGCGCGCGATGTTGAACACGCAGCGCAGGAGCACATTTCTTATTTTCCGGTGAACGACCCGAACGTCATCATGAATGTTGATACGCCGGAAGAGTTCGAGCGGCTGGTCCAGAATGGCTGAACTGCAACTGGGAGCCATGAACTCTGCGGCTGAAAGCTTTGTCTGTTCCATCATCGAACTCCATCCCAAACTCGCCGTCTTCGACTGCGACGGAACGTTGTGGTCAGGCGACGGTGGCAAGGATTTCCTCTATTGGGAGGCGCAGGCTGGCTTACTTCCCGAGGCTGTCAAAGAGTGGGCGCTTCCTCGCTATGCCTCCTACATGCGGGGTGAAGTTGACGAGAAAACCATGTGCGGCGAGATGGTCACGCTTCACGCGGGCATCAAGGTGAGCGAGATCGAAGCCGCAGCCGACCTGTTCATAAGCACCGTGATCGAGCAGCGAATATTCCCCGAGATGCAGAAGCTGGTGAAGTCGCTGATCGACGATGGCTGCGAGAAATCTGGGCGGTCTCATCGACCGACACCTGGGTGATAGAGGCTGCAGTGCGACGCTTCGGGATCCCAAAGGAGCGCGTGATTGCGGCGTCGGTGTATGCGAGAACGGGAAAGCCACGGATCGCCTGATCCGGGTGCCTGACCGACGAGGGAAAGGCCGCAGCCATCCGCGAAGTCATCAGGCGCGTTCCGGATGCAGTTTTCGGCAACTCCGTCCATGACGCCGCAATGTTGCAGATGGCTAAGTATCCGTTCGCGATCAACCCCACCCCTGACCTGAACCACCTCGCCAAAGAACGTTTGCATGGACGATCTATCAACCCTTCCCACTAGGCCGAACTTGCCTGAGCGTCGTTCAACGCGGGAGATTCCTTCAAGTAAACGACCATGGAGTGGCCGAAGTTAGGCCTTTCGCCGCCGTACGCGGTTACAAAGCGAGCAGGACCGTCATCCTGTCATCTGATGAGTAACGATGACAGGCGGCGTCCAGCAGAACTTTACGATCGTGGCACGATCCGATCAGGAACAAATACAGAATGGTACTGTTACCCTGCACGTGAAGCTGTTCCCTGCCTTTTTGTTGTCGCACCTGGCCACGATCGTAAATTCTGCTTTCGCGCAAACCACCTGTTATCTAACATCGCAAATGACAGGATGCAGTCCTGCTCGACTTTGTGCCGGTATCAGCGGCGCAGGGCCGACCACCGGCCACTCCATGGCGCTTACTTGAACCAATCTTCGGTCCCGCGATGGATGGACGTTCGGTCTATTGGCATCCGTGGATCGACTGTCCTATGCCAACGCTCTTTGGCGAGGTGGTTCAGGTCAGGGGTGGGGTTGATCGCGAACGGATACTTAGCCATCTGCAACATTGCGGCGTCATGGAACGGGAGTTGCCGAAAACTGCATCCGGAACGCGCCTGATGACTTCGCGGATGGCTGCGGCCTTTCCCTCGTCGGTAAGGCACCCGGATCAGGCGATCTCCGTGGCTTTCCCGTTCTCGCATACCACCGACGCCGCAATCACGCGCTCCTTTGGGATCCCGAAGCGTCGCACTGCAGCCTCGATCACCCAGGTGTTGGTCGATGACAAGACTGCCCAGATTGACCTTGACCCATCGTCGATCAGCGACTTCACCAGCTTCTGCATCTCGGGGAAGTATCCGCTGCTCGATCACGGTGCTTATGAACAGGTCGGCTGCGGCTTCGATCTCGCTCACCTTGATGCCCGCGAGGAACGCCACCACCCCCCCATGTTCTCGCCACTTCTCCCCGCTATACGACCGTAGCGCGGAAGCGCCCACGCGACGATAGGCTTCAGGAAGTAGCCGGCCTGAGCACCCAATAGAGGAAATCCTTGCCTCCGTCGCCTGACCACAGGGTTCCGTCGCAATCGAAGACGGCGACTTCCGGATCGAGCTCGATGACGGAACAGACTGAAGCTTTCTGCCGCAGAGTTGCGATTGCGCCGAGATGCGGTTCAGCCATCTGGTCCAGCTCTCGAACTCTTCAGGAGTATCAACGTTCGCGATGACGTTCGGGTCGTTCACCGAAAATAAGAAATGTGCTCCTGCGCAGCGTGTTCAACATCGCGCGCAGTGGCTTCCTGCGGCGCGCGAAGGAAGCGCTCGATCATCTCGCGTCCCGCGATGAAAGGATGCCCGTGCTTCGCCTCGAATTCAGGCACGGCTGCCCATGCTCCGCGCTCGAAGCGACTCAAGGAAATGCCTCTTGATGGCCCGTACGGTCGCGAGCCCCGGAGCCGGACGGTCCACGAGTGCGACGACCGCCGTGTCGCGCCCGCGATTCAGGACTTCCTGGAGGCCGACCTTGAGCGAGCTTAATTGGCCTCGCTCAGTATGATGGTTCTCAGTGATGAATCGCCCTTCTGGTAAATCGTGGCGGAGCAGGCGAATTCGTGTTCTTACCGCCGACCACGATGACCAACTCCGTGACGGGCTTGAGCATCTCGATCGCCGCGCTCAGGAACGTCCCGCCTTGCCACGGAAGCAGCGCTTTGTCCTGGCCCATGCGCGCTGGAATCGCCGGCAGCCAGGATTACGCCGGCAAAACTCGTGAACGTCCCATGGTATTGTCATTAACAGTGGAGAGTGACGCGAGCCTTCAGCAGAAACCTTTGGGTTCTCTGTGGTTCAAGCGTCCTCGCGCTTATGCAGCTGGAAATCGTCGTTGCACACAGGACCTACCCACCGAGCGCGCGCAAGATCCTCTCTTGCTGCCACACGCATGCGTGGCAGCGCGGCAGCGGAGTTTCGCTTTACCGCGATCAGCTCGGCGATGATGGATATAGCGATCGCTTCCGGGAGGATCGCCCCGATATTGAGCCCGACCGGTGCATGCACCCGTTCGAGCGTCTCGCGGCCGATGCCTTCTTTTTGGAAGCTCCTTGTAGATGGCTAGGACTTTACGCTGCGATCCGATCATGCCAATGTACTTGGCTCGCGTGCCCACCGCCCAACGCAGCACGCGCATATCGTCGCGGTGCCCGCGAGTGACGATAACGAGATACGAATTTTCTCCCGGGTTCAGCTTCGGCAACACTGCTTCGAAATCCTCGGCGTGAACCGCTTTGGCTTCGGGAAAGCGCTGCGCGTTGGAATATTACTTTCGCGGTCATCAACAACCGCAACTTCAAACCCCGCCAGCCGCGCCGCCTTGTAAAGACTCAGCGAGATAAGTGCCCGTCGTGAAAGACGAAAAACCCAGCGGCCGGCACTACCGGCTCGATGAAGATGTCGAGCGTGCCACCACAAACCAGCCCGGAGTCGTACTTGGGGTCATTATTCAGATTGAAGGTGAGAGTTCGCGGCTTCTCCTGCTCCATCACCTCGCGCGCCGCCTGCCAGACCTCGGCCTCGACGCATCCGCCGCCGATCGTGCCGACTATGGACCCATCGTCGCGCACCAGCATCTTCGCGGTCTCGAACGAAGGAATGGACCCACGCACGTTCACGATGGTCGCAAGCGCGCCCTTGCGCCCCTGCTTGCGCAATTCCACCGCGGCTTCGTAAATATCGGCCATTGCTGATGTGATTTTACTTCTTTTCGATCAATCGCGCGGTGAGCACTACGCCGTCCCTGTCATCGTGCAGCTTGAGGGGGAAGATCAGCACGTTCCACATCCAGCGGACATCTCCTTGGGCAGATGTGGAGCGCCGCGAAACCTGCGGTCGATATACGTTTCTCTCGTATCGGCGACGGTGCGGACGATCTCGCGCCACTCCTCGTCGATCTCGCGGAAATCCTCGAAAATGTTTTTTCCCGCAAACCACGCCCGCTTTTTCCCGTATAGCTCGGCAAAGTTGTCGTTGACATATTGCCAATTGCCATCCCCGTCCAGGATCTGAAACACGATGTCGTCGCCCATCGCCATCCTGATGCGCGAGTAATAGAAATCCGCGCCGTCGACCACCACCGGCTTGCCGCGTTTTTTGGCTTCGAAGGAACGCAACGCTTTCGCCATGTCGTCCACCGAATGTACCCCTTCAGCAGATGCATGTCTTCGATACCGCCGAACTTGCGCTCCAGTGTCGCCGACAAAATGATGATCGGAACCTGCGGCCGTTACCGGCGCAACTTATCGGCGACTTCCGTGCCGAACTTGCCCGCGCCCAGGTGATAATCCAGCACCGCGATATCGATCTCCTGACTTCGACTCCGCCTCCTCATAAAGCAGTCGAGGTCCGCCTACATATCCTTTTTGCGCAAGATGGCCGAGCGCAGCACAAGATTGTCCGGATGATCGTCCAGCAGCAGCACCCGGATAGGTGTGGGCTCTTATCGCAGGATGTCTTGGATTCGTTCACGGGGCCGTTTTCTGCGAGCCACTTGTCCGGTGATTTTGCGCACGCTCGTTTCGCCAGTTCAGGAAGCTTGTTGAATATCGTCACGGCTCGCAACCATTGCTTGTTCTGTCGATCGCCGGTGAGCCGCTGACCATCACCGCCGGGTTCTACGTCATGCGAGACGCCGCTCTGCGCCGTCATGATCGCCCCATCGCCTATCTTGCAATGTCCTGCAACCCCCACCTGGCCCGCAAGGATCACATTCTTCCCCACCTCGGTTGAGCCAGCTAGTCCCACCTGCGCGCAAAGCAGGGAATCTTCGCCGACAGCGGAGCCATGACCCACCTGCACAAAGTTGTCGATCTTCGCCCCGCGTTCGATTTGCGTTACGCCGACCGCCGCGCGATCAATGCACGCCTGCGCCTGTATCTCGACGTCGTCGCCGATCACCACGTGCCCTGATTGCACGATCTTCTGCCAGCGGCCGTGCCTCGTCTTTGGCGAAGCCGAAGCCATCCGCGCCGATCACGACGCCGTTCTGCAGGATGACATCGTTGCCGATCTTGCAGTACTCCCGCACGACCGCGTGCGCGTGAGCAAAGAAGTCATGGCCGATGGGTCACGCCTGTGGTAGATGACAACGTGCGCCACCAGCGTGCAATCGTCACCCAGAGTCACGCTCTCTCCCACGACACAATAAGGACCCACCGAGGGATTCTTCTCCACCCTGGCCGACGAATGGATCACCGCTGGTGGGGTGGATGCCGAGGTTCATATCTGCGGTGGCTGATAAAAGAGTTGCAAACGCGTGGGCAAATGCAAGATAGGGGTTCTTGCTGCGCAGCATGGATTTCTTCATCGCACGGAAATCTTCTCGTCCACGATCACCGCGGCGGCTTTCGTCGTCTTCGCCAAAGGCACGTACTTGGGATTCGCGATGAACGTCAGTGCGCCCGGCGTGCGCCTCTTCAATGCCCGCCGACCGACTCGGATCTCCAGGTCGCCGCCTTCGAGCCGTGCTCCTATTTTCGTTGCGATGTCGCTGAGTTTCATCAGTGCCCGTGGTCAGAAAAAGACGCTGAAGAATTGTACTTGAGGCTCTTCTATTCCGCCGAAGAGTGCGACTTGTCGGGTATCTTCAGCCTTGCAGACGACGGCTCTGCGGCCCGCCAATCACTCCCAGAACTGTCATCGAGACCAAACGCGCTACGCGGCACAAAAATCTTTTGTGTGTTCCCCCGCGTGTCCGGAAGGATTCACAAAGTAACCTTCCTGCGTGACCTGTGTCAGGTCGTTCTGCATCATGCCTTCCAGCATATCTTTGTCGCGGAATTCCAGCCGCACCCACAGTCCTTCGGTGCGGGGCCGCCCGGCGAACGTCTTGCGACTCACGGATTCAGAATCACCGAACTCGCGGACGAAATACACGCCCTTGATGTCCTTCAAGTCCAGGGCGATCGCGTTGCCGCTGGTGTTCAGAAGCTCCAGCTTGCCATCCGCAATGAAGTTCGCCGCCACGTAACCGTGCATCGAATCGCGGTCGAGTTTGCGGGGGGATCATCACTTTCTTGTGGGTAGATGGCATGGTGTGATGACGCGGGATCAGCGCACCATTCTCGCACCGATTGCAGGGCAGCGCGACCGCGAAAACACGCCCAGAGTAGCCAAAGCGTTAACTTTTATGATATCTTCTCCAGTTTATTATTATGCAGCGCTTTTGGTGCACAAAAAACCACAATGTAAGCCGTTCGGAATGGAGCAGCTTACAAATTTCGGTAGGCGATTGCCGCAGTATCCGGCCAGTGGCAAACGGCCTCTCTCGGGGGCTAGGTTGTTTCGGGCAGTTAGAAATTGAAGGTTCTATTAGCTCTTCTAGGAATGGCCGATTACATTTACATGCTTGAGACCCGGCTCCTGCCGGAACAGCTACGCGCTGTGACCCTGATGCAGGAGACGGCGCGCACCCATGAGATGAATCTGTATCTCACCGGCGGGGCGGTCCGCGGTATGTGATCAGCGGCTTCCAAATCCGCGATCTCGATTTCACCGTCGAAGGCAATCCGCAAAAGCTGCAAAAGGACCTGGAGAAGGTCGGCAGCGTCATCGAAGGCTTCGACGAAGAGCAGAACGTCATCTACATCCAACTGCCCGGGAACGTGCGCGCCTCTATCAACATGGCGCGCTCCGAGACCTACCCGAAGCCCGGGCAGCCGGTCTACAAACCAGTGTCGATCCTTGAAGACCTGCGCCGCCGCGACTTCACCGTTAACGCCATGGGCCTTTCGCTGAACCCCGGCTCGCGCGGTCTATTGCTCGATCCATCCAACGGCCTGGCGGATATCGAAACCAAGCACATCCGCATCTTGCACACGCTCCTCTGTTCCTTGAGGAGCCTTCCTCGCCTCATCCGCGCCACGCGTTTCGTCGCGCGCTTCCATTGGACCCTCGAAGAGCGCACGCAGGCGCGCTACAACGCTGCTGTTGAGAATTCCTACATCGATCACATCAACAAGTCGGCGATTGGCTACGAGATCGAACAACTTGCCGATGAAGAAGAGCCCTTGCATGTGATGCGCGCGCTCGAAAAAGAAAATTGGCTCAAGGTCTTGAATCCTCATTGGAGCGTCGCCAAAGTCGATAATGTCGGCCTCTCTTCTCTGATTAAGACCCGCCAGCAGATGAATTCGCTTGGATATAACCCCGACATGTCGGCGGGAGTCATGTACTTCCTGACGCATCGCATGAGCGGCGCCGATCAGGCCGCGATGCAGCGCATCATGCCGCGCAAAGAGTTCATCAATACCTGGAAGCATCTCGAGGACGACGCTAAAGATCTTGCCCACAAACTGACCGGCAAAGAAGCCGCCACTCCGTCACGCGCATGGAAGCTGCTCTCCGCCAGCAAACCGGAGACTATCCTCTTCCTCGATACCACCACGCGTAATCAAACCGCCGCCAACAAGATCAAGAACTTCTTTGGCAAGTGGCGCCAGGTGAAACAACGCATCCCGCTTCCTGAGATGACGGAAATGCGCATCACTCCCGATCTGCCCGTCTATCCCAAACTTGCCGAAGATGTCTTCATGCTTCTGCTCGACGGCAAACTGCGGTCGCGCACGGAGACGGTCAAATTCCTGAAGCCATTCGAGCCGCCTCCGCCGCCACCTCCGCCACCGCCGCCGGTGAAGCGCGGAAAGAAAGCCGAACCGAAAGCGCCCGTAGCGGCTCCCGCCAAAGCGGAAGAGCAAGCCAAGGGGAAGAAGAAGGGGAAGGAAGCAGCCCCAGCTGCTCCCGAGGTAAAGCCCGCCGCGCCAGCAAAAGGAAAGCCGGTGGCGAAGGCTGCTCCCGCAAAGCCTGCCAAAGCTGCCCCCAAAAAACCTGTTGCCAAGAATCACGCAAAAAAGAAAAAGTAGCGGCGATCCTTCTGCAACGCTCCGTGTGCGTTTAAAATTCCAGTAGGGAATCCACAAGCCCTGCGACTAGAATCAACTGACCCGAATGTCTGAATTCGTTCATTTACATTTGCATACGGATTACTCCCTGCTCGACGGCGCCTGTGACGTCGAAAAGCTGGTTGCGCGCGCCAAGTCACTGAACATGCCGGCGGTTGCTGTCACTGACCACGGAAACATCTTCGGAGCGTTTCACTTTACCGAAGCCGCAAAGCAGGCCGGCATCAAGCCGATCATCGGATGCGAGCTGTACGTCTGCAAAAAAGACGACCATCGCGGGCCGCCGGAAGGCGACACCTACAACCATCTTTGCGTACTTGCCGAAACCGACGAAGGCTATCGCAACCTCGCAAAGATCA
>CAVQGF010000013.1:0-11258 GCA_963711965.1 uncultured Acidobacteriota bacterium | reverse complement strand
CACCTGCCACTTCGTTCAGCGTTGATGGCGGCAGAGAATCGTTCACCATTCCATTCCGAATGGTCGATAACCGGGTGTTCATCGACGTCAAGTTGAATGGAGAAGGGCCCTTCCACTTCATTCTGGATACCGGTGCCGTCGGGACGATCATGCGGCCCGCCGCACCAGCGTCTCGGACTGAAGATCGTTAATGAGTCGCTGCAAAGCGGAGTGGGAGAGAAGAGGGTTGCGAGCGGTGAAACACGCCTCCGCGAATTACAAGTCGGCGACGCGCATTTTTTCGATCTCGACATGGGAGTGTTGCCTGGCGACGACACGGCCGAAGTGTTTGGGACGCAGCCACTCGATGGAATCATCGGGCTTGAAATCTTCAGACAGCTAGTCGTGAAGCACGACTACGTTCATAAAGAGTTGACGTTCTTTTTGCCCGACCATTTCACTTACAAAAGAACGGGAACAGTCATCGCATTCGAGCGCCCATCGCAAATTCCTGTTATCGAGGCGGCATTGGATGGGGTCCGGGGAAAGTTCGGCGTCGACACAGGTGCGCGTTCGGCGATGCTGGTCTACGGTCCGTGGGCTGGTGCCAACCACTTGCGTGAAAAATACCACGCGAGCGTAGAAGGAGTGACAGGCTGGGGGATCGGCGGCCCAGTTCGATCGCAGCTGGCGCGGGCTAAGTCGCTCAAATTCGGAGGGACCTCCGTACAAGACCTGGTGATACGACTCTCGCTCCAGAAGAGTGGGCTGACGACCTCATCTTCGATGGCCGGACTAATCGGCCCTGATGTGCTTTCACAATTCGATGTCACGTTCGATTATGCGAGGAGCCGGATCATCCTGGAGAAGAATGCGACCTACGGTCGTCACGATACGTGGGACCGGGCCGGCATGTGGCTTGGGCAGGAAGGCGATCATTTCCACGTTGTGGATGTGATCGAGAGAAGTGCTGCCGCGGATGCCGGACTCAAAACCGGAGACAAAGTTCTCGCGATCGACGGCAAAGCTGCGTCAACTTACTTTCTTCCAGATTTTCGCGATTCTATGCGACGCCTGCCGGATGGCACGAAGGTGAAACTCGAGATTGATTCCGCAAAGGGAAAAAAGTCGATCCTGATCACCCTACGCGACCTAGTGTGAATCTGTAGGCCGCGGCGGCTTCGTCTCTTCAAGTAGATGGCTCTCCGCCACCTTCTTCTGTGCCTCCGCGGGACGCACTACTTTGATCCGTGTCCCCAAGACTTCGTAAGTGCAATCAGGTGAGTCGGCGGGAATCAGAAAAGTAGCTTCGTTTCCCGCATGCCGATAGCTGTGAATGGAAATCTTCTTGGCCTCACAGTCGAGAGGAACCAACTTTGCATTCATCGGAGTGTGAGAGATAGAAAAGCTGTCGCCGGGGGCGAAAGGGCGATCAAGTTCCTGTGCTGGGGCGATGGGCAAAAAAAGGAACAACGAGAGCAACGGGAGTAGCCAGCGGCCTTTCATGACTCCACCTCCATGGGTCGAGCCTCGGATCCGCCTTACCCATGGTTCGATGCGAGACATATCTGAAAAGCCAAAAAAATAATACCTGAGACTATTCTGGCCGGGTGAGCTGAATGATCCACTAAGGCCCCTTCGTCGCGGCACGCGCATGCCGCTGAAGCAGTAATCGAGATTGGCGCACCTCCGGGTGGCGAGGAACTCCGGTTTGACGGGGGCTTAACACTCCCTTAACATTCTTCGGCTACACTTCCCATACCAGCCCATGGCGCGCAAGTCCCTCGAAAAACCGGCCTATTACGTCAACCGCGAACTGTCGTGGCTGGCCTTCAATGGCCGTGTTCTGGAAGAGGCGGAAGATGAGCGAAACCCGCTGCTGGAGCGGGTAAAGTTCCTGGCCATCACGGCCAGCAACCTCGACGAATTTTTCGAGATCCAAGTGGCGGCGCTGTTGCAGCGCATTGAGGAAGGCAACGATGATGCGGGTCCCGATGGGCTGAGTCCGCGGAAAGTGCTGCAGTTGATAGCGCGTGAGACGCACGCCTCGCTGGAATCGCAATACCGTGTATGGAACAAGAAATTGCTGCCTGCGCTGGCGACTGCGGGCATTCGAATCTTGGGGCTGGATGATCTCAGCGACACGCAGCGTCGATTCATCGAGCAATACTGTGACCGGGAGGTGGACCCGCTGCTCACGCCGGTGACGGTGGACCCGGCGCACCCGTTCCCGCGTGTCATCAACAAAGCACTTTGTGTCGCATTTCTGTTGAAGAAGCGCCGCAGCCGCTCCGCAACCACCTTCATCGGCGTGATCACCGTGCCGCGAGTGTTACCGCGGTTAGTACGCCTTCCCGCGAGCGACGGGACCGACGATTACATCTTTCTTGCCGACATTGTGCTGGCGCACGCAGAAAAAATGTATCGCGGATTCGAGATCGTCTCGGCCGCGGCGTTTCGGTTGACGCGCAACAGCAATCTTTATCTGCAAGAGGAAGAATCGCGCAACCTGCTGGAGGCGGTGCACTCGGAACTGGCCAACCGTCGCAGGGGCGACGCGGTGCGTTTGGAGATACAGGCCGACGCCGCACCGGAGATCGTCGACCGTCTGCGTGGGACATTCGAGCTAGAAGACTGGCAGGTCTTTCACACCGATGGCCCGGTGAACCTTTCGCGCATCATGAACGTTTACGAGCAGACCGATCGCGCTGAGTACAAGTACAAGAGCTACGTCCCGAAGGAATTGAATCTGACGGGCAAGTCCGCTGACCTCTTTGAAGAGCTGCGCGGGCGCGACATTCTGCTGCATCATCCGTTCGACTCCTACGACGCGGTGGTGAAGTTCATTCAGGCGGCGGCAGACGACCCGCGCGTGCGCTCGATCAAGCAGACGCTCTATCGCACCAGCGAGGATTCTCCGATCATCCGTGCGCTCATCGACGCCGCGCAGAAAAAAGAAGTCACGGTGGTCGTGGAAGTGAAAGCGCGCTTTGATGAAGCTTCGAACATCCGCTGGGCGCGCAACATGGAAGATGCGGGCGTGCAAGTATTCCACGGCCTGGTGGGATTGAAAACCCATTGCAAACTCTCGTTGTTGGTGCGACACGATCCTGATGGAGTGACGCGAAGCTACGTCCACCTGGGGACCGGAAACTACAATCCGGTGACGTCGCGCTTTTACACCGACCTGAGCCTGCTTACCGCCGACCAGGAGATCACGGCGGCGACGCACAACGTGTTCAACTACCTGACGGCGTACGCTGAGGGCAAGAATTACCAACCACTGCTGGTTTCACCGCTTGATCTCGCGGCGAAATCGGCCAAGCTGGTGCAACGCGAGACTGATCACGCTCGTGCAGGACGGCCGGCGCGGATCATCGCCAAGATGAATGCGCTCACCGACCCGGTGCTGATCGAGGCGCTGTACCGTGCTTCAAAGGCGGGTGTTGAGGTGGACTTGATCGTGCGTGGTATGTGCGCGCTGCGCGCCGGTGTAACCGGCGTGAGTGAGCGCATTCGCGTGCGCAGCATCGTTGGGCGCTTTCTGGAGCACAGCCGCATCTTTGCGTTTGCCAATGGTGGACATGATGAAGTGTTCATCAGCAGCGCCGATTGGATGCCGCGCAATCTTTACGACCGCGTCGAGGTGATGGTGCCGTTGCGCGATGAGAGCATTCGGCGGCGGGTACGCGAGGAAATTTTAGAAGCGTACCTGCGCGACAACTGCAAGGCACGGATCATGACTCCAGATGGTAGTTACGTGCGCACCGGTCCGACTGGAAAGAAGCGGCCGGCGGGGCCCCCTAGTTTCAGTGCGCAGGAATTTCTGGTCGATCTTGCAGAAGGGAAACAGACACTGGATGCGCTGCGGCAGGCCCCAGCACTGCCGTCGATCTCAGCGATAACGAAGGCGACTGCGTAAGCCATGATCATTTATTTTCTCCGCCATGCGAGCGCCGGCGAAAGCCTGGATGATCCAAAGAAGGACGACGCGCGCGGACTCGACAAAGAAGGGATCCGGCAGTGCACCTATATCGGTAAGGCGCTCGCGGCGTTGGACGTTTCGGTCGACGTGATCGCGACCAGTCCCTTGAAACGCGCCATGCAGACTGCTGCACTGGTTGGCAACGAGATCGGATTTGAAGGCAAGCTCCATAAAGAGGATGGCCTCCGGCCAGAAGGTAGCTTTCCCCAATTCATCGAGATCATCGAGAAGTACCGCCACCATGAAGCGGTCATGATCGTGGGGCACAATCCCAGCGAGACCATCTTCTTGGCGCGCACCATCTCGCCCAGTGGAAAGGCGCGCATCGATTTCAAAAAAGGCGCTGTCGCCAAGGTGGTGGCCGATTCCCAGGGCGCACAACTCCACTGGATGTTGACTCCCAAAGTCGCACGCACTCTTTACGAAACTTCGGCAGAAAGAGTCCGTCTGAAGACGAAGCGGAAGTAATCGGCTTCCTTCGTGAGCGCCCACAATTCAAGCTCCGCTCCCGCTTTGTTATGCAAGTAGAGCGTGACCTGATATTTACCTACCCGTGCGCGCAAATCCCTTACTGCAGACCTTCGTCCTTGATTCAGCGCGCGCGCCAGACGCAAAAGCTCATTGCAGATGACCGCGGGCTTCAGCTGCTGGGGCAGCAGCTGCTTCACGAAGCGATCTTGCGGCGCAGGTTTGGACTTGCCTACAAAGCGGGCGATCACCGCCATTAGATTGCGCTGCTCGGGAGTGAAGCCGAAGATCTCCGAATTCTTGATGATGTAAAAGCTGTGGCGATGCGCGCCGGCGCGATTCAAGTAAGAACCGACTTCATGCAGCATGGCAGCAGCTGCGAGCAATTCCTCATACTCCTGTGAGAGCCCGTGCAAACGCTTCAGAGCGCGAAAGAGCTGCAGCGCCAGATCGCGGGTTGATTCCGCATATTTTAGATCGACCTGATAACGCTTTGCGATGGCGAGAATAGCGTCGTCGCGGTCGCGCTCGATGAGCTTGTGGGATTTTGAGCCGCGATCATAGTCGGCGGCCATCGCGGCGAGAATACCGTCGCGCAATCCCAGCGGCGAATAACGGAACGAGCGCAGGCCGAAGCGCTGCATGAACTCCGCATAGACGGCAGCGCCAGCCACGATGATCTCCGCGCGCTTGGGGCCAATCCCCTGAATCGCGGCGCGCTCTTGTTTAGTCTGATCCGCCAGCTCTTCCGCAACGCGTTCCGTTGCGGAGGCCGTGACGGTGGCGATGCGAGTGGTGCGTCCGTAGCTTGCGCGGGTAGCGGCCGCCAGCGCCGCAGCAGTGCCGGAAGTCGCGATCACCATCTGCACCCGCTCACCGCGGACCTTTTCCTCGATGCGCCGGACCTCCTTTGTAATGAACTCGCGCATCCGCGCAAGCTCTTTCCTTCGAGGAGGATCGTGTTTGAGAAACTCTCCAGTGAGTCGGACCGCTCCGAGCGGCAGGCTGGAGATCCCTTTGATGTGGTCGTTCACCGAGATGGTGAATTCGCAACTGCCGCCACCGAGATCGACCATCAGCACCCTGCTCCGTAGCAGCTTTTCATTCACCGCCAACCCAAGATGGATGAGTCGACCCTCTTCGAGGCCGGAGATGACTTCTAGGCGCCAGCCCGTCGCGGCGCGTGCCCACTCGATGAAGCTGCGGCTGTTACCAGCGTCGCGCAAGCTGCTGGTGGCGACCACGCGCACCAGATCACAGGCATGTTGCTGCACTGCTTTGTGAAAACGCTGAAGAACTTTGATGGTCTGCGCCATGGCTTCGGGCGCGAGCAGGCCACTTTGAAAGACAGAAGCGCCGAGGCGGGTGACTTCGCGATCTTCGTGGATGACTCGCAGACGGCCGCGCGTGAGCTGCGCGATCTTAAGGCGCACGGAGTTGGCGCCGATGTCCACCGCCGCGAAAACGGGCATGGTTTCCGATTGTACAAGCGGATCTTGAAACCTGATGCTTTTCGAAGGCGGTGTTATCGTAGAAGGACTGCCATGGTCTATCTGACACGCAAAGCGGAGTTCTCAGCCGCGCATTATTACCACAATCCGCAATGGTCGGCGGAAGAGAACCAGCGCGTCTTCGGTAAGTGCGCCAACCTGAATGGGCACGGGCACAACTACACGCTCGAGGTCACGGTGAAGGGTGAGCCGGAGGCGAAGTCCGGGTTCGTGATCGATCTGAAGGACCTGAAAGCCATCATGCATCGCGAAGTGCTCGACGTGATGGACCACCGCATGCTGAATAAGGAAGTCCCGGAATTCGCGACGCAGATACCGACGACAGAAAATCTGGCCATCGCGATCTGGAAGCGGCTGGAAGGGAAGTTGAAGATCGCGAAGCTGCATCGCGTGCGCGTCTACGAGACGCCTGACCTGTTCGTAGACTTCTACGGAGAGAAATGAAGGCTTATCTCACCCGCGCATATTTATTTTCCGCGTCGCACCGTTTGCATTGCGAGGAGTTCTCGCGCGGAGAAGAATGTCGATGTCTACGGCAAGTGTAATAACCCGTACGGACACGGACACAACTACCGCGTAGAGGTCACGGTGGGCGGGCAGGTGGACCCCAAACTCGGGATGATCTGCGATCTGGTGGAGCTGGATACGTTCGTGAACCGGCAGATCATCGACCGCTATTCGCTGGAAAACCTGAATACCCTGCCGGAATTCAAAGATGTCGTGCCGACTACCGAGAATCTAAGCGTCGAAATCTACAATCGGCTGCGTTCCGGATTCAAGCCGGCGAAAGTGACGAAAAGTTCGCATCGAAGAGACGGCGATGAATTCATTTGAGTATTCCGCGGGCGCGGAACTCATCTAAGCTGTGCGGCGCTCCATGTAGAGTTGACCGCTGTCTTTGTCCAACATCCAAATCAAGCTCACCTTTTGAAGGCTTGACGTGCTGTGAGGGATAATCGCCCTCGCCACTCAGGACTGCGCGCACGATCTTGGCTTTATCCGAACCGCTGGCTAGAAAAATAATATGTTCCGCGCGATTTAGGAGCGGATAAGTGAAGGTGATGCGGTCGCGATTCAGTTTGCCCACGCGATTCGCGGCAACCAGTTTCGTATTCTTCGTTCAGTGCAGGCGAACCAGGGAAAAAGAGATGCAGTGTGGCCGTCGGGCCCCAATCCGAGAAGAACAAGGTCGAACACGGATCATTGCCAAGGACCCTCTTGATCTCTTGTTCGTAGCTTTCTGCGGCGTCAATCGGCGGAAAATTCGCCGTGGATGCGATGGATATTCCTCTCCGGGACTGCAGCAGCTGCAATAATGATTCCTTCGCCATACGGAAATTGCTCTCCACGTCTTCGGGAGGAACGTTGCGCTCGTCGCTAAAGAAAACGTGCACGCGCTTCCAATCGATGGCGCCGCCTTCTCCTTTGCGCGAGCAATTCGTAAAGCCGCTTGGGAGTGGATCCGCCTGAGAGTGCGATCGAGCAAAACGGCTTTTTCTTTCAAGCGAATCAAGATGATGTCGGCGACTTGGTGGGCGGCGGCGTGGAAGAGATCGCCGGCGCTGGCATAGACTTCCACGATGCGGCCGGACTTGGCCTCGCGGTAGATCGGTTTGGGCGCGATGCGTACTCACGAATGTGCGCGCAGCGCGGACGTGATCGGCACTTTTTCTCCAGCGGCGACCGTCGCGCTCCATCATCTCTTCGCTTTCTTTGGGTCCCCAGGAGCCCGCGGGATAGTTGGGGAAGTTGCGCGGCGGCAGCGCCTTCCACACGTCGAGGATCGGATCGACCACCGACCAGCCGGCCTCCACCATGTCGGCGCGCTGGAACAGCGTCGCGTCGCCGATCATGCAGTCGTAGAGCAGACGTTCGTAGCCGGTGCTGGGCTCGGTGCCGAAATAATCCGCGTAGTGGAAATCCATGTCGACGCCGCCGACGCGCATCTGCATGCCCGGGAATCTTGGCGCCGAAGCGCAGAGAGATGCCTTCGTCGGGCTGGATGTGCATCACCAGCAGATTGGGCGTCGAGCTGCTCGACGGCGTCTCGCGGAACAGCACGAACGGCGCCGCTGAACTGGATCGCGATTTCGGTGAGCGCGCGCGGCCATGCGCTTGCCGGTGCGGACGTAGAACGGCACGTCGGCCCAGCGCCAGTTGTCGATGTGCAGCTTGAGCGCGACGAAGGTCTCGGTGTTCGAATCGGGAGCGACGCTCGGCTCTTCGCGATAGGCCGGGACGCGCTTGCCTTCGATCGTCGCCTTCGCCGTACTGGCCGCGCACGGCTGCAGCGTCAGCACGTCTTCCGGCTGCAGCGGCTGGATGGCGTGCAGGACTTTTGCCTGCTCGTCGCGCACCGCGTCGGCGCTGGAACGAGATCGGCGGCTCCATGGCGGTCAGCGAGACAAGCTGGCAGATGTGGTTCGGCACCATGTCGCGCAGCGCGCCGGCGCTGCTCGTAGTAGCCGCCGCGCTGCTCGACGCCGACCGTTTCCGCCACCGTGATCTGCACGTGGTCGATGTAGCGGCGGTTCCAGATCGGCTCGAAGATGCCGTTGGCGAAGCGGAAGACCAAGATGTTCTGGACGGTCTCTTTGCCCAGGTAGTGATCGATGCGGTAGATCTGGTGTCTCGTCGCAGCACGCTGCGCGATCTCGCGGTTGAGCGCCTTCGCGCCGATTCGAGTCGTTGCCGAATGGCTTTTCGATGATGACGCGGCGCCAGTGGCCGTCTTCTTCGCGCGGTCAGTCCGGCTGCGCCGAGCTGGCTGCGACGATCTCGCCGAAAAACGCGGGCGGTCGCGAGGTAGTAAAAGACAGTTGCCGCTGCGTGTCGTGCTGCTGCGTCAAGCTTCGTCGAGCAGTCTCTTGCAGTTTGCTGATAGACAGCGGGATCGTTGAAGTCGCCGGGGATGTAGTAGATGCGCTCGACGAGCCAGTCGCAGGCTGCAGTCGTCGACCGGTTCGGTCGCGAACTGTCGCATGTCCTTCGCGACGCGCTTGCGGAAATCTTCGTCGTCGAGCGTCGTCCATGGCGAAGCCGACGATGGCGAATTCGTTCGGCAGGAGCTTGTTGCGCGCCAGGTTGTAGAGCGCGGGGATGCAGCTTGCGGCCGGTGAGGTCGCCGGAGGCGCCGAAGATCACCATGATGCAGGGGTCGGCGGGCTTGGCGCCGCGCTGGTTGCGTCCGAGCAGGTCCTTGACGTTCAGGTTGAGCACGGTCTCGGTCATGCTGACTTTTTCGCTCCCTGCGCGGCTGGCTGCTTCCACGTGGCCGCCGAATTTGTTGCGCATCGCGGACAGCATCTTTTCGCGCGAACGTGTGCTCCTGGCGCGAGCGGAAGCGGACGTACAGCGCGGCGGTCAGCACGTCGGCCGGAACGGCTTCTTCGATCGCGGCCTTGATCGTCCAGCGGCCTTCGCCGGAATCCTGCACGAAGCCGGTGTAGCTTCGAGAGCGTCGGGATCCTCCGCCAGCGCCATCGCGGTGAGATCGAGCAGCCAGGAGCCGACCACGCTGCCGCGCCGCCACACTTCGGCGATGTCGGCCAGGTTGAGGTCGTAGCGATGACTTCCGGGCAGCTCCTTCGAGTTGCGTTCTTGCAAGATGTCGAAGCCTTCGGCGTAGGCCTGCATCAGGCCGTACTCGATGCCGTTGTGCACCATCTTGACGAAATGGCCGGCGCCGGAGGGGCCGCAGTGCAGGTAGCCATCTTCGGCGGTGCCGCCGCGTCTTGTCGCGCGCCCGGCGTGCGCGGAATGTCGCCGCGTGCCGGGAGCGAGCGTCTTGAAGATCGGGTTCGAGGCGCTCGAAGGCCTCCTTCGGGCCGCCGATCATCAGGCAGTAGCCGCGCTCGAGTCCCCAGACGCCGCCGCTGGTGCCGACGTCCATGTAGTGGATGCCTTGCGGCTTCCAGCATCTTCGGCGCGGCGGACGTCGTCCTTGAAATAGGAGTTGCCGCCGTCGATGATGGTGTCGCCGTGTTCGCAGCTTCCGGCGAGCTCGTGCACGGTCTTTTCGGTGGCGTCGCCGGCCGGAACCATGATCCAGACGGCGCGCGGAGCTTTGAGCTTCGCGACGAGATCGGCCAGCGACGGACGCGCCGGTGGCACCTTCCTTGCCGAGTGCTTCGACGGTTCGGCGCTCAGGTCGTAGACGACGCACTCGTGGCCGCCGCGCATCAGGCGGCGCACCATGTTGCCGCCCATGCGGCCCAGTCCGACCATGCCCAACTGCATGCTGGAAGCTCCTCCGTGCCTGAATTGGCCTTTATACGCTTGTTGGGGCGAAGAGGGAAGAGCGTTCGAAGGCCTCGAGCACGGAGGGCGACGGGCGGCCGTTCTGCTCTGAGCCCTGGGTACCGCGACTGATTCACGTACACTGGCTAGCGCATGCACGACTTGGCCCATTTTTCCGTGGTGGCGTTCACCTCTATCTTTATATTGGTGGACCCTTTCGCCGCCATCCCGGCATTCCTCGTGATGACTGCCTACGACGACGCGGAGCGGCGTCGCCGCATGGCCAAGCGCGCCGCATGGACCTGCCTGATCGTGCTCGGATCTTTTGGAGTGGCAGGAAGCTGGATCTTCCGCGTTTTCGGTATCACGCTGCCGGCATTCGAGATCGCCGGAGGATTGATCCTGCTGCTGATCGGAATCGACATGCTGCAGGCGCGTCGCTCGAGTACGCAGGAAGTCGAACCCGAACGCCAGGAAGGCGCCGAGAAAGAAGATGTGGGCATCACGCCGCTCGGCATCCCCATGCTCGCCGGGCCGGGCGCGATCTCGACCGTGATGGTGCTGATCGGGCCGAAGCCGGAGCTGCATCACCTGGTGCCGGTCTTCGGCGCGATCGCGGTGACCGTCGCTCGTTTCCTACTGGGTGCTCGCGGGCGCGGAGATGGTGCGCCGCCGACTGGGAGAGACTGGTATTCGCATCCTGGTGCGCCTGATGGGATTGCTGCTCACCGCGATCGCGGTGCAGTTCTTCCTGAACGGGTTCATCCATCTGGGGATCATTCAGAAGGCGACGTCTTCGATCCTTTTGCCGCAGATGAACGCAGATAAACGCAGATTTCCAGCCAATAGAACTTTAATCTGCTCCAGCGGCACGGTCGGCGATTCGCCTTTCAACACCGTTGCGTTGAAGACTGATGTGCAGTTCCAGGCAGGTCATGGTACGCGGTCACCAGTAACAGCGGCACGTGGCTGCGCAGGCGGCGCATCTCGCGTGCGACTTCGTCTCCCCAACATCCCCGGCATCTTGTAATCCACCACGGCAAGGTCGATGTCCTCATTGCGAAAGATTGCGAGGC
>CAVQGF010000012.1:0-29949 GCA_963711965.1 uncultured Acidobacteriota bacterium | reverse complement strand
TCACCACCACGGCCAGTGCGGCGGGAATAATTTTGTTCCACGGGATTTCTTGTGCAGCGGCGACCGCCGCGAGCTTGCTGCTTTTTTGCGCCGCGGGCTCCTCGAATACCGTCTCCATAACCTTGGTAGTGGACCCGGGTGCCGGCTTAGGCACAGGCGGCGGAGTTGCGGCCTTCATCGGAGGCGGAGTTTGAGGGGCTGGCGCAGCGTCCGTGGTGCGCTTTGGCAACGGCGCAAAAAGTTTTTCTTCCAGCGTGCGCGTGTCTACCGGTTCTTTTTCTTTAGCAGCGGCGGGTGCGGCAGCGGCGGTTGCTTTGGTTTCGCCTGCGGGCGGCGGAGTATCCGTCAACACGCTCTGATCCGTGGGACACATCGAGATCAGATCGGGGAACCTGCGCTGACACGTCGGACAATACTTCATGGGTCGTTCTCCACAGAAATGGCGCCGCCTGGAAGCGGGATTACACCTGGGGGAAGGAGAGACGATTCTATCCAACCCCCGCGCGCTTGGCATCAGGATTCGCTATGTCAGGCAGGTGACGTTGGGAGTAGAACTTTCAGGGCTTTCGCGGGCGTGGACGCCAGCCGAGCAATCGCGACAATCGCCGCTGTTGAAGCGGGTCTGCGCAGGGTCGGGCTACCTCGCCGATCCGAGCCGGCAGCCAGCAGTGCGCCAGCACCAGCAGGACCGAGGCGATAAGAAATGCGTGGATGGAGCCGGAAAAGGTGATTCCCCGAGCCACACCCACTGCCCAGATAAACGCAAAGATCGCGCTGAAGGCGAGCATCATGGCTACGCCGCCTTGGGTTGTTGGTTCAGCTCCTGGCGTTTGCGTTGCGCAACCTGTTCGCCAAGTTTTTCCAGCTCTTGATCTTCGAAGAGCTTGCGCGCCTGCGGGAACATCTTCTCTTCTTCTTCCTCAACGTGGTGCTCCACGTTCTCTTGCATCACCTTCACCTTGGCCGCCCAAGTCTCGTCGGTCACAGACTCGCCTGCGATCTCGTCCATGATCAGGTCGACCACGTGGTGCTCCTCGTATCCTTCTAAGACAATGTCTTTCAATTTGCTCTTCTCGCGAAATGCCGGATAGACGATCTCTTCCTCGACCAACTCGTGCAGCTTGAGCTCGCGCTGGACTTCGGCGAACAACTCTTCGCGTTTCTTCGCCGCGCGTTCGGTGGTCTCTTCCAATTCCTTCAGCATCTTTTTGACTTTCTGGTGATCTTGCTTCAACAACTTGATGACGTCCATCGGGAATCTCCAGTTTGGGGATTTCTGTTGGATGGGAGATGTGCAACCAAAGTTGGTTCGCATCGAGTCATGCTCTGGTACTCTCACTGCGAAGATGAGCTCTCATACTGCAGCGCCGGGCGAGGAACACCGAAGCGAAGGCGCACGCCTTCCTGACGCAAGGAGCATCTTCTTTTCGGCGTTGATCTCGTTGATGGTGTTGGTCCCCTGCGTGTGGCAACCCCATGTTGGCATTGGGGATTTTCCCAGCCACATCTACAACGCCTGGCTGGCGACGTTGATCGAGCAAGGAAAGCTGCCGGGCATGGCGCTGGCCCATCTAAAAACAAACATCCTGGTGGATTCGACGCTGGTCTGGTCGCTGAAAAGATTGAGCGTCGGGATTTCGGAAAAGCTGGTGCTCGGCACTTCGCTGCTGATCTTTTTCTGGGGAGTCTTCGGCTCGCTCATTCCCTAGCCCGGAAAGTGCCTTGGAGCGTGACGCCGTTGATCGCGGTGGTCGCATATGGAGTGATCTTCCAGCTCGGCTTCAGCAATTTCTATCTAGCTACCGGAATCTCCTGCATTGCGCTCGCGCTCTTGGTGGGACAAAAGATCCAGAAGCGGAAAGTCGTTGCCGCGCTGGTGCTCTTAGTGATCGCCTGGAAGGCGCATCCACTCCCAGTGGGATGGGCCGTCGCCTCAGTGGCATACGTTTACATTGCGCGACGATTTCCTGAAAGGCGAATTCAATTCTTTGGCATTGCGTGTCTCGCAGTGGTCCTCGGCAGCGTGGTTCTAACTTACCGCTTCCAAGGCGTCTGGCTGCGTCCGAGATTGCTGCTCGCCTCTGGCGCGGGGCAAGCGGCATTACACGGTCCATTGTTCGCCGCCGTGGGTCTCGGCGTGCTGATCGTGCTGTGGTCGCAATTTGCACATCAAGCTCGAACGGAAGGATGGCAACAGTGGCTGCAAAGGCCGGAAACGCAGCTCTATATCCTGGCGTTGATCGCGGGAGTCTGCATGCCGCTCACGTTCAGAATCGGGCAAAGCGAGATCGGAGTCGTCACCGAGAGGCTCTCACTTTTCGCTGCGATTTTTGCCTGCATGCTGGTGGCGCGTCATGAGTTGGGTCGCACGGCGATGTGGACCACTGTCATATTGTGCGCCGTCTTCTTTACTTTCTTGTTCTTTGACGCGCGTGCGATCAATCAGCTCGAGCGCAAACTAGAGACGATGGTCATGGCGCTTCCGCCCGATTCCAAAGTGGCAGCATTGTTGCAGTTTCCCGAAACGCGTTTGCAAAGTAGCGCTCGATCGTTGGTCGCGAGTGCGCCGGCGCTCACCAAGGTCGCGGAAATTTTCTATGACCCGGGTTTCGGCGTGAACATTCACCACATCATCGACCGCGTTTGCATCCGCCGCTGCATCAGCTACGCGGACTACGAGCCCGCTACGTATCAGTTCCAGGTAAGGGCGCTGCCTGGCAATCATTATGCTTTGTTCGAAGGTTCAGAGTCGGGGCGCATGCAGATGGGCACTTACCAGGTGAAAGAACACGATCTTCCCCTATATCAGATCTACCCCTGCGGCCCTTCGGCCTTCGATCTCTGCGGCCGCTGGCTTCGCGGTGGCGAGATCAATGGCGCGGAAAACTACCGCCCGCGTTAGTCTCTGGTAGGCTGATACGTCCCATGCACCGGATCTCATCATTTTTTTTAGCGGCGCTCGCGCTGCTCGCCGGTTGCGGGCAGCCGGGCGCGCCCATGCCGCCGTCGCTGCATCTGCCGATTCCGGTGCGCGATTTGAGAGCCGCGCGTGTGGGCGAAAAAGTCACCCTTACCTGGACCGTTCCCTACGAGACCACCGATCGGGAAGCCATCCGCCACCCGGGAAAGATGCGCGTGTGCCGCATCCTTACTACGGAAGACGAATGCGGCAAAGTTGTTGGCGAAGTGCCCGCGCAAAAAGGAAACGAGATCTCGCGGCGTGATCATCCACTGGAAGCGACGTTCACCGACACACTGACGCCGGAGCTGCACTCGCGTCCTCTTGCTCACGCCAGCTACACCATCGAAGCCATGAACGATGGTCACCGCAGCGCAGGATACGGTAGTCGCGTCGACGTGCCGCTTGTCCCGACCACTGCGCCTCCTCATGCCTTGCGCGTCGAGGTGCAGGCAGACGGCGTGCACGTCAATATTCCTCCGCAGGCAATGCAGAGTGAGCCCGACCCGCGGATGCAGTACTGGTACCAGGTCACTCGAAACATTCTTCCCGCCGGAAAGAACACCCCGGATTTGATCGCCGAGGCGCCCGCCATCGGTGAGGTGAATATCGTCGATCGCAATTTCGAGTGGGAGAAGAATTACGCATATACCGTCACGCCCATCACTTGGGTGGAGACGCAGCCCAACGGCAAGCGCCTCTATAGCGTCCGCGGCGACAGCGCTGCCCCCGTCGAAGTGGTGACAAAAGATGTATTCCCGCCCGCCCCTCCCACCGGATTGCAGGCAGTGTATTCGCCGAGCGAGCAGAAGTCTATCGACCTCACGTGGGCGCCGAACACCGACGCCGACCTCGCGGGATACAACGTCTACCACGGTGGAGTGAAGGCCAATACAGAATTGGTGAAGACGCCGACCTATCGCGACCCTGTTAGCGCACCGGGCGACTATACATATTCCGTTACTGCTGTAGATCTACGAGGCAATGAGAGCGCGAAATCTGCAGAGGCCGGCGAAAAAGCCCCGGAGTAGCTGATGTAGGCGCGGACGTCCTGGTGCGCGCGGCATTTCTTCCGTCGGATGCCCGTCGCAGTGCCCGTAGAGATTTGCCGCCGCACCCTCGCGAGCGCGATACTGTTGAGATGAATCCTTCCCCAAAGACCCAGCCATCGGATCCGTTCGCCCAATTCAAGCAGAAGCAACGCGAAGGGTGGTCGCACTTCTCTCCGCTTGCCGCCATGACCACGCCCTGCGCGGCCAAGCTGGCGAACTTTACCGGCATCAAAGCCGGCCAGCGCGTGCTCGACGTCGCCTGCGGAACGGGCGTTGTTGCCGTAACCTGCGCGCTGCGCGGCGCCAAGGTGACAGGCCTCGATCTCACGCCTGAGCTCCTCGAGGTCGCGCGCGAGAACGCCGCGATCGCCGGCGTCGAAGTCGACTTCCACTTAGGTGATGCAGAGCAACTGCCGTTTAAGGATTCGGAATTCGATGTCGTGCTCAGCCAGTTTGGACACATGTTCGCACCCCGCCCTGAGGTCGCCGTCGGCGAGATGTTGCGCGTGCTGAAGCCGGGCGGCACGATTGCATTTTCCACTTGGCCTCCCGAGCAGTTCATCGGGAAGGCGTTCGCGCTCACGGCGAGCTACATGCCGGCACCTCCGCCGGGTGCCGCGCCGCCACCGCTGTGGGGCGACGAAAAGATCGTGCGCGAGCGCCTTGGCGACCGCGTGCGCGACATCAGCTTCGATCGCGGAACGATGCTCACGCCGGCGCTCAGTCCGGCGCACAGCCGCGGGGTGATCGAGCGTTCCGCCGGCCCGATGATCCAGCTCGTGGCGATGCTCAGCAAGAGCGACCCCGCAAAGCTCGCGCAATACCGCCGCGAGTACGACGCGCTGACCACCGAGTGCCTGAAGGACAACCAGGTACATCAGCAGTTCCTGATGACCAAAGCAGTGAAGAAGTAGTCGTTGCGACTTGGGATGCCCCAGCATGGAACTGGTATCAGGGCACGCCTTCAGGCGTGCCGATTCCACGTTCCTTTATGGAAGTCATCCCGAGCGAGCCGGAGCGCACGCGACGGCGAGTCGAGGGATCTGCATTTCGTTCCTCCCGATTTCTCTGCGTTCTCCGCGCTCTCTGCGGTAAATTGAACTGCCAATGAAATACTGTCGCTTCCAACTCTCGAACCGCGTCCACCACGGGCTGGTGGAGACCACGGAAAAAGGGGACGTCATCTCTTCCCTGCTCGGCACGCCGCCCCGCGCCAGCGACCCATGGGGTTCGATCATGCCGGATTCCATCCCGCCCGATCGCGTCCCCATCGATGAAGCCAAGCTGCTCGCGCCCATTCATCCACCGAAGATCATCTGCATCGGGCGGAACTACAAAGAGCACGCCGCCGAGTTGGGAAATGAAGTGCCCAAAGAACCTCTACTGTTTTTGAAGCCGCCATCGGCGATCATCGGCCCGGGCGACAACATCGTGAAGCCGAAGATCTCGCAGCGCGTCGATTTCGAAGGCGAGCTGGGCGTGGTGATCAAAAAGACCTGCCGCCGCCTGCGCGACTCCGACGACGTGAAGCCCTACATCTTCGGCTACACCATCGTGAATGATGTGACCGCGCGCGACCTACAGAAGTCCGACAGCCAGTGGACACGCGCCAAAGGCTTTGACACGTTTTGCCCGGTCGGTCCGGTGCTGACCGACGAGATCGATCCCTGGGCGGGCGTGCAGGTGGAGACGCGCGTGAACGGCGAGCTGAAGCAGAGCGGCAACACGAAGGACTTCATCTTCTCGCTGGACGAGATCATCCGCTACGTCTCGCGGGTGATGACGCTCTTCCCTTTCGATCTGATCTCGACCGGCACCCCGGCTGGCGTGGGTCCGCTAAAGTCCGGTGATAACGTGGAAGTGAAGATCCAGGGCATCGGCGTGCTAAGCAATCGCGTGGTGGACGGAGATTGAACTAAGTGTTTCCTTTTCTTCACTTCCCCCCGATCGGCATGGCACTCGCGGCGGTGGCCGTCGTTACGTTGGCCTGGTCGGCTTTTCGGCCGGATTCCCCTGGACCATCTCACGTGGTTCGATCGTTTCCTGAGGGTGTTCATCGTTGTCATCATCCTGTCGGTAGTGGTTTTGGCTGTCCAGCGACGCTACTTCCCATGATCGAGCTCTCAAGTGGCAAGAACCCCAGCTGCATAGCTTGCGAGTAGGCCTTGGAGTAGAATCCGCAGTATCCGCATCCCCACGCGTAGAAAACGAAAGGACGCGCCATGAAATTCTTTATCGACACAGCCAGCATCAAGGAGATCCGCGAGGCGGCGGCCCTCGGAATCCTGGACGGCGTGACCACCAATCCTTCGCTGATGGCGAAGGAGAACAAGCAGAACAACAAGCCCGACATCAATGAGATCTGCGAGATCGTGAAGGGTCCGGTGAGCGTGGAAGTGCTCTCGACCGATCTGGATGGCATGCTGCGCGAAGGACGCGAGTACGCAGGCTGGCACAAACACGTGGTGGTGAAGCTGCCCACGACACGCGAAGGCATCAAGGGATGCAAGGCGCTCAGCACGGAAGGCATCAAGGTCAATATGACCCTCTGCTTCTCGCCGAACCAGGCGTTGATGATCGCTAAAGCGGGCGCGGTCTATTGCTCGCCGTTCGTCGGGCGGCTCGACGACATCAGCGAGAACGGAATGCAGCTGATCCGCGACATCAAGACGATCTACACGAATTACGGATTCAAGACAGAGATCCTCGCGGCTTCGCTTGCGGCATCCGCTGCACGTGGTGGAAGCGGCGCTCGCGGGCGCGCACGTCGGCACGATCCCCTGGAAGGTGCTGGACATGATGCTCAACCATCCTTTGACTGATAAGGGGTTGGCAACATTCCTCGCTGACGCGGCGAAGGTGAAGAAGGCGGAGCCGGAGCTGGTGGGCTCAAGGTAAGTTCGATTGTGTGAAGGAAAACCCCAGACTGAATGTCTGGGGTTTTCATTTGAACTTGGTTCTCCGGAGAGAGAGCTGGCCTTTAGGCCAGCGCCGGAGGGAGAGCGGGGCTTTAGCCCCGCGTCAGGGAGCCTCAACAGTTCGGGCCTTTAGGCCCGGTCTCAGCCACTCCGGCATTGCGTCCATTTGGAATCGCGGATTTGCCGAGGAATAGGCATACTCCTCGGCGTTTCGTACCAGGCCTCTTTTCACTGGATTCCGATAAATGTACTTCCGGTGCTGCTCATATTCGTTCGCACTTGTGATTTGGTGTTCGTTAAAGCTCTTGTGCCAGACTTCGTGCAAATACACCAGTTCCTTTTTCGCTCGGAACGAAAAACCTCCCTTAATGAACTGAACTGCCTTCTCTAACGACACCTCAAAAGCAGGAGTAATGATCATGTGAAAGTGATCCGGCATGAGAACAAACTCGTGAATCTCCATTCGTTTCTTTTCGCGGTTCTCATTGCACACCTTGATGAACAATTCCGCCATGTCCGCCGATGTGAAAATCATCTTGCGAACGACGGTGTTACTCGTCACGAAGTACGTACGCGTTTCTTGAGGTGCGAGTCGCATAGCCGCGGCTAAAGCCGCAGATTATAAGACATCGGGACGCTGGCCTAAAGGCCAGCTCTCCCTCCAAGTTCCGACCGTGCGCCAAAACGGCAGCTCTCTTCCGTTCTTCCGAAGGCTGGCCAAAACGCCAGCTCTCTCTCCAAGTTCCGATCCGAGCGCCAAAACGCCAGCTCTCTCTCCAAGTTCCGATCCGAGCGCCAAAACGCCAGCTCTCCCCCCGTTCTTCCGAAGGGGTTTTCACTTCGTCCTTCATCCGATCGTTCTTCCTTCCTAAGGCTTTACCTGCATTCCGCAACTCTGGTTTTCGTACTAGAGTTTTCGTACTACAGTAGTAGTCACGAAACACGGGTACGAATGAACGCCTTTCGTCTTTATCCCGTCTCATTGATCGCCGCGGGTGTGGCCGCGCTCGGCATTGGCATCACTGTTTTCATTCGCCGCAACCGCAAGAGTCCTGAACAACTCGAGCGCGACCGCCGCCACCAGATCAGCGCCATGGGACGCATCATCGACGGCACCGTCACCGACGTCGCCGAACTCGCGCCCAAGCCGGCGACCAAGACCGGCAACGGACATGGCCGCGTGCAGCTCCTCATCTATCACTACGACGTGAGTGGAGTGACTTACGAAGCATCGCAGGACGTGACCCACCTGCGCCATCGCGTTGACCTGCACACCTGCCGCATCGGCGTGCCCACCTCCGTGAAGTACGATCCGCAGAACCCGGCAAACTCCATCGTGGTGGCGGAAGAGTGGAGCGGTCTCAGGAATTAGACGCCGCTAACCCGCCGCTCATCTCAAATCGTGTAACTTCCGACCGCGCCGGGCGTCTACATCTCTCAGATACAATAAAAAACTGATGCTTTCATCGCTGCCCCTGCCCATCGCGGCCTTCGTCGCGGGGCTGATCTCGTTCCTGTCCCCGTGCGTGCTGCCGCTGGTTCCGGGCTACGTCTCCATGATCTCGGGCGCGGGTGTGGACGAGCTGCAGGAGCCAGACGCGAAACTTCGCCGCACCGTCCTGCTGAATTCGCTTATGTTCATTTTGGGCTTCAGCATCGTCTTCATCATGCTGGGCGCCGCGGCCTCGGGTGTGGGACGCGTGCTGGGGCACAACCGCACTTTGCTGCTGCGCGTGGCGGGAGTAGTGATCATCCTGTTTGGATTGCACCTGACCGGCATCCTTCCGATCAAATATCTTTACGCCGATAAGCGCTTGCACGATGTTAAGACTAAGGCCACCGCTGTGGGCGCATTTCTCGTGGGATTCGCCTTCGCTTTCGGATGGACACCCTGCATCGGCCCGATCCTCGCGACCATCCTGACTTTCGCCGCCGAACAGGCGACGGTACTGAAGGGCATTCTGCTGCTGGCTGTTTATTCGCTGGGACTGGCAGTTCCCTTTCTGCTGACTTCCTTGGCGATCAATCAGTTCCTCGGCTTTTACACTCGCTTTCGGAAGCATCTGCACACCGTTGAAGTGATCAGCGGCGTGCTCATGATCGTGATCGGCTTCATGATCTTCCGGCACCAATTCGCTTATCTCGCCGCGTGGTTGAACAAGGTCCCGATTCTTCCGCGCAATCTCGGAAAGGTTCTTGTGAAGAGAAACGCCATCATTCTTAGTGGTCATGGTCCTGGTGGTTGCCGGGATGATCTACGTGGGAGCGCGCATCTCGCGCAACCAGAAAGCCGGCCTCGAGCCGCCGGAAGCTCCGGAAGTCGCCGTGGGCAACACGGCGCCGGACTTCGAGCTCAAGACGCTCGACGGCAAGACCGCGAAGCTCTCCGATTACAAGGGCAAAGCCGTTCTGCTGAATTTCTGGGCGACGTGGTGCGAGCCCTGCAAGATCGAGATGCCGTGGCTGGTCGACTTCCACAAGCAGTATGGCTCGCAGGGCTTCACCGTTCTCGGCGTTGCCATGGACGATGACGCCGACAGCAAAGACTGGGTGCAGAAGGACATCAGGAAGTTCGCAGAGGACAAGAAGGTGAATTATCCGGTGCTGCTGGGAACGAGCAAACTCGCCGACACCTACGGCGGCGTCAATTTCTTGCCAGAGATCTTTTATATCGATCGCAACGGCAAGATCGTGCAGCACGGCATCGGACTGAAAGGCAAAGCCGAGATCGAAGACAACATCAAAAAGGCATTAGGACAATGAAGAACATTGCGATCGCCGTGCTCGCGCTGCTCATGACCACGCAGGCGCAGGACATCAAGAAGAAGCAATACGTCACCCAGTTGCCAACGCCGCGTGTCTCAGTGGCGGGAGCAGCGACCGCGCCTGTTCATTTGAAATTCGCCATCGACCCAGAAATGCACATCAACTCCAACCATCCCAAGACAGAGAATCTGATCGCGACCAAGCTGGTGCTGGATCTGCCGACCGATATTTCCGTTATGAAGATCGTCTATCCCGAAGGAAAAGATTTCGCCTTTGCCTTTGATCCGAGCGAAAAGCTGAACGTTTACACGGGACAATTCTCGATCACGCTACAGGTGCGCCCCGCACACGGCGCCTCTGCTGGAACCTTCAAAGTGCATGGCGACCTGCAATATCAGGCGTGCAACGACCGCGCCTGCTTCCCGCCCAAAAAATTACCGATAGAGTTTGAAGTGACGGTTTTAAAAACAAAATCGCGACGGAGATGACTCCGCCGCGACAAGGTTTTGTCGGAGGTCACCCCGAGCGAGCGCGAACGAAGGTGGGCGCGAGTCGAGGGATCTGCATTTCCTACTTCCTACCTCCTGCGTCCTGCGTTAGAAGCTGACTTTCATGATCTGTCCATTTGCGCCGGCTAGCCATCCTGCCTTGGGATTCGCGAAGCCGACTGTCCACAGGCCAACCAGGTTCGGCAACGGAATCCAGGTATTGCCTTCGTCCGGCGACCATGCTGTTCCCGTTCGTCCAGTAGCGACAACGATGTGTCCTGCCCTGCCGTCTCCATCGTTGTCCGCAGGGCCGCCATCCGCGTAAGCCAATCCGAAGATGGCTTCGTTGATCGGTGCTGGGGTCGTGAGCGTCCACGTCACTCCGCCATCGCTGGAGCGTGCGAAGTTGTTGGAGACACCGGTCGGATTGCCAAGATCACCGCCGCCGAGGATGCCGTGCTTGGCATCGTGGAAGGCAATGCTGAAGCCTCCTGCAGGAGGCCCAGAAACGAGCGGAGTCGGATACGCGTTCCACGTATCGCCGCCGTCGGTCGTTGCGATGACACGCGCTGGTGTGACGCCTCCGGTCGTGAACCAGGCGCGCTTACCTCCTTGCGCCGTGATGCAGGTCCCGCTGGATGCGAATCCAGCTTCGCCCGGCAGGGCGGGCGTCACGTTGTCGCCGATGTCCTGCCACGTCTGTCCGTCTGTGGTGCGCAGGATGGGAAAGCGTCCGTTGACCGAGTCGCTCATCGCCAAAGCGCGTTTGTTAGTCCAGAACGCAAAGCAATCATAGAATGCGTCGGGATTCTGGTTGACGAACACGGTATTCCATGTCGCACCGCCGTCGGTAGTCTTGTAAATCCGAGCGTCGGTGCCGTTTCCGATGGAGAGCAGGTATGCCACTCTGTCGCTGATTCCCTGCACGTCGCGGAACTGCAGCCCTTCCGCACCCGGGACAACGCCGGCGCGCCAGTGCTTGCCGCCGTCGGTGGTCACGACAAAAGTTCCGCCGGTTCCGCTGGCCCACACGACGTTGGGGCTCACTGGGCTGATTCCGATCAGCGTTGCTGTGGTGCCGCTGTTCTGCGGCGTGAGGGTCGGTCCAGACTGCGAAAACGAAAGGGTTGCGAGAAGTAAGAGTGTGGCTGCGACGAAGAAACTGCGGGGGGAGTTCCTCATTTTCTATTCACCTTGAAGTGAGAGTGCTTACATAAGGAGAGAGAGTGTACTCCTTTCCGCGCGGTCGCGTGATTCGGTGCCTGAAGAATTCTTCGCATTCCTGCAGATAGACTATTGTTTGTGCACCTTGACGACACCATCGTCGCCATCGCTACGCCCGCCGGGCGCGGAGCCATCGGCGTGGTGCGCCTCGCTGGACCGGAAGCGAAGCAGATTGTTGAGCCCATGCTGCGCCTTTCTCATTCACTCGCGGCAGGACAAGCGCGCTTTGGTGAGTTGATCGAACCCGAGACGGGCGAGCGCATCGATGAAATCGTCGCTACATACTTTGAGGAGCCGCACTCCTACACCACCGACGATATCGTTGAGATCTCTGCCCACGGATCGCCTGTGGTGCTGCGCCACGTCGTTGAGCTGGCGCTTGCGCGCGGCGCCCGGCTCGCGGAACCGGGCGAGTTCACCATGCGAGCATTCCTTAACGGACGCATTGATCTTACGCAGGCCGAAGCAGTCCGCGACCTGATCGAATCGCAAACGCTTTTCCAGGCGAAGGTCGCGGCGCAGCAGCTCGAAGGTGCCCTGTCGAAACGCTTGCAGCCGATTAAGATCGATCTGGTGCAGTTGATTGCGACCATGGAAGCCGGCGTTGATTTTGCGGAGGACGATGTCTCTGTTCTTCCCGGCGAAGAGATTCAGAAGCGCATCGCCGCGGTTCGTGCGCCTTTGGAAGAGCTGTGCAGCTCGTTCGCCTACGGAAAGATGGTGCACCAGGGCTTAACGCTCGCCATCGTCGGACGGCCGAACGTGGGCAAGTCTTCCCTGTTCAATCGTCTGGTCGAGCGCGAGCGCGCGATTGTGACTGCAACTCCCGGCACCACGCGTGACTTAGTCAGTGAGACGGTCGCCATCGGCGGCATTCCTGTGCGGCTCATCGACACCGCCGGCATCCGCACCGCACATGATGAAGCTGAAAGTATCGGCATCAAGAAATCGTACGAGGCGCTCGCAGATGCCGATCTCGTGCTCATGGTGCGCGATGCATCGCAGCCGGAACATTCCGAAGATACGGCTCTAATGGAAAAAGTCGCTGGGCGCAATTCCCTTCAGGTGCTGAATAAAGCTGATCTGAATCCCGCGGCGCGCAACGGAAGCGATGCGTTAAGAACCTCCGCTGTCACTGGCCACGGTATCAGGGAACTGCGTGCCGAAATTCTCAAGCATGTTGCCGGTGAAGGCGGAGCGCAGCAGGAGTCGGGATTCCTTACCAATGTACGCCACCAACAGCTAGTAGAAGATGCATTGAATGCGCTGGAAGCCGCGTCATTCGCGGTTCGCAACAACACTCCGCATGAGATGATCTTGCTCGATCTCTATCACGCGCTACGTCCGCTGGATTCGATCACCGGCGAGACCACGGCAGATGACATCCTCAACCTGATCTTCTCCAGCTTCTGCATCGGCAAGTAACGCGCATTTACAATGGTCGCCGCTAATGGAGACCGCGCGCATCGCCGAGCTGCTCGAGCCGTTCCTGCAAAAAGAGGACGGCGGCAGGGAAGAGCTGTCGCAGGTCCAATTGCAGCAGCTTTCCGACTATCTCGATCTCCTGCTGCGCTGGAACGCAAAGACGAACCTAACCTCCGTGCGCCAGCCGGAAGAGATCGTCACGCGGCACTTCGGCGAGTCGTTGTTCCTGGCGCGAAACGTAGATAGGGGAGAGGTTCGCAGCGCCATCGATCTAGGTTCCGGCGCGGGATTCCCCGGAATCCCACTGAAGATCTATTCGCCCGGAATTGCAGTCACGCTGATCGAGTCGCAGAACAAGAAAGCGACCTTCCTGAAGGAAGCGATCAGGAAATGTACATTGACGAACATCAATGTATTTTTGGGGCGTGCGGAGGAGCTGCAGCAGAAGACGAACCTGGTGACGCTGCGCGGGGTAGAACACTTCCACGAAGTTCTTCCCGTAGCCGCCGGATTGGTCGATGCGGAGGGCCGGCTCGCCTTGCTGATCGGAGCGGGACAGGTTGCGGCAGCGAAGAAGCTGCTTCCCGACTTCGAGATCAGCACAGCAGCGGTTCCGCAATCGCGCGAGCGGGTTCTGCTGATCGCGCGGAATCAAATTTAGAACGAATCAAGCTATATAAAAGTGGGAAGCAAGCTCCAAAATCGGCAGCTTTTACGTGGGCCGATTTCTTCCGCGGAGACTTTACCGGGCGGGCACGGTATTCATCTTGGTGCCTGTGCTGATCGTCAACCTAGTTGGAACGAACCAGCGCGCTAACAAGTGGAGCGCACGGCTGTGAAAAAGCTCTGAGTTTCCGATGTGGTGGGCCAAATATGCACACCTAGAGGATCTGGTGGCTGTTGCTAGGAGGATTTTAATGCTGACCCTTTACGGCTTAGAATTCGCGATATTTCTTGGCAGTAACCAAAGTAGTAATAGTGGAGTAAATATTGAAGTAATTCAATTAGGAAGCAGTTGGAATGGTGGCTGTATCTCTTCTGCGTAGCAGCAAGTGGGAGAGGAGGGCAATGTTTCGAAACATTTTGGTTGTCACGATCAGCGTGTTCCACGTGGAACAATCCGCTTCCGGATGCTATGGTTCAAGGGCTCTGGTAAGTGTTCCACGTGGAACAATCCGCAGGCGCGAAGGAAATCCCTAGGAAAACAGGTCCTTTGCACCAAAAAGCGGCATTGCCCAGTCGGAATCGGTTCGGGTACTCTCGCCGCTGAATAACTCTCCCATGGGAAGAATCATTGCAGTAGCCAACCAAAAAGGTGGGGTCGGCAAGACCACGACTGCCATCAACGTTGCGGCTTCGCTTGCAGCGGCTGAGGTGCCGGTTCTGCTGGTGGACTGCGACCCGCAATCAAACTCCTCGAGTGGGCTGGGCTTTTTGCGCGACCCGGACCGGATCAACACTTATCACGTGCTGATGGGGCTGCATTCGGCAGAAGAGGCGATTCAGCCTACGGAGGTCGAGCAACTCTTTGTGATCCCCGCGCACAAGAACCTGATTGGCGCGAATATCGAGCTGGCAAACACCGGAGCGGCGGAGTCCGAGAGCAGCGGCGTGAGCAGGGAATTCCGGCTCCGCAACGCGCTAGACCCCATTAAGGGACGCTTTGAGTTCATCGTGCTCGACTGCCCGCCGGCTCTGGATCTGCTCACCCTCAACGCTCTTGTTGCCGCCGACTCGGTTCTCATCCCCATGCAGGCGGAATATTTTGCACTCGAGGGGGTGAGCGAGCTGCTCGACACCATGGAGCGGATCCGCGAGCACCTGAACCCAGGGCTGGTTGTTGAAGGCGTGGTCCTGACGATGTTCGATGAGCGGACCAATCTTGCGCAGCAGGTAGCGGCGGAGCTGAAGAAGCATTTCGGCGACAAGCTGTGCGAGTCCACTATTCCTCGTAACATCCGCTTGGCGGAGGCGCCGAGTTATGGCAAGCCGGCGCTGGTCTATGATCCGCGATCGCGCGGGGCAGAGAGCTACATCAAGCTGGCGAAAGAGATCATGTCGCGCGCTCCATCGCATGCGGAATCAAAAGCTGAACTGGCGGTGGCGCAGGGCGAGGGCTGAAGTATATAGATGACAATCAATATATTATTTTGAACGGATGCATATGCCGGTTGACTTGAAGAAGAAAGCACTAGGACGTGGACTAGACGCGCTGCTGCCAAGTTCTCGTCCCGCTGTTGCTGCTGCCGCTGCGGTTAAGCCGGCCGAGCAAGGCGATGGTGCGCGCGAGATTTCGCTCACGGACATTGACCGCAACCCTTACCAGACACGCTTGCGCGTTGACGAGGTCGCGCTGAACGAGCTGGCGGCGAGCATTCGCGCTACAGGGGTGGTGCAGCCCATCCTGGTGCGTCCGGTGATGAAGGAAGGTGGCGGCACGCGCTATCAGCTCATCGCCGGCGAGCGCCGTTGGCTGGCCTCGCAGCGCGCAGGGAAGCTAACCGTTCCCGCGGTGATCAAGCAGGTCTCGAACGAACAGGCGATGGAGATGACCATCGTCGAGAACCTGCAGCGCGAAGACCTGAACCCGATGGAGCAGGCCAAGGCCTTCGACCGCTTATCGCGCGAGTTCGGACTCACGCAAGAGCAGATGGCTCTGCGCACCGGCAAAGACCGCGCCTCCATCGCGAATTTCTTGCGGTTACTCAAGCTACCCACCGACGTCCAGATGGAGATTGACGGCGGCAACCTGACCTTCGGCCACGCCAAGGTGCTGATGGCCCTCGAAGCAGCGGAATCGATCAGCAAAGCAGCGAAGCACGTAATCGCCCAGTCGCTTTCCGTACGCAAAACGGAGGAGTTCGTCTACAACATCCTGCATCCGGTGGAGAAGGCGAAGAAGCAGGAAAAGCCGCAAGACCCCAATGTCCGCGAGGCGGCGCGCATGATACAGCAGTCGCTCGGGGTACGCGTCGAGATCGACGACCACAAGGGCAAAGGTAAAATCGTCCTGAAATACGCCTCGCTCGAGGATTTTGACCGCATCGTCGAGGTGCTGAGCAAATAGCGTCCCAAAAAAAGAAAAGTCCCCACGTAATGTGGGGACTTTTTTGTGCGTCTCCAATTGCTTTACGCTGCTTTGCTGGCCTTGGGACGCATCTGCTGCATCATCTGCCGCATGGCAGCGATCTGTCCCGGAGCGCGCTTCTCACTCCAGCTCTCGAAGCGATTCGCGGCCTTTTCTAAATGGGCCAGGAACAGCGGATTCGACCACCGTTTACGCCCCTCTGCGATCGTCGGCTTGATACGCTCCCAAACGCCGAAGAACTCACCACCGGTCTCGAAGAAAAGGTCTTCATGGAGCAGCCCGTAGTTCAGGTAGGCGGCGGCTTGGTCCCAATAGCTGAGCACCATCATGAAGAAGGTGCCGGCTTCGGTTCCCATGGGAGCGACCCGCATGCCTTCGTCGAGGGTATCGGCCCAGTAATTCTGGAAATACCAGTCGCGGGCCTGCCGCAGCCGTGACTCACGCCGCAGGTCATAAAGTTTCAGCTGGAGTTCTGCCTGTTCATACGTAGGATTTGCCATAGGGGATCTCCTCACAAGTGAATTTTTGTATTTGCAGGGTAAGAGGTGAGCGCGACTGCTGCAGTTGCTTTTCTAGGGGGCTTTTAATGGTTTTTTTGCAAAGTCTTGCAGAGCAATTTCAGGGCCATGCCGCATGAAATTTCATTGGCTAGCAAAAATCTGTTGACGGCTTCTGTGGTCGTTCGTCTTACAATGCGTTGACTCCAACCGGCTCTGATCTCAATCGAGGAAAAATTTCATGAAGCCTCTCCGCTCAATCCCTGCCTGCGCTCTTCTGATCGTTCTTGCATTCTCGAGTAGCGCAATATCACAAGAAAAATTCAACAAAGAGGAATTCGCCAACCGCCGTGCCGCGCTCTTCGAGCAGATCTCCGACGGCATTGCGGTCGTCTACGGCGAAGAGGAAGGGCCAGCGCCGGTGAAATTCCGTCAGGCTCCCGACTTCTACTACCTCACCGGCATTGAGGATCCGGGAGCCATCGCTGTCTTCAACGGCATGACCAAGAAGACGACCGTCTTTGCCTATCCTCGTTCGCCACAAAAGATCGCCTTCGCAGGGCCGGGACTACTGGAAATCAAAGGTGCCGACAAACTGTATGGAGTCGACAAGATTGCGGCCATGGAGGATTTGACCGGAGCCATCGTCTTCATGGCTGCTGGCATGACTCCACCCAAACACTTGTATCTGCCGTTGGCGGAGGACTCGTTGCAATATTCGCGCGGCGAAATGCTCGGCATGGAATCTCGATACATGGATCATCCGCTGTACCACTCTTGGTCCAATATCAGATTGGCTAATAAGCGGATCAGTGATCTCAATACCAATGTTCCCGTGACTAACCTCAATCCGATCCTCAACAAAATGCGCTCCATCAAGTCGCCGTATGAGATCGAGCGCATGCGTAAGGCCGGCCAGATTGGCGCCGAGTCGGTGAAGGAAGCCATCAAAGGCACGAAGCCCGGCATGTACGAATATCAATTAGAAGCCGCGGCGCGCTACGTCACCTTCAATCAGAATGCAGGAGTCGCGTACACACCGATCGTAGCTTCAGGACCCAACGCGCTGGCTGCACACTACGAGACGAACAACCGGCAGATGCAGGCTGGTGATCTTGTCCTGATGGATTACGGTTCGGACTTTGACTATTACGTCTCCGACATCACTCGCACGTGGCCGGTTTCTGGCAAGTTCACGCCCGAGCAGGAAAAGATGTACGCCTGCGTGGTAGAAGCCAGCAAAACCATCATCGCGGCCATCAAGCCGGGGGTAACTCTTGGCCAACTGAAAGAGGCCGCTGGCGGAGTCTATAAAAAATATGGCTTCGAGAAGGAATGGCTGACCTGGGGTGGCGGGAAATATATCGGGCATTTCGTCGGAATGTCCGTGCATGACGTGAACACGGCAGTCCCCGGCCACCAGGATGAGCTTGCGCTGGAGGCAGGAAATACTTTCAACGTCGAGCCCATCCTGGAGATTCCCGAGAAGCAGATCCACATTCGCCTGGAGGATTCTGTGCTGGTCACGCCGACGGGTGCAGAAAATCTCACGAAAGACGTTCCCGCCGAGCTGGATGAGATCTACGCATTGATAAAGCAGAAGGGGATTACCCAATAGCGCGTGGTTGTCTCAGGCATTCCAAAGGCCGCCATTACGGCGGCCTTTTTCATGATTCGTTAACACCACTGCTATAATCCGCCGCGCTCAGAAAGACGAGGATTGCATGAGATTGAAAGCTCTGGCGCTTGCGTTCGCGGTCATAGCAAGCATGTCTCTCATCGCGCAAGACGCGAAGGCTCCGCAACCGAACCGCCTGGTGATCCACGCGGCTCAGCTGCTGGATCCCAAGACCGGAAGCATCCTGAAGGACCAAGCCATCTTCATCGAAGGTGAGAAGATTGTGAAAGTCGGTCCCGCGCCGCACGAGATCCATCAGCCCAAAGCGAACATCGACTATCCCGGCTTTGGCGAGAACGTTCCCACGCTCCACATCGTGAGCGGGACCGTCTTGCCTGGCCTCATTGATGTCCACACGCACCTGACCATGGACCCCAGTTTTGGTTTGGAGATACTGCAAAAATCTTCTGCCAGCGCGGCGCTCACCGGTGCGAAGAACGCGAAGGCGACGCTGGAAGCCGGCTTCACCTCGGTGCGAAACCTAGCCGATTATTGGGAGTTTGCTGATGTCGCGCTCCGCAATGCCATCAATCACGGCGAGGTGCCCGGCCCGCGCATGCAAGCCAGCGGTCCGGCGATCAGCATCACGGGGGGGCACGGCGACTTCAACTATTTGCCGTTCGACAAACACCTCAGCGCGATCGGAGTAGCCGACGGCATTGAAGGTGTTCAGGCCAAGGTTCGCGAAAACATCAAGTACGGTGCCGACGTGATCAAGTTCATGGCCACCGGCGGCGTGCTTTCTTTTGGCGACGACCCTAAGGCTTCGCAATACACGCTGGAAGAGATGAAGGCCATCGTGGCAGACGCGCACCGGCTAGGCCGTAAAGTCGCAGCGCACGCGCACGGAGGGAATGGGATCATCTGGGCGAGCGAGGCCGGCGTGGATTCAATCGAGCACGGCTCCTACATCGATGACAATGGCATCGCTACCCTGAAGAAGAACGGCACCTACCTGGTTGCGACCGTCTACTTGGGGGAATGGTTCCTGCAGAACGCCGAACGCTTGCATACCCCTGCCGCTCTCTTAGCGAAAGCCCGCGAGGTGATGCCAGCAGCGGATAAAAACATCGCGCACGCGATCGCCAGCGGAGTGAAAGTCGCCTTCGGTACCGACGCAGCCGTTTTTCCGCACGGACTCAACGCCCGCCAGTTCGGAACCTACGTGAAGCTCGGCATGACGCCGCTGCAAGCGATCCAGTCAGCAACGGTTAACGCTGCCGACCTGATGGGCTGGTCTGACAAGGTCGGTACCATCGATGCGGGGAAGTTCGCCGACATCATTGCCGTCGAGGGCGACCCAATGAAAGACGTCACAACGCTTGAGCACGTGAAGCTGGTCGTGAAGGGCGGAGTGATTTACAAGAACGAGACTGCAGGGATGCACGAGTAAACCGGAGGCAAGTCATGGCGACAAAGAAGAGCACAAAAAAATCTGGTAATACGCTGAAAGATACCGCGCGCGAGATCGGTTCGCGCATCGGCGAGGTGCACGTGAAAGCCAGCCGCATGGTCGAAGGCATGAGGGCGGCGGTGAAGGCGGGCACCGCGGCTCTTAAAGGCAAGCCCAAAAAAAAGAAGAGTCCGCGCGCACGACGAAATAGCTGAGAGTTTGTTCAGACGCAAGAAAGCCGACGCAACGCGTCGGCTTTTGAATTCTGCGGAAACGAAACTATTTCTTGGGTGCGATGGCGTCTTTCGCAGCTTTCGCGACGCGGAATTTCACCACGGTCTTGGCAGCGATCTTGATCGGCTCACCGGTCTGAGGATTGCGTCCCATGCGGGCCTTGCGGTTTGCCTTCACCAGGCGGCCGAGGCCGGGGATCACGAAGATGCCGGACTTCTTGGTCTCTTTGATCGCGGTTTCTGCAAGTGTGTCCAGGAATGTTGCCGCGGTCTTGTTGTTGGTCTCAAGTTTCTCTGCCATGTGGCGTACGAGTTGCGTCTTTGTCATGCCTGCTGCCATTAGAATTTCCTCCTTGAATTGTGAGCGAAGGGGCTCAAACGGAGCCAGTGTACATCAGCTTGCCTGTTTGCAAGCAGATTTTATGCGGGTTTTTTCGGCAAAGCTGTGGAAAACCCTGTGGCCATCGGCCTTCTATCGACTAAGGCACCCAAAACCCTCATGGATTGTACATTTGAGCAATACCGCGCTTGGTGTTTTCGGCGCCCGAGCTAAGTACATTAGAATGACATTCGAAGCGTATTTTTCTTCAGCAGAAGCACGACCCCATGTCGCGTCCTAAAATCGCCATCCCGGTTCCACATTCTTACAAGCCTGAATACGCGCAGCGTTCGCTGCCGCAATATGTCCACGCAGTGGAGGCGGCCGGTGGCGAGGCTGTCGTCATCCAGCTCGATCAGCCTTCGGAAGCCATCGCGAAGCAAGCCACTGCTTGTCAGGGTGTGCTGCTTCCTGGAAGTTCCGCCGATGTCGATCCGCAGAAATACGGTGCCGAGCGCGATCCGCAATGCAATCCCGGCGACAAGCTTCGCGACGCTGCCGACGAGCTGCTGCTGCAAGACGCGCACAACATGCATAAGCCGATTCTGGCGATTTGTTACGGCATGCAGTCGCTGAACGTGTGGCGCACCGGAACGTTATTGCAGGACATTCCTACTCATGTCAAAACGAAAATCAATCATTCCGCGGGCAGGGAGGTCACGAAGGCGCACACCGTGACCATCGACCCGGTATCGAACCTGGCCAGCATCATGGCGAAGAGCAGTTGTGAGGAGATCGAAGTCACTCCCGAGCTACGTTCCATCGGATTGCCGGTGAACTCGAGTCACCATCAAGCGGTCGAGCGCGCAGGCGACGGATTGCGCGTGGTCGCGCGCTGCCCTGACGATAACGTGATCGAAGCCGTAGAAGGCACCCAACCCGGACACTTCGTCATCGGAGTGCAGTGGCATCCCGAACGCGGCATTGATGATGATGCGCCATCGCAGGCGCTGTTGAATGCATTCGTGAAAGCCGCCTCTCAGCGCAAGGCTTAAGTGCATGTAGGCGCGCACGTCCTCCTGCGCGCGGCTCTTCGAGATGGGAAAAGGCCTCGTATAATCCTCAGCATGCCGGTCGAACTCAATCTCCGCAACAAAGTCGCACTCATCTCGGGCGGCTCCCGCGGCATCGGCGCCGCCTGCGTTCGCATGTTTGTTGAGGCGGGTGCGAAGGTCGTCTTTAGCTACCAAAAAGATAGGCAAGCCGCCGATGAACTAGTGCGGGCGCTTGGTCCAGACGTTTGCTATTCCGTGCAGGCGGATCTTTCGTCGGCAGAAGCAGCGAAACCGTTCATCGCGGCAGCAGTAGAGAAGTTCGGACGAGTCGATGCGCTGGCTGGCAACCATGGCATTTGGCCGTCGGGTGAGATTCCCATCGATCAGATGTCCGACGAGCAATGGCGCAAGACGATGGCCATCAATCTCGACAGCATCTTTGGGCTCGTGAAACATTCCGTCGCGCAGATGAAAAAACAAAAGAGCGGAGGAAGCGTGGTGCTGGTCAGCTCGACTGCCGGCCAACGTGGCGAAGCCTTTCATGCTGATTACGCCGCTTCGAAGGGCGCACTCATCAGTATGGTAAAAGGCCTCGGGACCGAGCTCGCACGAGACAAGATCCGGGTGAACTGCGTTGCTCCGGGATGGGTACACACTGATATGTCCGCGCCTGCGCTGAACGATCCGAAGATTCGCGAGTGGGCTTTCTCCACCATTCCGCTCGGCCGCGCGGGAACGCCGGAAGAAATCGCCGCGCCGATCCTTTTTCTGTGCACCGAGCACGCCGGATTCATTACCGGCGAGATCTTCAACGTGAATGGCGGCGCAGTGCTGGCTGGTTAGTTTTCCGTTACGAACGTAAGCAGCTACCCTGCAGCTTCCTGCGTCTAATAAAATAGTTTCCGAATGAAGCCTCTTCTACTGATCGTCGCCGCTGCCGGGATCGCGTTTGCGCAGGTCTCGACTCCGCTACCGAAACCCGGCCAACCGGAAAACGCGCCACCGGCTCCGCCAGCGGGAGCTCCGGAGGACGCCGCCAACGCAAAGCAAGCGCGCGCCGTGCTCGACCAGATGATCGCCGCGCTGGGCGGCGACGCCTATTTGAATCGCAAAGACATGGAGCAGAAGGGACGCGCCTACGGCTTTGATCACAATGGCGAAGCGGAGGATGCAGGGGCGCCTTTTGTGCGCTATTGGAAATGGCCCGACAAAGATCGCATGGAGATGTTTAAGTCAGCGCAATTGGATCATCGTTTACAACGGCAACGATGCGCGCGAGACCACGTATCACGGAACTCATCCGCTCGAGCCGAAAGATCTAAAAGCTTATCTGGAGCGGCGGTCATATTCGCTCGACTCCGTGGTACTTGATTGGGTGAAGCAGCCCGGCGTCGCACTTTACTACGACGGTCGCACCATGTCGGAACAAAAGTCGGCAGACCAGGTCTCGTTGATCCTGCCCGACCATCGGGGCGTCACGCTGTATATCGACGCGAACACTCATCTGCCTCTTCGCAAGAGTTACACCACGCGCGATCCGGAAACCGGTGACCGTGTGGAGGAAGTAGAAACCTACGACAATTACCGCCCCATCCAAGGCATCCAGTCTCCCACCAGGTCACGCGCTACAAGAACGACATCATGACTTCGCAAAGGTTTATCTCCAGCATCACCTACAACGCGAGCATTTCCGATTCCAAGTTCGATCTGAGCGGCTCTCCAAAATAGTGTGGCTCCGGCTTCCCGAACTGTGGCAAATCAGCCACAGTCATCCTTAGCGCATGTTGACGTAATCTATTCATTAACAGCGACATACCACAGACATCGGTTTCTGCGTCTATTGTTTCTAGAGCGATGAGATTTGATCCAGGAACAAACAATCCGTGCCGAAGTCGGCTGCGCTGGAATCGGGCTGCACAGCGGCGCCCCGGTTAAATTGCGATTGTTGCCCGCTCCTGCGGGAACCGGCATCATCTTTCGCCGCGTCGATCTCGACAATTTTGAGGTAGAAGCTACGGGCCGAAATGTAGCCCGCGTCAGCTACGCCACCAGCTTGATGAAGCAAGGCGTGCTCATCTCCACCACCGAACATCTGCTTTCCGCCTTCATCGGTACAGGCGTCGACAACGCGATCGTTGAACTCGACAATCTGGAACTTCCCATTCTCGACGGCAGCGCCAAGCCATTCGTCGACATGGTCCAGAGCGTTGGACTGAAGCAGCAGCGCAGGAAGCGCAGTTATCTTCGCATCCGCAAAGAGCTCGAAGTGCGCGAAGGCGGAAAGTTCATCGGCGTTTATCCCGTGGATGACGATAGTTATTGCGTCACCTACTCCATCGACTTCCCCCATCCTCTGATCGGCAAGACCACATTCGAGGTCGACCTCTCCGGCGACTTTTATTCGCGCGAGATCGCTCCCGCGCGCACCTTCGGGTTTTTGCATGAGGCTGAGGTCATGCGCAACATGGGACTGATCCGCGGCGCCAGCGAGGAGAACGCCATCGTGCTGACGCGCGAAGGTGTGAAGAACGGCCCGCTGCGCTATCCCGATGAGTTCGTGCGCCACAAGATCCTCGACCTTATCGGCGATCTCGCCCTACTCGGCCATCGCGTGCTCGGTCGCATTGTTGCCGATCGCGCCGGCCACGCCATGCACACCGCTCTCGTCAGCCGGTTGCTAAAAGACCAAAGCCTGTGGGAAGAAACCACCGTCCACGCACCCCGGCCGGAGAGCATCGCCGCGCAGCCTTCAGTCGCCACGCTCTAGCCTCTTGCTACACTCTTGCCGATGCCAAAGTCCCTCCGACTTGTGTTGTTGATCGTCCTGGCAGCCGCTCACTTCGCATTTGCGCAGGAATCACCGACGGATCGGAATTGCACGTCGGCTTTGGTTCCGTCGATCTGCTGACGCCGGCCGGGGTGCCGCTCGCCGGCTACGGCAGCACCGTGCGCCGTACTTTTCCATACGTGCATGGCAACGAGTACGCGAAATTGTTCAAGCCTTCCACCGGCACCCACGACGCCATTCGCTCCAAGGCAATGCTTCTGGTCAATGGCGATAAGAAATTACTTTTCGTGAGCGTGGATATCGCGGGTCTCACCGCAGAGATGTACGAGGACCTGCTGGCGCGACTGGCTCCGCTTGGATTTCGCCATGATGAAGTCTTTGCGGCGGCTACTCACACCCACAGCGGACCGGGAACACTAAGCCAAAGAGTTTTGTGGCAATTGCTTGCGAGCGATCGCTTTCAGCCGAAGGTTTATGCCCGGGTAATGGATGGAATCGTGGACTCGGTGAAGGCCGCGCAAGCGTCCGCACAGCCGGCCGAGATGTTCAGTGTCTCGTTTGCAGCGAAAGGGATGCAGCGCAATCGTCGCCATCGTGACGGATGGTTTGACCCCACGGCGAATATTCTGCTGGCGCGCTCGCGATCGGGCGCATGGCTAGGCGCGATGGTGAATTTCGCCGTGCACGGCACGGCCTTCAACGCACATAATCTCGAACTCAGCGCTGATTTGCCGGGCGGCATCGAGCGCGCGTTGCAGCACGAACTGCACGCGCCGGTTTTGTTCATCAACGGTGCAGAGGGAGACGTCTCCCCGGCGGAGGGTGGTGCGCAAGGAATAGAGAAGCTGAGCCACTCGTTCGCGCAGCAAGCCATGCAGGCGCTGCCGCAAGCGATACACATCCAATCCAGCTGGTCGCTGCAAAGTTCAACCATTGAACTAGGCGACCCCGCCGTCACTCTCGGTGCATGTCTGTCGCAGAGCTGGCATCGGCGCATCGGGGACTGGATCGTGCTCGGACTAGGCGAAAGCGTCTCGCACAAGATCACACTCTCCACCATCCGCATCGGAAACCTGCGCATGTTCGCGTGGCCGGGTGAGCCCACCACTACTTTGGGATTCGATCTGAAACGCGCCGCTCCCGGCGCTTGGGTATTGGGCCTAACGAACGGATACCAGGGTTACTTCACCTCACCCGGCGAATTCGCCGAGGGCCGCTACGAGGCCTGTTCATCGTTGTACGGAGCACGTTCGGGTGAAGTGATCGTGAAGGCCTTCAGCGGGCTGGTGCAATCATCCAAGTAATTTACGGCGGAATGACTTTGGTCATTTGGCGTGTGGGCATTTTCAACGTATTATGTGGCGCTCACCATGGCAATGAATTCGCTCATCCTCTCTCGGGACGCCGACGCCATTGGACTGTTGCGCCGAGTCCTGAGCGAAAATGGCATTGCCATCGAAGCTTGCACGGGCTCCGAACAGTTCAAAGAGATGGTGGGTTCGCGCAAGTTCGACGCAGTCTTTGTCGATTGCGATGATGTCGCCGGCGCCGGCGACACTTTGCGTGAGATGCGCGGCGTTCCTGCCAATCGCAAGACCATTGGCTTTGCCATCCTGAACGGCGTTACCACTCTGCAGCAGGCCTTCGAGATGGGTGCAAATTTTGTCCTTGATAAGCCCCTCTCGGCGGAACGACTTGCCCGTAGTCTGCGCGCTGCACAGGGGCTCATGACGAACGAGCGGCGCCGCTACTATCGGCATCCCGTGGCCACGCCCGTGTATATCAAGCTGGGGCCGGATGATTACGAGAATCTCGGGACCACTATCAACCTCAGCGAAGGCGGCCTTGCAGTCAAGCTGCCAAAGATGACCACCATCGGAATGCCGGTCCGCTTTCGCTTCAAACTTCCCGAGACGCACACTTCCATCGAAGGCAAAGGCGATGTAGCGTGGATCGCGAATAGCCTCACCGGCGTGAAGTTCGGAGCCATTTCCAGCCAATCCCGCAAAGAGCTTGAAGAATGGCTGCAGAAAAGGATGAACGGTCCTGAGCTGTTGCCGCCCATCTTCATCAACGCCACCACCAAGCGCTACTACTAGCCCTTCCTGCCTGTTGATTTGTTACCATTCGCTGCGTGAAAAAGACCGTCTATCTTTCGTTGGGATCGAACGTCGGCGATCGCCAGGCGAATATTGAGCAGGCCGTCTCGCAACTCGCAAGCCTCGGCACCGCAATCCGTCGCTCGTCGTTTTACGAGACGGAGCCGATGGAAGTCACCGACCAGCCCTGGTTCCTGAATTGTGCGCTGGAACTCGAAACCGAATTGATGCCCAGGCAATTCATCTCGGCAGTGCTCGATGTTGAGCGCTCCATGGGGCGCAAGCGTACTGCGGAAGAAGGGGCCGCGCAGCATCGATATAGACGTGATCCTGTTCGGCAAATCTATCGTGGAGATGAAGGGGCTTACGGTGCCGCACCCCGCGATGCACCTACGCCGATTCGTGCTGGAGCCGATGGTGGAGATCGCGCCCGAGGTCCGGCATCCTGTGTTCAAGCGCAGTATGCGCGAGTTGCGCGATGCACTGCCCGCGGGCGCAGGGCAGGTTAAAAAGATTGCCGCCGCGAACGCCTAGTTGGCGACTTGTGTCGCCTTCAGGCCGCCGCCCGATCTCAGCTTTCGAATAATAGAGTGCCTCGATCGCCTTGTGCACCACCGTACTCAGTTGCTCAACCTGACGCGAGTTATACCCTTGGGTCGAGACTGGCTCGCCCACCAGCAACTCAAGCGGCCTCGGCTGGATGTGATACGTGTTCATCGGCAGAAGTTCGAAGGTTCCGACGAGCGCCATAGGAATGATATCGATACCAGCTTTGATGGCGACATAGAACCCTCCCGGCATGAACGGCTGCAAGTGCCCATCGCGGCAGCGTCCGCCTTCAGGGAAGATGACCAACGGCATGCCGCTCTTGAGACTCTCCGCCGCACGATTCAAGCTCCGCATCGAGGCAAGCGCGCTCTCCGCGTCGACGGGGATCTGCCCTGAACGCCGCAAGTGCCATCCCAGAAACGGATAGTGAAACAAACTTTTCTTCGCGAGGATGTGGAATTGGAACGGCAGCGCAACGTACAGCGCTGGAATGTCCATGGCCGAAAGATGGTTCACGGCGTAGAGGTACGGCTTAGTCGTATCGATTTTCTCCAGGCCCGCGACCGTGAACGGCGACAGGATCGTCTTCATGATCAGCCACGACCACAGTCGCGCGAACCGATGTTGGATGCGGCCATCGTGATCGAAGAACGACAATATCAGCGAGCCCGTCCCCAGCACGACGGTGTAGGACCAGATCAGCGGATTGAAGATGAAGTATCCGCGCAGGCGGCTGAGCAGGTGTCTCACAGCGACTTCTTTTCTAACATCCCCAACACTGCGCCCACAAGATAGATGGAACCGGTGACCACGATCAGTCCCGTCGCTGGCGTGACGGCGCGCGCGCTTTCCAATGCAGCGGCGATCTCCGGCTGGCAAATGACTTCAGTGCCAGTTGGTGACGCGAGCTCCGCGATCTCTTCCGGCGAAGCAGCGCGGGGATTCTCCGGACGCGTAGCGATCACGCGCTCAGCCAGCGGAAACAGGATTTGCGCTATTTCGGCGATGGCCTTATCGCACATCGCGCCAAAAAGAAATGTGAGCGGAACATTTTCAAAATAGGTGGAGAGCGCCGAGCGCAGAGCCCACGCTCCCGCGGGATTGTGCGCGACATCAAGCAAAATGCGCGGGGAACCGGGAATCAACTGCAAGCGCCCGGGCCAGCGCGTGTTCTTGATGCCCGTCTCAATATTTGCGGCTGTGACTTTGAAGCCGCAATTGTTGATTTCCGCAGCAGACGCAACTGCTAGTGCAGTGTTGCGAAGTTGGTGGCGCCCAATGAGCGGAGAATCGACGGTGATCTGCTGCCCCAAAACTATTAGCGGGTAACTTCCCTTGGAGTCTCTACCAGTCGAAGCATTTCCTGCCGGCGAAACATCCGGCACGTACTCCACCGCGCTCACCGCGCGCGCAGTTCGCTGCATTGCGATGTTGCCCAGCACATCGTTCGCCTCCGGATGTTGCGGCAGCATCACCACCACGCCATTCTTGCGGATGATGCCGGCCTTCTCTGCCGCGATCTCTGCGATGGTATTCCCGAGAAACTGCTGATGATCGAGCGCGACGTCGGTGATCACCGAGACGCAAGACTCGACGATGTTGGTGGCGTCCAGCCGCCCGCCCATGCCGACTTCGAGCACCGCGATCTCAACCCCCGCGCTGGCAAAGTATTCAAAAGCCATTGCGGTTAGCGTCTCAAAAAACTTGGCGGATGCGGCAGCTTGCCGTGTGCAACCAACTCTGTCGCGATCTTCTCCACCCGTTTGTGCATCTCCGCGAACTCGGGGTCGCTGATCTCTTCCCCATTCACCCGGATACGCTCGTTGATCCGCTGCAGGTGCGGCGATGTGTAGAGTCCGGTGCGATGTCCGGCTGCTTCCAAGATCGAAGCCAGTGTCGCCGCAGTCGAGCCTTTGCCGTTGGTTCCTGCGATCAGAATGCCGGCAAAGCGGCGCTGCGGATTTCCCAGCGCGTCGCGCGAGCACGCGCATATGCTCCAGGTCGAATTTTCGCAGCGTGCCCAACTCGTGTCCGAGTGCGAGCAAGTGCCCGACCGCACGCTCGTATGGCGTCGAAGGCGTTTCGATCTGGTGAAGGTTGGACATGCCAAAGAAGAATCGCAGACGAGGATGGCTTGATCAGTTGACCATGAAGTCGAGCGCGCGCGAGATGAAGTTCTTCATCTCCTTGCGATGCACCACGGCGTCGAGCATGCCATGCTCGAGCAGGAACTCGGAGCGCTGGAATCCTTCCGGCAAGCTTCTGGCGGATGGTCTGCTCGATGACGCGCGGCCCGGCGAACCCGATCAGCGCGCCCGGCTCGGCGATGTTCAAATCGCCCAGCATGGCGAACGACGCCGTCACGCCGCCGGTGGTCGGGTCGGTCAGCACGCGAGATGTAGGGAACGTCGGCTTCGTCCAGCCGCGCCAGCGCGGCGGAGATCTTCGCCATCTGCATCAGGCGACGCATGCCTTCCTTCATGCGCGCGCCGCCGGAAGCCGAGACCATGATCAGCGGCCTGCGTTTTCTCGATGGCGCGCTCGATGGCGCGGGTGATTGTCTCGCCGACCACCGAGCCCATAGCCGCCGATGAAGCGTACTCCATCGCGCTGATGATCACGTCGCGCCCGTTGATCTTGCCTTCGGCGTTGACGACTGCATCTTTAAGCCGGTTGCCGCCTGCGTCTGCCTGAGCCGGTCTTTGTACGCGCTTCAGGTCGGTGAACTTCAGCGGGTCGGTGGAGACGAGGTTGAAGTCGACGACTTGGTATCTCGGATCGTCCGGGCTCGACACGTCGAGCAGCAGGCCGGCGCTCGTGCGAATCGATGCGGAAGTGGCGCTCGCACTTGGGGCAGACGCTCCAGTTGGCGTCGAGATCCTTCTTCCAGATGACCTGGCGACAATCGTCGCACTTCACCCACAGGCCTTCGGTGCGGACCCGCTTCTCCGCAGTCGCCTCGATCTCGTTATTTTCGCGCTTGAACCAGGACATAGGGGCGTTTCTCGTTTCTCGTTCTTGGTTTCTCGGGAAACGAGCAACCAGAAACGGGAAACCTCTGCTCAGTATTCGATCCCGCGTTGGGCCAAGACGCCCTTTTCGTAGGCGTGCTTCACTTCCTTCATCTCAGTCACCGTGTCCGCGATCTCGATGATGGACGGGTGCGCATTGCGTCCAGTCAATATTATATGCACCTGCTCTGGTTTGGCCTTTAATGCCGCCACCACTTTGGCCGGGTCCAGCATTTTGTAGCCAATGGCGTAATTGATCTCGTCCAGGATGATCAAGTCCCATTCGCCGGACTGGATCGCCTTCTCCGCTTCGCTCCACGCCTCCTCCACCATGCGGACATCTTCAGGATCCGTCTCCGCCCCGCCGACCTTCACGAAGCCGCGGCCCATCTGCTTCATCACCCAAT
>CAVQGF010000011.1:0-27937 GCA_963711965.1 uncultured Acidobacteriota bacterium | reverse complement strand
CAGGTCGCCGTCGTTAGTCATCAGCAGCAGGCCTTCCGAGCCATAATCCAGGCGTCCGACAGGGTAGGCCGTTCGCTTCGTCCCTTCGAACCCCGGGCCTTCACCAGGTCCATCACCGTCTGCCTGCCTTCGGGATCGGAGACCGTGGTCACGTAGCCCTTGGGCTTGTTAAGCATCAGGTAGGTCTTTTCTTCCGGACCGTGAAGCAGCTTGCCGTCCACGCGGATGTGGTCGCGCGCGGTGTCGGCCTTCGCGCCCAGCTCGCGACCACGGTGCCATTCACCGCGACGCGTCCTTCGGTGATCAGCCCTTCCGCCTTGCGGCGGGAGGCGATGCCGGCCGCGGCAATGATCTTCTGTAAGCGTTCTTCCATCTCTTGATGATACCTGCGAAGACCATTTACCACGGAGGGCACAGAGGTGCACGAAGGAGAACTCTTCAACAATTCTTACCGCGGATCAACGCGGATTGGGACGGATTCAAAACCTTTCACCGCAGAGGACGCCGAGTACGCCGAGGAACCTGGTTTTCAATCACCAATCACAAATCACAAATCGCAAATCACCAACGGCCACAGATCGGTACTGGATCCAAGATTTTCAAAGAGCGTGCTCGATCGAGCAGACAACAACTTAAGGTTGCGGCTAACGGATCACTTCGAATTTTGCATCTCGCCGGACATTTCCGTTTGAATTCAGCGACTTGCGGACAGGGTTTAGGCTTGGTCGGCAGATAGCTTTAGCCACCACTTAAATTCCAAGGCGTGATCCCTCGACTGCGCTCGGGATGACAGAACTGCAGTACCAGTACTCAGTACCCAGTACCCAGAAATAGCAAACGCAGAGGCAGGACGTAAACGGCGGGAAGCGGGTTGCGGGAGGTCGGCGGCAAGATGCAGGTGGCCGGAAATTGTGACGAAATTTCCCACTCTGGCCTCCTTTTTTGCGACAATATCCTCCTACTTCAGGCAGGGCGTGTATGCGCACTCTGATCATCGCCGCTCTATTCCTCACTTCGGCAACTCGCGCCTTGTTCGCTCAAAGCAACACTGACGAGGCAAACTCCGCCAACTTCAGGGGACAGGTCCGCTACAGCAACAACGCGCCTGCAGCGTTTGTACCCGTGGAGCTATGGACCGACGGCGAGACGACCTGGCGCACCATTGTGAACACCGACCGGATGGGCAAGTTCCAGACCACGGCGCCGTGCATGGTGATCCAATTCAAGGTGAACGACACTGGTTATCGGCCGATCTACGGGCGGACCGACATCAGCACAAAGCCTTGTCGCGCATTCGAGAGCCTCACGTTGCTCTCGTCAGAAAATCGCGAGAAGACGGCTCCCGGAACCGTTGATGCCCGTATCGCCGCCATTCCGGACGAGGCGCGGCTGGAATACAACGCCGGCCAGGCTGCCATCGGCACGAACTCTTACGCGGATGCGATCCCCCATTTGGAAAAAGCCATCTCGCTTTATCCGCGCTACGCCGAGGCATATCAACTGATGGCGGTGGCGCAGATGCAGTTGAACCAGGCGCCGCAGGCGGAGTCGTCGTTATTGAAGGCGATCGGGATCGAAGAAAAATTGCCCAATGCGCAATATTTGTTGGGCGTCCTTTACGGAAGGACGGGGCGTCCCGCGCTGGCGCAGAAGCCACTCGGCCGATTTGCCGATCTGGCTCCCGAGAACCCGGATGCGCCCTTCGAACTGGCCAAGGCCAGCTTCGCCCTGCAGCGCTTCTCCGATGCTGAGACGCATGCCCGCAAGGCCATCAAGTTGAAAGAGCCCGATCCCGGTGTGCACATTGTTCTGGCATACGCTCTGCTGCGCCAGAGTAAGCCCAACGAAGCCAGAAAAGAATTCCAAACTTTTCTGGCGCAGGCGCCGGCCAGTCCGATGGCCCCAGACGTGAAGAACACGTTGGCACTGTTAGATCAACACGCTCGGAATTAGTAGCCAGTACTCAGTATCCAGTAAAACCCAGGTCCCTCGCTCGGACGCGGAATTTCGCCGCGTTCTCGCTCGGGATCACAAATCGGGACCGGCGCGGACGAGGCGTCCGCACCCACACGAACAAAAGCGGGTCCCTCGCTCTGCTCGGATGACAAGTCAGGATGCGGAAGCGGGAGAAGCGTGCGCACGAGGACGTGCGCACCTACACGAGCAAAGGCAGGTCCCTCGGCTGCGCTCGGGATGACAACTTTACTTATGGGTCTCGGCGGTTTCGGCGGAAGAGTGTTCGTCGGTAGCTTCCACTGATTGCTGATCGCTGATCGCTGATGGCTGCGCCTCTTCATGCGGTGTGCCGGTTGCGTCTGGCACCGCGTCGAACAACGAAGGGTCGGACTCGCGCGCGAGTTTTTCGAACTCTTCCATGCTGGGCAGCTCGTTCAGGTCGTTGAGTCCGAAGCGCAGCAGGAATTCCTTGGTGGTCTTATAGAGGATAGGGCGGCCGATGACGTCTTTGCGTCCGGCGGTGGTGATGAGCTTGCGATCGATGAGCGTGCCGAGGACGCCGGATGCGTCGACGCCGCGGATCTCGCCGATCTCGGGCGCGGTGACCGGCTGCTTGTAGGCGATGACGGCCAGTGTTTCCAGCGCAGGCAACGAGAGCCGCATGGCGGCTTGAGGCTCTTGGCGAAGGCGCGCACCGCGTCGTGATGCTCGGGCTTGGTGGCCATGCGGAAGCCGCTGGCGACGTGGCGGATCTCCATGCCGCGGTCTTCGCGGGCGTAGTCCTCGATGAGCTCGTCGATGGTGGCTTTGACGGCGCGCTTAGGCTCTTCGCCGGTTTCAGCGGCGACCAGCTCGGTGATCTGGTCGAGCGTCACCGGCTCTTCGGCGGCGTAGATGATGGCTTCGATCTTGGATTTTAGGCTCATGTTGTTAGGTAGTACCGAGTACCGAGTTGCGAGTACCGGGTTAATACAGAGTGCCGAGTTGCGAGAACAAGTTGCCGCGGCTAAAGCCGCGATTTTCTAAAGCCTGTGACGCTGGCCTGAAGGCCAGCTCTACCTCCGGCTCGGAACGCGGTACTCGGTACACGGTACTCGCGCCTCACCGCCAATCGTCGCGCACGCCGGCGTCGGGACCGTTGAGCACCTCGTCGAACTTCAGATGCTTCTTCACCACGATCTCGCCGAAGGTCTTGTCCTGGCGGACCAGGATCGCCTGCAGGCGGATGAGCTCCAGCATCGCCAGGAACGCGCACACCAGCGCCTTCTGCGAGTTCGCGCTGCGCAGCATCTGCTTCAGGCGCACGGGGCGATCTTCGAGCATGAGGCGGCGGCGGATGTAGTCGATCATCTGCGAGACGGTGACGGTATCTTCGTCCACCTGCATGATGGGGCGCGATTTGGCGCGGTCCATGATCTGCTGGAAGACTTTGACCAAGTCGATGACGTCGGCAGCGAGCTCGGCCTCGGTGCCTTCCGCGTCCTTGAATTCTTTGAGCGCGGGGTTCGACCAGACGGCGTCTTCGATCTGCTGCTTTTGCAGCAGCATCTGCGCCGCGTTCTTGTATTTTTCGTGCTCGAGCAGGCGGTTGACCAGCTGCTCGCGCGGATCTTCCTCGGTGCCGGCGGGCGCGTCTGGGTCGCGCGGCAGCAGCATCTTCGACTTGATGTGGATGAGCAGAGACGCGGTGTAGATGAACTCGGCGGCAACGTCGACGTCGAACTTCTTCATCCGTTCCACGTACTGCAGGAACTGCGCCGTGATCTTGGCGATGGGGATGTCGTAGATGTCGATGTCCTGCTTGCGGATCAGGTCGAGCAGCAGGTCGAGCGGGCCGTCGTAGACCTGGTCGACGGTGACGGCGAACTGGTGCTCCTGGTCGCCCGGCTTCTTCGCAGGAGTGAGCGTCTGTTGCGCGAGCTGAGTGTTTTCTGGCATCTACTTAAGTGATTCGTACTGTGACTTGAAATTAGATAAATCCCTTGGAGGTTCGCCGGGCACTCTTAAAAGGTAACGGCCATTTTGCACTTCGGCGCGCATCTCGACCGATTTATCCCTGCGTTCCAGCTTTTTCCAGTAATTCTGCAATTCGCGACCGGGGATAATGATATCCGCAATCTCGCCTGTCCGGAGGTGAAATAACAGCACAAGCACTTCATAGGTGCGATCTCTCGGAAGAAAAGTAAATGACTGGTCGGACTGTTCCCCCGCTGTGACCACCGCGACACGTTTATTTCTCGGCGTTGTAAACACGCGGTGCACGTCAGTTTTTTTCAACTCGATTTCTCGCGAGATGAGACGAAGCCATTGATTGCGCCTTAGGTCACCGCGTTGGGTGTCGTCCGGGATAGCCTCCGTCTCCTGAAATGGAAGGTTGAGTAGTGTTGACGCCTTTCGCGTTGAGCCAGGAAACGCCTCAACAAGTGAATCGAAGGAATGCAACATAGACATTGCTGCCCTTGCTGACTCCAATGTAGAGTTAGCTGCCTGACGAGCCTTTTCCGAACCGCGCTGCAATAGTTGCCACGTGCTGGCGGGATCTCTAGAAAACTGTTCACGCCTCTCTCGTATGGGTGCGAGACGCTGAATCACGTTTCCGGTAACCATCGCCTTGCACTGTTGGCAGGAAATAGAGGCTGCCCTGCAGCCTTCGAATGCGGCGTCCTTCGTGGACGGGTCGCTGAAATAGAGATGAAGATCTCCGACAGGACAATTGGTAGGCTCCCCGGCAACGTCGCGGGTTGGCCGATCGGTGACATAGGAAGCGATTTTGGCTTCGATCGCCTGCGGAGTATCGGACAACAAGATGGAATTGTTGTACGACTTGGACATCTTGCGCCCATCGCTGCCGCGCAATCGCGCCGCCGGAGTAAGCAGCGGCTGTGGCTCGGGAAAAACGTACTTCTTTGACTCGATCACGGTGCTGAAACCAGGGGTCGTGGAAGCTTTTACGCCAGGTGGTAGATCGATTTGGCCTTCCCCAACACCAGGGATCGAGCCGTGGAGCGAGCGTCGTACATCCATGGAATAGAAGTTGTTGAAGCGGCGCGCGACCTCGCGCGTGAGCTCGATGTGCGCAACCTGGTCTTCGCCGACGGGGACATATAAAGGATGGTCCTTCGCGGGATCGGCGGCGCCGGGGACACCATATATAAGGATGTCGGCGGCCTGCAGCAGGGGATATCCGAGAAAGCCGTAGGTGCCGAGATCTTTGTCTTGGATGTTGTCGCGCTGCTCCTTGTAAGTAGGCACGCGTTCCAGCCAGCCGAGCGGCGTGATCATGGAGAACAGCAGGAAAAGCTCGGCATGCTGCGGCACGTGCGACTGGATGAAGAGCACAGATTTCTCGGGATCGAGTCCGGAGGCGAGCCAGTCGAGCGCGACCTCGAGCGAATTTTCCTTCACGCGCGAGGTGTCAGCGTAGTCAGTGGTGAGCGCGTGCCAATCGGCGATGAAGAAGAAACAATCGTACTTGCCGGAATCCTGCAACTTCACCCAGTTTTCGAGCGCGCCCACGTAATTGCCGAGATGCAGTTTTCCAGTGGAACGCATGCCGCTCAGCACGCGCGGTTTGGGCGAAGTCGTGGTCACTAGCGAATCAACACTCCGGTGAAGATGTGGATGACTGGGTTGAAAATGGCGCCAAGAAAGCGTCCACCAACAGCAAAGAGTAACACCAGCGCGAAGATTCCCATGCGGTCGTAGATCTGGCGGACGCCATCGGGCAGGAAGTGACGCAGAACGTGGCTGCCGTCGAGCGGCGGTACAGGAATCAAGTTGAAGACGCCGAGCAGCACGTTGATGATCATGCCGTTGAACAGCAGCAGGATGAGCGGCATAAGCGGGGAATTGGTGTCGGCAACTTCGCCGTTCTGCACCAGCCCCTGCACCATCTCGTTCCCGCTGCCGCTCAGTGAGATCAGCAGCAGAAGCACGGTGGCGAGGATGGCGACGATGAAGTTGCTCACCGGTCCGGCCACGGAAGTGAGAATGTCGTCGCGGACGAGATGCTTGAAGTGACGCGTGTTCACCGGTGTCGGCTTGGCCCATCCGATCATTGGCAAATGGGCCACCACGGCGAGTAGCGGAAGCAGCACGGTGCCGATCGGATCGATGTGCTTGATGGGATTCAGGGTAACGCGGCCGAGCATGTAGGCAGTGGGGTCGCCGAGGCGATGGGCCATCCAGGCGTGGGCGGATTCGTGCACGCTGATCGCGAACAGAAAGACGATCACCTGCATGAAGATGTCGACGTGCTGGAGAGTCATGCCTGATTCATCGTAGCAGGGACTCGCCGTCCGGGCGAATGCTCTTCACGCGTCTATTTCTTCTCTGCGGCTTTAACCGACTCGGGCGCGATGGTCTTTACCTTGATCGGCTTCGCTGGGATGCCCGCGACTATGTGATACGGCGGAACGTCCTTGGTCGCGACGCCCATCGAACCAACCATGCCGTGCTCGCCGACGTTGACCCCGCTCATCACGGTCGCGTGGTAAGTAATGCGGGCGCGCGGACCGATCTCGCTTCTGCGATTGCTAATGATCATGCCGTCGTTCAAGTCGTGGTCATGCGAGTAGATGTTGGCGTAGTCAGAAACGGAAGAACCCTGGCGGATGACAACCTCGCCGCGATCGTCGAGCAGAACGTATTTGTGAATGGTGCAGTTGTCTTCGATGGTGAGGTTGTAGCCGAATGAGACCTCGACGCCATGGAAGATCTTCACATTCTTCCCAATGTGTTTGAAGATGTGTTTCCCCAGCATGTAGCGCACGCGATAACCGAGATGATGGTTGAGGCCGAGGGGCGAGCGGTCATACATCATCCAAAACCAAATCAAAGGCTTGCGCTCGGCATACTTTGCCGGGTCGACATCGCCATAGTATTCGGGCTCGAGCGTTGTGTTGCGCGGATCGAAAGTGTGAATCAGAGACTGCTCGGCCAGGCTCGCCCCGTGTCGGGGTGACTCATACGGGCGGCCCATATAGATCTCGTGCAGCACGTCGCGAACGAGTTCGCTGCGGTGGGTGACGTCCTTGTTAGCAAACTCGCGGTCGAGATAATCGATCCAGCCGTCGAAGGCCTTGGCGGCGTCGGGTAGCTGCTCGAGTTTGCGATATTCGTAGCGAGGCATGGGGTTTTCTTGGACAGTCCAAAATAACACACATGCTCCATCGTCCCTCTGGGGCTCGGCATGCCGCGTCTCTACGTGCGAGTGCAAAGGCATCGTGTAAGCTGAAATGCAATGGCCAATTGTTCGAAATGCGGCAATGCGATGACGGGATTCTCGTTCGGAAACGAGCGCGACATCTGCCCCGAGTGCGCGCGCAAGCAACAAGAAATGGAAGAGCCGCGGCGGAAGCCGGCGATCTGGCAACAAGCTCCCATCACCACAGCGATCATTGCGATTTGCGCAATCGTTTATGTCGCGATGTCGGTCTCCAGTGGCACATTCGTGCGTCCAACGGCTGGCGACATCTTTCGTTGGGGTGGCACGGGTCCGGAGATCATCCAGCAGAACCAATGGTGGCGGCTGGTCACGGCGGTGTTCGTGCACATCGGCATCATTCATATCGCGTCGAACATGTATGTTTTCTGGGGATTGGGAGTGATCGCAGAGCGCCTTCTGGGGCGATGGAATTTTCTAGCGGTGTATCTGCTGACGGGAATCGCGGGGAATGTTCTTAGTCTTCTCCTGAAGCCGAACATCGTAGGTGCGGGAGCTTCGGGGGCGATCTTTGGATTGGCAGGTGTGCTGATCTCAGTGTTGCAGTTCGGGCGATTGACGGTTCCGAATGAACGGCTGAAGCCGCTCAAGCAACAAGTAGTCAGGCTGGCGCTCATCAACCTGGTGATCGGCGCCGTGGTTCCCGCCATCAACAACGTGGCGCACCTTGGCGGATTGATCTACGGGTTGCTGCTCGGACTCTTATTCGCTTGGAGCACCCGTTTTGAGCGGGAAGCACGCCTGAAATTCCAGACGATCGGATTGGCAGCGGCGACAGCGCTGCTCGCTGTCGCATCCTATGGCATCCAACGTTTATATATAGCGAGTTCATAGATGGCGCGTGGCTGGGAAAGCAAGTCGGTGGAGGCGCAGATAGAAGAGGCGGCGGTGTCGCCCTCTGACAAACCGCGCCTGACTTCTCAGCAGATAGAAGCCAAACAGAAGCGAGAGACCCTTCTATTAGCCGGGAAGAAATTGGAAGGCGACCTGGAGCGAAGCACGAATCCCAGGCATCAGGAGATGCTGAAGCAGGCGGTTGCGGAAATCGATAAGCAACTCGCGACTCTTGGGTAGTACCTGCGAACCGCGGACGAGGGCGTCCGCGGCCACACAACCAAAATCGGGCGACCCGTGGCAGTACAATCAAAATCGCGCGGAGCGAGGAAGGCCGCTGCCACACAATCCTCGTCCACAGAATCAAATCTCACTTTTTTGCCACAGGTGCTGCTGGAACCGCGGTCAATGTTCCAAAAGCCACAAGCACCGGCTTGCCGTTCGACTGCAATCGCAGGTCGTAGCTGCGTCCGAAGGTTCCGGCGATCTCGAATGGACCGCTTGAAGTTTTTAAAGTCGCATTCGGTACCTGCACCGCGTTTTCTTTCCATGCAACTCGATCAACAAATTCAGTCACCGCCAGCATTCGTGCCGAGCCATTGTCCGCGTGACCGGTGAATGTTCCGTTCTTCCAAGTGAGGTCGGCTGCGCCTTGCGCTGACTTGAACAATGCCGCCGCGTCTGACCCGGATAGGTGCAGTTGGTATTTTGCGTCAATGGTTCCTCCGTGTGTGGGTGAACCGTGCCAGGCGTTCGTCCACAGCGACGAGCCTAAGGAATCCATTGAGGCTGTGCTGACCGTACCGGCCAGATCATACAGCGGCTCTTCGCCGGAATAGTTTGCGTGAAGTTCGCCAAGATGCTTTCCGCCAAACAGATCAGAGCCGATATTAGTGAGGTCGAGCTTGCCATCGGCAAAATGGACGAACGCAGAAAAATGATCCAGATTCACGGAGCGCAGCGACAATCGCCCAACATTAATGTTGCCCTGTACGGTCCAGCCCTTCATCCCGACGCGGTCGTCGCGTTTGCCGAAGCTGTACCAGGGCTGCTCTCGCAAGCGGGGATTCAGCACGGAATTAACGTCTTCGAGACGCAACTCTCTACTGGTCAATGCGAAATGGATCGGGCAGGATTCTGCGGCGCATCCGAGCGGATAGGTCAGGTTTCCCTGCAAGCGGATGCCGCTCTTTGCCAGCAGCGCTTCTTGTGTCCAGAAATTGATACCAGCCCGTGAGAATTCGGCAGTCGCAAAATCCATCGTGACCGGCACCGGAAGAGGGCCGCTACTGATCTGCACGTTCGAGAGCGATGCCTTCCCTTCGAGCCATGGCTCCGGGAAATCATGCGCGACGCCGTTCAGTTGAACATTCAAATCCGCCACGCCGGTGATCGGCGTCCGGGGAACGCTGAAACCAAGCGCTTGGGCGATGGAGAGCGCGCGGTTGAGTTCGGCCTGCCCGCGCAGCGAGAGGGAGAAATCTCCCGAGTGGATCGCACCTTCGAGATATGCAAGGCGTGCTGCAACACCGAGTGGGATCGGCGTGGAGGTGATGCGCAGGGTGGCCGGCGCGCGGGGAGCAGTCGCCGCTGGCTTCCCACGTTTCCGGGCCGGCGGCTTGCTTTCGTCACGGTCGAAGGCAAACTTCATTTCGCCGATCGCGAGTTCCGGCTGTATGAGTTTTGAAGTGATGCGCAGATCTTGAATCGCACCGCCGCCTGCGATCACCGGTTCAATTTCACTGCTTGCCGGATCGGTTCTGGCGGTGAAGGCCGCGTTCACCTCGCCGGTAGCGTTCAGATCAGCGATCGCACCCTTCTTCATGCGACGGGCCGCGCTGGCGAGCACCGAAGCAGGAAGATGCGAGACGGCGATGCTCAAGTCGTACTGTGGGCCAACGAAAATATGTTTTGCATTCCCACTCATCCGAATGTCGCCATTTCCAGCGGGAAGGCGGCAGTCGACCCCGGTCAACGTTTGGGGCTGCTCGGCCGAATCGACATAGCGCGCGGTGCAACGAGAGCGGATATGAGACGAGTCGGACCCGGTGATGTCGTATCGCCGAAAGTCATCAACCGTCGCTTCCAGTGTTAACTGCAAGTCGGCGGGAGTTCCCGACACAGTGGCGTTCGCATCCAGACCGCCGCGCCATCCGCGGTCGCGACCATACAGGAATTCGCTCAACTGGCCGAGTTGTCCCTTATCGAGCGCCAGAGTCAGGTTTAAAGGCGTCTGGTGCGGATCTGCGGAACGCTGGAATGTTCCTTCGACTTTGACCGTCCCGGTATCGTGCAGATTGCGATCGCTGCGGATGGGGCGAGCTTCAAGACGAATGTGCCATTCGTCCTCAGCGGCAAGCCATAGGGCGACATCCGCTTCGGAGAATGCGTATGCCTTTTTCTCCATCCCGACCTTGAAGTTAATGCGCGCATCGGCTGCTTCCAGATAAGGAAAGCGCGGGCGCGATTCACTGGTCACCTTTGTGGTCGGGGCGGAAGGAATCTGCTGTGCACGTTCGAGCAGGGCAGCGACGTTCCACTTGCCGGCATCGTTGCGCATCAGGTTCACGCTCGGCCCTTTGAACGTAAGGCTGGCGATCTCAAGACGGCGGCGCCACAGGGAACTCAGACGAAGTGTAGCGGTAACGCTGTCGGCGTGGAGCATCGGCTCGGCGCTGAAAGCGGGATCGTCTTGGATGGTGACGTCGCTCAGATCGAAACCGGGTTGCGGCAATAAGCGCAGGCTGATGCGGCCAATGCTGACCCTTCTTCCCAGCGACGCCCCGATGGTGGCACCCACCCGCCCCTTCAGCCGGTTCAGCGAGATGAGAGGCGGCACGAAGATCGCCAGCAAGATGAGCACGATGACGATGAGCATCCAACGCCCACGCCGGCGGGTGTTCAATACTTCATCGAATTGAGATGGAGTCGCCGGTGTGATGCTCATGAATCGCTTCGCAATCTACGAGGGTTGAGGTACTAACGGACTATTTTCAGGGTGCGGCTCCATCGCGTTTCAGTGAAGAAGTGCGTGATCACATGGAGCACGAACTGCACCCGGTCTGCGATGGTGTTCTTCTGGTACTGGCCACGCGGCGTTTCAAAAGACCAGTATATGAACATTGGGCGTCCAATGATATTGGCCCGGGGAATGAATCCCCAGTAGCGGCTGTCTTTGCTGACGTCGCGATTGTCACCCATGCCGAAGTAAGTGTCTGGCGGCACAACGATCTCGCCCCCTTGAATATGCGAGCCCATGGTCAAGATCCATTCCTGAGGAATATCCATTCCTTCGGGTGGTGGAAATTTGGGGAAGTTATCGCGATACATGGAATACGGATTGGGCGGATTCGGAGGCTCGCTATGGATGACGTAACTCTCGTTCAGCTTTTCACCGTTGCGATATAGATTCCCATCGACTACGCGAAGATGATCTCCGGGTAATCCGACGACGCGCTTCACGATGTACATGCCCGGTGTGTCCACTGACACGAACACGACGATGTCATTGCGATTGATCTCGCGGTAGGGGAGCAGCGGGCCTAACGACTTTGTGGGCGGGGCAAATCGTTCGCGATCGACGAAGACGTGGTCTCCGATAAGCAGCGTGTTCTCCATCGAGCTTGAGGGTATCTCGAAGGCCTGCACGATGAAGGTGATGATAAACAGTCCAGTGACCAGTACCGACGCCATGGAGGCGATGAATTCGGCTGTGGTCTCTTTGGGCTTTTCGGGAGCCGCTTCTTTTGCTTTCTTGTCTCGCTTACCCACGCCGATCCTTGTGCCAGAGATCAGTCCACGATGCGAAGCATGCGGCGCCAGCGAATAAGGCTGGGCAGATTCCGCAGCATGGATATCCAACGTGAAAGTCTACCATCGGGGCCGCTGGGAGGAGGAGCGTCGATCGAGAAGTAGATGAGGAGCGGGCGACCGACCACATTTTCGCGCGGAACCAACCCCCAGTAACGGCTGTCTGAGCTGTGATCGCGGTTGTCGCCCATCATAAAATATTGACCCTGCGGCACGATCAGTTCGCCGTTGTGCACCAGCTTGGGCATAGTGTTAAGCCAGCCTGGGTCGATGCCATCAATGCGATCGATCTGGGGAAAATCGTCGCGGAATCCATTGCGGTCGAACATGGTGAAACGCGCGTACTGCTCCTGTCGCATGCGCTCACCATTGACGTAGACCTGGCGATCCACAAGTTTCACGCGGTCGCCGGGCAAGCCGATCACCCTTTTCACGAAATGCAATTCCGGCGAGAGTGGGTAACGAAAGACGACGATCTCGCCGCGCTTGAGTTGCTCGTAGGGAAGGATCTTGCCCCAGACGCCTCCATTGCTGAAGTGGACTTTATCGACGAGGAGATAATCGCCGATGAGAAGCGTGGTTTCCATGGACTCTGAGGGGATCTGGAATGCCTGAACGATGAATGTGATGGCGAAGACGGCGATGACGATCGTCGAAACCAGCGACTGGACCGATGCAAGCCAGGAATCTTTTTGGCGCGCCGGTTCCGCTGCAGGCTTATCCGGCGCAACAGGTGGTTGTTCAGTAACGGATTCTGGGAGCGTGTTCATTCGGCCTGATCGTGGACTAAAGGATAGAGACGAATATGTTCGAGCGCCTGCTCGGCCGCGAGTTGCTCGGCCTGCTTCTTGGTAGAAGCGGTAGCGCGGGCCACGTACTCGGGTGTCCCTCCGGTGCGCGGCAGGATGCGCGCCTCAACGGTGAATTGCTTGCGATGGTCGGGACCTTCTTCGCGCGTGACCACATAAGAAGGCTGTGGCTTTCCGGCAGATTGCAAGGCCTCCTGGAGGGCGGACTTGAAATCACTGACGGCAAGTCCGGCAGAGTTGGAAGCCTTGAGGCGTTCAAGTTCGGGGTCGATGATGTTTTTCAGAATGAAGGCCCGTACGGCATCGAGCCCTGCATCCAGGTAAAGCGCGGCGACGATAGCTTCGAGGGCATCCACTAGAAGCGCCGGTTTTTCCCGGCCGCCGCTTTTCTCTTCGCCCTTCCCCAAATGTAAAAATCCGCCGACGCCGAGCGATGCCGCGGAGCGGACCAGATGCCGCTCGCTCACCAAATGAGCGCGCATCTTCGAAAGCTGTCCTTCGTGGAAAGCTGGGAAGCGTTGCCACAGGGCCTCGCTGGTGATCAGGCCGAGGACCGCATCACCAAGAAACTCGAGTTGCTCGTTGTCGCGCCGCTGTGCCCCAGGCTCGGCATTTTCATCATCGGCAGATTCATGCGCGTGTGAACTGTGAGTGAGGGCCTGCTCCAACAGCTCAGGACGCGCGAAGCGGTGCCCAAGCACCGCTTCCAGCGCCGTGATGTTGTTGCCATTCGTCAAACGAGGGTTTACTTCTTGTTGGGGACCGTTTGTTGCGGCTTGTTCTGCGCGTTTGGACCGGTGGAACTTGGCATCGCATTCGTTCCTGTCGGCCGCTGCGGCTGTGCGGATGCATTAGGAGTCGTTGCTGCGCCTCCTGAAAGCTGCTTCAACCGTGCCTGCTCCCCCTTTGCCGTCGCCAAAACTTCTTCGTAGCCAGGCGCGGTTGCCAATTGGGCAGCTTTGTTCGCGGCGTTCATGGCGTCGGGATATTTCTGCTGGTTATCGAGCGCAAGGGCAAGGTTGAGCCAAGTCACCGGATCACCTTCGGGACTCAACTCCGTCGCCTTGCGCAGATTCGGTTCAGCGGGCGCCCAGTTGTGTAGGTGCGCGTCCATTGTACCGAGGGCGGAATAAGCCAGTGACAGGGCAGCGTTGTTCTGTTCCGGAGTCGCCCCAAGCCGGGTGAGAGCTCCTGCATTCAGTAATTCGATCGCGTGCGTGGCGTCCTTCTTAAGTTCGGCTTGCTTCTCATCACGATCGATGTCGGTGTCGTGAGTCGTGTTCGCCAAAGAGCTGGAGACAAGCAGAAGGGCTTGCACGTTGTCGGGATCGAACGAGACCGCCTTGCGCCCGGTGGTCAAGACTTTGTCGGCGTTGTTGGTGTCTGAGTATTTCTTCATGACCATGTTGTAGGCCATGGCCTTGAGTTGGCTCTGGGGATATTTCGTCTCAAACGCGATGGCAAGATTTTCAGCGGTCGCAGGATCAGGCGCGTTCTGGACCTGCATGAAAGCGTCGTATTCGTCTTTGGTCTTGGCCTGCGGCGTGGCTGGCTGAGCGGGCTGCGCACCCGCGGCCGGCTGCGCGCCTTGTGCCGGTTGGGCGCCGGGGCGGGTTGCTGTGAACCCTGCGCTGGATCAGTGCTGCCCGAAGCAGAAGTAGAAGATGGATTCGATTGTGCGAAAGCCACCCCAGCGACGAGGAGTAACGCGATGATGAGGGCCACGTGTTGCAACTTCATTCTTGATACCTCTTTCTTTAGACGGCCCGTAAGCCGTATGGAAATTTTATTGCTGCTCGCCGCTCCGCGAGGCGGAAGGCGGAGCATAAGCCTGCGCGAGTCCACGCTCGGCGGCCGATTTGGTGTCGGGCGTGGAGTCTCCGGAAGCAAGCGCCGCCTTGTAATGCGACAGCGCAGCTTCACGCTCCTGCTGCAGATCGAGCATGCGTCCCAGATAAATATGTGACCAGGCCACCACCCGCGGCTCGAAAGCGATCTTCAAGGTCTCCTCGAAGTAGCTGCGGGCTGCCGCACGATCATTGCGTGCGGTAGCCGCTCGGGCCAACAAGAACATGGCACGCGCCGGGTCCTCATTTTTTCTCTGGAGAGCAGCTTTGGCCAGCTCCTCCGCCGACGCAACGTCGCCGGAGGAGAGCTTGGATTCGGCTGCGTCCACCAATCCGACCTGCATCGGCTTAGATGCGTGTACAAGCTCAGGTGCGGCGCGGTCCTTGAAGACGATCTCGCGGGCGCGCTTCTGCTCGCGCGAGAGACTCAGGTCATCGAGCCAATTGCCGTAGCTGTCTTTGATACCGGTGGGCTCCTTCTCGAAAGCCTTCAGGGTCTCGTAGAAGTACTGCGTCAGCACGTAGCCTTCGCTCATAGCATCGGTCACCGCAGCTTCGCGCAGGCTTTCTTCCTGCTTCGATGGCGACTTGCTGCTGCCCGGACTCAACCCAATAGACCGCGCCTCCACCGCCCGGACCAATGATTCAGTGACGAGCAGACTTATGTCGTATTTGAAGCTCTGCTCCATGGGTGCGTTCTGCACCTCGCCCAGGATCGGCTCCAATTGCTTGATCTGGTTGTAATGCTTGGTAGCAAGCGGATCGAGGATGAAATGCAGATACAAGATGACGGATAGGATCGAGCTTGAATCCTTGCTGGCTCGGCGAAAGGACCAGCAGATAGTCGGAGCCATACTGCCTCGCGTTGACTTGGGAAGATGGCCCCATCGGCTCCGCGAAAACTTCCATCCGCCGCCCGAGGTATCCGCTCACCGGCATGCGCAAATAAAAATCCACCTGCGAGATCATCTGCGAGACGGGCTGATGAAATCCGGCGAGCATCGCTTCATATTCAGGCCGATGTTGCTGCCAAATGTCGTGCAGACCGGCGGCCAAGTAATAGGAGCGCAAGATCGGAATAAATCCCTGCACGTACGCGGCGTCGGGCGGAAGATCGGATTCGGGGATGGTCAATGCGAACTTCGGCGGCTCACCCAAATACAAACCGAGCGAAACGTACTGCGCCAGAGTGCGTCCGGGTTCGGGCTGCTGGTGGTCGCTGTAGAAAGCACAAAGGCGGGTCTGTGCGGAACGTGCGTCGCCCGAATCAGCGGCGGCTTTCGCGAGAGCTGTGCGGACTTGCTGGCGTACGGGCTGCGATGAAGCGAGATCGGCATCATACCCGCACGCATTCAGAGCGGAGAAGATGCTGAACAGGGTCTCGCTCGAATCGAACGTGATCTTGGATTCCGGCGCTTCCGAGCGGAGCATACCCGCCGGGTTTAGACGAGGAGCCCCCTTGCGGCTGCTGCGACCACAGCAACGAAGAAGCGAGCAGAATGACGGAGAACAGGGCCGCCGGAGCAGAAGATCCTCCTGGGAATCTTTCTAGTTTAAGCGAAGTGACTGTTGCGGAACAAACCGCGGGCGAGGACGCCCGCGGCCACACAAGACTGGTTTATCCGCGCACGTTGACGCTGGAGAACGAAAGCACCACGCGGCTCGAAGTCGGCTTTCCGAATGTCGTCGCTGGCTTGAAGACAGTGAAGATCAACATGTTGTCCAGCTTGGTGAGAAGCTTTTGCGCATTCTCGGGAGCTGAGATCACGCGGTACGAGGCCACGCGTCCGTTGGCATCCACCAAGGTCTCGACCACGATGGATTCGTCACTCGGGAAGGCCAAGTTCCATCTCGCTGGGAGCCATGCGCAGTTGAGCGGGAGTGAATAACATGGTCGGAACGTCGGTGGTGCGTGCAGATGGCGCTCGCCGGCACGGTGACGTATCCGATCACGAGGCCGAAGAAAATGCACCGCGCTGAACAGGCCTGCCGTGGCGGGCAGCATGAAATTGTTCATGGCGATCTGCCACTGCAACGCGCAGCGACTCATACCAAGGAATGCGCTGGATTCGCTGGAAAGAGCGACTTTCAAGCGCAAGGCCAGGTCGCGAGGCGCCGGCTTGCGGCCAAGCGATGCGACCAGCCGCTGGCTCTTCGCCAGCGATGAGTACTCGGCGCGGCATTCCCCGCATTCCTGCATGTGCCGGGCGATACTCTGCATCTCGGCACCCGTAAGGGCACCATCGAGATACGAAGAAAACATAGCGCGCATCTGCTCGCATTGTGTCTGTGTCGGATTCATTGTCACAACCTCTACACGATGCGCATCCCGCACATGTTCCGGTGCGGCAGCTTTCTTGCCCGCGCCTGCCGATAATCCCGAGTTCCGGCCCCATGTTCCTTCACGTACTGTTCCAATCTCTTCTTCAGCGCCTGGCGGCCGCGCATCAAGCGCGACTTCACTGTTCCGAGCGAAACGGCGGTCACTTCAGCGATCTCCTCGTAGGAAAGATCTTCAATGTCGCGCAGGATCGACGGTGGTGCGATACGGCTCATTCACCTGCGCCAGCTCGGCCTCTACCTTCGCTCGAACTTCTTCGTGCATGGCACATTCGAAGGGCGACTCGCACGGTCCTGCGAGCGTGTCTTTGTAACCAAGGCCCAGACCTTCTTCCTGGCCCATGCGATTCCGCCTCGATGGTGACTTCTTTGCCCTTGTGGCGCGACCACCAGCGGCGGCGGTTCGACGCCTCATGTACCGCGATGCGGTAGATCCAAGTCTTCAGGCTCGATTCGCCGTGGAAGTGCTTGATGCCGCGGAAGACTTTGATGAAGACGTCTTGCACGGTGTCGGCGGCGTCGGCCGGGTCGTTCACCATGCGATAGACAAGGCTATAGACGGGCTGATGATAGTGCGCGATCAGCCACGAGAACGCCTCTTCGGAGCCGGCCTTCAGCTCGGCCACTACCGAATGACTCTTCGCTGCGAACCCCGATCGCGCTGGCTACATTGCCCAAAGCTGATGCTCCCGCCAATGCTTTCATGGCGTCACCTCAAACCTTAGCACGGCAAATACCTGTTTTCCAGAGTGGCTCCTGGGGGGTAAGCCGCTCGATAGTTAGACACCGATGCTACGAGGAAAGTTCCGGAAGTAGCCTGTTGATTGAGTCCTTTATGGAGTGGCTGGCTTGCGGCGCGGCTTTTTCGGAGCCGGCTCGGTGTCGTCGATGATGATCTTCTTGGAGCCGGTGGCGGCCGGGTTCTTGACCCCGGCCCGGAACTTGGCAAGGTCAGAATCGGCGCTTGCGGTAAGCCGCTCCAGGCGCTCGCCCAGAGCGATGCGCAGCGCGCTCCAATTCTTCGAGATCCAGACGTCAGCGCATTGCGGTCTTCTTTGGGGCCGCTGGAGGCGTCATCGGCCAGCGCTGCCATCGGATCGTTGAGCGCGCTGAGATTGCGATACAGCTTGAATTTGGCAGCCAGGCTGTTGGGCGCAACGCGAATAGCGTCGAGCATGCCGGGCAGGGCAGCGGCAAGGTTTCGGGAGATGGATTCGGCGCGGCTTTCGGCACGGCGTTTGGCGTCACCATCGATCTTCCACTTATCGATACGCAGCTGGGCGACATCGCGCTGTGCGTCGGTCGATGCCTGGCTGATCTGCACCAGGATCGAGTTCGCTTCCGCAGCCGGGCTCGCGTACTGGGCGATCGCGCTAGGGAGAAGAAGGTTAAATAGCAAAACGAGGGCAGCGCACAGCCACGGCTTACGTGTCATTACAAGTCCTTAATTTCCTGGATCTGGGCCCAATCCATCAGATGAGCAACTCTGCGCAAAGGTTTTTTGCGTGCTGCCTGGAGCGCCAGTTTAAACCACCCCAGCAGCCGCCTGCCAGTAATCCAGAGCTGCAGGGCAACTTCCTCTCTCTAAACGCTATCCATTCAGGGGTAAAGGTGTCCGCTGAGCTTTGGTAGGTTCCCTGAAATGAGAATTAGGTCTCGGGTAACGAATTTTAAGAAGCTGGCTTCCTTTTTGGTGGCGATAGTCTTCGTCATGTCGATGGCGGCGTGCCGCGGTGTCTCCACGCAGCAAGTAACGGCGGCGGAAACAACGCAGCGACGCAGTCGGCGGTCAAGCGCGTGATCGTGATCGTGATGCAGAACTCATCGTTCGATCATTTGTTCGGGAAGTTTACCCCACCGCATGGCCAGACGTCGCCGGCATACAGCCTGGCGTGCCGGGTTCACGCAACCCAGCGCAAGCGGCGGAACTATCAGCCCCTCACTCCTGACCGACACAAATCCGGCTGACCTTGGCCACTCGCATGCGGACTACGTGGCATCCATCGACGGCGGCGCAATGGACGACTTCGCTCGCAGGAATCGGCGACATTTCGATGGGCTACTACGATTCCAGCATCACGGCGATGGACAAGCTCTGGAACGTGAGCCGGGCAGTTCGCGCTGGCGGATCACTTCCATTCTTCCACTACGGGCAGCGCGCCGACCAACCCACTGTACCTAGTTGCCGCCAGCGACAACAACTTTATCTTCAGCGTGCAGCCTTTCTATGGGCCTTGCCAAAAGCCGGACGCTGCAGCGCCAGCCGTTCACATTTCCCAATGTCGGGGACCAGATGAACAGCAAGAACGTGACTTGGACCTGGTTTCAGGAAAACTACAACGCCTGCAGACCTGGGATATGTCGCCACGCAGAATCCATTCCAGTACTTCACCAGCACGCAGAACAGCGAACACATTCAGGACTTGCCGAATTTCTTCGCCCAGCTCGATAACAACACTCTGCCTTCGGTTGTGTTCATCGCAGCCGGGGCCGATCCACTCAATGCATCCTGGGTCAGGCAGTCGTCTTTCGGCGGATTGAATTGGCTGACATACATGATCCAGAGGGTTCAAGCATCAGCCGGCGTGGCCCGATACCGCGATAGTGGTCCTCTGGGACGAAGGCGGCGGACTGGTACGACCACGTTCCGCCGCAACTGTCGACAGCCAGGGCCTGGGCGTTCGCGTCCCCATGCTGGTCATCTCCCCGGCTGGCGAAGCAGGGTTACGTCTCGCACGTCACCATGGACGACGTTTCCATCCTGAGCTTCATCCAGTGGAACTGGAGTCTGGGATCGCTGAACGGTCGCAATGGTCAATCGGGCGATATGCGGGACATGTTCAACTTCTAGAATCCGTTTCTGGTTGTCTCGGTTTCTCGTTGAACCTGAGCGGTGCTGGAACCGCTCAGGTTTGACTAACCTGCTGGGCTAAGCGAAAATAAAAGTTCGTCCTTCCTTACACAGTGGGCCTGTGGCGCAGCTGGGAGCGCGCTTCCATGGCATGGAAGAGGTCGTCGGTTCGATCCCGACCAGGTCCACCAAACACCTTCCTCTCTCGCGCCCCGGCTCGCCGGGAAGGTCGTCGGTTCGATCCCGACCAGGTCCACCAAACTTCCCGTTAAGAGCATCGGCCGAAGCTACTTCAGTGCCGTGAAGAATTTCTTGAAGCGCGGTTCGTCGCGCAGGCTGTCATAGTCAGGGTCGTGTTCGATCCAATCGCGCTTGCCCCAATTTTTTGCAAACATTTTTTCGAGCAAGTCGAGGGCCTTGGCTTTTTCCCCTAAGCGCGCGTAGACGCACGCGGAGTTGGCAAGAGCGCTCATGTCCTCAGGGAACAGGTGGAGCACTCGTTCTGTCCACTCGATGGCGCGCTCGGGATCATCTATATCTATAAAGGCGCAAGCACCCAACGAAAGAGCACGCACGTCCATGGGATTCAGCTTCAGGCTGCGCTCAGCGCGCCGAATGCCTTCCTCCGCCGACTGCCGCGCTTCGTCCATCCTACCAAGCACTCGCAACGGCAATGCGAGGAGCAACGCGCTCTCATAGTCCTCGCGGCGGATCTCCGCGGCTTTTTTGAACGAATCGACCGCCCGCTTGGGATTCCCGCCGGCGAAGCTGCTGCGGCCGTCGTAATAGTAGGCGTGGAAGAGGTTGGGAGCGAGACGCCTTGCCTCTTCGAACTCTCGACCAGCGTCCTGGTAGCGGCGCGATAGTGAGAGCGTGAAACCATGGGCGACGTGGGCTTCGGCCAGGTCGGGCGCAATCTCCAGCGCTCGTCGGCTCGCGAGCTGCGCAGCAGCCAAATCTTCATCTTTGGAGCCGAACCATTCATATAGCACCGAATGCACCATCGCCAGGCCGGCGTAGGCGGGGCTGTATTTTGAGTCGAGTGCGATGGCCTGTTCGAACATTCCTGCACTTTTTTTCAGATCAGCTTCTGTGCGTAGTGGAAGGTACTGGCTACCGCGCAAATAATATTCATAAGCGTCTGGGCCTGTTTGTGGCCGCTGCAGCGCTTGTTTTTCACGTTCGCTCAAGAGACTTCCGCGCAGTGAAGCGACCACGCTTTGGGCGATGGCGTCCTGAATAGCGAAAACGTCCTCAAGCTTGCGATCAAAACGCTGCGACCATCGGTGATACCCGGTGGCGACCTCGATCAGTTGCACGGTGACGCGCAGCTCATCGGCCGACTTACGCACACTTCCTTCAAGAAGATTCTGAACATCCAGTTGGCGGCCGATCTCTTTGACGTCGCCGCCGCTGCTACGAAATTGGAATGCGGCCGTCCGGGAGACGACGCGAAGCCGGTCAACGTTGGCCAAAGCATTGATGAGCTCCTCCGCCAGACCTTCACAGAGGTAATCCTGGTCGCGTTCTGGACTCATGTCCGCGAACGGCAACACGGCTATGGTCGAGATCTGATCTTGAGTCTTTGGCACTGGGACATCGGCTGCGGCTGCGATGCAGAGCGGGGCAGCGAACAGATATCCCCTGCGGTGGCGGGTTTCGATGAAGCGAGGCTGCTTGGCGTCGTCGGCAAGAGCCTTGCGCAATTCCTGGATGCAGGATGTCAGAGCATCGTCGGTAACGGCAGTGTCCTTCCACACCGACGCGAAGAGTTCTTCCTTGCTTACCGGGGTTCCAGCGTTGTCCAGCAAGACTCTTAAAACCGCCGCGGCTTTGGGAGTCAGGCGGACCTCGTCCACGCTCGACCACAGACGCCCGGTCTGGAGATCGAAACGGTAGGTCCCGAAGTTGACGGTTGATTGCACGCTGCCGCTCTCTAAATCCGAACACCCGACGAAATCCCGGAAAAATCCCGGAATTAGCTCAGGACTTGCCTCTTGGTACACCTCTATCTTGTCACAGAAGCACAGCACCGGGGGCAAGCCGACTGCAAAGACTTGGGTTCGGTGGCTCCGAAAAAATTGAGGTGGCAGATGGAACAGCAAGGCACTGGCAAAGCAGAACATTTGATGGAGTTAGTGGAACGGGTCCTGCTCAAGTATTCGCCGTTGCTCACCGCTCCCCACGATGCCGAATGCTTCAAGGAGAAACCATGTTCAGTCGAATCACAGCTTTTGTATATGGATCCGTTTGCTATCTGGTGTTCTTTGCGACTTTCTTATACGCGATCGGTTTCTTAGGAAATTTCGGAGTGCCCAGGCCGATGGACACCGCACCTAAGTCTCCCTTTTTGCAGGCCTTGATCATCGACCTGCTGCTGTTGGGGATTTTCGCATTGCAGCACAGCATCATGGCGCGTCCCTGGTTCAAGCGCATGTGGACGCGCATCGTGCCTGAGCCAGTGGAGCGCAGTACGTACGTCCTGTTCTCGAGTGTGGCGCTCATATTGTTGTTTGCAATATGGGAGCCGCTGGCCGGCGTGGTCTGGAGCGTCACGAACCACTCCGCTGTCATCGCGATCAATGTGTTGTTTGCTCTGGGTTGGGTCACTGTGCTCGTCGCTACCTTCCTGATCAATCACTTCGATCTGTTCGGACTGCGACAGGTCTGGCTTTACTTGCGCGGACGTCCGTACACGCAGCTTAAGTTCCGCACGCCCGGACCCTATCGCTATGTCCGGCATCCGCTGTACGTGGGCTGGCTCATGGTTTTCTGGTCGGCGCCGGTGATGACGACCGCACACCTGGTATTCGCGATCGCAACCACTGCTTACATCTTTGTGGCGATCCAGTTCGAAGAGCGCGACCTGGTGCGCTTCCATCCCGAGTATGCGGACTATCGCCGCGAGGTACCGATGATCCTTCCGTTGAAGGGCGCGGTCTCGGTGAAGAAAATCGAGTCGCCAGATTATGCGCTGGACTAGAGAGCTGGATCTTATGACCCACGATCACCTAACACGCGCAGCGACTGGCGAGAGTCCTGCGCGTACTAAAAAAATACTTCTCGTGGACGACTCGCTCACTACTCTCCTGATGGAACGGGCGATCTTGGGCGAGTCGCCGAATCTGCTTCTGTTAACGGCCAGTGATGGGGAAGAAGCTGTCCGCATGGCGATGGAAGAAAAACCAGACTTGATCTTGATGGATGTAGTGATGCCGCGCATGAACGGCGTCCAAGCCTGCCGCATGATCCGCGCATCAGCCGAACTCAACGGGACACCTATCATCCTGGTGATCACGCGTGGCGAGGACGACGATGTGATCGGGGGATATGCCAGCGGTTGCACCGCGTACATCACGAAACCGCTGAATCCGGCTGAGCTGATAGCTTTGGTTGAAGCACATTTAGGCGTTGAAGCATAGATATGCGATGCAAAGTAAGAGGAGCCGTTATCGGCGACAATGAAGCCTTCAGCTTTAGAAACGGCATTTCGAAGAAAAAATACGAGACACTCGCAATAATGAACGTCACCGCAAAAAACAGCAAAACCGCAGAGAGACCTACCCAGAATTGGCCATGATGGAGCTGTCGGACTGGGCTGCTATCCAACCATCGCACGGCGCCGAGCCGGATCAGCGTCGAAATAACAATGGCATGCCACATGTACATTCCGAAGCTGACCTTGCCTAAATAATGGACCACTTTGGACCGCATCACCCCGTTTGATCGGGCACCGCCTATACCAAGCACCGAAACAAAGAATCCTGCACAGCAAAAGACGACGAGGGGATACAACGAACCAGCCTTCTGAAAGCGGATGGCCGGGAAGTGATCCGAAATCTCCAGTATCAGAATACAAAGTGATATCGAAGCTACGGCGAGCGCGCCCCGGGTTAGCGGCCGAAGCGATGGAACGCTGCCCCGGAGCCACAATGCAATCGCTACCCCGACGGCCAAGGCGTCCAGCCTCGCTATGGTCGAAAAATGGATGATTTGCCACGGAACGCCTTGATGGATCATCACAGCGCGGTACAGGATGCCAAGAGTGGTAGCTCCAGCAGCACACAGAAACATTGTTTTTCTCGATGCGCGTGCGACGATCCAGGGCCAGACCAGATAAAACTGCTCGGAAACAGAAATGCTCCAGAAAGGAGTGGCGATCGTATCCACCGGGATGAACGCAAACGCCCAGTTACCCGCGAAGAACAGAAGCGCCGAATAATGTATGGAACTCATATGCCGACTCGGTGCTGAATATTCCAGAGCAGCAATGACGATTATGCAAAGGAAATACAGCGGCCATATTCTAAGGACTCGCCGCAAGTAAAAACTGCCGACCTCAACGTGGCGGGAGCTTTCACGTTCCCGCAGCAAAAGGGTGGTTATCAGGTAGGCCGTGAGAATAAAAAAAAGATCACTTCCGAACCCAAGCGCAGTGATAAGTACTGGAGGCGATCCCTCCCCGAGGGCGGCGACACGGCCCCACGAAGCAATCATCGTATGGTGCAAAAAAACCAAAGTAAAGGCGAAGAATCGCAACAAATCCAACTCCGGTCGATAAGAAGCACGCACCGGTGGTGAAGATTGTAATGGGGCAGGCAGTAGGTCGGCGGAACTCATCGGCGCGAATCTTAGCACCGTATTTCATACAGATTACATTGATTATTCTCAGAAACGGCTGGGGAATTTTGGATGGTGGCGTTGGCTCTTTACTATTAATGGTAGTAGCAGTGGCTCTCGCGTAACTTAGTCGGCTGTGCCGGTGAGAATTGCGGCACCGAGGGGCGTCGATGTCGTGGAGATACACAGCGGCTTGTATCAGCTTTTGCTGTTTTTGCTTCGTAGTTGCATTTGCGCAGAATAGTCCCGTCAGCACACAGGCGAACACAACCACAAACTCGCAAACCACCGCCCAACAGATTCCAACGGTGCATGAATCGGTTGAGGTTACGGCTACTCGCACGCCGGAAGACCCGGAAGAGGTTCCCGCTGCCATCGAGGTGTTCAGCGGGGAAGAGCTGCGCCAACGTGGCGCGCGCGACCTGCGCGGCGCATTGTCATCGGCGATCGGAGTTGAGGTCGCCCCGGGTGGCGATGCCGGCCCGGCCAGTTATGTACCGGATTTTTGGGGTGTAAAAGAGTTTGACGCCTTCCTGTTGGTAGTGGACGGGGTGCCGTGGGGCGGAGCTTTCAATCCGGCGCTCACGTCTTTGAATCTCGCCGACGTGGAGCGGATCGAAGTGATGCGCGGTCCGGCGCCGATCACCTATGGCGCTACTTCATTCGTGGGCGTGATCCACGTCATACATCGTGGAGTGGATTCCAAAGACCGCAACGTGGAGTTGCATGGCGGAAGCTTCGAGAGCGGCGGCGGTTCGTTCTCGACACCAGTACCGCTCGGCGGTGAATGGAAGTCGCGGCTGACGCTCGATGCCGAGCGCGTGGGCTTCAGCGATCCGCGCGAAGCTTATCGTCGAGGGCACGGACTTTGGAGGGTGGAACGTAAGTTTTCAGGCGTCAACCGGGTCTGGTTCAACTTCGACATGAACTGGCTCGACCAGGATCCGAACAGTCCGCTCACGACCCTCGTAGACGCAAACCACAATCCGCGCGGGTCATTTATCAATGATCATCGCGGGACCTTTATGGGCGGCTTCGACCGTGCCGTGGGTAGCGGGGTTTGGACCACAACCGTCTCGGTCTCGCACAGCAATCAAGATATCCTCCGGGGATTCCTGGAAGATCCGGAAACCGACTTTGATCCCACGGGAACAGTCTTTAATGCTCACGGTGTCCGCGAAAAGATCCACCTGACCGACATTTACATTGACAGCCATCTCACCTGGAAGATGCAGCACGCGGTCACGTTCGTCGCCGGTGCGGATTACCTTCATGGACGCGCCCGGGCGAATGGCGCCGACTTCGATTACAGCGTGCCGCTGAATGGTGCGTTTGCTGTCGATGTGCCGCAACCGGATGAATTGGATGTAGTGATCGAGGACAACCGCAACTTCTTTGGCCCATATGCCATGGTGGAGTGGAAGCCGCTGGAGCGGTTGCGCATTGACGCCGGCCTTCGAGCGAACGTGACTCACGAATCCAGGCGCGATGCTGATCCCGATCCCGCTGATCCGCACGACATCACCAGCGATCGCACCGATGCTCATGTTGGAGCCAACCTGGGCGCAATGTACACGGTTTGGCAGCAGAAGCAGGATTCAGCGGGTTTGTATGTGAACTTCCGCGAAACATTCAAGCCGGCAGCTATCGACTTCGGCATCGGTGAGCTTTTCGAAGGCAAACAGATCCTGGATCCCGAAACCTCGCACAGCGTTGAGGGCGGGTTCAAAGGGCGGTTCTTCAATCACCGAGTCGAAGCAGAAGCGTCTGGGTTTCTCATGGATTTCACCAACCTGGTTCTCCCCGTAGACGTGGGTGGACTTCCGGGATTGATCAATGGCGGAACGCAACGCATGAAGGGGTTTGAGACCGGCGTGGAGCTCTTCTTGCCGCAGAACGTGATCGCGCGCGCGAACTACAGCTACCATGACGCGCGGTTCACCGACTTCGATGCTGAAGGGTTACAGCTGGCAGGAAACCGCCTGGAGATGTCGGCACAAAATCTCTCTGCAGTATCGCTCTACTATCAGCCACCAAAGGGATTTTTCGGCGGCGCTGAAGTGAACTACACCGGCAGCCGTTTTGCAGACCGGGAGAATACGACGCTCGTAGGTGGATTCGCGACCGTGGGTGCCGGTATCGGTTATCGAACCGGGCGATGGGAGCTGCGCGTGGATGGCCGGAACCTCGGCGACCGGCGCGACGCTATCTCAGTCAGCGAACTTGGCGACGGGCAGTTGTACCTGATGCCAAGCCGCCGCGTGGATGCCGGTCTGCGCTTCCACTTCTAGTTGAACGCATTAAAAAGAAAGCGTAGTCTGACTGTCGAAGCTTTGAGCCTATGCTGCAGCGTCTTAAATCGTCGTTGATCGCCGGCCGCCAACTTGGTCCGCTTGAAGATGAGCTCCTGCGCGTGTTATGGACGCGTGGCGATGCGACCGTCCGCGAGCTGATCGATGACTCCGCCGTCGATGGCGCATACACCACCATCATGACCACGCTTGATCGGCTCTACAAAAAGGGACTGCTCGAGCGCTCGCCTGAAGGCCGCGCATTCCGTTATCGTCCCAAGCAGAGCGAAGCCGAGCTGAATCAGAACCTGGTGGCGGCAGGTCTGAAGGAATTGCTTGCGTCATCCGTTGAGCATCGAGCGCCGATCTCATTTTTGGTTGATACCATCAGCGAGCACGACGCCGCACTTCTCGAGGAGTTGCAACAGGCCGTCGCGAGGAAGCGTCGCGATCTTCGAAAGAAGGAACAGCGATGATGTACTGGGTGCGCTTCGCGATCGTCTGCGCCAGCGTGTTCATCCTGCTGTACGCTGCGCTCTCGGTGCTGCTCGCCGTTTGCTGGAACCAACTCAAGAAGAAAAATGTAGTCCAGGGTGCCGATTCGCTGTTCGCGCTAAGAGTCTCTCCTGTTGTGAGCGCCTTCATCGTGCTCGCACTGGTTGTGATGCCATCGTTCTGCGTGCTTGAGCCGCCGGCGGCCGACGAATTGGTCGGCGCATGGGCCGCAATTCTTACGCTGTTGTGCCTTGCCTGGCTCGCCAGCCGCTCGCTGATTCTTTACCGGGCGTGGCAAAGCACCGCGAGCATCTTCCGGCGAGCGTCGGTGTGGGAAGGTGCGGGTGCCAGCCTGCCGGTTTACGAGCTGCAGGAGCCGGGAGCGAATTTGTTTGTGGCGGGAATCTTCAGGCCTCGGCTTTTGGTTTCGCGTCATACTACCGAGCTTCTGGATGCCGACGAGTTGCAGGCGGCGATCCGCCATGAGCTTGCCCATGCCAGCTCGGCCGACAACTTCAAGCAGATCATTATCCGCTTCTGCAAGTTTCCGTTCTTGGATTCACTTGACCGCGCGTGGCTGCATGCCGCTGAGATCGCAGCCGACGAGCGTTCCGTGAGCGACGCGCTCAGCGCCGCCGATCTTGCTTCGGCCTTGGTGAAGGTAGGGCGGGAATCCGCCGTTCTCACGCCTGAGCTGGGGATGAGTCTTGCGCCGGAGGCGGACACTCCGTTGAGCGACCGGGTGCATCGGTTGCTGGAGTGGCGACCGGCACAGCGCGGCAATGCCTTCCGCTTCGCGCTCGGTCTGCTGCTGGTTCAGACCGCAGCCGTCGCTGTCAACGTGGGCTGGCTCTTGCCAC
>CAVQGF010000010.1:0-21595 GCA_963711965.1 uncultured Acidobacteriota bacterium | reverse complement strand
AACCCGCCAGCCCCGAAGCCGAATCCATCACCTTCCTGGCCCAGAATGAATTGCGGGTTGTCATTGTTGTAATAGTTCGGGCGGTTGAACATCAGTTGCGCGTATTGACTTGCAGGCCGTTGGTCATAGAACAACCCGGTGCCAAAGCGCACGACCGTATTGCCAGTGCCAAAGACGTCCCAGGCGATACCCAAGCGCGGGGCGAAGTTATTAGTGTCTGACTTAGCGATCCGGTTAGAACCATTCGTACTTGTCGAGCAGTTCCAAGGGTTATTGAACTATTGCCGCCTGGATAAACCGGGTAATGAACAAAGCTGGTGCAAGCGTTGCCGAAAGGATCCACTACTTCGGTGCCGCCAACTTGAACCAACCCGTTCGCCTGCGGATCAAAGTTCCAGAGCTGATCTCTAGCCTCGTCGGGAACCAGAAGTAGTCCCAACGAAGACCGAGGTTCAAAGTCCAGCGGGGATGGAAGCGCCAGGTGTCTTGCGCGTAGAAGCCCAAGTTGTAGGAGCGTAGATTAACCGCGTAGTCGTCGGGCTGTCGATAAGCAAAATCAAAAGATGGTGTCGTGAATTGCGATGCGCTTTCGCTATCGCTGGTGAATTCGCCGATATTCGACGAGTAAATACGAAGCCTCGCGAAAATGCGCCATTATGGAAACGATTGTCCTGGTTCCGGTACTCAAATCCGACCTTGAAGCCGTGCTTTCCGCGGGTCCATGAAAGGTTGTCGGCGCCATACCAGGTGGTATCGCGGCGGGCGCTGGGAGCGGTAAGTGGCGCACCCAGACGAGGCCTTTATAGGGAACAGATAATCCATGGTGGGGGCCTGAGCTGAGAAAGTGCAAGGGCCACTTTCGGGACAGCCTCCCCAATTGCTGAATGCACCAAAAGTACCGGGTACTGCGCCACTTGCCTGCTTGTCGATCCCCGTGAGGAGTATGGATTGCAGCGATGCGTTTGGAAGACCGATCGAAGTTGCGTCGAAATTTTTATCCCCAGGCCGGTCTTTCAGATCAAAACGAGTGATGCCGAGGCGGGCTTCGTTGATCAGTGCCGAGGTGAAGCTGTGCCCCATGCTCAGGTTGACACTCTGATTGAGCACGTCGCGAATGGCACCGTTGCCGGGATAGCTCGATTGTTTGGGCAAGGAATCATCGTGCAACTGATTCAAGTCCTGCAACGCGTAGCGCACACTCCAGTTCGTCTTGTCGGTCTGGACGTAATCCGCCCGGCCCAACAAGTTGTGGACGTTGGTGTAATTGGGTGCGGTCCCCTTGAAGAACTCGAGCAACGCCGGGCACACCCACCACGTTCGAGGCAGGGAACAAACCGAGAATGTTCTGACCCAGGACGTAATTGGGATCGGTGTTGGTGAACCCAAAGGCGCCGGTAGCGTATGGGTCATATGTGCGATCGAATTGTGAAGGGACGCGCTCGAAGATCGGATTCGGATTATCGATCAGTGTTCCTTCGTAGCTGCCAAAGGCGAAGAGTTTGTCCTTGATGATGGAGCCGCCGGCGTTCACACCGAACTGTTTGGAATTGAAGGGTTGCGTGCGGCTGTTGTTGGAAGCCAAGATGGAAGTGGGATCAAAGAAAGTGTTGGCGCCTGTGCCGCACGCGCCCGTGGTCGCGGTGCCAATCTGGTCGGTGCAGAAGCCGCTGAAGGCGGCGCTGTTCACATAGTCGTTGTAGCGCAAGGGAAGATCTGCGAGATGATCGGCAGCGTGCGCACAGTGGGGTCCCCGGCGTAAGAAGCTGCTTTATCGAAGGTCGTGTTTGTATAGCTGGAAAGCGGCGTGTCGCCGTTCAGGACGTCGCTGCCAAAATAGCCATAAGCACTGCCGTGGAACTTGTTGCCACCACGTCGGGTGACGACGTTTACAGTACCGCCACCGCTGCGTCCATATTCGGCGTTCGCAGTCGAAGAGGCTACGCGGAACTCCTGAATGGAGTCATTGACCTGGAACGGAATCGCTTGGTTTGAAGATGATGCGACGTTGTCGGCGCCGTCTAGCAAGAAGTTATTCGAGCTCGGGCGCTGACCGTTGACGCTGAAGCTCGCGCCATTGAGGTCGGAACCGCCTTCGACGTCATGCGTGTTCGGCGTGAGCAATCCGAGGGCAAGGAAGTTCCGATTGTATAAAGGCAGTGAACGCAACTGGTCGCCAGTGATAACGCCCGAGATGGCGGTAGAGACGGTTTCGTTGCGAACACCCTGGCTTTCGAGCTTCGTTTCCTTCACTTCAGCCTTGGTGCCTGTCGCGACGGCAACCACGGGCTGCTCCTTCAACGGCGGGAGCATCACGCGCTCATCGCCCACGTTGACGGTGATGCCGGAGCGGATGTCGATCTTGGCACCGCCGTGCGATGCCGTCAGGCGATAGCCTTCAGCGGGAGGCACTTCGGCAAAATTGTAAGAGCCGTCGGAAGCGGTGGTGGTGGAGCGGGCAAATCCGAGCGACGGATTGTCCAGCGATACGCTCACTCCCGGCAACGGGTTGCCGGTGGCGTCATAAACGGTTCCATAGACCACCGCGTTCTGCGTGGCCGCAAATGCCGAGGTCGCTGCGAAAACCAGCAGTGCCATTGCGATCAAGAGATTCTTCGACATCGTCTTCATCTTGCCTCCTACGGGCCGTGGATGTGTTGCAAGCTTCTGAACAGATAGATAGGTCCAGCTACACACGCTGGTCGCATAACAGTCGGCGAGCAGCTCAGTAAACAACAAAACTAAAATTTCTTGTGTAATCCGCCCGGGGGAGATCAAAGGAGCCCAATCGGCAACCCTTGAGAGGGTTTTATTTTTATCACTATTTACTGCTGAAATACAGTCAGTGTTATCACTTAGTTAAGGGAAGGACGGCGGCCAGTTTCTTGCTCTGCCGCCGAACGGCCGAGGGCGGCTGCGCCACACTATCTAGAGCTTCGGTAGAACGATGCCTGTTTGGTTCTGATATTTCCCGTGCTTGTCTTTATAACTGGTCTCGCAGGGCTCGTCGCCCTGGAAGAAGAGGATTTGACACAAGCCTTCATTGGCATACACCTTCGCGGGCAGCGGCGTTGTATTGGAGATTTCAAGAGTGACGAAGCCTTCCCACTCGGGTTCGAATGGAGTGACATTGACGATGATGCCGCAGCGCGCATAGGTCGACTTGCCGACGCAAATGGTGAGCACATCACGCGGGATCTTGAAATATTCGACTGAGCGGGCGAGCGCGAAGGAGTTCGGCGGGACCATGATGCTGTCCGCCTGGATGGTGACGAACGACTTCTCGTCAAACTTCTTGGGGTCAACGATGGCGGAGTTCACGTTGGTGAAGATCTTGAACTCGTCGGCGACGCGCAGGTCGTATCCGTAGCTCGAGAGGCCGAAGGAAACCACGCCCTGGCGTACCTGCTTTTCGGTGAACGGATTGATCATGTCGTGCTCCAGCGCCATGCGCCGGATCCATTTGTCACTCTTGATAGCCATCAGGTTCCTTGGTGGAAGGGGAATTTAGGAAGACACCCCATATTAAGGTTTCCGATATGGAATTGACAATGGCGCATATCTCCTTTAGTATCCGCAGTTTGGGAAAGCCAAACCAAAAACTCACATGATCAAGCTCGATATCATCAACGAGGTTGTGACTAAGACCGGCATCACCAAGACCAAAGCCGAGCAGGCTGTGGAGACGGTCTTCGAGAGCATGAAGGGCGCCCTGGCCAAGGGCGACCGCATCGAGCTGCGCGGCTTCGGCGTGTTTAATGTGCGTCCGCGCAAGACGGGCATCGGGCGCAATCCGAGGACGGGCGCCGAAGTCAGCATTCCTCCCGGGAAAGCCGTCCGCTTCAAGCCAGGCAAAGAGCTGCAGTCCATCGACTAACTTCCCACGCCAACCTTTTTAACGCTGAGACGCAGCAATCGACGAGCAAACCGAACGCGAACCCCATGAAGTAGTTTTCATCCAGCCGCCACGCCGGCGAATGTGGCTGCATGTCTTGTTGTTCCTGCTGACAGTCTTCACCACGCTGGTCATCGGAGCGCGACTCTCGCATAATTTTTATGCCAATCAGCCGGCATATGCCCTCGATGAAGATTTCTTTCCGTGGAAGTGGGCGCTGAGCGAGCCGTCGCGTTTGCTTGGCGGAATTCCCTTTTCGCTCACGCTGATGCTGATCCTGCTCGCGCATGAGATGGGTCACTACATTGCGTGCATGCGCTATCGCGTCTACGCCACGCTTCCCTTCTTTGTGCCGGCGCCGACGCTGATCGGAACGATGGGAGCATTCATCCGCATCAAGTCGCCGATCCGGTCGCGAAAGGCGCTGTTCGATATTGGGATCGCGGGGCCGATTGCCGGGTTTGTTTTGGCCGTGCCGGCGATGTTTATTGGATTATTGCTTTCGAAGCACGCGCCGGGGTTGGTTGCGCACTCGGAGTTGCAGTTCAATTCGCCCCTGATATTTCGTGCGGCTAGTTGGATGATTCCTGCGCTTCGGCATCGTGTGAGCGAAATTGCGTTTCATCCGATCGCGTTCGCGGCATGGGTGGGAATGTTTATGACCGCGCTGAACCTGCTGCCCGGCGGCCAGCTCGACGGCGGGCACATCATCTATGCAGCGTGGCCGCGGTGGCATCGGAGGATCTCGAAGCTGCTGGTGGTTGCGCTGATTCCGATGGGAATATTCTTCTGGGCCGGATGGCTGGTGTGGGCGGCGATCCTAATGTCCTTTGGAATGCGTCACCCAATGGTGCCGGAGGAGCCTGGATTGGATGTGCGACGAAAGTGGATAGCCGCGTTTGGTCTGTTGATGTTTGTGCTGACGATCTTGCCGGTTCCCTTTCCCGAGGCAGCGCCGTGGCCGAAACTGGTGGAGTGGGCATACCGGCTGCTCTGAGTCACATCAGGCTAATCGCGTCTACGTCGATGATCAAGTTCGTGCGTGAAATTTTTTGGTCAGCAGCGAACTTCACCAGTGCGCGGAGCGACTCGTTCAATGACGGACGGTTCGCCGACTTCAGCACAAAGTGATAACGATGGTCGCCTTTCAAACGCGAGAGCGGCGCGACGGCGGGGCCCATTACGCGCAGACCGTTGCTCTTGTTCTTGTCGAACCATTCGCCGATCTCTCCCGACCAGCGCAAGGCGTGCGCCAGATTGTCGCTGCGGATGAGAACGTTGGCGATCGCAGTGAAGGGCGGGTAATGCATCCAGCGCCGGAACTGAAGCTCCTTCTCGAAGAACGCGGCGTAATCGTGCTGGGCGGCGTACTGGATCGCATAGTGCTCGGGTGAGTAAGTCTGCAGGATGACTTCGCCGGGCGAATCGCCACGGCCGGCGCGTCCGGCGACCTGGGTGAGCAATTGGAAGGTGCGCTCGGCGGCGCGGAAGTCGGGGAATCCGAGCGCGAAGTCCGCCCCAACCACTCCAACCAGTGTGACGCCATGAATATCGTGGCCCTTGGCGATCATCTGTGTGCCTACGAGCAGATCGAGTTCGCCTCGATCGAAGGAAGAGAGCATGCGCTCGAAGTCGTCTTTGCCGCGGACCGTATCGCGGTCCATTCGTCCGATGCGGGCTGAGGGAAAAAGTCCGTGCAGGCGGTCTTCAAGTTTCTCTGAGCCGGCACCGATGAAATAAAGGTGCTCGCTCTCGCAGTGCGGACATACTTTGGGGACCGCGCGCTTGAACCCGCAGTAGTGACATTCGAGTTTGTGGTCGCGCTTGTGATGGGTGAGCGCGATAGCGCAGTTCTCGCACTGCACGCTTTGACCACAAGACCGGCACAGGACCACGGGTGCGTAGCCTCGCCGATTCAGCAGCACCATCGCCTGCTCGCCGCGCGCGAGCCGCTCACGGATAGCTTGCGTGAGTCCACCGGAAAAAAGGACCTCCTCTTCTTTGTTCTTTTGCTGAAATTCGGAGCGCATGTCGAGGATCTCAACCTTGGGCAGCGGACGCTGCTCGACGCGCTCGCGCAACTCGATCAGCTGATATTTTTCGCGCTGAGCGTTGTGGTAGGACTCGAGCGATGGTGTCGCCGAGCCGAGCACGACGGCGGCGTTCGAAAGTTTGCCGCGCATGACTGCAACATCGCGTCCGTGATAGCGCGGGGTCTCTTCCTGCTTGTAGGAAGTATCGTGCTCCTCATCAACGACGATCAGCGCAAGGTCTTCGGATTTGACCGGCGCGAATATCGCTGAGCGCGTGCCGACCACGATGCGCGCTTCACCGCGGCGGATGCGATGCCACTGTTCGGCGCGCTCGTCGGCGGAGAGTCCGGAGTGCAGGATCGCGACGTCGTCTTTGAAAAGATGGTGCAGGTTGGCAGCGGCGGCGGGCGTGAGTCCGATCTCGGGCACCAGCATGATGGCGGCTTTGCCTGCCGCAAGCACGGCTTTCATCGCGGCCAGGTAGATGGCCGTCTTGCCGGAGCCGGTGACACCGTGGAGCAAGGTGACAGAAAATTTTCGGTCGGCGGCGGCGGTATTGATGTGCTCGAGGGCCTCGCGTTGTTTGGCGGTGAGCTTGACGTCATCGACCGCGCGGGGCGTGAGGCTAGAGAGTTCGAAGCTGGCAGGTTCTTCCTGGATCTGGACCATGCCGCGCTTGATGAGAGTCTGCAAAGTGGTGCGAGGGATAGGCAGTTCGCGCAGCTGGTCGAGCGGAAGACGGCCACTGTTTTGCGCAAGCGCAGTAGCGATAGCTTGCTGATTGAAATTCAGAGCTTTCCCTTCGGCAGCGTTCCCAGTGAGCACGGCGATCTGAACCGTGCGACGCGCGTCGCGGACAGACGACGCGTCTTCGCGCGCGATCCACTTCTTGCGCACCATGCTAAGCAGGAGCGATTTGGGGATTTTTACGCTGGCTCGAAGTGAGCCCTCGCTGGCGGAATCGCGCTGCGCGAGGTAATCGAGGGCCTTGTATTCGAGGTCCTGCTCGGCTTCGGAGCGGCGCGAACGCAGTGATGAGCCAATGCCGGCGGAGGCGGCTAAAGCTTCGTGTCCGGCTTCAGCGATGCGGTAGACGATCTGCTTCTTCACCTCGGCGGTGAGCGGAAGCATGCTGCGGAAGACTTCGCCGATGGGTGCGATGTAATACTGCGCGATCCACTCGCCTAGTTTGAGCAAACCGGAGTCGAGGACGGGCTCGGAGTCGAGCGCGGTGATCACAATTTTGATATGGATCTTTTTATTTTTGTCGTGGGATTGCGGAGTGTTGTCGTGCAGCCTGGTGACGACGCCGACCATGCGCTCGGCGCGGAAGGGGACGAGCACGCGTCCGCCGACCACCGGATCGGTGTCACCGACGCGATAGGTGAACGTCGCATCGAGAGGGACGGGGACGGCGACGTCGCAGAAGTGAGACATGAGTTATCAATATAGAAGACTGAACCGCAGAGTTCGCAGAGGATTCGCTGAGGACGCTGAGGCCACCAAGGTCCTTCGCTCGGATCTCCCCAGCCTGGAGAAAACGGCTGGGGCCCACCCTCCCTCAGGATGACGCCAAACCGCTAACTCAGGATCATGCGGATCCAGGATCAGATTTTTTCGGAATGGCCATGCCGAGTTCGCGCATGACGATCTGTAGGTCTTTCCAAGCCTCGGCCTTCTGGCGGGGATCGCGAAGCAAGTATGCGGGATGATAGGTAGCGACGAGCTTGGTTCCTTTGAAGTCGTAGATCTTGCCGCGCAGGTTCGCCATGGAGTCGTTGACGCCAAGCAGATTTTTGGCGGCGACCGCACCGAGGGCAACGATGATCTTGGGCTGGATGACCTCGATCTGGCGCATCAGGAATGGCGAACAAGTGTCGCATTCGTCTTTTTCGGGTGTGCGGTTGTCGGGCGGGCGGCACTTCACGACGTTGGCGATGTAGACGTCTTCACGGCGAATCCCCATGGCGGTGATCATGTTGTTGAGGAGCTGTCCTGCGCGGCCGACGAAGGGCTCGCCTTGCTTGTCCTCGTCCGCCCCGGGGCCTTCGCCGACGAACATGATGTCGGCATTCACGTTTCCCACGCCGAAGACCAGTTTGGTGCGGCCCTTATGCAGGCGGCAGCGGGTGCATTCGCCGATGTCTTCGAGGATTTCGGTCAGAGCGGCGGATTTGTTGAGCACTGGAAGAGCGTCGCGGGTCTGAGACGGCACAAGTGCCGTCTGCTACCCTGCGGATGTCTTTCGGTTCGCAGCGATAAAAATCGCCCAGGCCCATCTCGCGGGCGTACTTCACGCGCGCAGCAAGCGCGGCTCTCTGGTCGGTTGTGAGTGGCATTTTCTAGATTCTAGCAGTGGGAAACAATTTAACCACGGACGGCACAGAGGACACGGAGGGAAAATCAATTCACTTTGAGCGAAATATTTTTGCGACGAAAGGGATTCTTCGACTCGTGCGCTAAGGCGCACTCGCTCGGGATGACAGCATTAAGGTTGGAGCAAAATGCAGATCCCTCGACTACGCTCGCCGCGGCGAGCTCCGCTCGGGATGACCTTCGTCAAGAGAAGGAGCCTTTGCGCGGAGCTTGATAGCGGTTTCGATCACGCGCTGGGCGACGTCCCATTTGGAGGATTCGGGGACGTCGACGACATCGTGCTGGGTGATGATGGTTACGGCGTTGCGTTCGGAGTCGAAGCCGATGCCAGGTTGCGAGACGTCGTTGACGACGATGGCATCGAGCGACTTGGTCAGCAGCTTTTTACGCGCGTTTTCGAGAACGTTCTCGGTTTCGGCGGCGAAGCCGATGAGGATCTGCTTGGCGGTTTTCTTCTTGCCCAGTTCGGCGAGGATGTCGGGGGTGCCTTCGAGGTCGAGGTCGAGTGAAGCGCCAGCCTGGCGCTTAATCTTTTGCTCGGCGGCGTGCTTGGGGCGGTAGTCGGCGACGGCTGCGGCCTTGATGATGATGGAAGCTTCGGGCGCGCGCGCCAGCACGGCATCGCGCATTTCCTGCGCGGTTTGAACGTTGATGACTTCGGCGGCGCTGGGCGGCTTGAGACTAGTTGGACCACTGATCAGGATGACGCGTCCGCCGCGGCGGAGCGCGGCTTCCGCGATGGCGTATCCCATTTTGCCGCTGGAGCGATTGCCGATATAGCGCACCGGGTCGATCGGTTCGCGCGTCGGACCGGCGGTGACGAGAACGGTTTCGCCGGCGAGTTCTTGCCCAGCTCCAAGTGCTTCAAGAACCGCGGTGACGATGGCTTCATTCGCCGCGAGACGGCCGGGGCCCATCATGCCGCAGGCGAGATATCCGGAATCGGGCTCGACGATGTGGATGCCCCGCTCACGCAAGGTCTTCAGATTCGCCTGCGTCGCGGCGTTCTCCCACATGTTCACGTTCATGGCGGGAGCGAGGACGACCGGCGCGGTGGTGGCTAAAAATAAAGTTGTCAGAAAATCGTTGGCAAGGCCATTTGCGAATTTGCCCAGCAGGTCAGCGGTGGCGGGAACGACTACGAGCGCATCAATCGCTTGCGCTACGGAAATGTGCTCGACGGCGGAATCGATGTTTGGAGTCTCGGCGCCGGAGCCGAAAAGATCCGTGATGACTTTTTCTCCGCTCAGAGCAGCAAAGGTAAGCGGGCGGACAAATTCCTGGGCTGCATTGGTCATAACGACCTGCACGCGAATGCCGCGGTCTTGCAGCAGGCGGACGATCTCCGCCGCTTTGTAGGCCGCGATACCTCCGCCGACACCAAGAGCCACCTTCATAAGGCACATTCTACCCCGCGCGGCTGGAGAAGGCTCCGCCGGGAAGCTTGATACTCAATAGATGTCCGAGAGCGTAAAAAGTAGCGCGAGTCGGCCGAACTAGCTGGAAACAGGCGGCTTAGGGTCGTTCAGCACGTAGCTGACCTTGCCGGCGCGGATCTCATCTTCCGCAATGCGGCAGGCTTTACGCGAGTGCGAGTCCACCATAGGACGGGCGCCGTTCTGCAGTTGGCGGGCGCGGCGGGCCGCGACCAGGATATAGCGGTAGTTGCTGTCGAAACCTTCGATCAACTTCATAGACATCACCCTTTACTTTCCGCTGGGGGTGCGGATCAACTGAAATGATTCAAGGATCGGTCGCAGCTTGTCGTGGGCCTGGGCCTGTAAACACGGATCAGCCAAAGCTTTCAGCTGTTGCTCATTCGCCGGATGCTGCCCGGTGTGCTTAAAACGTTCGCACGCCAGGATGGCTTCCAGATGTTCGATTGAATCTTCGAGCCGGTCGTTCACTAAAATATAGTCGTATTTCGGATAATTCTCAATCTCACGCTTGGCGCCGTCCAATCTTTTTTGGATGGTCCGGTGCAGGATTTCGGGCGCAGTTTTTTCGGTATGCAACTCCTCTTCTGCGCGCGTGCGACGTTCCAGGCGGCGTTTTAACTCATCGTGCGACGGCGGAAGGATGAAGATGCTCACCGCCTCCGGCACCTTCTTCTTGATCTGTTCGGCGCCCTGCACGTCGATATCGAGCAGCAGATCGTTCTCGCGGGTTTCGGCTTCGCGCAAGAATCGCTTTGCAGTTCCATAATAGTTGCCGAAAACTTCTGCGTGCTCGAGGAATTCGTCTCTCGCCAGCATGCGCTCGAATTCGTCGCGCGAGACGAAGTAGTACTCGTAGCCGTTGCGCTCCGAGCCCCGAGTGGGCCGCGTTGTGTAGCTCACGGAAAAAGTGAGATTAGGAACGTCGGTGCGGACGCGATTGACGAGGGTCGATTTTCCCGAACCTGATGGAGCAGAGATGATGAAAACGAGAGGCTTCATTCGACGTTCTGCACCTGCTCGCGCGATTTTTCGATCTCAGACTTCATCTCCAGGCCGAATTCGGTGATGCGCAGCCCTTCGCCACTCACGCCGGCAGTCTTCGAGAGCAAGGTATTCGCTTCACGGTTCATCTCTTGAAGGAGGAAGTCGAGCTTCTTGCCGACTTCGCCTTTTTCGTCGAGGAGTCCGAGGAAATGCTGGATGTGGGTGTGCATGCGCACGATCTCTTCCTGAACGTCACTGCGTTCGGCCAGGATGGCTGCTTCCTGCAGGACGCGATCGTTGTCGACCTGGGTGGAAATGAGTTCCTTAAGCCGGGAATGGATCTTTTCGAGATGGGCTTTTGAGATGGCCGGCCGCATTCGCTCAATCTCAGTCGTGGCTGATTTCAATCGCGCCATGCGGTCGCGGAGTTCTTTGTCGATTCCTTTGCCTTCCTCGATGCGCATGGCGTCGAGCGCGGCGATGGCTTGCTCGACCGCGGCGAGAACGCCAGCTTCAAAATTTCCGTCCAGCGGCACTGCAGCGCCTGAAAGCGCACCCGGCATCTTCAGGATGGCATTCAGATCGGGTTCAGAGGTGATGGCGAATGCGCGTTCAGCTTCTCGAAAGGCAGTGATGTAGCCGCCGATCAATTCCTTATTCAGCGAGAAACCGGTTGCAGCGCTGCGGTCGATGGAGAGCGTGAGTTCCACGTGTCCACGCTGCAGGCGTTCTTTGAGGAGTTTGCGCAGTTTCAATTCAAGTGCGTCAGTGTCGCCGGGCATGCGGAGGTGCAGATCAAGGAAGCGGTGGTTCACCGACTTCAGCGATACGGCAAAGCCGGGCATGGCCTCGGTAGCCTCACCTTTAGCTTGCGCGAACGCGGTCATGGATCTTATCGGCAAGTTCTCAGTTCCCTGTTCTCAGTTCTCAGAATTTCCGTTTGCAACCACAGGCTCGAGATCGGCGAATTGCATCTCGTGCAATTTGCGATAAAGACCAAGACGCCCCATCAGTTCTTCATGCGTGCCGATGTCAGCGATAGTGCCGCCTTCGATCACAACGATGCGGTCGGCGCGGCGTACAGTCGAGAGCCGGTGCGCGATGACAAAGACGGTGCGCCCGGTCATCAGGTTCTGCAAAGCAGATTGCACCAACGCCTCGGACTCGGTATCAAGGGACGATGTCGCCTCATCCAGTATAAGCACGGGGGCATTTTTCAGAATCGCGCGCGCGATGGCAATTCGCTGGCGCTCGCCGCCGGAGAGCCGCATGCCACGCTCGCCGATCACAGTGTCGTAGCCTTCGGGCATGGCGGAAATGAAGTCATGGGCGAGCGCAGCTTGCGCCGCCTCTTTCACTTTATCGAGCGCTACGTCGGGACGCCCGTAAGCGATGTTGTTGCGAACCGTGTCGTTGAACAGGATGGTTTCCTGGGTGACGATGCCGATCTGGCTGCGCAAGGATTGCAGCGTGGAGTCGCGAACGTCGGTTGAATCGAAGAGCAAGCAACCGGTGGTCACGTCGAAGAAACGCGGCAGCAGATTAACCAGCGTGGTTTTGCCGGCGCCGCTGGAGCCGACGAAGGCGACCACCTCTCCGCTGCGGACTTCGAGGTTGATGTCACGCAGAATATCGCGCGAGTTGTCGCCGTCGCCATTGCTGTAGCTAAAGGTGACGTTCTCAAAGCGGATGCGGTCGCGGAAGGCAGGCAGTGCGACGGCGCCGGACTTCTCGAGTACTTCGTCGGCCGCATCCATAAAGCGAAAAATCTCCTGCGACGCGCCGCGCGCCTGCTGGAAGTTGTTATTGAAGAGGATCGCCACGCGGCGAATGGGATCATATAACCGGAAGACGGCGAACAAGAATGCGACGTAGGTTCCGGGAGTGAAGATGTGCTGGTTGATTAGATCGCGCCCCCAGAGCAGCAGCAGAGCGAAGGCGATGGCCGCGATCTCTTCCATGATCGGCGAGGTGAGCGCGATGGCCACGACGGAGCGCATGTTCGCACCGAACAAGCGTTCGCCGGCACGACTGAAACGACTGGTCTCCCAGCCCTCCATGCCGAAGGCTTTCACGATGCGATTACCGGTGATAGTCTCCTGCAGGATGTTGCTGATGTCGGCGAGTTTGTCCTGCCCGCTGCGGGTAGTTTTGCGAACTCTCCTGCCGATACGGAAAGAAGAGAAGATCACAAACGGCACGAAACCAATAGAACCCATGCGAGCCTTCCGCCCAGATGCGATCGACCACGAACATGGTCGCGAGCAGGATGAAGACCTGCTGCATGATGTCGGCCAGTACGGCCGACATGGCGACCTGAACTTTTTCAACGTCGTTCACCAGGGTCGAAATCAGGGTGCCGGTGGTGTGACGCCCGAAGAAGCTGACTGAGCGGCGAACGACGGAGCGATAAAGCGTGTCGCGAATATCGGTGACCATGCGGAAGCCGACGAAATTCACGAGATACGTCCCGCGTAATCGAAAATTCCCTTGATCGTTGTCGCCGCGACCATAGCGAAGGCGACCATCGTCCAAGGATTGGTCATTCCGGAGGGCACGAGCGCGTTCAGGTGGAATGTGTGATTCGACCAAGGAAATTGAAACAGCGGGATGTCGTGCGGGTTGTTCGCGTTAGGAGCGTAGACGGTGCCGGCGAGTCCGTGACCGGCGGGATTCAGGACGCGATCGAGGATCGGGCCGACGAGCAGGATGCGAAAGCCTTCGAGCAACCCGACTACCGCCATGCACATGACGCCGAGGATAAGGCGAAGAGAATATGGCTTTACGAAATCGAAGAAGGCGGGCATTTCGGGCGGGCTTGATCGAAGGCGCGCCGGACACGGTATTGGAAGGAGGAGATTGCAAGTGTCTATTCTAAATTGAGCTTGCCCGTGTTTCGCAAAAGCGCAAGGACGTGGCGCACCCATCATCTAGGTTTGGCGTCGCGATGCAGCACTTTGACCTGATATCCAGCTTGGCGAGGGCCTTCTGCATCTCCTGCGCGATCAGCACGGAGCGATGTTGGCCTCCCGTGCAACCGAAGCCGACCGTCAGATAACTCTTGCCTTCCCGAATGTAGTGGGGCAGCAGATATACCAGCAAATCTGCGATGCGCTTGATGAACTCGCGCGTCTGCGGGAATGACATCACGTACTTCGCGACCTTGGGATGCGTGCCGGTGAGGGCCGCAGCTCGGGAATGAAGTGCGGATTCGGCAGAAAGCGAACGTCGAAGACGAGGTCGGCATCATCGGGAACGCCCTTTCGATAACCAAAGCTCACGGCGGAGATGAAGATACTTTTGCCGGGTGTGGTCGCCTGAAAGCGCTCGATGATGTGCGCGCGCAGCTCGTGCACTGTGAACTTGGAGGTGTCGACAACGATGTCGGCTTTCGCCCGGATGGGCGCGAGGATCCTGCGCTCGAGTTGAATCGCGGCTTTTACGGTCTGCTTGGTGCCGAGAGGATGCGGGCGGCGGGTCTCGCTGAAGCGGCGAACCAGAGCTTCGTCTGAAGTTTCAAGGAAGATGATTCGGACTTTCAGTTTGCTGCGGACCTCGTCGAGGATCTTCGGCAACTCTCTAGATCCGTGGCCCTCGCGAATGTCGACGACCAGCGCTGTGCGTTCGATCTCAGAAGAGTCGCAGGGTCATGTCTACGAAGCGGGGAAAAAGATCGATGGGCATGTTATCGACACTGTAGTAAGCCCATGTCCTCGAAGGCCTTGAGGACGCTCGCCTTTCCGGAGCCGCTCATGCCGGTTATGACGACCAGCTCCTTGCGCGATCGCGGGGCAGCGCGGCTTCGCCGCGGCGGGTCTTATGCTTGGTTTTCGCAGGCATTTGGAGAGATGTTAACACTAACCTGGCAGGCACTTCGCACCCGCGTCCCGCATGGCGGTGATAAGTTCAGGGTCTGGCGGCGGGCGGCGCTGGCGAGGGCGGTCTCTCCACGCAAATTTTTGGCGTCCGACGTCGGCGCCGTTCAGGATCAGGAGCTTGATGATGTCTACCGAGCCGTGCTCGGCAGCGGAGAAGAGAGCGGTGTGGCCATCGTCACGGTGATCGTTGACGCCGGCTGTTGGCGGTGAGAGTGCCCGAACGGTAGCAATGTCGCCACTCGCAGCCGCCAGCATGAGCGAGTGGTGCCATTCGCGGTTTTCGCTATTTGCGTCAGCGCCACTGGCGAGGAACGCCATTGTAGTGAGCGCGTCACCGCGCTCGGCGGCAAGCATCAAGGGCACCCATCCGATCTTGTTGCGGCAGATCCTTGCTGGCTCCAGCATTGATCAAGCAATCACGCAATCGGCGCGCTCTGATTGGCGGCATGGTGCAGGGCAGTCCAACCGTAGTAGTCGGTGTCGTCGAGCGGGGATTCGAGAGGTTTCCCGGCTTCGCTTTTCGCTTCCGAAATTAATCCAGCGATCAGGCATCTAGTACGTGAACGTCGCCTTCGGCGGCGGCGAACATGAGCGGCGTGGTGCCGTTCTTGTCCTGAATCCGGATCTTCGCACCGGCGACGAGCAGTGCCTGCACGGCATCGAGACGGCTGCCAGGACGGCGGCGACGAGGGCGTCCAGCGGTCATTGTCAGCCTGGTTGACGTTAGCCTTGTGCGCGAGCAGCAGGTTAAAACCGGCATGTTGCCGGCGTCGGAAGCAGTAAGAAGCGGGGTCCACCCGACCATGTCGCGCGCGTTGACGTCAGCACCTGCATCGGGCAGCGCCTGCGCCATGGTGGTGTCGAAGTATTCCGCAGAAATCATTACGGGGTGACGCAGTGCTCGTCGCGAGTGTTGGGTCGGCACCTTCGCGAGCAATTCTTTCACCGCTTCGCTCTCGCTGTCTTCGACGGCGTCAAGGCAGAGCGTCGTCGAGTTGTTCCTGCTTAAGCTTCGAGAGTGGCGATTTCTGGATGGAAGTTGGCAGAAGCGAGATGACGTCGCAGGAGACCTCAATGGACGCAAGGCCTTTCTTGAGTGGAGCAGCCTTCTTCTTGGTGGTCGAGGCAAATGAAGAAGAGGATCCGCTGATCAATCCGAAGCACAGGACACCGACGGCGATCTGGCGCGTTCTCATGAAGTCTGCGTGTGCAGTATTGTAAGGCGAATTTATAAAACAGCTAAGAAATAGATAGCTAATCCTCGCAAAAAAAACAAAGCGCGCAGGAGGACCTGCGCGCTTACGCGGGGCAAAACCTTGAGCCTTCTTATGGCGCTTCTATCAGCTCCAGCTTCCCGTCCTTGGTGCGGTGCAACACTTTGACCCGGCCTTCGGGGTCGCGAAAGACGAAGACATCGCGGTCGCGGAATTCGCACTCCTTGATGGCTTCTTCCAGCGTCATGGGCTTGACGGTTGTCGCTACTGGTTAGAGAGTACGTATTGCTACCGGGCCGCGCGCCTGATCGAGGACATGGAGCGGGCCGGCATGGTTTCGCCGATGCAGACCAACGGCAACCGCGAGGTGGTGAACCCCGCCCAAGGCGGAGTCATCTTTCCCCTGCGAACCATAGGAGGCCCTCGTCGGGCTCCTCATTGCATTTTCAGCGGACGCCGCCAGCCTGGACCGAGTACAAGGAATTCCTTGAACGGCACGCAGTCGGCGCGCGCCGCGTTCGAGCAGAAGGTGTTCGATCGCAACGGCAAGCTCATGTGCCAGGAGACGCGCCGGCAGCTTCGTGTCCGAGCGTCCGGGGCGCTTTGTCGTGGGGTGTACGACAAACCCGCCGACCAGGTGATCGTTTGCCGATCCCGTGGGCGATGCCGGGTGTCACGTGCACGACCACCACGCCCGGCTTCCCGTTCATCCGGGCGTAGCCCGCGCGGCGCCGACGGCGATGTTCTCGTGAAGGCATCGGACGTACCGGACGCCGGCCGCCGGGTCGGACGTGCCGTCGATGATGGGGATCTCGTTCGTGCCGGGCACGCCGAAGATCGCGTGGATGTCGAGCCGCACAGGACGTCGAAGACGTAATCGCCGGCTCATCGTGTCGGCTTGATCTGGTCGGCCGGGCCATTTTGCTCCTCATCTCATGCTCACTCGCGCAGGAGGGGACACCCGGAGCACGACGGCCCGACTCGGACCGGGAGGAAGTACAACCGACACCTGACGGGGCCGAGCCGTGGCCGGGGATCAGATCCGCGTTGCCTTGTCACTCGTCTCCGAGCTTTTCGTATTGTCTCTTCAGTTCTCCCCAAGTGAGGCCTTTCACAATCCGGGTTAAATCCCAGCTCGCGACCGGACCGCTTCCGTTTCAGAAATCCCTCGGTTTGCTCAGCGTCAGTGAAGCGGCCAGTCAAATCGGACTGGTGGGGGTGGCTACCGGCACTGACGTGCAACTCGATTCAGCAACACCTGATTCGTTATCCGCAATCAATTCTAAGATTTCCGCTCACACCTTGACTACAGCTTCAAAACGCGAACACCCACGGTCACTTTCGCACATTCGCTCTGCGCAGCCCAGCTCCTTCCTCGTAAAAGCACCGACAATTAAATCTTCTGCCACACCTGACCCGACCCGTCTTGCTCCGAAGCTCAAGAGTCGGGAGCAACGGAGATATCAGTCGGTCTGCTCAGCGCTTCGTTCGGCATCATGGAAGACCCCTCAAACCGGACGCGCGGCACATCGCCGAGTGCGCCTGAAGCGCGTCGCGCCGCGGTCGAAGCGAGCGGGGCAGTTCGAAACAGTGAGCGCGAGGCGGTGGGTGGGGAGTCGTTCGAGCGAGCGGAGCATGGCTCTTACTGGATGAAGAAGTGCCGGAACACACATGCGTCGGCAGCTATCGTGGCAATGCCAGAGTCGTAGCTCACGATCACGAGCATAACAGCCCCGACGAGCCCACGCAAACAAACGTCGAAGGCTCGCGCGAACTTTCGCCCTTGGCCGGAGTGACTCGCACGACTTCGCGAGCGGTTCTCACCCGCGGCGAGCGAAGACAATGGCACCGACGGCGCCACAGACGGTGGAGAACGACTCATACCATTATGCGGCGCTTGCCAATAACAGGTCACGGCTTCGCAGCTTGCGTTCTCGAGGCCGAAGGAGGTCGCCGAGGCCCGCGAGCGCGCCCGCAAGAGCCACGGCTGCGAACCGCTCGGCCACCGAAGCAGTGCCCTCGCGCAGCGCTCGATCCGCAACGAGCACGACGGCGAAAGCGAGCCCCAACGTGAGCGCGCCGAGGCGGCGGAAGCGCGCATGCTGATTGGCGAGAACCCGCTCGAGCGCGATCCGCAGCGAAGGGGCCGAAACCGGAGTACGCGTGCGGCCGACGACGAGAGCGTTGAGCGCGAGTGGAACGCACACGGCGACCATGGCGAGGGTGAGCGCGCGCACCGTGGCTCGGTGCCGAGCCACGGCTCGTCCAACGCCGCGAGCAGCTGCGGCGAGGGCGACCGCATAGACGAAGAGATGGAGAGGAAGCCGCTCCGCTCGTCCCATAGAGCGAGCCCGCGCGCATGGAAGTCGAAGTCCTCCGGGACGAGGTGCCACGCGCTCGCGATCGTGGCCCGTCGCCGCGACGAGCGAGGCGAGCAGCGCCCCGACGAGGATCTCTTTCGCCTTGACGGTCAGCGAGCTCGCGTCGTCCGACTTCGGGATGTCGCCGTCGGCCGCGTCCATACGCGCCACGGAGTGTAGCCGCGCGGTGGTGTCTTGTCCGTCGCGCTCGCGGGCAGTCGCGTCGCGCGCTACAAGGCCCGATGGGCAGCGAGAGCTCTCGCGACGCGGTCAACCTCGCCGACAAGGCGCTCGGTGCCCTGCTCGGCTGCGCCGTCGGCGACGCGCTCGGCGCACCGTTCAGAGGGGCTGTGGGGCCACTCGATCCCCGAGCGCGACGAGCGCCTTCGCTCACTTCCACGAGTCCGACGGGTACGCGCTCGGCCAGTACACCGACGACACCCAGCTGGCCCTTCGCCACCGTCGAGGCGATCGTCGACACCGGCGACATCGATTCTGCCGGCGATCGCGACGCGCATCGCCGCGCTGTGGGAGCACGACTCCGTGATCGGGCCCGGCGGAGCCTGCACGCGCGCGGCGCTCACCTTCCTCGAGACTGGCAATTGGACGAGCTGCGAGCACACCGTCGGCCAGGCGGGGAACGGGACCGCCATGCGCACCGTTCCGCTCGGCCTCTTGTTCGAGAAGAACGCCGACGAGCTGCCCGCGGTCGTCGGCGCGGTCTCCCGGATCACGCACCAGGATCCTCGGAGCGTCGCAGGCGGTCGCGGTCGCCGAGGCCGCTCGGCTGTTAGCGCGAGGAGCCGCTCGACGCCGACGCGTTCTGCGCCTGCTGCCTTCGTTCGTTACATATGTAGATCCTCTTCGGGCACGAACGACTGAGGGACGACGCGCAACATCAACCAGGTGAGACCCAGTGTCAGGACGAAGACGAACACGACCGCCCATCTCCACCCGATCCCTCGCCGGAGGCCCCGGACGTAGCATCGAGGTTCCAGGCGGTGATCCCGCGCTCGAAGAACGTGAAGAACCGCCCCTTTGGATGGCTCTGGCGATCGAGCAGCAATGCCGACAACGCCGGCGTCAGCGTCACCGCGTTGAAGGCGGACAGCGCCACGGCGAACGCGATCGTCATCGAGAACTGCGCATAGAGTCGGCCGGTCGTTCCCGGGAAGAACGCCACGGGCACGAATACGGCGATCAGGACGAGCGCGGTCGCGATGACCGCGCCGAGCACTTCCCCCATGGCGTCGGACGCCGCCTTGCGCGCCGACACCTTGAACTCCTGATGTGGCGTTCGATGTTCTCGATCACCACGATCGCGTCGTCCACGACGATGCCGGTCGCCAGGATTATGCCGAAGAGCGTCAGCGTATTGATGGAGAAGCCCATCAGCTTGATGAATCCGAACGCGCCGATGAGCGAGACCGGGATCGTGATCGCCGGTATCAACGTGCTGCGCCAGGTCTGAGGAAGATGAAAATCACGAGGACGACGAGGACGATGGCTTCCGCGAGCGTCTTCGAGCGACCTCGCGAATCGATTCCTCGACGACGTCCGTCGTGTTGAATGCAACCTGGTACTTGCACTCCGGGCGGGAACTGTTTCGACAGCCGCTCGAGCTCCGCCACCATGGCGCGCTCGACGTCGAGCGCGTTGGCCGTTGGCAGCTGGATGACGCCGAAGCCGACCGCTTCCACGCCCCTGGAACTCGAGCTGCGCGCTGTAGGTCTCGGCGCCGAGCTCCGCGCGGCCGACGTCTTTCAACCGCACCAGCGAGCCGTCGGCGCCGGTCTTCAAGATGATGTTGTCGAAATCGCTGGCTTCGCGAAGCCGTCCCAGCGCGCGCACGCTAGCTGTACATCTGACCCGCCGGCGCTGGCGCCTGTCCGAGGCTGCCGGCCGCCACCTGCACGTTCTGTTCGCGCAGGGCGTTGACGACGTCGCTGGCGGTCAGACTGCCGCGCCGCCAGACGATCGCGGATCGAGCCAGAGCCGCATCGAGTACTTGCGCTCGCCGAAGATCGTGACGTCGCTGACGCCGGGAACGCGCTTCAGCGCGTCCTTCACGTAGACGTCGATGTAGTTGCTGAGGAACAGCGAATCGTAGGCGCCATTGTCGGCGTAGACGCCGACCGCCATGCACGAACCCGGTCGCCTGCTTCTGACACGGTGATCCCCGTGGTCCGCACTTCCGTCGGCATTCGGCCGAGCGCCTGGTTGACACGGTTCTGCACGTCGACCTGCGCGACGTCCTGGTCGCGGGTGATGTCGAACGTCACGCTGATCGTCGACATGCCGCTGTTGGTGCTCGAGGAGGTCATGTAGAGCATCCCCTCGACGCCGTTGATGGCCTGCTCGAGCGGGTGTCGTGACCGCGGTCTCGACTTCCTGGGCGTTGGCGCCCGTGTAGAACGCGGCGACGGTAATGACCGGCGGCGCGAGCGGCGGATACTGCGCGACCGGCATCGTCGGGATGGCGATCGAGGCCGCCGAGGATCAGGACGAGCGAGCAGACCGACGCGAGGATCGGCCGCTGGATGAAGGTATCGGCGAACATTATTGCGGCTTCACCGGTGCGCCGTCCCCGATCTTCTGAATGCCCGACACGATCACCTGATCGCCGGCGGCCAGGCCGGTCAGGACGACGTAGTCGTTGCCGACCAATTCACCGACCTCAATCGGCCGCTGCCGGGCCACGGTGCCGCCGTTGGCCTTGTCGACCACATAGACGAAGTACTTGCCGTTGATTCGCATGACGGCGGTGATGGGAATGGTGAGACCGTCCGTCGAGCGCCACACGATCGCGCGACCTGACGAACTGCTGCGTGCGGACGGTCGGTGGCATTTCACGGAGGGCGCTCTTGACGAGCACGGTCTGCGTCGCGTCGTCCACTCGGGGCGCCACGAACGTGATGGGATTGGTGGCCAGGACTTTTCCGTCCGCGTCCAGAATCTGAACGGGCAGCCCGACGCGGAGATCGGGCGACCGATCGATGGGCACCTGGATGTATACCTCGAGCGCGCTGTTGTCGTCGATCGTGGTGATCATTGTCGACTTCGTCACGCGATCGCCGGTTCGAATCGAGACGTCACCGATCACGCCGGCTTGCGGCGCGGCGACGCGGTATACTGGAGCTCGACCTGCTGCTCGTTGACCTGTGCGTTGAGCGTCGTCAAGCGCGCCTCGGCCGTGCGCAACGGTTCTGCGCCTGCTCGAACTCCTGACGGCTGATGGCCCCCGCAGCGACGAGCGCTTCCAGTCGTGTCACCTGCTGACGCCGGTACTGCACGTCGGCCTCAACACCGGCGCGACTGGCCGCCGTGCTTCGAACGGTCGCCTCTTGTTTGTCAGGTTTGATTTGAACGAGCGTCGCCCCAGCGCCACCCGATCGCCCGACTTCACGAAAATTTTCGTG
>CAVQGF010000009.1:0-26107 GCA_963711965.1 uncultured Acidobacteriota bacterium | reverse complement strand
CTTCCTCGGCTTCCGGCAGCACCACACGGTGAGCATCGCGGAAGGATCCAACGCGACCCTGTGTCTCGGTCTGGGGCACGCGCTGTACGCGATGTACTCCGCTTTCATATTTGAGCCTGGAATATGCCCCCTCGCCCTCGATGAGCGCGATCACTTCTTTCAATCCCGCCCACGCCGGGACTCGGAGCTGGAGAAGGATTCCACCTTCCATCGCGTCTTGCTCGGCGAAACGGCTGTAGAGGCGGAACATCTCGGAAACGAACAACGACGCTTCGTCTCGCTGCCGGAACCGGCACGGATTCTCGAGGATGACGTTCTTGTCGTCGTTCAAATTTCGGGGACTACACAGTTTCAGGTTCTTCAACCGCTTTCAGCCGCGCTTCCAGAGACGTAATTTCTTGCGCCATGGTGCGCATGTCGCGCTGCAGGTTTTTCGCGACCATGGTCTTGCTCCCGGCGATGCCGCGCTTCAAATCCTTATATTCGCGATATTTTTCAACGATCTCCGAGATTCGCTGTCGTTCGCGGTCTTCTGGTATCGCGCGGAATCGGAGACGATTTCCGGCGAGGCGAGCGCCTGCTGTCAGCTCGTTGTACTTGGTCTCGTATTTTCTCAAATGCTCAAACATGTGAATCAGCCGTCAGCATTCAGCTGTCAGCCTTTAATCCTTTCGAAAATTGTAATAGGAGCGTGTCCTCGAGGGCAGAAGGGCGCTAATGCAGGGCTTTCCTGATCGCGGACGGCTGATGGCTGAATGCTGCTGTTCAAGCGATCACCAACTCCCCACCGCGCTGCTTCTCAAGCTGCATGGCCTGATCGAGCGCACATGGATGGCGCATTCTACCTGGGTGTCGCTGCAATACAGGGCTGCGTCGTGATGCGTCGCAGCCAGAGTCCGGGCTTGGTCATCAGCGCGAAGAGCGATTTGCCATGCTTGGCGGCGAAGCCGGTCAGCTCGTAACTGACGCTTGGATGATGGGCAATAGAGCGATGCGGATCGCGAAGCGCGCCCAGAACGTCTGCACCGGGAAGAGCATGTAGATGCACATGGAGATGAGCATCACGGGCCACGAAGAAGCTGGTCCCGCAGCGCGGGGTGAAAGGTGGAATACTTCTGCGCCTCGGCAATGGCGATGGGCCGAGTCCTTATCGCCGCCGGTCTTCCAAAGCGACACAGTCTTGTGCTCGTGCCGCGGGAATTGGAAGACACGGCGGATGTCTTTCATCTTCGAGACCGCCAAGATAAAGAGCAGGAAGATGGCGGGACCCACAACGCCGTCGATGAAGTTGAACGCTAGCTGGAGCCGCTGAAGATTGAGTGTATCTTTTTAGCCAACTTGAAGTGCCAGGAGCAGGAAAAAGTTTGTAGGCAACGATGAAAAAGCCCAACGGAAAGGATCACGTTGACGGCAGAGCATCCAAGTTGCTGATCTGGATTTGTCTTCGGAGCTTCTGATTCGGATTGTCGAGAGCAATATTCGCGGAAAATTTGAGCGCGCGGACGCCGAGGCTCATCGCTTTGTCCGAGGGTTCCGCACGCCGCGGACGTCTGCCATCCCAGCCATTGGTGTTTTTCGGAAACCTTTTCCAGCGGCTCGCGATAAGTGGTGATCTCGCCATCCGGCTTGCGGACAGAGATGGCCCTAGGCAACCGGCGAACGCATCATCACGCCTTCGAGTACGGCACTGGAGAGCGGCGAGGAGACGCTTCGTCGGCGGGCAGGCCGTGCTCGAAGGCGTGATGATGCGCTCGCCGCATGCCTGGGCCATCTCCGTCCGCAAGCCGGATGGCGAATCACCACCTATCGCGAGCCGCTGGAAAAAATCTCCGAGAAGCATAAATGGCTGGGTTGGCCGGTGGTCCGCGGCGTCGCAACCCTGGTGCACGCCACCAGCTTGGCTTACGCGCGTTGAAGTTTTCCGCCAATGCCGCGCTCGACGATCCCAATCAAAAGCCGGAAGAGAAGCTTGAGATCAGCAACTGGATGCTGGCGGTCAACATCATCATCTCGTTCGGGTTTTTATCTTCGCTTACAAATTGCTGCCGCTGCTGGCCGCGACCGAGTTGAAGAAGGTGAACCCGATCTTCGGCAGCTCGTTCGCCTTTAACCTCCTCGACGGCGTCATCCGCATCGTCATTTTCCTGCTGTTCATGTTCGCTGTTTCGCGGATGAAAGATATCCGCCGCGTCTTCCAGTTCCACGGCGCCGAGCACAAGACGGTATTCGCTTTCGAAGATCGTGCCGACAAAGAATCGCCCATCGCCATCTCGAAGCACAGAAGTATTCGACCTTCCATCCCCGCTGCGGCACCAGCTTCCTGATGACGGTGATGATCATCTCGATGTGCATCTACATGCTCTTCCCGGTGCAGACGTTCTGGGCGCGTTTTGCGATCCGCATCGCTCTGCTGCCGGTGATCGCGGGCGTGAGTTACGAATCATTCGCTTCGCCGCGAAGCATGGCAAATCGCTCTTCGCGCTGATGACCAAGCCTGGACTCTGGCTGCAACGCATCACCACGCAGCCTTGCGACGACTCGCAGGTGGAATGCGCCATCCACGCGCTCGATCAGGCCATGCAGCTCGAGAAGCAGCGCGGCGGACAATTGGTGATCGCATGACACCCAGCGTTCAGCTATCAGCCTTCAGCTATCAGGAAAGGCCTGCATTAGCGCCCTTCTGCGCTGATTTCCTGTCCCACACAATCTTGAAAGGCTGAGCGCTGACAGCTAAGAGCTGACGGCCCAAACACATGTTCGAGCATTTAGAAAATACCGAGGCCAAGTACAACGAGCTGACTGCTGGCGCTCGCCTCTCCGGAGATCGTCTCCGATTCCGCGCGATACCAGAAGACCGCCAAGGCGCATGCCGAGCTTTCGGAGATTGTCGAGAAATACCGCGAGTACAAGGATTTGAAGCGCGGCATCGCCGAAAGCAAGACCATGGTCGCGGAAGAGTCCGACGCCGATATGCGCGCCATGGCGCAAGAGGAACTCACTTCGCTGGAAGCGCGGCTGAAAGCTGTTGAAGAAGACCTGAAGTTCCTGCTGATCCCCAAAGACCCGAACGACGACAAGAACGTCATCCTCGAGATCCGCGCCGGAACCGGCGGAGACGAGGCGTCGTTGTTCGTGGCCGAGATGTTCCGCCTCTACACGCCGCTTTGCCGAGCAGCAGCGATGGAAGGTGGAAGTGTTGTCGAGCTCCGAGTCCGGCGTCGGCGGGATGAAAGAAGTCATCGCGCTCATCGAGGGCAAGGGCGCATATTCCAAGCTGAAATATGAAAGCGGAGTGCATCGCGTGCAGCGCGTGCCCGCAGACCGAGACCCAGGGTCGCGTACACACCTCCGCGATCACCGTGGCGGTGCTGCCGGAAGCGGAAGAAGTCGACATCAAGATCGAAGCGAAAGACCTGCGCATCGATACATTCTGCTCCTCCGGTCCGGGCGGACAGTCGGTCAACACCACGTATTCCGCGGTGCGCATCACGCATATTCCCGACGGGAACCGTGGTCAGTTGCCAGGACGAAAAATCCCAGATCAAGAACCGCGAAAAAGGTATGCGCGTCCTGCGCTCGCGCCTGTACGAAGTCGAGCAGGAAAGGCAGGCCGCCGCGATGGCGAAGGAACGCAAGACGCAGGTCGGCTCCGGCGACCGCAGCGAAAAGATCCGCACGTACAACTTCCCGCAGAACCGCGTCACCGATCACCGCATCGGGTTGACCATCCACCAGCTCGAACAGACGATGGACGGCAAGCTGCAGCCCTTCGTGGACGCGCTTACAACGCACTACAATCAGCAAAAACTGAATGAGAACGGTAGCGGAGCGGGCGCGTAACGCGCTCGACTCGCCTCGATGGAACTAAAAACAGCTCTTGAGCACGCGGTCGGAGTGCTGACCAGTCGCGATGTGGCTTCGCCCCGTCTCGCCGCCGAAGTATTGCTGATGCACGCTCTCGAGTGCGACCGCGCCCACCTTTACGCTCATCCTGAGCGCGTGCTCACGCCCGGACGAGATGAACGAGTACCACAGCTTCGTCCACGAGCGTGCCAGCGGCAAACCCACGCAGTACATCACTGGACATCAGGAGTTCTGGGGCATGGATTTCCTCGTGAGCGAGGCGGTGCTGATCCCGCGCCCCGAGACGGAGCATTCCGTGGAAGCGGTGTTGGAACTCGCGCGTGCTGATTCCTCAATCAAGAAGATCATCGACGTGGGCACCGGCTCCGGCTGCATCGCGCTGGCGCTGGCGAAGGAATTGCCGGTCGCGAGATCCACGCCAGCGACATTTCCGACGTCGCGCTCTCGATCGCACAGGACAACGCCGAGCGGCTTGAAACTTGAGCGCGTTCAATTCCGTCGTGCGGATCTTCTCTTTGGCGCGACAAGCCGGCAGCTACGATCTGGTCGTCAGCAACCCGCCGTATGTTGGCAAGAACGAGCCGGAGAAGGTCCAGCAGATCGTGCGGGATTGGGAGCCGGAGGTCGCTGTTTTCGGCGGACGCGACCGGCTTGGAAATTTATGAGCGGCTGATTCCGCAGGCATTGAATGCATTGCGCACGGGCGGTTGGCTGGTGATGGAGATCGGATACTCCATCGAGCAGCCGATCCGGAATCTATTGCGCGACTGGGCGGAAGTTGAAGATCAAGCCGGACCTGCAGGGCATTCCGAGGGTCGCTGTTGCGCGTAGGCCAAAGCGGCCCTAAGACTTCGGCTCTTCTTCCAGCACCCGCACTTTCCAGCGATCTTCTCCCACCGTCAACAGCGCCAGATATTTTTGCGTGACCTGCTCACGATGCACCACCGAGTTGCCGTCCAGGTATTCGATCTCGAGCTGCGCAGTATCGCGCACCTGCAGAGCCGAGCCTTCCGGCGAATAGAAGATCGCTTCGAGCTTGTGGCCGTGATCGACGATCCGAATCTTGAGATTCGAAGCGCGCTGCCCTTCGATGCGCTTCTCAAGCTTGTCCTGCGCGACGCCGGCGAATCCGCTGCCAAGCTGGTCGGTGCGGTTCTCGCTCAGGGCGGTTTCCATGACCTTCCACGCGTTAGCGTAATCGCGAGTGATCGCCTTTTCGGTGACGTCTTCCACCTGCCGTGGCTGTGCGGCGCTGGCATTCAGTCTCGACTGCGGGGCCGTTGTTCTTCTCAGCTGCGTAAACGAAGTGAGCAACGCAAGCAGCACGATAGGTAACCAGTTTTTCATTGCCCACCCCCCAGGTGGAGTTCATTTCCAGTCACAACGCCTGACGCGACCGAGATCGTTCCGCTGCCAGCGAGCGGCAATTCGGCGCGGGCCGTACCGCGCTTGATGCGCGCATCCACCGTGCTGCGACCTTTGTCGGTGACCTCGATGAAAGTGACGATCGTGCCGTCTGGTACTGCAGTTTCCGGAGCAATCCTTGATAGGATCGGTTTCCACGATTATGGATTTATCGGTTCTTCTGCGCCCTTCATCCGCAGATCGCACGCGTCCGAAGCGACTTGCTGCACCACGCGGCGCACCGGAGTGCCGCCGGCGACAGATGCCACGAATTGCGCCGCGCCCTCTTTATTGGCGGAAGAGAAACGCGTCAAAGCGATCCCGTTCTTTGCTCTCCACAGCCCGAGTTGTCGCGGCCGTTTTCTTCACCAGAGAGATCGAACTTCACCGGCGCTGGGTTTCTGCACAAGTTCTGAAAATCATCGAAGACGAATGCTACGCCGCTGATCGCGTCTGGACGTGAGACCGGAACGCGCGAAGGACGCGCGAGAAAGTTAACCGTGCTCGGCTTGGCCGCGACCACGAAGAACTCCGCGCTGGGTCGCCATCGAGGATCGCCATGTAATCGCCCAGCCGCGCGAACATCCTCGCCGGGAATCTGCACCTCGCCGGCAGAAACTTTGCGCTTGCTGGCGCCGCCCGGGCCAAAGAGCAGAGTTCACCGCTATCACCTGCGGTGATGGTGATGCCTTCGCCGGCAGTGGCTTGCTTGGGAGCTTTCAGGTCGGCGGCGAAAGCGGCGCTGGTTATGATAGTGACAACGAGCACAGTGCGGACGATAGCGTCCGCGCCCACACGGTTCACGATTTGCAGTGGCAACATCACAGCCCACCCTTATCGAGCGAGTAGTGGTTCACGGTCACGCGATAGTTCTGCACGCTTGTCGGCGACATCGTCACGCAGATCGAGCGGTGAATGGCACCGGAGTCTGCGGCACCAGTGCGCGATCGACGTATCCATCAGACACCCAGATCACTTTGCCGGAGTTGTCGTAGTACGTCGCCAGCACGTGCGGGATGTTCACCGTCTGTCCGCTCTGGTTGATCAGTTCGCCGCGCAACATGCTGTGCCCGCGCGCGTCTTTCTCGATGCGCTGGTTCAACACACCGATCACCGGGTCAGCCGACGCCGGCACCAGCAGCGAGTTCGGCGACATGCGCACGTTCTTCACGTCCGCGAGCTTTACGGCGGGGAAATCGATGCGGAAAGGCGAGACTTCCTTGGGCAACAAGATGTGCGAGATCTTGTCGAAGCTCGATTCTTCGCCCAGCGTTTCATTATTGGCGCCGAGCAAGGTTGCGCCAACGCTGACGAAACCGGGAACGGTATCTTCGTTCACGATCTCGCCCATGACGATAGTGCGATTGTCGCGCTCGATGGCATTCATCGAGATGATGCGCACCTTGGGCGCTTCCACGTTCTGCGCGCCCCAGTCTTCTTCAGGCGCCGCGGCGGATGATGTCCCAGCGCAAATAATTGACCGGAATCACCTGCGGCGGAAGGTTCGGCTGCTTCTCTGTCGGCCAATAGACCTTCCAGCTGCCGTCTTCGCGCACGACCTTCACGTCGCGAGAGCAGTTGGTAGCGCCGACCGCGGTGGACCACTGCAAGTTGGCGCGCACCAAGCTTCAGTGTCACTCTCATGCAGAACTTTAGTTTGCACCTCCTGCAGCGTCGAATACGTCCGCAGGCTGCCGTCCTTCCCGCCCAGTTCGCGCTGCAAGCGAAGCCTGATCGGTATTGCTCGATGGCGAAACATACGAGAACGCGCCCGACCAATTGCGGTTCTTCACCTGCTCGAAGAAAGAATGCGGCCGCGTCAGGGCGTTCCCACCGCAGCTTTTCTTCTTGCGAACCGCTGGCCCAGGCGACCAAGACCAACAACAGGCCTGCCACAGGATTGGGACTGTCCGGTTCATTAGTTCGCCTCCCTGGTGACCGCTCTCGCGCGACGGGAAATTCGACCACTTCGACCCTCTCGGTCCGTTCACGTTCCGGCCACAGCAGCACCAGGAACAGCGCAAACAAACTGGTCGCAACCGGCAAAATGCCCCAGAGAACGCCTTGGACAGGGCGTGGGCACTGCTATGGATTGGATCGGACGCGCCGGCGGAACGTCATCCTTCGACCACAGCTCGACGTTGCCGTTGTCGTAGCTTTCGATCTGTCGCCATCCTGCGAAGGCCAGCAGCGGCTCGTAGTAACGGTCGCGGACGAACATGTATTTAATCCATACTGATTCGCGTGCTTCAGCATCGCGCGCAGGCCTCCATGCCAGACGCGCCGAAATATTTGGCGTTATAGAGTTGTCCGATGCCCGACTGTGTGAGTTCGGGCAGCAAGCGGGCGGAGTTGTAATCGCCGTCCACGCTGCTGGCGTTGGTATAGGTCGCAACTTTGGAAAACTGATTTCCGAATCCCAAAGTAAGGTAGCGGAACTTGTCGTGCCCATCGCGATTCAGGAACGAGATCACCTCATCTACCTTGAAAGGAGAGGTTGTGATCGGCCGCAGCGCGATCCAGCCGAGTGCGATGCTGATGGTGAGTACTGCAAATACCCACAGCGTTGCAGCTCCTTTGCGCTGGTAGCGGTCGATGATCTCTTCCGCCAGCTCCCCGACGATGGGCATCGCCATCAGCGTGGCCCAGAAGGTGAAGCGCTCGAACGTTAGAACCTCGAATGCGTTCGGCCGGTCAGCGCCTTCAGCACCGTTCCTAACAGCACCGGCGCAGCCGGCGTAGTCGCTCCGAGACCGAATAAGCATGGTCACAAAGAAACCAAAAACAGCGGCAGCAACCGGCGGGCTTCCGCCGCCGCGCAAGAAGATGAACGGCAGCGCGATCAGCAACGCGCCCATGGGGATGAGCCAGAAGTTCATTCCGCTCGCCGGTTCAGGATGTAGTTGTCGCGGCTGCCGTGCGGAATCGGCGTCTGCGAGATCGGGTTCGCCTTCAACGCCAGGAAATATGGCGCGAGCACGATTGCGACCGCTATCAGCAGAATGACTCAAAAATTACGGTGCGGCTGAAGACGCCCGCGACGCTGGCCGCATTCTCCACTCTCGTCGTCGCGCTCCATCAGCGCCAGCCAGATGACCGGGAAGGCGAACAAGTCCGGAGCCGAAAAGCAACGTCGCGTGGTGGGCGACGGCCGCTGTCGCGCCGATCACGATGCCCTTCAACAGCGCCGAGAATCGTGCGTAACGCATCCATCCATAGAAATAAGGTAGAGCGTTGAGGGTAAGCGCCGCGGCAAAAGTCGTTGGCAACTGGCCCGACTGATAGACCAGCATGGCCAGCGACCCAAAAATATCGAGCCGATCGCCGCGAAGCTAGCGGCGCGTTCGCTCACCCACAGGCTTGCGTACCGGTAAACGCCGATCACCAACAGCACGATGCCGATCAGCTGCACGAACATGTAGGCGAAGTTCAGTCCCATACGTGCGAGAACAATGCGATCCACTGGTGTGTGAGAGGCGGATAGGTGGTCTGGGTGAATCCGCCGTACCACTTTGGGTTCCACGGATTGAACCAATGGTTCGCATAGTGCGAGGCGAAAAAAATGTGCGTATTGGCGTCGTAGGAGCCCAGGGGGATCTGCATCAGAAGCAGAGGCGCATGCACCGCGATGGCAAGCAACACGATCGCTGAAAGCGGAATGGCTCGGGTATGAAAGGGGAACTTTGCATGTTCAGGGAAACTCCTTCGGAGTTCTTCGGTGCGAAGGGCAGCAGCTTACCTTCAGGACATGTTCGATTCCGAATTGCAGAGAGGGTTTGCCCAGGAACTCCCATTCCTTAGGCTGAGAGAAATCTGAGGGCGAAGTGGAACGCCTCAGGCAACACTCTGCAGCTAACTTCCTTCATAGAGCAGAGCTGCTGTACCTCGAGTGCTGGAAAGGCAAGCGCATTCTTGCGGCGAACCTGCCGCGTCGGAATCTGATCTGCATCGAGCCTCAGCTACACCCATTGTGAGCGTTCCCGTGAAACGAACCCTGGTTCTCATGATGTTCCTTGTCGTCTCCCTCCTGTGCGTCCGCCGCATTCGCGCAGACTTTCTCGGTGGAAGGCCAGCAGCCCGCGCAACAGAAAAAAAAACAAGGAAAATTGCGAAAGCAAAAGCCGGGAAAGCTGCGGCCTCCGCTCCTTCTGCTTCGAATGGCATCGGCTGGGGAAGCAGCATCGAAGTCGGACGCATGGCGCGTGCCGCGCAACAGGCGCTCAAGAAACATGATTACGCCGCCGCCAGAACTTCGCACAGCGCGCCGTCAACGCTGCGCCGCAAAATGGCAAGTTCTGGTTCTTGTTGGGATACACCTCGCGCCTTTCCGGACACTACCAAGCTTCGGTGGATGCGTACCAAAAAGGATTGAAGCTGCAGGGCACCTCGCCAGAAGGTATCAGCGGACTGGCGCAGACTTACGGCAAGATGGGCCGCGTCGACGAAGCCAAGCGCATGTTGATGCAGGTGATCAATGCTCATCCTGACCGCATCAACGACATCCTCATCGCCGGCGAGCTGTATATGAAAACGGGCGAGCCGCAGACCGCTCTTAGTCTTTTGCAGCGCGCCGAAGCCAAAAAACCCAGCACGCACGTCGAGCTGTTGATGGCCATGGCGTACTTGCGGATGAAGCAGCCGCAGCGCGCGAAGGCGCTGCTCGATCGCGCCAAGGCGCGCAATCCCAAGAACGTCGACATTTTCCGCGCCGTCGCGACCTATTACCGCGAGACCCACGACTACAAACAAGCGATTGCCACTCTGAAGTCGTCTCCCCGCATGACTCCCGAAGTACTTGCTGACCTCGCCTTCAGCTATGAGCTGGCGGGCGATGCTAAGCAAGCCGCTGCAGCGTACGTAAAGGCAGCCAATGCCGACCCCAAGAAGATTGGCTTGCAGCTCAGTGCAGCGCAAGCTCTGGTCCGCACCGGCGACGTCGAAAAAGGAAAGACCTTCCTTGCACGCGCGGAAGCGATCGATCCGAATCATTACCGACTGCACGCCATCCGAGGCGGCTTGGCCAAGAATGAGAATCGCCTGGCCGATGCGCTCCGCGAATATAGCTTCGCTGTGGCTCACCTGCCCGAAGGCTCCGCCCGAGGGGCAACTTTATCCCGTGCTACTGCGCTTGAACCTGGCTGAGCTTTACCGCATGCAGAACGACGAAGCCAATGCAAAACAGCAGATGGCCATCGCCGAGCAGCAGATGAGCAAGATGCAGGTCGAAGGTCCGCAACGTGCCGAGTTCCTGCGCGTGCGCGCTTCGGTCCGCCTCGCCTTCGGGGATCCGAAAGGTGCGGAGTCCGATCTGAATGAGGCGATGAAGCTCGATCCCACCAATACCAACATCAATCTGCAATACGCCACGTTCTATGGAAGACTGACCGCAAAGATCAGGCGCGCAACGTTTATAACACCATCCTCGCAAAAGACCCCAAGAACCGGTTTGCACTTGAGGGCAGCGGCTACTTGGCGCGCGACATGGGCGACCGCAAATCGGCCGAGCAGTTCTTCACGCGCTTGGCGCAAGCGTATCCCGACGACTACATCGCGTACCTCGCGCTTGGCGATATGTACACCGACGCGCGTGATTTTCAGCGCGCTGACTCCAATTATCAGCTCGCCTGGAAGCGCGCTCCGAAGAATGCGACCGTAGTCGCCAATGGCGCTAACGCCGCCATTGAAGCGCGCAAGTTCGAGCTGGCGAAGACGTGGGTCGATCGCGCGGTTGGCACCATGGTCGACGATCCGCGCGTGATGCGTGAGCGCGAACGCTACCTGTTCCACACCGGAAAATACGCCGAGTCCGCAGCCCTGGGCCGCAAGGTACTGCAACAGCTCCCCAAGGACCGCAACGCCTCCGTATATCTCGGCTATGCACTCTACAACCTTGGCCGCTACGATGACGTGCTCAGCCTGGTCAGCAAGTACGAAGAGGTATTGCCCAAGGAGCCAAACTTCCCGCTGCTTGCCGGGCACGTGCACAAGCAATCGCAACTGCTGAGCCAGTCGGCGGATGACTACACCCGCGCGTTCGAACGCGATCCCAAGATGGTGGAAGCGTGGGTGAACCGAGGATACGTCTATAACGACCTGCAGAATGCCGAAGGCGCCGTGGAAGATTTCAACCAGGCATTGAAGCTTGCTCCCAAAAACGGCACCGCGCACCTCGGGCTTGCATTCTCCAACCTTCAGTTACATCGCGGCAAGGCGGCACTGCAATCGGCAGACGCGGCCGAGAAGTTGCTTGGCGAATCAGGATCTACCCATCTGGCGCGCGCAACCGCTTACCGGCAGATGCGCTCTTTGAGCAAAGCTGAAAAAGAGTATCGCGTTGCGCTCAAGTACGCGCCCGACGACTTCAAGTTGCATATGGCACTTGCCAATACTTTGTTCCACCTGCGCCATTACAACGATTCCATCGCTGAGCTGCAGGGGGCGCTGCGCCTCACCAATGACCAGCAGGGCGAGATCTACGCGCAACTCGCGCATGCTTACGCCGAGATGCATAACCGCACGCAGACACTCCGCTACATCGAGGCAGCCGAGCGCGAGTCTGGAGAAAGCTCGGCGGTGCTGCTCGACACGGGCGGGGCCCTCATGGAGTTGGGCGACACCAACTCCGCCATGGAGCGCTTCGTCCGCGCCCTGAACGCTCCCGATGCCGATCGCATTTCGGCACGGCTCGCCATCGCTAAGCTTTTCGTGCGCGACAATAAATTTGAAGACGCCAAGCAGCAGGTCGGCCTGGCTTTTGCGGAGTCGCGCGTGGGAGAGGCTTCCCCTATCGCGCCTGACGACCTGGTGGAAGCCGCGAACATCTTCCTCGCCAGCCAGGATTTTGATCTTGCACAGACGTTATTTCGAGCGCGCGAAGGCTGCCGGCGCCGGCGAAGAAGGGGTCGCCATCGGCCTCGCCAACACATATCCTGGCGCGCGGCAACGACCGCGGCGCAGAAGCAGAGTTGGCCGCGCTCGGGAATCCGCAGGAGTATTCCGATAACTACGATTACCAGCTTGCGTACGCGGGGTCTATCGCCATCGCGGTGACACCACAGACGCGCTTACCGGTTCGCTCGCGCCAATGCACTCGCCGGCGATAGCGACGTAACCTCGCAACGCTTGATGCTCGACACTGCTGCCGAAGAGGGCATTCCGATCGGCAAAGGCTTCACCGGCTTCTCCGACTTCAGCTATCAGACCATCATGGACGACGCCACCATTTACACGCTCGACAGCAGATTGTTCGGCGTCACCGATCCCCGGCTGCTGCCCGGGATCCGCTCCACCCAGGAGTCGCGATCAAAGTTCGGCGTGCGTTACCACGGATGGCACTTTGCGCCGGTGACCGGCAGCTTCGAGTTGCGTAACGCCCGCGGCATTGTCTCTCTGCCCAGCGAAGATTTCGCGCTGCGCGTCAACACTTACGACTACAACTTCGCCGGCGGTATTGCGCCGACTCTGCGGCTAGGCTCGAACCTGCTGGAGTTCAACACCGGGGTGCAATACACACTCCGCCGCGATAAGTTCAATCCGCTCTCGGCGTTGATCCAGGACCAGAACTTGTTCCGCCAGTATGTGTATGTGAACAGTACGTCGTTCTTCAACTGGGTCTCTTTCCGCGCCAGCGGATACCACGAGGCCGGCCCGTTCACCAACCGCGACCTTAGTTCCAGCGATCTTGCAGCTCGCCTGGAATTCACCGTGGGCCGCCCCTGGGGCAACAATGCTCTGGTCACCGGCTATTCGGTACGCGACCTGCAGTACAACCCTCTGATCCGGGAATATTTCTCGACTTCGACCTGGGCTGGATATCAGCGCTCCCTGTTCAACCGCAAGGCCAGCGTCACCGTTCTGGGAGAATACATCCGCGCGTGGCGGGTGCGTGACCTTGATTTCGTCATTGCGCAGGCTATGCGGCCGGCAGTGCAATTCGCCATAACACCCAATAACCGCTGGGCTTTTGAGGGGTCTTTTGCCTATAACCGGGGCGAAGGATTTCATGCATATGACAACACCCAGAGCGAATTTCTCATCTCTTATCAGAAGCCGCTTCACAGGAATGTTGAAGATGGTGGAGAGTCGGTTCCTGTCGGATATCCGTTACGTTTCTCGGTGGGAATACAGCAACAGAACTTTATGAATTTTACTGGCCGCGACCAAGCGATCTTCCGTCCGGTGTTTCGCTTGACGCTATTTTAAGAGCCAGAGGGGCCCATGAAAATTTGTCTGGTCACGGCGTTCCCCCGAGCAAGCGGGGGTTGAACGAATACGGATATCACATCGCGCGTGAGCTGCAGCAGGATCCTCTGCTCAGCTTGACGATCCTTGCGGACGAACTCGAGACCCCCGAACCGGAGCTTGACGGCTACAACGTCAAGCGCGTTTGGGGGATAAACCTGTTGAGCAATCCTGTGCGTCTTTTGCGGGCAATCCGCGACATCAAGCCCGATGTCGTTTGGTTCAATCTTCTCTTCTCCACCTTCGGCGGCAAACCTATTCCGGCGTTTGCGGGCCTGGCTGATTCCTGCGCTCACTCGGCTCACGGGTTGCTACACGCACGTCACGTTGCATCACCTGATGGACAACATCAATCTGGATGACGCGGGCGTCCGCTACCCGCGTTCTATCGCGTCGCGGGAAATTTTGCGACCCGGATGCTGCTGCCGTCGAACTCTGTCTCGGTTCTGTTGCCTGCATACCGGCGTACGCTGATCGAAAAATATAAAGGCGACGACGTTCACTTTCGCGCTCACGGCATTCTTTCCGCGCGGCCCGAATTTCCTGATTTTTCCAATCGCGGCAACCCGAGCATCGCATTGTGGCATTCGGAAAATGGGGAACTTACAAGCGGCTCGAACTGTTGCTGGAGGCCTTCGCCACCGTGAACGCGACCATGCCGAACACTAAGCTGATCATTGCCGGCGGCAACCACCCCATGACGCCTGGCTATGTGGAGTCGGTCGCGAGAAATTCAAGGACGATCCCAGCATCGAGTTCACCGGATACGTCGATGAAGAAGGACATTCCAGAATCTCTTCGGCCCCGCGAGCGTGACGGTGATGCCCTACAGCTCGGCCACCGGTGCAAGCGGCGTGGCGCATCTTGCCTGCGAGTTCGCGGTCCCCATCGTCTCTGCCGATATCGCCGACTTCCGCGAGATGGCGGACGACGAAAATCTTGCCCTCGATTTCTACAAGGTAGGCGACGCCACCAGTCTCGCTAACAAACTGCTCGACCTGCTGCGCTCGCCCGAGCGCATGCGAGAAATGTCGGAGCAGAACTTCAGCGCGGCTCTGCGCATGACGATGCCCCAGATCATGCAACAATATTTGCGCTCGTTCGAACTGCATCGCCGCACGCAGGCGTTGGCGCCCATTTCGCGCTTCCGCCGGTTGCCGGCCTGGCTGCCGTCACGTTCATTGTTCTTCCCTGTCTCGGAAAGCGGAGGACGCAGTGGACGTAAAGGCGATCTTATTGACGGGAAACCTGGGCGACTCCAAATGCGAGGGCTTCGGCGAAGTTCCGTTCACGCTGCTGGATGCGCTGGGTCGTCCCGTGCTCGCATCACCTAGTCGAACGGTTGCGCCAGGCGGGCTTGCACAGCAGCGACATCTCTGTCCTAGGCAACTTGGGCCCTGCCGCCGCGGCCTACTCGCAACGCGTAGTCGAGCACTCGGGATTCACTGGACAAACTACACCAGGCGCCTCGCTGGTACGCGCCGCCGAGGGTAAATTCGCCGAATATGCCCAAGCCGGCGCCGAAGTGATCCTGGTGATCCAAGCCGGAGCTTACGCGGAGATCGGCTACGAAGGATTGATCCAATTTCATCTCGAGTCACAGAACCGTGTGACTTGCGTGAGCGACGAGGATGGACTTGTCGGCACATTCGCCATCAGCTCTTCCCGGCGCAATGATGCAGCGTATTTGTTCCGGCACAACTTACAGTCTCTGCCGCACGACCAGTGTGCCCTACATCACCCGCGGCATATGTGAACCGGCTACACAACGCCGCGGATTTCCGCAGGCTGATCTGTCGACGCGTTCGCCGAAGAAAATTCGATACGCCCCGTGGGCCGACAGATCCGGCCAGGGGTGTGGGCAGGACCAGGCGCGCAGATCGAGCGCGAGGCCCGCATCGTGGCTCCGGCTTATATCGGGGCAGGCGCGAAAATATGTAAGTCTGCCGTCATTACCCGGGGAAGCAATGTCGAGCGCAACGCGTTTGTCGATTGCGGCACGGTCGTTGAGAACGCCAGCGTGTTGCCCTCCAGCTATGTAGGGGCCGGTCTCGACGTGAGCATGCTGTCATCGGCTTCCGTCGCATCGCGCACATTGCACCGCAAGATCGAGATCGAAGTCCACGACCGGAGCTTGCTGGCTCCCGCTCCCAAAGCAACCGCGTGGACGCATGGCAGGACTGACTGCGGCGGCGATGGAATTCCTCTCCAGACGGATTCCTGACCGCCAGCCCGGCTCCCGAACACGTCTCCGCGCGCTTCCCCGAGATCGTGCCCGATCCCGAACCGGCAGATGTGCCTGTTGGCAATGAATTGCAGCACATCGCAATCAACGGTGAGCCCGTCGAATACCCTAACAGTGTTGCTGTGATGAGGAGTTATGGAAACCAGTAGGCCCGTCGTCGTGAAACGCATGCCTAGTCGTGTCGATCAGCAACCGGCGCGCGAATTCTTGCGCGAAGTGCAGCCATTCTTAAAGTCCGACAGGCCCCAGCTCGTCTTTGACCTCTCGCAAGTCAAGCAGCTCGACTCTGCCGCCGTTGACGTCCTGTTGCACTGCATGACGGAAGCAGTGCGTCGCGATGGCGACTTGAAACTGGCGGCGCTCTCTCCAGAGAGCGCGATCATTCTCGAGATCACCCGTACCGCGCGTCTGTTCGAGATTTTTGAGACCTCAACCGACGCAGCCCGCAGCTTCACCAGCTTCTTGCCGAACTTCGTTCGCAACCAGATCACCCGCCGCCCGGCGAACGAAGAGGAGCGCATCGCAGCTTGAACACGACCATACAGCTTCGCTGGAGGTATGCAGCGAAGGCCGGCCGCCCTGGCCATGCCCAGCAGTACGCACCGCCGCATCCTGAGTGGCGGACTCATCATGTTGGTGAGTTCCGTGGCTTCCGCGGGAATGAATTTCCTTTACAACGTGCATGTCGCGCAGCGGCTTGGCCCGTGCCGAATTCGGCCATGTTGCCACTGCGCTGACCCTGTCTATTGCTCTCTACCTCGGTCATGCTTTCGTTTCAGATCGTGTGCGCGAAGTTCGTGGCACGCAATCGAAGCAGGACTCGCCAAAGCTGGCGTCTTTCATGGGCTGATGGCACGCGCCTGGAAAACCAGCGCCTTGCAGTTGGGCTGGATCTGGTCCTGCTGAGCAAACCGCTCACGCGATTCCTGCACTTCCCTTCCGTTTGGATCATCGTTCTGATGGCGGTGGCGATCGCCTTTTACATTCCTGTGGGCGTGAAGCGAGGCGGCTTTCAGGGCGCCTGCGCTTTTCCGCTGCTGGCCACCAATTTCACTCTGGAATCCGCGGTCAAGCTGATCGCTGGCGTTCGCGCTGGTGTGGAAGTTCGGTGCAATCGGCGCGGTGATCGGCTATCGCAGCTTCGGAAGTGGCAGCTTATTCCCTTCCTCGTATTCAACCTCGGCGCTGCGACAGCCGGAACAGACTTCATTCCCGCCACTTCGCGCGAAGGCGTGCAGGCGATTCGTCTTCTTTGTCGGACAATCCATCATCATGAATATCGACCTCGTTCTGGTGAAACATTTCTTCCCCAGCTATGAGGCTGGCCAGTATGCCGCCGTCGCTCTGGTGGGACGCGTGCTTTTCTACGCATCATGGGCGGTGATCCACGCCATGTTCCCTATCGCGGCGCAGAACGGCGCGAGGCAAGCCCAATCGCGCCGTGCTGGCAATGCCTCTGGCGCTGGTGGCTTGATCTTTGTTGGCTTCCTCGGCGTGCTCGCCATCGCTCCCGGCATGGTGATGAAGACTCTGTTCGGCGCCCGGCTTCGCGCAGGCCGAACCGCTGCTCGCGCTTTACGCCACCGGCACCGCCGCATATGCGATCGCGGTCGTGCTGATGGCCTATGAGATGTCGCACAAGATCGCGAATACCGGCTGGCTGCAGGTCGTGTTTGCGGCGCTATTGGTCGCCGGGATCAGCCTCTTCCACAAAGCCTGCACCAGGTTGTGATCGTGTCTGATCAGCCTTATGTCGTGCGCTGTTGGTCGCTGTTTCGCTGCCGTTCCTGGAAATCTTCGCCGCCCCGAGCCGGTCGTCAGCGAGGAAGCGGCATGAACCGCCTCTCCCGTGTAGACGAAGTCGAAGTTATCGCGGGCTTCCTGCGCAATGAATTCTACGAGCCCGACTTCGACCGCGATCGCGCCAAGTTCGATTCGCTGGTGAACCAACCCCGATCTGAAGGACGCCACAGCAGAATGCCTTGCGGAGCGCGCTGCTCGTTTCGCCGTCGCGGACACATGTGGCGCGAGCTGCCGCCGACACGCAATGGTGGCGGGTGCAGCCCGGGCCTGAAGACATTCAGCGCATGAGATCTTTGCCCGCGCGCATTGGCTTGCGATCGGCGGAGGAGATTTTCGGAGCAGAAACCATTGTGCGTCGTATTCGGGCGCACGACTACCCGCGAGAGTCTGCGAGTTTTGTGCGGAAGATCCAGCGGATCGGCGGTCCATGGCGCAGCACCGGTAGATAGCGGCCCGGTCCTGCTGATCGGCATTGACGAGTCGGAGCCCGCTGGTGGTGCTTGAAGGCAATCACCGGGTCACGGCGGCGCTGCTCGACTCGCCACGAGCGCTTCGCCGGGCTGAATCTCTATTGCGCGATATTCGCCCGAGATGGCGGAATCTTGTTGGTACCGTACCAACCTTCCGAGTCTCTGGCGCTATCTCAACAACAGGCTCCGCAACGTCTGCAAGACCGCGAGGCGGACGTTGAACGCCTGCTGCGCGAGACCGGCGCAAGGCCCTGCGCCACCGGCCCCTGAGTTCCACAAACGATGTTGGAGGTTCCCCATGGAAAGCAGATTCACAACTTTGCGCGCACGTCGTTAGCGCTGGTTTGGCCGCTGCGCTGACCGGCGTGCCGGCAGCGATGGCGCAGCAGTCCCAGCCTGCAACCAACGCCGAACACTTCGCCGACGCCCGTACCACACTCATCAGGCCGGGCCGCAGCAGCCCACGCAGACTCCCGGTTCCGGGCAATACGCAGGCCGATCCCATCGCAAGGACCGCTCGAGCCGGTGCTCCCGCTCCGCTGCCTGATTCCCCAAGCGCAGCGCAGCCGCAACAGCAGCCGACTACGGTGCCAACGGCTCCTGCGACGAACGCTCCTGCCGTGCCCTCCGGACACAGGCCCATCGATCCCCAAGGCGCCGCGACCGCCGAAATGCGCTCCGACATTGGGCGGAGCGGCTTCAAAGCCGGCGGGCGCTGCCATTGCACCAGCCAAGCAACGGCAGATGCGCTCGTTCCTGATCAAGCTGGGCGCCATCGCCGGTGCGGGCGGCGGCATTAGGAACGATTTACGCACTCACGCGTTCAACTTCCAGCACGCCACCGGGAGCAAAGTAGCCGCTGGTTTTTGTTTTTGCATCCAACACTCAACGATGACGACCAACAGGAAAACCCTGCTCATTTCCTTCTCCGGCCTCGACGGCTCGGGCAAGAGCACGCAAATCGCGAACCTTGTGCGCGCGCTGCACGCCAGCGGCTATCGCACCAAGCAGCTCGCGTTCTGGGACAATGTCGTTGTTGGCAGCCGCTATCGCGAGAGTTTTGTGCACAAAGCGTATAAGAGCGAGAGCGGCATCGGTGCTCCGGGCAAGCCGGTGGAGCGGCGCGATAAGAACGTGCGGCGCTGGTATCTGACGCTGGCTCGTCATCTTCTGTACTTCGCGGACGCGATACATCTTCGCTTCGTGGTCGGGTCGGCACGGCTCACCGGAGCCGACGTGTCATCCTTGACCGTTATATCTACGACGAGCTTGCGAACCTTCCGCTCTCATCACCGCTGACTCGCGCCTTGTCCGTTTTGTGAATTGGTGTCGTGCCGAAGCCCGACGTAGCCTATCTTCTCGACGCCGATCCGGAAGCCGCGCGGGCGCGCAAGCCTGAATATCCGGTCGACTTCATGCGCGAGTGCCGCCGCGCTTACAAAAATCTCGCTTTGCTTCTCGGCGGGCTCACCATCATTCCGCCGCTCGAGCTGGAAGCTGCCAAACTGGCGGTGCTCGCGCGTTCGAGCACAAAGCGGTGCTGCGCCCCGCGACCGAACGCGCTTCGGAAGTGCAACCGGCGGCGTGACCAACTCGATTCCAGAGTACCCCGTTCCCACCGAATATAAGTAGACTGGCACACGGATGGAATTACCTCGCGCGCTGCGGGCGCTCGCTCACCGCAACTACCGATTGTTTTTCGCCGGGCAATTGATCTCGCTGATCGGAACATGGATGCAGTCGGTAGGCGAGATGTGGCTGGTCTACCGCCTCACACACTCTTCGCTTCTATTGGGCACAGCCGGGTTCTTTAGCCAGATCCCGGTTTTTCTTTTAGCGCCTTTGGGTGGAATGCTCGCCGACACGCGTGATCGCCGCCGCATCCTGGTGCGCACGCAATCTGCAGCCATGTTTCTGGCCGGGATGTTGGCCCTGCTCACCTTGACGGGAGTGGTCAAAGTCTGGCACGTATTCACGCTGGCTGCATTGCTCGGGATCGTGAATGCCGTTGATATTCCCACGCGACAGGCCTTCGTCGCCGACCTGGTCAAGCGCGACGACCTGATGAACGCGATCGCGCTCAACTCTTCCATGTTCAATGGCGCGCGCGTGGTGGGACCGGCGGTTGCGGGCATACTGGTCGCCTCCATCGGCGAGGGCTGGTGCTTCTTCGCAAACTCAGTCAGCTACATCGCGGTGATCAGCGGCCTGCTGATGATGACCTTCGCCGGACAGCGCCAGCGCAAACAGCAGATGGAGATCTCCGCCTTCGAGCATATTGCGGAGGGATTTCGCTTCGTCTTTTCCGCGCCGCCGATTCGTGCGCTGATGTTGCTGCTGGGCGCGGTGAGCTTATTGGGCATACCTTACGCCGTGCTGATGCCCGTCTTCGCGGACCAGATCCTTCATGTCGGCGCGCACGGACTCGGGGTCCTGATGGGCTTCTCCGGCTGTGGCGCCCTGTCTGGCGCGATCACGCTGGCAATGAAGAAGCGTGTGAAGGGCCTGGGAACCTGGGTCACGGTGTCGGCGGCAATGTTCGGTGTGGCGCTGATCGCATTCTCATTCTCGCGTCATCTCTGGCTCTCCTGCTTGCTCATCGTCCTTACGGGCTTTTTCATGATGGTGCAGATGTCGTCATCGAACACGCTGATCCAAAGTATGGTTCCAGACCGCCTGCGCGGTCGCGTAATGGCGGTTTACTCGATGATGTTCATGGGCATGGCACCTCTAGGGTCGTTGCTGGCCGGCGGAGTCGCCGAACACATCGGCGCCCCCCTGACGGTTGCCGGCGGGGCGGCGCTCTGCATCGTCGCGGCCGGGGTCTTCGGATATTTCCTGCCGCAAATCAGGCCGCACGCTCGCGAGCTTATCGTGGCTCAGCAGATGCAAGCCGCAGTTCCGGCAGAGCCGAATAACGCGCGACTAGCCTGAGACGGCTTTCTAGCCGGACTCCGGCAAAATTCGTCTGCCAATCCACTTCCTAGTTTTCTTCGTACTTATAATATGAGAATGGAAAAGATCAACAAGAGCGAAGCCGAATGGAAGCAGCAACTTACGTCTGAGCAATACCATGTAGCCCGCGAGAAGGGCACGGAACGGCCGTTTACGGGCGAGTACAACAAGACCAAAGACAAAGGGGTATATACGTGCGTGTGTTGCGGACAGGAGCTATTCGATTCTTCCGCAAAATTCGACTCCGGAAGCGGATGGCCGAGCTTCTACCAGCCCATCAACAAACAGAACGTTGAAGAAGAGTTCGACGACAAGTTCGGCATGCGCCGCACCGAAGTCCTATGCAGCCGCTGCGACGCGCACCTCGGTCACGTCTTCCCTGACGGTCCTAAGCCCACCGGCATGCGCTATTGCATGAACTCGGCATCGCTGAAATTGAACAAAAAGTAAAAGCGAGAAGCCAAGCCTCAAAAACAAATACGCCACAGATCCGCACGGAAATTTAAGACCTAATCTATCTGTGTGATCTGTGGCGCCCTTTTTTAGATATGGCACGACTTCATGCCGCGCTTCGCCAGATACTGCTGGTGGTATTCCTCGGCTCGATAGAACTCCGATGCGGCCGTGATCTCGGTCACGATCGGCCGCGGGAACTTCGCTTGCGCTTTCTCTTTCGAAGCCACCGCCACTTTCTGCTGCTCTGGCGAATGGAAAAAGATCGCCGACCGATATTGTGTGCCCGTATCGGGTCCCTGTCGATTCAGCGTGGTCGGATTGTGCATCGACCAGAACGCATCCAGAAGGGTGTCATAGGAAACGCGTGCCGGGTCGAATGTGACTTCGACCACCTCGGCGTGGCCGGTGGTGTCGCTGCAAACGTCGTGGTACGTGGGGTTCTTCAACTTGCCGCCCAGGTAGCCTGAAACCGCATCGAGCACTCCCGGGAATCTCGCGGAATGCCTGCTCCACACCCCAGAAGCAGCCCGCGCCAAACGTAGCTTTCTCAGTCATAGTGTCCTCATTATAAATACGGTGTAAGCGTAACGATTGGATGTGCGCCAGCCATTCAGACGCTCACACCCGTGCTTCTGCTACATTGTTCGGCATGAGATTCGAGACCAAAACGGTGCATGCCGGATTGCGTACCGACCCGATCTGGCGCCGTCACCCCGCCTATCCATCTTTCCACCACCTTTGAGCGGAACCCGGACGCGCAGCCCATCGGCGACGGACACGTACATCCGCGAATCGAACCCGACGCAGACGCAGCTCGAGAATGCGCTGGCGGCGCTCGAAAACGGAGAGGCCGCTCTCGCCTTCGCCAGCGGCATGGCAGCCGGCATCACTGTCGTACAGTCGCTGCCACCGGGTTCGCACGTCATTCTGCCCGACGATGCCTATTACAGCTACCGCCACGCCTTCGAGGACTATTTTTCAAAGTGGGGATTCTCGGTCTCCGATCGTGGATATGTCCGACACCAGCAACGTGCGAGCGGCGATCACGCCGAAGACGAAACTGATCTGGATGGAGACGCCGTCGAATCCGCAACTGAAGATCGTGGATATCACTGCCGTGTGCGAGATCGCGCGTAAAGCGGGCACGCTCACGTTTGTCGACAATACCTGGGCCACTCCGGCTTTGCAACGCCCGCTCGACCTTAGGCGCCGATATCGCTATGCACTCCGCCACAAAATATTTCGGCGGACACAGCGATGTGATGGGCGGCACATTGATGTTCGCCAAAAAGAACGAGTTCTCTGAGAAATGCCATCAAACCCGCTCCATGATGGGCGGGGTGCTGTCGCCGTTCAATTGCGTGGTTGATCATGCGCGGGCTCCGCACGCTAGCCTGTCGGATGCGCATCCATTGTGAGAACGCAATGGCGATCGCCTCGGGCACTCCACGGCAACCCGGCGCTCTCGCATGTCTACTATCCCGGATTGGGCGACGACCCCGGGCACGCCGTCGCGAAGAAGCAGATGTCCGCCTTTGGCGGCATGATGTCGATCCGCGTGAAAGGCGGGCAGGATGCAGCGATGAAGATACTTTCGCAGGTGAAGGTCTTCACGCGCGCGACATCGCTTGGCGGAGTCGAGAGCCTCATCGAACACCGTGCATCGGCAGAAGGGGCAGGCTTCGCGAACGCCACCTGACTTGTTGCGGCTCTCCATCGGGCTCGAACACCCCGACGATCTGCTTGCCGACATTAAGCAAGCACTCGTGGCTAAGGTTAAAGTGCAAGCCAGCTTCGGCCATCCCGGCGCGACGCCCCTTCTATCCAACCGAATCATCCAAAGAAGGAGGAGTTATGAACACCGATCCGGTCTGTGGCATGGAAGTCAACGAGAACAGCGAGTTCAAATCGAATGAAGGCGGGCAGACGACTTATTTCTGCTCCAACGAGTGCCAAGACAAATTCGAGAAAATCCCGAACGAGTTCATCAACGCTGCTTGATCGGCAGTTTGCGCACAGGAAAAAGCCCGGCCGATGGCCGGGCTTTTACTTTTCAAATGTTTAGTCGCGCCACTTCGGCCGCCGACTCCAGGGCTTCCGACGCTGCGGAAAAGTAGTCGCTCATGGTGATGGTGAGCATGATCCCCAGCCAGAAAAACCCGGCGATCACGACCACCTTCGTCATGCGGCTGCCGTATTTCACGTGCATGAAGAACAGGATGACCAGCACCGCCTTGGTGACGGCGATGGTGCAGCGGCGCACGAGCGAATTCAGTGGGAAGTGAGTACCGAACTTGGTTTCCATGTCTGATCGTGGCGGCGTAATAGGTGGTGATGGTGAGCACGCATAGCGCGGCAGAAGACCAGCAGATAGTGCGAACTGGGACTACGTGTCCGACATGCTTTCCCCTATCCTATGTGCGGCGTCCGGTTGATCAAATAGATCAACGGGAACAGGAATATCCAGACGATATCGACGAAGTGCCAATAGAGCCCGAAGTTCTCGATAGGCGTGTAATAACTGGCATCGTAACGCCCTTTCCACGCCAGCACGATCATCGGGATGATGATGCCGATGCCCACGATCATGTGCAGCGCGTGCGTGCCCGTCATCAGGAAATAAAGGCTGAAGAAGATCAGCGCGGTGTGCTGATACGAAGTGTTGTGTGAAACCATTTCGGCCATCTCCGGAGTGACGCCGTTAGGGATTTTCCCGGTCTTGTCCGGCTCCGGCACGAAGTGAAAGCTATCCATTCCCGGAACGTGGTGCTCCACGTACTTGTCGTGGTATTCCTTCCCCTTGATGCCAAGGAAGACGCCGCCCAGCAGCAGCGTGCTCACCAGGAACACGACCAGCGCCTTGCGATGGCCGAGCTGCGCCGAGTGCACCGCCATGGCCATGGTGACCGAGCTTCCGATCAGCACCAGCGTGTTGATGGCGCCCCACTTCACGTCGATGGAGCTCGAGGCCATCGCGAAGACGGGGTAGAAGTTCATCCGGTAGATGAGGTAGAGCAGGAAGAGCCCGCCGAAGAACATGATCTCCTGCGCCAGGAACACCCACATTCCGAGCGAGGAAGCTTCTTTCTGCTGCACCATGTCGTCGAAATGGTGCTGCAGGTCGGGATGGTGCCCGCGAGTGCAGCGCCTCTTCGCGCGAATCGGGGCTGATCACGGTCTCAGACAAACCTTGCCTCCCGTTCCAGTTCCGGAGTGTAGTTGATACGGATCTTCGGCGATCACGACGGCGTCTCGTCGAAGTTATGTTTGTGCGGCGGCGAAGTCGTCTTCCATTCCAGGCCGGTTGCGCCCCACGGATTCGGCCCCGCGACTTGTCCGTAGCGCAGCGACCACACAAATAGACCATGGGCAGCGCATATCCGACGCGCGAGGATGGACGCGCCCGCCGTCGAAAGCACGTTCAGCACCTGGAACTCCGGCGGATACGCTGCGTAGCGCCGGGGCATGCCCAGGTAGCCCAGGATGAACTGCGGGAAGAACGTGAGATTGAAACCCGACAAAGACGATCAGCGCGGACAGCTTCGCCCACGCTCTCCGGGTACATTCGGCCGGTCATCTTGGGCCACCAGTAGTGCAGCCCGCCCAGGTACGCCATGACCATGCCGCCCACCATGATGTAGTGGAAGTGCGCGACGACGAAGTAGGTGTCGTGCACGTGGATGTCGAGTCCCAGCGCCGCCAGGAACAGTCCGGTCAGCCCGCCGATGCGTGAACAGGCCGATGAAGCCGAACGCGTACAGCATCGGCGTCTTGTATGAGATCGACCCCTTGTACAGGGTGGCCGTCCAGTTGAAGACCTTGATGGCCGACGGAATCGCGACCAGGAAGCTGAGCAACGAGAACACCAGTGCCGGCGTAAATCGATTGCCGGCGGCGAACATGTGATGGCCCCAGACCAGGAATCCGAAGACGGCGATCGCGACGCTGGAGAACGCGACGAATTGTATAGCCGAAGACGGCTTTGCGCGAGAAGCTGGAATCAGTTCGCTGATCACTCCCATGCCCGGCAGGATCATGATGTAGACCGCCGGATGCGAGTAGAACCAGAACATGTGCTGGAACAGCACCGGATCGCCGCCCAGCGCGGGATCGAAAATGCCGAGCTGGAAGACGCGCTCCACCGCCACCAGAGCGAGTGTGATCGCGACCACCGGCGTCGCCAGCACCATGATGATGCTGGTGGCGTACATGGACCAGATGAAGAAGCGGCAGCCGGAACCAGGTCATACCCGGGCGCGCGCATGCGGTGCATGGTCACGATGAAATTCATTCCGGTCAAGATCGAGGAGAATCCGGCGATGAAGATGCCGACGCCGGCGGTGACCACGTGCGTGTTGCGAGTAAGCGCGTGCTGAACGGCGTATAGAACGTCCAACCGGTATCCACGCCGCCCGGGAGCATGGCATAGAGCGTGAAGAGCCGCCGATCATGAAGATGTACCAGCTCGCCAGGTTGATCTTGGGGAACGCCAGGTCTTTGGCGCCGATCATCAGCGGCACGAAGAAGTTGCCCAGCGTCGCCGGAATCGACGGCACCAGGAAGAAGAACACCATGATGATGCCGTGCAGGGTGAACAGCTTGTTGTAGTTGTCGTGCGAAACCAGATTGCCAGCAAACACCAACTGAACCAAGGTATACGCCACAAACA
>CAVQGF010000008.1:0-23048 GCA_963711965.1 uncultured Acidobacteriota bacterium | reverse complement strand
TGCCGTCTGACGCAGCCGCCTCTCGCGCCGCATCGATTCCATCCTCGCCGCACCCGAGCTGCAGCGCAACCTCTGGGGCGTCCAGGCCGTCTCGCTGCCTGACGGCAAGGTCCTCTATCAGCACAACGCCGACAAGCTTATACAACCGGCTTCGAATACCAAACTCTTCGCTACCGCGGCGGCGCTCGCCGATCGGTCCGACTACAAATTCCAAACCACGGTCGAAGCTGCTGGGCCGCCCGATTCCAAAGGCCGTCTCGCCGGCGACATCTATCCTTGTCGGCCGTGGCGATCCCAACCTCTCCGCGCGTGTGCTTCCGTTCAAGGACAAGACTGAACTGCAGGGCTCGACCACGCAGGCACTCGAGGATCTGGCCGACCAGGTCGTCAAAGCCGGCGTGAAGCAGGTCGACGGTGACGTCATCGGCGACGACACCTACTACGTTTGGGAATTCTCCGACGGCTGGACGCGTGACGATCTGCAATGGGATTACGGCGCGCCCGTCTCCGCGCTCACCGTGAATGACAACTCCATTTTCCTCGACATCGCGCCCGGCGACAAGCTCGGCGACAAAGCTGCGATCAAGCTCGATCCCGCTGTCAGATTACTTCCAGATCAACAACCGCGTCCTGACCTCGGCGCCGGGGACGAAGAAGGAGATCGGCATCCATCGCGACCCCGGCTCCAAGCGCATCGAGCTCTGGGGCGAGATTCCGCTCGATTCAAAGACCGAAGGAGAAGAGATCGCCGTCGAAGATCCGGCGGAATTCGCCGCGCAAATCTTTCGCACGTTGCTGATCAAGCGCGGCATCGCCGTGCTCGGCACCTACCGCGCAAAGCACATCGTCGCCAGCGACGAGCCGGCTTTCCCTGAGCCGGGAGGAGCAGCGACCGCACGACCAGCTGTGCAATCAGCATCGCCGCAGATTGCAGCCACCCCCGCGCGCACCGTGCTTGCCATGCACGAATCCAAGCCGTTGTATGAAGACCTGCGGGTGGTTAACAAGGTCAGCCAGAACCTGCACGCCGAACTGGCGCTCCGGCTGCTCGGAAAACTCAAGGCGAACAATGGAAGCATCGCCGGCGGCCTGTCCGTCCTGAAAAGCTTCCTCGCGCAAGCCGGCATCCAGCCCGACGAATATTTCTTCCGCGACGCCTCCGGACTCTCGCGCGAGACGCTCGCCACTCCCGCTGCTTTCACGAAACTACTTCGCTACATCTACGCCGCAGCCCTGGGCCGAGCAAGTTCCAGGACACCCTGCCGCGCTCGGCGGTCGATGGCGGATTACGCGAGCGGATGAACCACGACCATGCTAAAGAACGCGTTCGCGCGAAGACGGGACTCTACGAACACGTGCGAACCCTTGCCGGCTACGCGCAAACTGCGAGTGGGATGAACGTCGCATTCTCCGTCATGGCGAATAACACTCTCGAAGGCCGACACGCGATGGAGACGATCGACAAGATCGTCGAAGCCATCGTGGAAGATAACGTAGAAGAAAAACGGAAATGATCAGCTGGCCGCGGCTGAGAAGGTGATCTCTTTCATCGCTGCTTCCGGCTCGAGGGTGTGTAGATCACGCAGGCTTCCCCAAGCGCAAGGTCACCATCATTGAAACTGCTTTCTCGGCTTCCAGGCAGCGGCGGCAGAGGCAACGGTATTGCACCCGCGAGCCGTCGTGCCGCTCCACCAGTACCGGGATGATGTGGCGCACCGCCGTCTCACACATGCTGCACACCGAACCGCCACGCAGCTGGTATTCCAATTCAGCGCGCGCCATCATCAGCTCGCTGGTTTCGCGAGGCAGCGGCAGGCCCGGCTTTCAGACAGGGATTGGAAGTACTCCTGTAGAGCACGTTCCGGAACGCTCGGCCTGCGTCGGTCTGGGATCATGGAATTGGCGGGGGAGTGCCATATTGAAGCACCTATCTGGGGGCGCTACAAGTGTCCTTTAGTACGATGCTGATTGGCCATTGGAATCAGCTACTTAGCTACTTCGGGAGGCATTCTGGAGCGGTTTCTGGAGCCGCTGGCGAGTGCCTTTTCAGGGCCCGAGCTGGTGGGTGGCTTCCGCATGCCGTTCAGCAGATCGCGCAGCACCGTGGCGTTGTTTTGCTCTTCATTTTTTGACGCATAGATAAGCGTCACCGTGCTGTGGCTGAACGCCACGCTGTAAAGATCATTCAAAGCGGCAGAGGCTGCCGGGCGGCTAAGTTCGCGCAGGTAGCGTTTGCGGAATTCGCGGAAAGAATTCCGGCACGCCTTTTTCGTGAAACCACTTTCGCAGCGCATCCGAGGGAGCCAGATCTCGCAGCCACGCTTCAAGCCGTGCGTCAGACTTCTTGATCCCGCGAGGCCACAAACGGTCTACCAGCACACGCGCGCCGTCCTTAGCGGACGGTTTCTCGTAAACGCGCTTTACGTTGATGGCCATGGTCAGGCTGTGGCGTACATATTAGACAATTTTTTGTCTTCTTGTAATCTGGAATCGAGGTGATTGCTTGAAGAATCTGTGGATGGCGCCGGTCGGCATGGCGTTAGCGTTCCTTTTGGCAGGCTGCGAGTCCGGACCAACGGCGCCAAAGTCCGATGCTGAGCTTCACCTTACCGAGCAGCAGGCACGCGGCCGTCGCCTCTTCGATCAAAGCTGCGCGCAGTGTCATCAGGCCTACTCTTCGGCGACCCAGGCAGGACCGTCGCTGCAGGGCCTCTTCAAGAAGCAGACGCTCCCCAGCGGAACGCCCGCTAACGACGACCGCGTCCGCGAGAACATTCTGCTCGGCCGCGCCAAGATGCCCGGTTTCCGCAACCTCTTCAGCGACGACCAGGTAGAGGACTTGATCGCATATCTCCATACCCTTTGACCAGAGTGCATCTCAGATACAGTCCGATGTCTAACCTCCGCGCCGCCGTGTTCGCCTGCTTGGTGCTACTGCTCTGCCCCACCCTCATCGGGCAAAACATCCGCTTTCATGCGCTCGATCAAACCGTTCTCGCTAATCGGCTAAAGCTTTCGCCGAAGACGAATGAGCTACGGCAGGCCGGCGTCGAGCAGCTCTTCGCCGAGTCAGGATGCACTTCAGACCATCTTTCGAAAGTACCGGTCAAGAAAACGAAACTCTCTAATGTCTTTTGTGTCATTCCCGGCGACACCGACCGTACCATCCTGGTGAGCGCCCATTATGACAAGGTCCTTGTCGGAGACGGCACTGTCGACAACTGGAGCGGCGCGGCGCTGCTCGCCAGCCTTCAACAGAGCCTGGAAGGTATTCCTCACAGGCATCGCATCCTTTTCGTCAGCTTTTGTTGCGAAGAGGAGGGTTTAGTGGGCTCCCGCTCTTATGTAGAGGGCTTGAGCAAAGAGGAAGCGGCAAAGATCAGCGCCGTCATCAACATCGACACTGTTGGCCTCTCTCCTACAAAGTTGTGGGTCAGTCACGCCGACAAGCATCTGTCCCAAATACTTTTGGCAGCCGCGCAAACGATGAATTTGCCGCTTAGCGGTATGGACGTTGACCGTGTTGGCTCCTCGGATTCCGAGTCCTTTGAAAGATTGAAGGTTCCGCGTATGACCTTGCATTCCGTCACCCAACAGACGCTACACATTTTGCACAGCTCCGACGATCAGATCAAGGCCATACACATGGACGATTACTATCAGACATATAAGCTCGTCGCCGGATTCATCTCGCTGCTCGACAGCACCCTTGACCAGACGCCTGCGCCCGCGGTGACACCGGCTGCAAAATAAAAAAGCGGACCCCTTTTAGGTCCGCCTTAAATCTCTGCTACGAAAAACTTACTCGACTTCGCGGCTCACGATCACCTTCACGTTGCCGGTCACGTCGCGATGCAGCTTCACTGCAACCGTGAACTCGCCCAGGTTCTTGATGGAATCGTCCATCTGGATCTTGCGACGGTCGATGTTGAAGCCGCGCGCCTCCAGCTCGCTCGCGATATCAGACGAAGTCACTGACCCGAACAGATGGTCGTGCTCGCCCGTCTTGCGAAGGAACGTGAGCTTCACAGCATCCAGCTGCTTCGCCAATCCTTCGGCATCGGCGCGATCGCGCACCGCACGTCGCTGCGCCGCCGCCTTCATCTCCTCGATTACGGTGCGGTTGCCCTTAGTAGCTTCAATGGCCAGCTTGCGCGGCAGCAAAAAGTTGCGGCCGTATCCTTCAGCGACTTTAACCACATCGCCGCGGTGGCCCAGTTTCTCTACGTCTTCTTTCAGAATGACTTCCATTGCAGTTGCTCCAATCTCGTTTGCTCTCGCGCTTCAGCCATTGGTGCGTCGTCTGGCAAGGCCAACGACCGACGACCAACAACCGACAGCTGCTTCTTTAGAATCCCGCTGCGAACGGCAGCAGAGCGATATTGCGCGCCTGCTTGATCGCGTTGGTCACGCGGCGCTGGTGCGGAGTGCAAACTCCAGACAGGCGTCGCGGGACGATCTTGCCGCGCTCGGCCACAAACTGGCGGAGCAGGCCCACGTCCTTGTAATTGATCGCGTCGATCTTCTCGACGCAGAATTTGCAAACCTTCTTGCGGCGGAAATATTTCTTGTCGCCGCGCGGGCCGCCGCCGGACGCCCAGCCGGGGCGAGGTCCGCGGTCGCTGCGCTCGTGGCGCGGTGCCGATGACGGTGCCGAAGGTGCGGCTGCTGTTGGTTGCTGTTGCTTGTTCGTCTGCCATATTTCTCACTCCTAAATTCTTTCTCAGGCTGTTGCCGTCAACGTTCTCGAGAAACTTGTAAGCTAAAAACGAGAAACGGTTCTTACGCCGGAGCTTCGGTTCCCGTCGACGCCGCTGCTGCGGGAGCTTCCACCGGTGTCGGCGGACGCTTTACGCTTGCGTGGCGCGGATGGCCTTGATCTTGTCGAGGCGCTTCTGCTCTTCGTCGATGCGCACGGTGATGAACTTGATCACCGGCTCGGTGACGCGCAGGCGGCGCTCCAGCTCGTGCACCATTCGCCCGTGCCTTCCACCGTCATCAGGATGTAAAAGCCGTCCATGAATTTGCGGACGACGTACGCCAACCGGCGCTTGCCCATCTTTCAACCGACTTCACCGTTCCCTTGCCGCCGGTCACGGCAGCTTCCAGGTTCGAGATCAATTTATCCAGTTCCTCTTCCACCATGTCCGGGCGGACGATGAACATCACTTCATAAGTACGATCCATTGTTTACTACTCCTAACTTTCTTCTTCCGATTCTTTGGCTCGCTGGTTGAAGACGTTCATCGCTTTCGGAACGCCTTCTTCCACGATCATCTTCACTGCATCGGCCGCGCGCTCCAGCATCTCGTCCGCGACCTCAAGTTGCTTCTTCTTCATCGGCGCCAGAACATAGTCTGCGCCGTTCGTGATCGGATGCCCCGGCCCAACTCCCATCCGTATGCGGATGAAATCTAGGCCCGACCGCCCCCATCACCGATTCCACTCCGTTGTGCCCCGCGCTCGAACCACGCTCGCGGATGCGCATCGTGCCCCACTCGAAGTCCAGCTCGTCGTACAGCACGATCAGGTCTTTCGCCGGCTCGGCTTCGTACTTCTCCACCAGCTCGCGCACCGAAAGCCGCTCAGGTTCATGAAGGTCTCTGGCTTTGCCAGCAGCACTTCTTCTTCCCCGATCTTGCCTCGCCCGGTCAGCGCCCGGCAGTGCCGGTTGCCGATGCGGATGCCGCCAAGCTTTTCGGCGATGCGGTCCACCGCCAGGTAACCCATGTTGTGCGGCGTGAACTGATATTCGATTCCGGGATTTCCGAGACCAACGATCAGTTTCACGCAGCGCACTCAAGCATTTACTTCTTTTCTTTCTTCTCTGCCTTGGCCTCGGCAGCAGGAGCGGCAGCAGCGCCCTCTTCGGTCTCCTGCTTGCCCTTCTTGATGACCTCGGGCTCGGCCGGAGCTGCGGTAGCATCGCCGCGGCTGCTTCCGGAGTCGCAACCACTTCTTCCTTCACAGCGGTCACGTGGGCCACGGTCTGCTCTTCGTCGGTGACGAACTTCAGCTTGCCGCCATGCGGCAGGTCTTTCACGCGCTTCACGTCGCCGAACACCATCGCGGTCACGTCGATATCGATGTGGCTCGGGATGTCGGTCGGCAAGCACTCGACTTCCACTTCGCGCAGCACCTGGTCCATCAATCCGCCCTGCTGTCTTCACGCCCTCGGCGGTACCGACCAGGTGGATGGGTACCTTCACGCGCAGCAGCACGTCCATGGCGATGCGCTTCATGTCGATGTGCATCAGCGAGCCCTTGATGGGCTCGTATTGCCAATCGACGATCATCGCCTTGGTCTGCTCAGAGCCGACCTTCAGATCGAAGATGGTGTTGTGGCCTGCGCCGGTGTGCAGGATGCGCCCGATCTGCTTCGGATCGACCGAAACCGCGATCGAATCTTTCTTCGCGCCATACAGCACGGCCGGGATCTTGCCCTGCACGCGCAAACGGCGGGCTTCGTTCTTACCTCGCGACTCTGCCGCTCGCGGCGTTGCTTCAACAAGTTTTTCTGCAGTTGCAGTTGCCATTGTTCAACTTCCCTTCTAAAATTCAAAATTTCTTAAGCAAAGAGCCTGCTGATCGAGGTCTCTTCGTGGATCGACTGGATGGCTCGCGCCACCAGCCCTGCCACTGAGAGCACTTTGATCTTGGGCTCGTTCTTGCCACGTTCCGTGAGCGGGATCGTATTGGTCACGATCACCTGCTCCAAACCTGAATGTGCGATGCGGTCGATAGCGTCACCCGAAAGCACTGCGTGAGTTGCGCACGCATAAACTTTAGTCGCTCCCGCCTGCAACAGCGCCTCGGCGGTCTTTACCAGCGTTCCCGCGGTGTCGATGATGTCATCGAGGATCAGCGCCGTACGCCCGTGCACATCGCCGATCACGTGCATCACTTCCGCTACGTTCATCTCGGTGCGGCGTTTATCCACGATCGCGATAGGCGCTTCCATCTTCTTCGCGAAGAATCTTGCGCGTTCCACGCCGCCTGCATCCGGAGAGACCACGGTCAGGTTCGGCAGCTCCAGCTTGCGGAAATAATCCACCAGCACCGGCGATGCGAACAGATGGTCGACCGGAATATTGAAGAAGCCCTGGATCTGCGGCGCGTGCAAGTCCACCATCAATGCGCGATCGGCGCCAGCGGTGGTCAACAAGTCAGCCACTAATTTCGATGACACCGGGACGCGCGGCTTATCTTTTCTATCCTGGCGCGCGTAACCGTAATACGGGATCACCGGAGTGATGCGGCGCGCAGAGGCGCGTTTCAACGCATCGATCATCAACAGCAATTCCATCAGGTGCTGGTCCACCGGGAAGCAAGTGGGCTGCACGACGAAAACATCGGCTCCGCGCACGTTTTCTAAGATCTGCAGATAGATCTCACCGTCTTTAAAGCGGGTGAGCTGCGCTTGCCCGCGCGGAATCTCGAGAAACGAGCAGATCTCATCTGCCAACGGCTCATTCGCGGTACCGGAAAAGATCTTGAACTTCTCATCGCGACGTCCACGCTGCGGCTTGCGCTCGGGCTTGGATTGCTGCCCGTCGCCTTGCTGCTTCATCTTTTCGGCCGTCCCTGTAGTTGATGCCATGTCGTCAGTTTCGAGTTTCGTGTTTCGAGACGTTTGCTTCAAGCTTCTTCACTACCGCTTCGGCCTATGCAAGTTTCAATCACTACTCGAAACCCGAAACTTGCAACCCGAAACTTCTAATCTTGGCTGGGCGACTAGGATTCGAACCTAGACAAAGTGCTCCAAAGGCACTTGACCTACCATTAGTCGATCGCCCAACACTTGCTATTCACTTACCGACTAATCCTACTGATCGAACCGGGGCCCCGACGCGCGCGCTTTTTGCGCGGTGGGGTGGAATGGCACTTGACCTACCATTAGTCGATCGCCCAACACTTGATCGATTGAGTGGTGATTGTGGAAGCGATGCGAATTACTTCACACAATCGTCCTTCACACAATCGTCAATTTCCTAAAATCTTTTGCCAGTATTCCCCGCGCGGCAGCGTTGTCGTGGCCTGCGCCGGGATCCCGTCGTCGGTAAGCTTTTTCGCGACCTTTTCTGCCGCGGCTTTACCATCGAAGATCCCGTACACGGTCGAGCCTGAGCCGGAAAGCGACGAATACCTCGCGCCTTCACGCTCGAGCACACGCTTCACGTCACGCAATTCGGGGTGTTGAGGAAAGACGACGCGTTCGAAGTCGTTCTCAATCCCGGCACGGACAAGGTCGAGAAGCAGTGCCTCGGCCCGGTTTCCAGCCCTGCTGGAAACACCGGTTGGGGTTGTACCGCACAGCCACGCAAACACACTGTGACTGAACCCATTGATTGTACCGGAGTGGTTCTGGGCAGTCAATTTGCGCTCATTATGTGGGATGTATCCCGGGTCGCCCGCCCGCCGGTTGAACGCCCGCTCCTGCTCTTCGCGCTCTTCGCCCACCTGCTCGTCCCAATCGCGAAAGGCTTTCGGGGTTGAGACGCCCACATTCGGCGTCGCAATCACGCAGTCATACGCGGGAAGGTCTTCTAAGGGAAGGACTTGCTCCCCTCGACCCATTCCCAGTACCGTCCCGCCCACCAGGAACAGCGGAACGTCGGACCCAACCTCAGCCGCGAGCTGCAACTGCTGCTCCGGTGACAACTGCTGCTTCAGCGCTCGTTCCAAACCGACCAAAGTCGCGATTGCATTCGACGATGCCGCGCCCAGCCCGCCCTGCACGGGTAGCTTCTTCTCAATTTGTATGGAAACCTTGCCGCGCTGCTTGAGCGCGTGCATCACCCGGTCGGCCATGCGATAGCAGGTGTTCGATTCGTCGGTAGGGACGCGCGCATCTTTGCACTTGATCTCGATGCCGCTGCCGCGCTGCACCTCGATCTTCAGCACATCATGCAGCGCGATGGTCTGGTACACCGTCCGCAGCTCATGAAAGCCGTCTTCGCGCGCCGCGCCTATGCGCAGGCCGAGATTGATCTTCGCGAATGAGCGGACGGTTACGGACATGCCGCCCGTATTGTAACGGAGCAAATTCAGTTCACGCTGATAAACGCGGATAAGTGGTGAACCCTAGGGCTTTCGATCCGTCGCCATCCGTGGAATCCGCGTGAAATGAAGTTACATCTTCTCGGCGAATGCTCCTTGGCTGGTAAATTCGTCTAACCTTTCAACACACGGGAGTCCCCATGACCAAATATCTGTTCGCCGCATTCTTACTGTGCACCAGCCTTGCATCCGCCCAGAAATCGCCCGAATATAAGCTCCTCGCCACCTCCCGCACTTCCACCATGGAAAAAGAGATCAATGAAATGACGCGCGAGGGCTATCAACTCGCCGGCACCATTGGTGGCGACACCCATGAAGGCGAGATCATCGTCACCATGCGAAAACTGTCTGAAGGCGACGACAAAGACCGCTTCCAGTACAAGCTGCTCGCCACTTCCCGCACCGGCACCATGCAGCGCGAGCTCCAGGAAGCCGCCGACCAGGGTTATGAATATGCCGGCGTGATGGCACGCGACGAAGTTATGGTCATTCTCGAGCGCGATAAAACAATGGCCTTCAAGCAGCACTCTCAATATCGCCTGCTGGCAACCTCCCGCACCAGCACCATGGAAAAGGAGCTGAACGAAGCCGCCGCCGACGGCTTCGAATTTATGGGCATGCTCAAACGCGACGAGGTGATCGCGATCATGCGCAGGCGCTCCCAGTAGGTCCGCCTTTGGTGGCAACAGGCGCCTCGCCTCTGCACATTCGTATTATCCGCGTGAGATGAAGTTAAAACCGGAATAGATACGACAACTTCACGAAAAACCCGCGCCCGTCGTTGATCAGCGGACGCCGCACCCGCTCCAGCGGATTGTGGTGCTCGATATCCTGTAGGTCCCAATTTTGGTAGTCGCTGTTGTAGCCCACATACAGCGCCGTTCCGGGATGGATCATGTAGGTCACCAGAAAATCCGCGTTCAATCCCTTTTTGATATCGAGATCGGTGATCTGCTGGTTTGGCAGCGTGGCGTTGTATTGCAGGATGGTGCGGAACGAGAGCTCGCGGTTCACCTGGTAGTTCCACTTCGTGCGGATGATGTGATCATCAAAGAAGGTTGCGTGGTCACCATGCAGGTCCTGCAAATGTGTTCGCAGATACGTGTTGTCCACCGTCAGCTTCGGTAGCGGACGCAGCGTCATGGTGATGGTGTTGTAGTGGGTCTCCGCGCGTTGTGGTTGGAAGTTCGCTGCCGGTTCGAAATTGATGTCGGTACCGTGACCGAAGTTGACTCCGAGCACCAGCCACGAGAACACCTGCGTGTTGGCAAAGAATTCCTGGTGCCAGAATGGGTACCGGCGGTCTGAAGGTAGGGTGTCAAAATCGCTCGGCCTGAGCGTACTGCTCCCCATATTCGCCCACACCCCAAAATTGCTGCTGCGGGCCACGATAAAGCGGTAATCCGCGCTGTACTCAGTCTCGAGATTCGCGCCGTCGTGCGACCACGCGTCGTTCATCTCGACTTCCGGACCATGCCAGACCAAAAATTTCCCATTGTGCCAGAACTTGTAGTCGGCATAAGTGCTGGTGCGGCGTATATCCGGCCGGCGAAAGAACCCCGTCACGTTTCGGAAGCCATCATTGTTGTCGTTGTACTCGGTGTTGAAATCGTACGTGCGCGAGCTCGTCTCCAACCGCAAACGGATCCCGTTCCCCTGCAGATGCGTTCCGTCCTGCAGCCAAGTAGACGCATGCACCGCGCCACCGGTGGCGATCCAATTCTTCTTGAAGCGATAGCGGAAATCGAGGCCCCCAGCGCGGTTGTAACGCGTCTGGCAGAGTTCCTCCGTGGGAAACTCACAGTCCACAGTCGTTCCTTTGAATTCGCGATCGGCGAAGATGAATCCGAAACTATTCTGGTTCCCAAAATTCTGATTCACCCGCACGATCCCGAAATAGGCTCGCTTGTTGTAGTCGGGATTAAAATTGTCCACCGTCTTTCCGACCGACTGATCGTCTGACACCAGGACCCCGATGTCCGTCTTCTCCGCTAACTTCCCGGTTAGGCGGACCCCGTATTGCGGATCGATGATCCTGCGTGTGAAGTAAAGGTCCACCGGAGTCGCAAAGAAGTTTGCATTCTCCTGGAAGAATGGGCGTTTCTCTGGGAAGAAGACTTCGAAGCGCTGGTTGGTGGTGACCTGCGGTTGATCGGATTCGATCTGGCTGAAGTCCGGGTTTACGGTGAGGTCGAGCACCAGCTTGTCTTTCAGGATGAACTTCGAGTCAAGGCCGCCATCCACCTTCGCCGGCTTGCTGGTGAAGAAAGGAATGTCTTCATTGCGTGCGTCCAGCACGTGATTGTTTGACGTGAACAGCGAGTACGGGATGAACTGCATGTTGCGTCCCGGCGAGATGTTCTCGAAGCCGCTGAGCGTCCCTTCCTGATTCAACCTTCCGTGCACCCGGTGAGTGATCTTCGGCCAGGTATCGCTCTCATTCTTGCGCGGCGTATCGCGCTGCAACCAGATGCCCCAATCCTGCATACGCGCGTTGCTGAAGCGCAACGACTTGAAGGGGATCTCGAAGATCGCTACCCATCCTTTATCAGTGATCTTGGCGCGTGAATTCCAAACTGTGTCCCACGCCATGTCGAATCCGTTCTCTTCCGTCCAGATCGCCTCTTGTTGGACAGCAAGCGCATTCAAGAAGAACGCATATCCGCGGCGCTTATCGTGAAAGGAATCAAACACCACTCCGACCTGATCTTCCTGATCGATCATCTCGCGACGCACCATGTGCGAGCGGATGCTTTTCGGATCGGTATCGAAAGCGAGATAGGCGACGTAAATATTTTTGGCGTCGTAACCGAGGTAAGCGACGGTCCGCTGCGTCGCCGGCTTGCCGTCGTCAGGGTCCGTTTGGGTGAACTTTTCGATCTTGGTCATGCCCAGTGATTCGGGCTCGGCGCCATCCATCGCGAGCATCGCTTCGAAATTCGGGGGCCGCGATATATTCGCGATGCGCGCCGTCTTGGTTGCTTCTTCGACGACAGGTGCGTTCGGTTGTACCGCAGATCCGTGAGGCAATACGGACTGCGCGTTCGCGATGATCGCGAGCGCAAACAGCGTCGCAAAAACCGAGAAGAAGGGTCGTGATTTAAGTACGCGTTCTGTGGGGTTCACGACCCCTCCTTCGGCTTAGGGTGGCAAGTTGTGGAGTTAGACGGGGATGGTACAAAACGTTAGCAACTGCCCTCTTGCCCGATAGGTGATTTGCGATTAGTGATTTGCGATTTTCTCACCCGAGCCTACAATGCTTCGGTGCCAATCACTCCGGAAGAGCTTCGCTCTCGAACAAAGGCATTTGCGGTGCGCATTTTCCGCCTCTGCCGGGCGCTCCCAAAGACGCGCGAAGCGGACATCGTCGCTAGACAGATTCTTAGGTCCGGCAGCTCCGTCGCTGCGAATTACCGAGCAGTGTGCAGATCGAGATCGAAACCAGATTTCATTGCAAAGCTTGGGGTGGTGATTGAAGAAGTTGATGAAACCCTTTTCTGGCTGGAGTTACTTGTGGAAACAAACATATTGGCTCCAAAGAAACTTTCTAAGCTCATGGATGAAGCAAACCAGCTGACCGCGATCTTTGTCGCTTCTCGCGAAACGCTCAGGGGTAAGAAGTAGTTCAATCACAGATCACCAATCGCTAATCACAAATCAGAACAAGGCATTCTGCCGACGAGCGGGTGTGAGCCCAAAATGGTCGTACGCCAGCTTAGTTGCGACCCTACCTCGTGGCGTTCTGTCGAGAAATCCGACCTGGATAAGGAAGGGCTCGTAGATTTCCTCGATGGCATCGGCTTCTTCCGCCAGCGCGGCCGCCAGCGTATTCAGGCCGACCGGTCCGCCCTGATATTTCTCGATAATGGTCAGCATCAACTTGCGGTCGATCTCGTCGAAGCCGTGCTTATCGACTTCCAGCATCTCGAGCGCCGACTGCGCACATGCTTTATCGATGTGCCCCGCGCCGCGCACCTGCGCGAAATCGCGGACGCGCCTCAACAGCCGGTTCGCAATACGCGGTGTCCCGCGCGCGCGGCTCGCAAGTTCCGCTGCGCCTTCGCGGTCGATGGTCACGCCTAGGATCTCGGCCGAGCGCTCAATGATGAACCTCAATTCGTCGGGGGTATAGAACTCCAGCCGCAGCAGCAATCCAAAGCGTGACCGCAGCGGCGCCGAGAGCAATCCCGCGCGCGTGGTCGCAGCGACAAAGGTGAACGGTTGCACGTCAATGGTGTGCGTTCGCGCCGACGGCCCTTGCCCGATGATGATGTCCAATTTGTAGTCTTCGATCGCCGAATACAGGATCTCTTCCAGCGCCGGCTGCAGGCGATGTACTTCGTCGAAGAAGAGCACTTGTTTGTCCTGCACGTTGGTCAGGATCGCGGTCAGGTCACCTTTGATCTGCAGCGTCGGCCCTGAAGTCTGCTGATATCCAACACCGAGTTCGTTCGCGATGATGCTCGCGAGCGTTGTCTTCCCCAGCCCCGGCGGCCCATATAGAAGGATGTGGTCAAGCGCCTCGCCCCGCGACTTCGCCGCCTCGATCGCGACCGTCAGATTTTCTTTGACCTTCGACTGCCCAACGAATTCCTTCAGCAGCCGCGGACGCAGCTTCAGCTCATAGCTATCTTCTTCGGGAAGATGCTGCCCTGTTACCAGGCGCTCCTTTGTCTTCAGTTGGTTTGGGAGTTGCCACTCAGTGGCGAGTTTAGCATTGAACCGGAAACGGACTACGCACTCTTTCGTGTCGCACCAAAGTCCATCAGCACATCTTTGTGGACGCACTTGTCGCCTTCGTATACCGCATGGATCAGTCGCATGTTTCCGGTGTAGTTCTTGCTCATCGCGGTCGCCAGATCCAGATCGGCGAATGCCGCAGCCATCTGCCACTTGTCATTGACTGACAGCCATATCTCGAATTGTTCCCAACGCGCCATAACAAGTCAGATGTCGGCGGAAGATCTCCACGATTCCTGCCCTCCGCCTCAAAAAGTAAAGCCCACGGGGCAGGCCGTGGGCTTTCGTACAAATGTGGTTAGGTTACGCGCGCTTCTTGGCGGCGTCACTCTTCGCGTATTTGCGGTTAAAGCGCTCCACGCGGCCGGCGGTGTCCACCAGCTTCTGCTTGCCGGTAAAGAACGGGTGGCAATTCGAGCAAATTTCCAACCCGATGTCGCCCTTATGGGTCGAGCGGGTAGTAAACACGTTGCCGCACGCGCAATGGACGCGAACTTCGTTATATGCGGGATGAATAGCTGCCTTCATGATTCTTGGGACCTCTCCTGCGAAACCTTGATTCTACAAGAGATGTCCCTAGGCGGCAATAGGATTCAGCCGGGTTCAGTTTCACGAAACTGAACCGCGGGTATCAGCGTTTAGCGACTCGCTTTGCGAGTCGCGGGCCTTCAGGCAAACGTTCAGCGATGAATTAGCGGCCGTGGGAGACGCGGCCAGTGCGTCTCCCTGCCGGTTGAACTATTTCGGGTTGGTCGAAGCCGGGCTCGTGGTCGTGCTCGGGCTGGTAGTGCTTGAAGGAGTAGCCTGCGTATTCGGCGTCGTGGTGGTCCCGCTCGGGGTGGTGGTGGCGCCGGAGGAAGTCGATCCGGGCGTCATGGTCGATCCGCTCGCGCTGCTGCCGCTGGTGCCGGAGGCGTCAGGGTTCGACGACTGCGGAACGCCGCTCGCCCCGGCCGGAACGCAATTTGCGCTCGCGGTGGTGGAGGTTCCCGCCGTCGCGGTGGTCGAAGTCGAAGCGGTGGAGCTGCTCGGCGACGCGCTGCTGCTTGAACTCGGCATCGAGCTCGAGCTGCTCGGCAAAGTGCTGCTGGTCGAACTCGGCGATGCGCTGCTCGGCGTGGTGGTGCTGGTCGAGCTGCTCGGAGTCGAGGTCGTGCCGGTCGTCGATCCCGGTGCGCTGGCGCTGGTGCTGGGCACCATTCCTGCGGGGCAGTTGCTGGTGGATGAAGCGCTCGGAGTGGTCGCGCTTGGGCTGGTCGTGGTCGATGTTCCGCTCTGCGACGACGGCATCGTGCTCGTGCCCGACTGCGAAGCCGGCGCTGAGGTTGTGCTCGACGGCGATGTGCTGGTTGTCGTGTTGGTGGTCGATGTGGTTTGCGCGGCAACCCATGTGCCGGCTGTCAGGATGACTACTAATGTCAATTTCTTCATGTTTTCTGTCCTCGTATATCGAGTGGCTCTAGTTGCGATGCCCGCATTCAGGGCAAGGTGCGCTACTCACCTCCAAAAAAATGGGCCAGCTTGTGCCGGCCCCGGTTGAGAGTTTGTGATTTCGCTTACTTACGGATTTTGCGACGGAACCACGCGCCCAAACCTAGCGATCCCGAGCCGAGAAGCGTCAACAACGGCAACTCAGACGCGGTCTGCGGCAGCTTGCCCTTCTTCGCGCCGGTGTCGGTGCTCGAAGCAGCATTCTGGTCCGTGCTGCTGGTAGCGGCGGCGCCTTGATCGGTGCTGCTTCCGCTCGTTCCTGCCGCGCCCGTCGATTGGTCGGTGCTGCTGGAAGGAGCAGTGCTGCTCGACGGAGTCGCGCTCTGATCGGTGCTGCTGCTTGGAGGTGTTGCACTCTGGTCGGTTGTGCTCGGAGTGCTGCTGCTGGGACTGGTCGACGATGACCCCGTGCTTGCCTGCGCCATTGCTACTGCGCACGAAAGTACCAGGATCGCCATGATGCTCAGTGTCTTATTCATTCATTACCTCGCGAGAATTTAATTTGACAGCGCCTCTGTCTTCGATCATTCGACGAAGTTAAGGAGTACTGGTGGGATGGCGGAGCTCTGTGGCACAGCGACGTGTCAATGGACGCCAGAGCTGGATTTGTGTCGCGCCTTTTCGAAGATGGCGTCATCCTGAGCGAGGGAGGGCTCCCGCGCGCATTCTCCAGCGCGGGAATCCCGAGCGAAGGATCTTGCTTTGTCCGCAAAAGTAAAAGCCCAACCGCGAACGGTCGGGCTTTTTCTGGGTACTGGGTACCGGGTACTGGGTACTGACCTACACGACTTTATCTTCCGGCAACGCCTCTACGAACTCCGTGCCCATCCGCGCCGCGTCGTACGCCTTCCCGACGACGTGGTGATACGGCACGCCGCTGAAGAAGTGATGGCTGCGCGTCGGGAAATCTGCGCCGTGCTCCCACTCTTTCTTCTGCAGTTCGATGTATCCGTGCTGCTGCAGTTGCCGACATGCCTTGCAGCAGCATGCTCAGTCCGTGTCCGGTCGCATGCTGCGCGCCCAGCGTGATGAAGATGAACGCGACGCCCATGTCGCCAAGTTCTGCGAAGGTCATCGGGTTCTCGTCCTTGTACCACTTGAAGCTCGACGACCAGTTGAACGCGAACTTCGCCTCCGGGAAGCGTTTGTGGATCTCGCTCGAGAACTTCTCCACCGGCCCGCGGTCTGACGTGGGGAACTCGCACCACAGCAGATCGGGGATGCCGGTATCGAGATACCGCAGCCCGCGCTCGATGGCGAGGTCCATGTGCCGCAGCGACTCCGGCGCATCCACCGCAGAAAGACCGTCAGTGCGCGCGATCAGAACGAAGTCAGGATTGCCGCAATCCTCGGCCACGTTGCGCGCCATGCGCAGCTTGCCGATCATCTCGTTCACCGGGATCAGCGCCTTGCCGCCGATGTGTCCGCAACGCTTCGGCAGCACCTGGTCCTCGATGTGCGCCGCCGCGACGCCTGCATTCACGTAAAGCTCGGTCGTGCGCTGCACGTTGAAGATGTTGCCGTAGCCACCGTCCATGTCAACGATCACCGGCGGAATCTCCAGATGCTTTGCCGGAGTTCCCTTCTCCGGATCGCCCACCGCCATGCGTCAATTGGAATTTTCGCAGCGCGCTCACCGTGCGGCGCGCGCATTCAGCGATCTCGACGTTGGAATACAGGTCCATATCGGTCGTGCCGAGATGGCCCATCGCGAACGAATATCCGCTGAAGTAGATGGCCTTGAAGCCGTAGTACATCACCAGTTGCGCGGTCATCGGGTCATAGACGCCGGGCCCGAACAGGTAAGGCTCCGTCCTCATGAGCTGGCGCATGCGCCGGCTGGGATGGGTCCAACGGCTGGCAGGAACCGTGAAACCTGGGGGCAGCAGCGGAGTCGGAACAAGCTCGACTTCATGCTGGTTGTGGCATGGCCATTCGCCTTGTTTTTGCGTGGCCGTTGCCGTTCGCGGCATGTCCATTCTTTTTGGAATGGCCATTGGCTTTGTTGCCGTTTGCGGCTGGTTCACCGAAGGGCATCAAGTCAGGTTTCATGGTTTTATCCTCGAGTGGTTCTGAAATTTACTTCTAAATCGGGTCGATCTCCCGGTTCACGATCATGGCCTCGCTGATGCGGCGCGCCTCGCGATACTTCTGCTTGGCTGCCTCATCGGCGTCTTTCGGCAAAGCGCTCAGGATCTTCTCCAGCTCTTCGTCGAAAATCTTTGTCACCAGCTGCGGCGTGTGGCGGACTGGTTTTCCCGTCCTCACCTTCGATCGCGATCTTGTCGCTGTGCTGCATGCGCTGCGCGATCATCAGCCGGTAGATTCGGTCGGTGGCTAGGTCTTCCATGTAGCCATCCAGCAAGCTCGCGCCTTTGCCGTTCAGAACTCCGTTGCGGTAGCGGATCACCGTCCGCACCGCCGCGCGCGTGCCTGCCACGGTGCGCTTGCCAACGCCGGTGGGCTCCGGCCTCAGATCGGGATACCGATCGAGTCCGGCATTCACCTTCGTCAACTGGTTGGGAACAGGAAACTGGTCGACGGCGATCTGGTTCTGATCAGGATGTCCGGTCCAGGCGCCGTCCATTCCGCAGTTCGCTTCGTTCTTCTTGTCTTGCGCCAGCACGTCAAGGGCACGCTCGTTCAACTCAGCGTCCTCGCGGCTGGGATACAGCGCGGTCATGCCGCCGATAGCTAAGATGCCCCGGGTATGGCAGATGTTGGGTATTAAGCAGCCGCAGGTTCTGGAAGAACGCCACATCATGCGGAATGGTGTTGCGATCGGGCAGCACCCAATTCGGATCGGCCAGGTTGAAGTGGATCAGGCTCGCCATGTAGTCCCACCGGCCCAGATTCAGCGCCAGCAGGTGGTCGCGCAAGTTGTAGATGAACTCTTCGATCTGGAATGCCAGCGGATGCGATTCCACCAGCGCCATGCACTTGATGCTGCCCTTCGGCAGCCCTTTGTAGCGCTCCAGATCGCTGGAACAGGTCGCGCCACCACAGCGCTTCTTCCGCCGATTCGGTCTTCGGAATGTAGAACGTCAGCGGATGCTTCAACCTCTCGAAGTCGGCTTGATAAACAATGCGCGCCACGTCGTACAGCGAAGCCGACATCGGCTCGGCGAACACGCCCGCCTGGCTGATGTGCAGCCCGCGAGCGCGCGTCTGAATCACCGTCTTGCTCGGCTTGATTCCGACGGTCTGCTGCCGCTTCTTGTCGTTGTAGGTCAGCTCGCCGCGCAGCGCCGACAGAATGTTCTCGATGCCCCGCTGCAAGTTCTCCCAGCGGTTCGCCATCGAGTCTTCCAGGTCGAGCATCACTCCCGGCGCGCCCGAGTTCAGCATCTTCACGACCAGTTCGGCGTCGTCCGCCGGACCGGTCATCTGGTTGCGCTGGTCGGCCACCCACTCCGGCAACGCAATCTTCCACTCGGATTTCGTCGCCTCCGAAGGCGCCAGGTGCTGCGGCAGCGTGCCGTGATGCGCGATGTTCAGGACTTTGTGCCGCTTCGATAGCAGCTCCTGCTGCCGCGGCGTGAACTTTTCGTGCAGCGGCCGCAGAAACTCGAGGAATTCCTGCGGGTGCCCCACCTTTTCGCGAAGCGAAAGGTGGGTTTTATCACCTTTGGGCGCGTGATTCATCGGCATGCCGACGGGGCTGCTGGTTTGCTGGATCTCAGGTTCGACTTCGGTCTGCATTTCTGCCTCTCGCCTCACCTTAGAGAGCAATTCCAAGTTCGCGGTTGGCCTAAGCTGCTGCTGCACCGTTCAACATATTGAACGCTAGTTCAACCTAGTTCACAAAGTAAGCGGGAGCGCGATTAGGGTCAATCGCCTAGTTCAATATGCTGAACACCTATTCAGAAAGTGCTATTCTTGACGCTCCATGGCGAGAAGCACAGCCGCGGTCAAAGAAACTCCTTCCATCGCCGTGGTGCGCGCGCTCGCCATCCTGGACATGGTCGGACAGCGCAGCGCCGGCGTCTCGAACTCCGAGATCGCCACCCGCATCAAGATCCCCAAAAGTTCAGCCAGCTACATCCTGCGCGCGCTCGAAAGCGCGGGATACGTCCGCCGCGACCGCGAAAGCGGCAAATATCATCTCGGCCTCGCCGTCGTCGGCCTCGGTCACCGCGCCCTCGCCGGCCTCGACATCCGCGAGATAGCCCAGCCCGTGCTGCGCCAGCTGGTCGAAAAGTCCGGCTTCAGCGCCCACCTCGCTATCCTCGACCGCGGCCGCGCCATGTACATCGAAAAAACCGACTCCACCGGCTTCGTCAAGATGAATACCTGGGTCGGCCGCCGCATGGACCTGCACTCCACCGCCGTCGGCAAGGCGCTCTCCGCCTATTTGCCGCCGGAGACGGTCGAGAACATCTTCAAGGGAAAAGAATTGACCCGCTGCACTCCGCAGACCATCACCACCCTTGCCCGCCTCACCCGCGAGCTGGAGAAGGTCCGCGAGCAGGGCTATGCCATCGACGACGAGGAGAACAGCCACGGCGTGCGCTGCATCGCCGCGCCTATCTTTAATAACGACGGCGCGATCGAGGCCTCGATCGGCGTCACCAGCATCGTGAGCGAGCTGGAGAAGGCGAGCGTGCCGCGCGTCGCCGAGCAGGTAAAGGGGGCCGCGCGTAAGATCTCGCAGCAGCTAGGGTTTCATGGAATGGGGCACAAAATTTGATTTGCGGGATTAGCATTGCGTTTAGAGGCGACCATGACTGATGCCCCCCTGCCTTCAGCCGGTGAGCTCGAGCCTGACAAAAATCAACCAGACCTCGACCAATTCAAATCGGTGGAACGAGAGATGACTGGTTTCGAACGGGCGACCTTGCGCTGGGCGAAGATAGCCGTTCTGCTATCTGGCCTTGCTGCGCTATTCATTTGCGGCCAATGGTATGAGATGCACACGGGCGGACAAGATACCCGGATCTTAGCTGAGGCTGCCAAGAAGCAAGCCGATAAGGCGGAGACTATCTCCGCTTCTCTAGAGCGAGCCGTCGTAGCGATGCAAGATGCTAATGAGCAAGGTCGGGCATCTTTGCAATCCGCAATTGTCAATTCTCACGTTGATCAACGGGCATGGCTCTCGGTCGGTTTCAGCAGCCCGACTGGAAACTTCGCGGTCGGTAAGGTCTTCGACACTCGAATCACCCTGAAAAACCAAGGAAAACTCCAGCTATCAACATGCGAACGACTACGAAGCGTGAGCCACTCTACGCTGAAGATGGAACCAGCTGGCATCCGAGCTTCAGTTACGATCCGAAAGACTTTGTTTTTACCGGAAATTTCCTTCCTGGGGTCGAAAATTATGCTGACTTCCAGTCGATGGTTACCGAAGCCGACATCAAGATGCTCAACGACCCGAAGTTCAGAATTTATTACCACGGCAGAGTTGAATACGACGACCTATTTGGCGCTCATCATTGGCAAAATTTTTGCGAGTTTCTCCTGACCGGGGGCGGGTATGCGATCTGCGAGGAACACAACGACATGGACAAGAAGACACCAGCCACTTCAACTCATCCTTCCGTGCCGGCGAACGGTCGGGTTAGAGTAGGACGAAAGTAGAATCTATCGCGGAGATCCCTTGCCCCTTCCCCTCGGGCATAGTACAGTCGCTTCACCAGCCTATAATTTCCTCAGGACCCCATAAGTGACACTCCCATCCACGGTTTGCCCTGTTTGCCAGGGCTCAGGCTGGAAGTCAGGTCGCGAACGGCGCGGCGAAATCGGTCACGCGCTGCGATTGCACGCTCCAATCCCGCTCCGGGCGGCTGATGAAGCAGTCGCGCATCCCTTCGCGCTACGAGCACTGCGAGTTCGATAGCTACCATCCCGAACTCGGCGGCACCGGCCGCGAAAAACGCGACCAGGCGCTCGCGACCGCAAAGAAATTCGTTCAGGAGTATCCGCTAGAAAAGACCGGCCTGATGCTGATTGGCCCTATCGGCATCGGCAAGACGCATCTCGCCGTCAGCATCCTGCGCGAGCTCATCCTGCGCAAAGGCATCCCCGGACTCTTCTACGATTACCGCGAGCTGCTCAAGCAGGTGCAGAATTCCTACAACGCATCCGTCCAGGTCACCGAGATGGATGTGCTCCGCCCTGTCTTCGAGACCGAAGTCCTCGTACTCGACGAGCTCGGCGCCGTCAAACCCACCGAGTGGGTTTGGGACACGGTCTCGCACATCCTGAACACGCGCTACAACGACAAGCTCACCACCATCATCACCACCAACTTCGCCGACCAGCCCGCCGCGGCCGTTGCCGCCGCGCGCGACCTCACCTCGCGCGCTACCCGCGACGAAACTCTCGGCGACCGCATCGGCGAGCGCATGCGCTCGCGGTTGCACGAAATGTGCCGCATCGTCTACCTCGAGGGCGAAGACGTCCGCCAGAAGATGCGCAGCGGCGCCACGCGATAAAGCAGACTCAGCCGTCAGCAATCAGCATTCAGCCACTACTTTGCATGGTGTCATCCTGAGCGCAGCCGGGGTCCCCAGCAACTCCGGTTTTGAGTTGCTGGGGTGGTGGAGCGAAGGACCTTGCGTTTCTTCCGCGTTCCTCAGTGTCCTCTGTGGTGAGGATTTTGAATTTCTCCGTGACTCCATGCCTCCGTGGTGAAAAAATGAATTCGTGCTGACAGAGTTCACCCCGGAGGCCCTCGACGCACTCCCAGCAAAACCCGGCGTCTTCATCCTTCGCGGCGACAGCGCCGAACCCTACGTCGCCAAGTCCGCCAACATGAAGCAGCGCCTCATGCGCCTGCTCGGTCCCGCGGAAGAAGGCAGCAAGCGCCTCAACCTTGCGCGAGCAGACGCGCTCCATCGAATACTCCATCACCGGCTCCGACTTCGAGAGCCGCTTCCTGCTCTATCGCACCCTGCGCGAGATTTTCCCCGACGACTACCGCGAGCGCCTCAAGCTGCGCCCTGCGCCGCTCATCCGCCTGAATCTCGATAATGAGTACCCACGGGCCTACATCACGCGCAAAATCGGCCGGCTGAACGGCAAATCCATCTATTACGGGCCGTTTGCCTCAAGAGCAGCAGCCGAAAAATTCCTCAACGGCTCGCTCGACTTCTTCAAGATGCGCCGCTGCGACTTCGACCTGAACCCCGACCCCGGCTTTCCCGGCTGCATGTATTCGGAGATGAAGATGTGCCTCGCGCCCTGCTTCAAAGGCTGTACCGACGAGGCCTATCACATCGAAGTCAGCCGCGTGCAGAGCTATCTAGATTCAGGCGGAGTCTCGCTGAAACGAGAGATCGAAGCTCAGCGCGAAGCCGCATCAGCGGCGATGGAGTTCGAGAATGCCGCCGCTATCCACGCGCGCATGGAGAAGCTCGTGCCCGTCGCGCATCTGCTTCCCGAGGTGGCGCGGCCACTCTCGCGCTTGAATGGCGTAATGATCCAGACCAGTTCCGAGCCGAACTCAGTCGCGCTGCTGCGGATCACTAAAGGAATGATCTCCCCGCCAGCGCCGTTCGCCATCGAGCAAGCGCCTTCGGCGAAATCGCAATCGATGGAATCCGACTTTCCGCCGCGATCAGCGAGATCCCCGTGACGGAACCCGCCTCCGCCGCCGAACTCACCGAGCACATCGCGCTGCTCAAGCGCTGGTTCTTCCGCAGCGCGCGAATGGGAGAGATTTTCCTGCTGACGAAAAAGGCGAACTGCCGATGCGCCGGCTTGTGCGCGGAGTCTCGAGGGTTTTTCGCGGGGAAAAAGAAGAAAGTTCGATTGTG
>CAVQGF010000007.1:0-63391 GCA_963711965.1 uncultured Acidobacteriota bacterium | reverse complement strand
GATCTTGGTAGAGGTCTGAGAAAGCTCTTACGACTGCATCTCGCGCAGCGAACAACTTAGTGTCTGCGATGGGATGGAACAGGCGTCGCCGCACAATCTCAAAGCTCTCTTCCGAAGTAGCCGGACGCCAAGGTGATTGAATCCTGCCGATGGTGTCTTTTAACGCTGCAAGAGTTTGGATTCCTGCTTCGCCGCCGATTTCGATATCCGAAGCAGGCAAGCTCAGCACCACAAGCGCGTTGGAAACCGTCTTGGCAGCCTCAGTGAGGGCCTGCGCAAACGTGAGATTTGCTGCGAAAGTTCCGGCGGGAAGTCCTTCTTTGCCGTACAGCTGGCGGGCGTAGGCCACCCACTCATCGATCAACACTAAGCAGGGGGCAGCTTTCGCTAAGACCTCACGAGAGCGTCGCCGGGGTTGACGCCAAGCTTGTCCGCATCTGCGACGATTTTGTAGCCATCTTTGCCTAGTAGTTGATAAGCGAGTTCTCCCCATAGGGTATTGATAACTGTACCGTCGGTTTTTTTGCGCGGTTGACCCGGCGAAATGGCGGTGCCGACGAGCACGGCGCGTCTAGCTTTTGGTGGTTGCTTCAGCTCTGCGGATTCGAGCACACCTTCCATGCCGGGAAGTTCTGCAACCGAGACTCCGGAGCTTGCGTGGTAGAGCGCAAGCATAGAGTGCGTTTTGCCACCGCCAAATTTGGTCTGGAGTTCGATAACTGGATTGCCGCCAGTCGCGCTGAGGCGTCGCATGGCATCGGTCAAGAGTTGCCGCAGACCATCAGTGATGAATGTGCGGCGGAAAAATTCCGTCGGATTCTTGTATTCGTCGGTGCCTTCGCCGCGATGAACTTGGCCAAGGTCGGCGGCGAATTCTGCTTGTTGATAGCGGCCGGAGGCAACATCGGGATGCGGTGTCACAATCTCGCGCCACGGCTTCAGGCCGGGGGCGGTTGCCTTCCATTCCCGCCGTTGAGGACTTTTTCTTCTCGCGTCGGGCTTGTTCCTCATAACGAACTCGAAGAAGTTCTTGTTTCTGGCGATCTACTTCTTCGGCTTGCTCGGCCGAAATGACCGTCAGCAACCTCTGGATGCTGTCGAGGGCTCTGTAGACATCGTCCGTCGTAAAGGACTCCTGATGCGCCCACTTGTTACGGGTGTCACGAAGTTCACTAACGAGACTGCGTTCTGCCCGACCAAGTGTCTTACTGAATACATCGTTCCTAATCGGCCCCACATGACAGCGAGAAGTGCCTGTGTATCCCAGTTCGGTCTTTTGGGTTGCTTGCCCTTGGGTGTTGCGCGGTCTTCGCGCAGTCCAGCTTGTGCCGCGTCAATCCAATTATCGCCATGGGCAGCTTGCATTTCTCTCTCAACGAAAGGTCGCAGGCCAACGTTGAGCAGCTCAAGTGCTCGTCCAATTCGCTCATGATTGCTTTGTGCCATTCGTTGTTGTCCTTAATAACCCAGTTTTGCTTGAGTTGCAGCAGCAACAGCGTCGGAGGCTGCTAGCTTCGTGATCTCAGGCCACGCGATAACTAAGCTGTTATACGCGATTGCTTCTTGGGCCCATTTCTGTCGCTCACAGATGTTATAGAGACGATATGCGAGGTCGCGAGCAACTTCTCCGAGGGAACCAAGCTGCTTTAGAAGCGCAGCGGCACCCGCTTCGCCCTCGGTTTCAAGCATTCGGATGAGTTGTTGAGTGATTTCCCAGACTGTAAGCCGCTGATCATTTGCCGGTTCCCAATCCCTTGGCAGGGCCTTCTCCCTCTTCAGTAGGCGAACTTTGCCGCTCTTTGCAGTCAAAACGCCAGCCTCCTTCATGCCGTTAACACTAGTATCTTTTGCCTTTGAAAGGGTTTCAGCGTCGCCATAGGGGCCATCATTAAAACCGTGCTGCTCAAACCAAATGAGAGCCCATCGCGTATCTGCATCGAACTCACCCTCTTGTTCAACTAGGACTTCATCTAGGGCTTGGTTTATTAGTGCCAAAGCGGTACGCACCGACATGGCGGAACCGTCTGCTTCGATGATCTTTGAATAGCGCGTGAAGACGGACAAACCGGCCCGATTGCTGCTTGGGCCAAATCTACGGGTGCTATGTTTCCGTGCCGAAGCGTCCGTAACGCTTGAGGAAGCTCACGCTTCAAGGCGTTCACAAATTCTCTTCGAGTGGTGAAGCCCGCTTCGCGCTGCGGTCGACAAGTGAGCACGATTGAGGAGGCAAGCGCATTCGTTCCGACGGCCAACATTCGTCCTTTCTTTTCGCTGCGTATGGGCCATGTACCACCGATCTCGAAGCCAGCTGTGTGCAGAGCTTCCAGTATCGTCTCCCATCCGGTAGAGGCAATTGAAGACTGGCTAGCATCGTCAACATCCGTGTCTTCTTCCGCCTGTTTGAACGCGTAAAACACTGCCAGGGGAAAATCTGGATGATGGACTGACTTCATTCGTGCGAAAGCCGCTTTGAAACCATCTTCAAAAAACCGCTTTGCACGTTCTTTGTCACCTGAAAACCTAAATGGCGTTGCAACGAGTTCCTGTTGCTTTGGTACTAAAACCGTGCTGAAGAGCGTCGGATCAATATTTGCGATGATGGCGGAGCCATATGTAAAAGAAATCAGAAAGATCGGCATAGCCGATGTTGTCGTAATAAGGCGGGTCCGTAACAATGAGTGGCCGATGTGCGCCATTTATAGCTGCCGTCGCATCGAGTTGTTCAACGTGCTGCCAAGCCACTGGAGAAGGAATCAATTACATCAGCGACCCATTCAATACCACCGAGCCAGTTGCCACTGAAGTCAGCCAGAGGACATATTTCCATGTAATCCCAACTCATGGGAATCGCTTGGCGCGAGAAGATCAGGCTGACGCTGCCACCTTTCATATTTCGATGATCGTATTGCAGTAGGTAGCAAGGCGACTAAGGGCACAGCCGAGATAGACAGAGACATCGCGGGAATAAGATTCTGGGTCGATAGTAGCTTCCGCCAACGCGTCGTGTTTAATTGTGTCTTGGACTTCTTTGACTAAGTCGCTGAAGACTTCCATTGCGGCAAGCTGCCGAGAAGAAAAAAGGTCACGGTGCTTTAGCATTCCATATGCTTGAACTCGAAAGCCGAGTGCCTGAGCAGGTAGATCTGTATCCGGTATTTCTCCCGGCTTGGCGTTGGCGGCCGCATTGATTTGTTCGTCAGAGACCGGAAGCCACACGCGCGACTGCTTGTTATGACCCAGCACAGCGAGGAGCTGGGATCCCATTCGCTTAGCCCGTGCCTCGACGCGTAAATAGTCAAATGGAGCAAGAGTTCCGCACGCGATACATTTGGCACCACTTCGATTTACGGTACCGGGCTGAGTGGGTTGGCTACCGTGCACAACGTCGAAATTTATCGAGCGTGTGTTGCTGTCCAGAACCGGCCTCAACCAAGCCGCCCAGTTCTTTGCTAGTGACAAGGTGAACGTTGTTGCAAGGGGCATTGAGTAACCGCAACCAGGATTGGGACACCTAACAGTCCGCGCCCATTGGTATGCGAGAGTCTCCTCACGGTTAGTGCCCTTTGGATAGAGATGCCGCAATCTCTTTTCGGCTTGCTCATGAATCCACTTACCGTAGTAGCGCACATCTTCGGCCAAGCCCTCAGTGTTGTTCCAGACTTTGCCGCTATCCAGCTTCCGGCGAGATTCAGGGTTAATGGCGGGCTTGCCAACATGCTTCGGAGGGATTTCAACGAGAGCCTTCGTGATTAGAACGGCGATCGGATTTAGGTCACTGCCATAAGCCTGGAGGCCAAGTCGCTGCGCTTCAAGTGGAATGGAGCCTCCACCACAAAAAGGATCGAGAACGGGTGGCGGGTGTCCGGCAGTGCTTCTTTGAATTTCTGCGCGTGCGGCCTGGAGAACTATTTCGTTGTTGGGTGTTCTCATTCACAAAGGCCCTCAATGATTCGAAACAGTCGTTGACGCTCATTGTCCTGAGTTTCCTCAGTCGGAAACTTGTCGGGATGAGATGAGGGATCGTCCACGAGTGATGCGAAGAGGACTGCGCGACAAGCTGCGAGAGGTCGGCGCGCCCACCAGTAGTGAGTAGTTTGAGGGTGCCCCCTCCGCGGCACTGCCTTTTCGTCAAGTGCTGCACGGTTGATTGCATCGAGTGGCAGTGCGACTTCAATAAGCTTCTTCTTCATTTCGATTCGCACCTAGGCGCTGACCGCCAATCCAAGCGATATTTCCTTTAGCCCCTCTTCTACTTGCGAGAGGCGACGGGTTTCATTGGCAATTTGCTCTGAGGACAAGCCGGGCGAAACATTGGTTACGTTTTCGATCATTAATCCTGATTGCCGAGTCACTGCACTACCCATTTCCCTGTCCCGCTTTATCAGTGAATCGGCTAATCCTCCGATCCCTTCAAGGACGGCCGCGCGCGCATCCTCGAACATCACTTTGGCTGTCTTTTTCGCATGTCCGCTGATTCGATCGATCATGCGAGCCTTCATGCCGCGGCCATGTTCTTCCGCCGCAAGTTCAAGCCGCGCGCATGTTTGCACGGATCTGGTCGGGTATCCGGTCGTGCAAACTCCTGCGCACACGCGGTCAATCTTTTCTTTCAGATCCGTGTCTGACTGAAGAGTTCGGCCAGTACAGCCGGCGGTTGTTTCGCCGATCTTGTCGAGGCTGCTGCGCGATGCTTCATCATTTGAAATGCGTTGCAGAACGTCGAGAAGCTCCCGTCTATGATGCCGGCAATCTTCTCCAAGCGGATGGCACTCCGTTCCAATAACGTGGAGAGTTTGTTGCCAAAGAACTCCGCCCAAGCGAATGTGATCTTGTCCAAGATCGGATCGGCTATGTCTCCGGGGAAGTCGTGACGCCCGGTTGAGCCGTGAAACACACCATTACGCCTTGCGACAGCCCGAATTGTGGACCAGTACATGCACTCCCAACGCACTCTGACGCGAACCAATTCAAGCTCTGCTTCGCGGATGGCACGGGTCAGGGTTTCTTCAAATTGTTTTCTGGATTCCGCCAGACCTTCGTCGAAAAGTTGTTCCGCCTCTTTGAGCCGTTCGGAGAGAAATCGCTGTGCCGCATTAGCGGCACGAATCACCTCCTCACGTTGTGCCTGAGAAGTTTCGATACCCCGCTTGAGCGCCAGTTTGCGGCTTGCGACCTTCGCTCCATTTCCTTAAACAAGATTGAGAGTTGTTTGTGCTCGGCTTCGTCGGCCTCGACGCCGTAGGCGGCTGAAATGTCGGCCAAATGGAGCGCAGAGCTGGTAGCTGCGTTTGTTCGACCGTTTCAAGTCCTGCAGCGCTGCCTCGGTAGAGGTGTCGAATCCGCAGATACTCCTTGGCAGATGTAGTGAAGATCTCCGAGCTGCGAAACTGATTTTGGAGAGATTCAAGAGCGGCTCCGTCACCATCTGCGCGGGATGCAATGTCGATGGCGATTCCTTCTAATTGGCGGTGGACTTCATCAACCGCTTCACGATTCCGGCATTCAATCACCAGCGATTGCGTGGAGTCATCTGGAAGCTTGTAATTTTCTAGAGCGACGTCATAGTCAATATCGTCAGAAGCCGTTGCTACCAAAGTTAGGGCATTGGCTCTGCCGTCCAACACAACTTGCCGGATAAATTCCGGGGACTGCATGAGCGATGTCAGGTCTTTCATCAAGACCCGCTTGATGTTGAACACAATCCACACGTAGCGACAGGTCTTGAGGTGCTCTTTGGTGATTGCCTCTCGCGCCTCATTTGGATCGTTAATTCCCGGCAAGTCGATGAGCTTGGCGCCGCACTCCAGCGCCGGAAACGGTCCCTTTATTTTTACCGTTTTTACGATGGGCCAAAAGCGGTGCTTTGAATCAAGGTACAAGGAAATCTGTTTCCGGAATTCGTCTAGATTCTCGGCCTTGAGAGACTGGATTCCGCGATCAAGGGCTGCTCGAATTCTCCGTGGCTCTACGAGGTTTGCCACATTGAGGTGTGCGGGATCACTACCCGGAGTACCGTAGACCGTCCAGAGTTTGTCACGTGCAGTGCTTGCCAGGTAGCTCGGCTCAGCGGATGACCGTGCAGTTTCATCTTCAGGAGCGATCTTTGAATGTTCCGAAGAATCCTTGAGATCCCCGATTAGAGCTTCGACCTCGCGTTCCCAGGCGCTGCGCGGAACAAATTCGACATCGGCGGTGTAACGCGGTTCTTCGGAGTAACTCACTTCGGAAATTGCAGCCGTACACGCCTTCATGTTTCCAACTGGCAAAACCCGAGCTTCGAGCAATGCGTTTACAAGAGTGCTCTTCCCAGCTCCCGTTCCTCCGACGAGAGAAACAGACACCTCCGGCCGGCGGGGGGCAGCGGCGATAATTGCTTTGATCTGTGTTTCCCAGTTGCCCCACCGCTCAAATGGTTGAAGTACCGGAGCGAGACGAGAAAGGAACTTTTCAGCTCGGCAATGACCGACTGCGGTGTATTTGAGGCGGTGCTCATGCTCGACCTCCAGCTGCCGCCACAAGTTTCTCGATATCGAAGTTAATGGTCGTGACTGTGAAATCCGGCTCGTTTTCAAAAGGACATTGAAGGTATCGAACCGAAGTGCTGTCTCCGTCTACTTCCACGATCGCTAGATGAAAATCTTCAGGTTTGTTTAGTGCCGTTAGAATCTCATTCTTCGTAACTGCACTGTTGTCGCGCCAACAGCGCGCCCTTTTACTTCTATAAAGCGGAGCGAGCCTGTGCCCGGAATGCGAGATTCCACGTCGTAGCCGCACTTGTCTGCGCTTACGTCCCTAGGTTCGTAACCGAGCTGCCGTTCGTGGGCCATAACGGCCGACATTGCGGCCAATTCGATGCGCTCGGTTTCTTTGGCGTAGGAGTCCGGTGGGGCTTTGCGTTGTCCGGCTCCACGTGCTAGGAGACCTGCCGGAATGACGGAGAGCGCCTCCCATGACAATAGGCGGCATGGCCGAAACCCGCCGTTCCTGTTGTAGCTCTTCGAGTCTCCTTGTGAGCCGGGCCTGTAGCTCATCTGCGCGGAGCCTTGCTTTGCCGGAATTGATCCGCGCATTGATTCTTCCGGCGAGCTCCTGAGTTTTTAGATCCTCTGCACGCTTGTCCCGAATAATTGATTTCTTTTGTCAGCCGGTCCTTAACGGCTGCCATCGTCTGTCAACGAGTTCTTCCTTGCGCTGCTTTACCTCCTGCAGATGACGGGGCACGAGGTCTCAGCGGCAAAGGCAAAGATTTTGTCTTCTACGCCACCCTGTAACCAGTCGGCGGCTAGGGCTCCCTCGACGAGCTTTCGTTTGTTGTCATCAAGCGGGCGGTAATCGAGGTATGGAGCATATCCAGCGTGGTGGATGCTGTCAGTTGAATCGATTTCAACGGAACCGGATTTGTCGCGAAACAAGGCGTCTATTACCCGCAGAATCCGTGCGGGCGTCTTGGATGGAGTGCTCGATATAAAAGAGTGCGCGTGTTGTCTCCCCGGGTCGGCATCGTCCACAAGAATCGCACCGCTCTTCAACAGTCCGCGGTAACGTTCCAGGATGATATCGCTGACCGACTCAAGCAATGGATGACCTGGACACACAAACTCCGCCAAGGGTTTGCCATGAAGTCCGATCTGGGATTTTTCAAAGGTGATTCTTTCGTATCGAGTCAGAACAGCATCGCCAACGCCGATTTGTCGATCACGATATCTGATGGCCGCTGGCACGTGAGTTATTCGTATCGGCCAGGTTCGCGTTTGTGCATTGAACCACCGAGGAGCCGGAATGCCTCCATGAAGTAGCTTGCGATGAAATGCGGCTGGAGCCTGCGCGCTTCGGCTCGTTCCATTTCTTCGCGGATTTCTCGTACTTTCGTCGCGTCCATTGAATCTCGAACGAGAGCGCGCTCGTCAAGTAGTTCACGACAACGGTCGCGGTCTGCGAGGTTATCAACCGCTTGAAATAACTTCGCTCTGATATCTGGGCGGTCTCCGTAGCGAACAGCCTCAATCAACAGCTGCCTCAGTGGTTGATCCCCTGAAAATCTTCCAGAATGTCAAACACGCCGCTGCCGAGCGTCTTCCTCTGTTGCTCAATCTTCTCGAATAAACGCTTGAAAACATCGCCCTCTCGCGTTTCTTCTGCGAGCATGTTCCAAAGGTGGCAGACCTCTGTCTGCCCGATACGGTGAATACGACCAAACCGTTGTTCAATGCGGTTAGGATTCCAAGGCAAGTCATAATTGACCATCAAATGGGCACGTTGGAGATTGATGCCTTCTCCGGCAGCGTCCGTCGCGACGAGGACTTGGACATCTTTTTCCTGCGTGAAGAGTTCCTTGTTCCGATTTCTTTCTTCTCGGCCCAGGCCACCATGAATGATGACGATGGCCTCGGGACGACCGAGGAAGTCGCTCAATTTTTCGTGCAGATAGTTGAGCGTGTCGCGGTGCTCACTAAAAATGACAGAGCTTTTCCTTCGTCCGTCGGCGTCGCTCATTTCTGGGTTGTTTTCTAGTAAATTCCGAAGTTCTTCCCACTTTCGATCTCTTCCACTCCGCCGCATTTCAGCGCTAACGATTCAAGTCGTCGCAGAATCTCGATTTCTGCCTCAAGCTCGCTGATAGTCTGAGCAGCTGTGGCCTCATCCACAATCTCAGTTTCGGCATTCTCCAGTTCTTCACTCGGCGCATCTTCGAGATCCTCAATATCTTCTGACGATTCGATTGTTCTGTGGGCGATCACATCGAATGCGCTGGCGGAACCACGCTGCATTAGTCTCTCTTCACGGAGACGCTTCTCCAGCCGTTCGCGGCGCCGACGTAGGCTCTGGTAGATAGCTTCGGGCGAAGAGGCTAGACGGCGCTGCAAGATGGTTAGAGCAAAGCCAACAGTGCCTTTTCTTCCTTCACTCTCGAGAGCGTCTGCGCGATTGAATCTTCGCGAACATAGTCAGTGACTTCGCTGTAAAGCCGAGCCTCTTCGTCGGAGAGTTTGTAAGAAGCTGTGTACGCTAGCCGCTCTGGAAACAGTGGTCTTCCGTCGAACTTCAAAAGTTGCTCTTTAACGAGTCTTCGCATTAGGTCAGACGTGTCGCTCACATGGACACCGTCTCGAAAACGACCCTCAAATCGATCACCGTCGAGCAGGGCCATGAACAGTTGGAAGTCTTCCTCTTTGCCGTTGTGCGGGGTGGCAGTCATGAGCAGGAAATGTCTAGTAAGCCGCGAAAGCAGTTGCCCCAGCTTGTAGCGCTTGGTCTCCTTGATTTCCCCGGAGAAGAAGGAAGCGGACATCTTGTGAGCTTCATCGACCACGACCAAGTCCCATTCGGACTGTTCGAGCTTGGCTTGGACTTCCTCGTTCCGGCTCATAGTGATCGAGCCGGCTAATGACCAGATTGTTCTCGAAAATGGGTTTCCGCTCCGGGCATCTTCGAAGCTCTGTCGAGAAATTATCGTGAAATGCAATTGGAATCTCTGCCACATTTCGTCTTGCCACTGATCAACCAGGCTGCCGGGGCAGCAAATCAAGCATCTCTTGAGGTCGCCGCGAACAATGAGTTCCTTAATGAAGAGGCCGGCCATGATCGTCTTGCCGGCTCCGGGATCATCTGCCAATAAAAATCGCAGCGGCTGACGTGGCAGCATCTCGCCGTAGACGGCGGTAATCTGGTGTGGCAAAGGCTCTAGAACTGAAGTGTGAATTGCGAGAAGGGGATCAAAAAGGTGTGCCAGTCTGATCCGGTAGGCTTCCGACACCAGGCGCAACGTTTTCCCATCGGGTCCTTCGAAAGTCCAAGGCTTTCCGGGTGCTACCACCTCTAAACTGGGTTCCCGATCTTGGTACAGCAACTCACTTCCAAGTTTGCCCGCCGCGTCTTTATAGGTGAGCTCAAGCACTGAGCCATGCCATCGCGCGTCGACGACCGTTACCGCGCCATCGGGCAGAATGCCTTTGATTGACGATCCCTTTGTGAAGTTCTTCCAGCCGAGCCATTTACCACCTCAAACCTACGCAACTACATTAAAAGCGCAAGACAAATTGCGCGGGTCATCCCAACTGTACTGACGGGGCAGCGCTCACCGCGCCATCGGAAATCGTGGCTCTGCGTTTCAATGTTCCGAACGCGGGCGCGACGAATGCCGGGAATACGGGGGAGGGTAAATTTACAGCACTGTTTGCGATTGAACCATTAGAAGAAGCATGCAGTTTCCTTCTTCGGAATTTTCGAGTGATACCTGGCGTCTATAACACTCGTTCTCAGAAGTCTTGGACGGTGGTGGAATTCCAAAATAGTCTCGTATTGCTCTTGGCAGCTCCACAGCTGCGAAAACTTCCTTGGAGGCGGCTATGTCCGTCTTTGCTCCTAAACCCGTACTGCGGGTTGATGCAATTCCTTCCTTCGAGCAGCTTCTCGATAGCGATGAGGCTGCGGCCCTCTTAAAAATCCATCCAAAGACTCTCCAGAAAATGGCACGGAATGGAGAGATCGCCGGCGTTCAAATCGGCAAGCTGTGGCGGTTCCGCGCGTCGGTTCTAAACGATTGGCTTGAGCACAAAATGGCAAGTTGATCGGCCATTCTTAATTTGGCGAAAAAGGCGACCTCGACAGCGCTTCAAAGCTGGGCTAATCTCGCGTTAGCCATCCGTGTCGCCTCTACGAAGGAGGATTGATGAGGCGCACGAGTCATCAGCACGGTAGCCTGAAACTGGCGGATCGCAGGAAAGGAAAGGTTTGGGAGTTCCGATGGAGAGAAGTTCAAATCGACGGTTCGGTTTGTCGAAAGAACATCGTCGTCGGGACGCTGGAAGAATTTCCAAACGAATCCGCAGCCCAGTCTGCGGTCGATGCAATCCGTCTAACGATCAACCGACAAACCCCGCAACAACTGCTCAAGAACGTGAGCGTCGAGACCCTCGTCAAGCACTACCAGGAGCACGAACTGCCGGACATTTTTTCACAAGCAGAAGCCAGCGACTGGAAGCTCAGACGAGCATCACAAGTCCTACTCCACGCAGTACGCCTACGACATTTACTTGAAAAAGTGGGTTCTTCCACGCTGGCGGTCATACCGTCTTTCCGAGGTGAAAGCGGTCGATGTCGAAGCGTGGTTGAAAACAATGCCGTTGGCACGTGGGAGCAAGGCCAAAATCAGGAATCTGATGAGCGCCTTGTTTTCTCATGCAATTCGGTGGGAGTGGACGGAACGAAACCCGATCAAGAGCGTACGTCAAAGTGCGAAGCGCATGAGGACGCCGGATGTCCTGACGCCCGAGGAGATCATGGCACTTCTCAAAAATTGCCAGAACCTCTTCGAACGGCGGCAGAACTCGACGCTTTCACCGGCTTGCGACGAGGAGAATTGATCGGCCTGCAATGGGAGGATGTGGACTTCGAGAACCTTGTAATCCATGTTCGCCGTTCAGTTGTGATGATGGTCCAGGGCGCTCCGAAGACGGAAGCTTCCGCAAAAGATGTACCGCTCGACGCTGCTTTGGCCGAGTCGCTGCTCAAGCTGAGGCTGGTTGGTCCGTACAATCGCGAAACAGATTGGGTGTTTGCTTCGCCGACGATGAAAGGCAAACAACCGCTCTGGCCAGAAACCCTCTGGCGACGATACGGACGACCGGCAGTGAAGGCCGCGAAGATCCAAAAGCGGGTTGGGTTCCACACATTTCGGCACACGTACACAACTCTGCTGACTCAGAACAACGAGGAAGTGAAGGTGGTACAGGAGTTATTACGACATGCGAACAGTCGGATCACCCTAGATCTGTACGCCCAGGCGGGCATGCAGGAAAAACAGGCATGCGCAGAGCAAACTTGTAGGATGGTGCTCGAAAAGGAAAGGCACTGGCCTAACTGGACCAAATTGGACCATGGAGGAAATTGCCGATTCTTTGCAAGTGCTTGAAAAGAATGGCGGGGACGACGAGACTCGAACTCGCGACCTCTGCCGTGACAGGGCAGCGTTCTAACCAACTGAACTACGTCCCCGCAGCTCGCTGGTGGGCGTTGCGCAAATGCGCCGCAGACGCTGTGTCAGGGCGTCTCGCCTTCCAGGTGCGGAATCGGATGAGGATTGGTGGGCAGTGCAGGACTCGAACCTGCGACCTTCTCGGTGTAAGCGAGACGCTCTAACCAACTGAGCTAACCGCCCGCCTGCCGCGCGCTGGCCTTCGCCTACGCGTTTGCTTGAGAAGATCGAAGCGCGACGCCTGCAAGTGCAGAACTCGTCCGAAAAAACAGTATAACAGCCGTCAGTGTTCAGTGGCCAGGGTGTTCGCGGTTCTCAGTTCCCGGTTCTCGGTCACGCCGGCGAGGAGCATCGCCGAGGACGTCCGAGCGTACACGATCAAGATATGCTTACTGCTGAGTGCTGAACGCTGATCGCTTACTGCTGCCCAACCACCACGCGCGCTACTGCCAACATGCTGATGGCTTGCGCCGAAGGATCCTGCAGCTTCTGCGAGCGCTGCAGCGCGGTCACGGGATTCACCTGCGCGGCGGCTTCGCTCACCTCTTCCACCACGGCGGGAGCGTCGTTTTCAGCCGTGCGGGTCGACCAGACGTTATCGACCGCGGAGAACGCGATGTCGAAGTAGCGGTCGGCGAGTTTAGGATTGCCGGAAGTTCCCGCCGCGAATCCGTGAGCGGCGGCTTCGCGAGCGCGCAATGAAGGTGGAAGTTTACTGATCTCTTCGGTGCGGTCCTTACTCTTGTTGTCCATGGCCTGCAGCACTGAGACGCTTTCTTCCTCAGGATGCTCCACCTCGCCGGGCTGCCCGGCAGTGGAAGCGATTCCCTTCGCGACTACATCTTTGGCGAGCGCTTCGTCGTAGCCGGCGCCCAGGACCTGCTTCAGAGCATCGGTCGTCATATTTACGGAGAGATTGCGTTCGCCCTGTGGCGGCATCTTGGCCAGCCAGTCCAAAAATTTCAGCCCGGCTTCCTGAGCGACGTCGGGATCGACCTGCGTAGCCATGTTCACGTACATCGCGCCGTAGTTCGTCGCTTCCTTCTTGGCGAGCGGCGTGGTCGCGTCGGGGAGAGCGCCGAACATTTTGACGAAGACGTCTTGCGACCAGCGCGACTTCGCGCCTGAGCGTTCCATCAACGCCATGAGCGGACGGGCCGCGATCGATCCGCGCATCAAGCGCAGTCTCGACCTTCAGGCGAGCAGCATCGCCGGCCTGCTTGGGACAAGTAGTGATAGCTGCGACCAGCGAATCCTCAGCCATGGCGAGCGATTGCGGTGCCAGGCGATCGACGAAGTCTGCCATGGTGGCGCAATCCACCTGCCCGCTGGAGAGGATGGACACCGCCGGCTGGTTGCCGCTGGCGATAATGTCGGACTCGATGCGCGCGCCTTCTTTGGCGAGCGCTTTCGCGGTCTCCGGCTGCACCGGCGCAACCACGCTGGCTGCGGAATTCAGTACGCGTAAACGGTCCTGCGGATCGGGCTGCGGCAGCGCGACCGCCGTCTTGACCACGTTCAACACGAACGCTTTACGCGCCTGTTGTTTCTGCGTGGCTGTACTGGGATCAGCCTTCTTCGGGACAGCCTTTGGAGCAGGCGTCTTCCCTTGCGCGGCGCACAAGCTTGCGGCCAAAAGAACAACTATCGAAAGGTGGGTTTGCTTTTTCATCAGCTACACCGTTGGATGCAATTCTCGAGTGATAAAAACCAAGCCGGAGAGAGCGCCTTTCCATATCTCTCTCCGACTGGGTTGGGGGGAGGGACTACCAATATTTGAGCGTTACCTTGTCGAGATACACGGTGTAATCGGTAGCTGCCTTGTTCATGTCCATCTGAAACGCGACGTTGACCTCTTTGGCTGAGGATGCACGCGGCAAGTACGAACGGTTGAAGTAATGTTTAGTGCCGTTGATGGTGACGGTGACAAACCCGGTCTTGCCAGTGGAGGTGCGGTTGAATTCCAGAGTCACGTGATTCCAGGTGTAAGCCTTGGGGCGGTTGCACGCAATGCTCGTGCTTACCCAATGATGGTTATAGGGATCGTAGACGTGCCAGGTGTGGGTACCGCTGAAATCGCACTCAGTACCAAAGATATACTTTTTGGAATTTCGCGACTGGTTCACATCGAATTCAAGAGCTTGCGCGGCTGTAGGCGACTTGGTGTAGTAATACAGGTCGTAGACAAAGTGCGAGGCGCCTGCATTGGCTCCCAGCTGCTTCCACCAAAGTGCATTCGCGTAAGCCCGGCTGCCGCCAATGGTGAACCGGCGCGCGTTCCCGTCTTTTGAAGGCGAGGATACGCCCGAAGCTGAGGAAAGCGTTGCTATCGGACCCGTGCCTCCGGCACCGGCGCAGGCAGAACAACTTTGCCAGCCTGACTTCTGGTCGATGTTGCTAAACGTGGTTTGCGCCAACGCTACTCCGCTCATCAGAGCGAACCCAGCGATGACAGCAGCTAGCCGAGCGATCCGGCCGATTCCGTATCGAGTTTGTGTTTGCTGCCGCATCCTTCTTTACTTCTCCAGGGGGAATTGCCCAACCAGAAACTAAACCGCCTGCGCGCCTTGGCACGACACAAGCAGATTCCGTGTGGGATTTTTAGAGACTAAAGACGCTTCTACTTACCTTCAACGTAAAAGCCAGATGAATGAACGATTTTGGAGATTAGGTACTAGTAGAGGGTTACGGCAGGGCCTTAGTACCCGCTCAATAGTTATGAGAACCCATGCTCGCCAAGCCGCCGAAGACGACCATCATAATGAACCAGAGTATGCCCCCAACCAGAGGCGCCACGACTGCTACGATGCACCAGGTCTTAGCATTCTTGGATGACTGCTGAGCGCCGGCGATGTCTCCGCGCTGCAATTTGTCCTGCACTTGGGACGCAAAGATGATGGCCGGAATGCCAAAAGGGAGACAGCACAGCACCGTTACCAGGATGGAAGGAACCAGGTAACTCTCCACCACCGGGCCTTGTTGTGCGTAGGGCTGAGCATAACCTTGCGGTGGCGGAGCAGCCAGGGGCTGCATGGCGGTTCCGCACTGCGAGCACTGCGCAACATTGTCTGGATTCGCCGTGCCGCATTGTGGACAGAACATACTGCCTCCTAGTGCTGGTGACTGCGATAGCTCTGCCGCAACTCAGCCACGATCTCACGCGCCGCTTCGCGCGCCCGTTCTTCCTGGTTAGGCTCAAACGAGATCGCTCCCACTCGCGCGTGCCCACCGCCTCCATACCGCTCGCAGACGTGCGCCAGGTTCACCATTTCGCCGGGCTTCATGGAAGTCCAGGGATTAGAGCCGACACTCACCTTGGTACGAAAGCTGCTTTTGCTGAGGCCCACACTATACACAGACTGAGGATGGAGGTAGTAGGGAATAAATTTGTTGTACCCCTCGAGCGCCTGGTCAGTCACGTCGAAGTAGATCGTGCCATCTTTATACTCAGTACGCTCGCGAAGCGTTCCCATCGATTTCTGGTGGCGCGCGATCAAAGGCGGCACCAGGTCGCGGACGAACGGCTCTTCTAATATCTTGTCCAGCGGTTTCGTGACTAAAAGCGGGATCAGCTTACCCATGAAGGTTGGGTCCTGCGACGACTCGATCACCATGGTCAGTTTGAGGGCGGGCTCGCGCATCTCGACCGCCATCTGCGGATCGGGAAACTGGGCGCCATCGATGATGTCGGCCCACTCGATCAGGTCGGCGACCGGAGCATCCTTGAATCCAAACTGGTCACGCGCGATGGTGGCGATGAACTTGGTGCACGATTTGAAGTCCGGATCGTAGAACTTGCGATTGCTCTGCTGCCGTTCGAAGTGAGTTGCGTCTTCAGGGGTCAGGAACGCACTCTGGTGATGGTCGAACCACCAGGTGATTTTCTCCGAGCGCGAGTACTTGAAGTCGACGATGGCGTTCTCGTCACCGTCGAACTCGGCTTCGTCGAAAAGAGCGCCCGCGCGGTGTACCAGGCCGCTGAATTGAAAGTCGACGTCCTCGCGGATACGCTCGCGGTAAAAGCGCGAAAAGAGTGCGGCAGAGCAGGCACCGTCAAAACATTTATCGTGAAAAAAGACCCGGACCCTCAAGCAATTCCTTCCCTGCGGCTGAAAAGACGAAAGCAGATAGGAATCTCACCTGCAGCAACTTCTGTCAAGTAAATTGAATGCAAAAGAAAATGGCGGGAGAAAAATCTCCCGCCATCGGGTGGATCCACCCTCACATTTATACGCCGGCTTGCTTGGCAGCCAGGTCGCCGATGAAAGGCAGCTTGAACATCTGTCCTTGATAGGCCTTGATCATCAGGAATATCCATGCGCCGAAGATCGCCAGCCACATCAGTGGATAGAGCAAAAGCATGATCACGCCGAGGTGGACCATGCTCAGGACGATACCGAGGATGGTGAATCCGATCGAAAGCGCCACGGTCCCCACCCAGAAGAAGATGCACTGGAAGCAATGGAAGCGAACGAACTTGTTGGTTTTGTAAGGATCGATCAACAAGAAAACGATCGCCAAGATCCCGATCAGATACACAAGCAGACCGGCAACATTGTCAGCCAATCCGCCACCGGCAGCTGCCGGAGCCGCGGCAGCGCCTCCACCGGCCGATTGTCCGGCCGCTTTCCCACACGCCGGACACGCCGTTGCGTTGTCCGCCATCTGTCCGCCACAAGCTGCACAGAATCGAGGCATTCTGATTCCTCCTAAATTGTGTTGCTAGAATTTTGACCGCCCGCGGCCAGAAGCGGCGCACAGACGTTCCCACAGTCGCTAAACCGAATGCGCGGACGTTACCAAATTCCCTCCGCGAAAGCAAAGGAAAAACGCTCGTAACCCTATAGTTAGCTGTTTTGGAGACAGGAAGCGAAAGAAGCTAGACGACGCGGCGGGAGGCCTTCTTGCGACAGTCTTCGCAAACGCCGTAGATCTGGAAGGTATGGCGGCGAGTCTCGTAGTGGTGCTTGCGGCCGATCTCTTGCTCCAGCTTGTCTACCTCGGGCGAGAAGAACTCGACCGAACTGCCGCAATCCGTGCACACCATGTGATGGTGGCTGCGACGGTTGTACTGATGCTCGTAGCGGGTGATGCCGTCGTGGAAAGCGACTTCACTAGCAAGTCCACATTCCGAGAGCAGCTTGAGGGTGCGATAGACGGTGGTGAATCCGATCTTCGGGTCTTTCTTCTTCACCAGCCGGTGAAGCTCATCCGTGGACATGTGATCGCGGGTCTCGAGAAACGTTTGCAGGATGGTGTCGCGCTGCTCGGTATGCTTCAGGCCGACGCGCTTCAGGTGACGATGGAGTATCTCCTGCGCTTCGCGCACTGACTCGCGTGAGGTGGATTGGTCGTCGACTCGCTTCTGCAACATGGTCTTCCCTACTTCATCCGGTGAAAGCGCTCAGGATTTGCACCCAACGCTTCAGTATTCAGGGCATCACCCTCGGCGGAAATCAGCATAACACTCGCCTCAGGAAAGCCCTGCAACATTTTCGATGCATCGTCGGAGTGCGGGCTGATAAAGAAGAAAGGCTTGGTAAAAGCGTCCGCTGCTTCTGCATCGCGCATGACTACCGTGACGCTATGCAATCCACCAAGCGCCTTGCCGGTTTTTGGGTTGATGATGTGCGACTTGCGCTTTTCGCCCTCGCCGGTCACCTTCTCGTAAGTGCCGGAAGTCGCAAGAGCTTCGCCGTCCGCGAGGCGCGTCCAGGCTACCGTTTTCTTTCGGTCGCGCGGATCGTAGATCTCGACGATCCATGACTTGCCGGGAGCGGGACTCCCGATCGCCACCATCGAGCTTTCGCCGATGTTGACGAAGCCGTTGGTCACCCCGTGCTCGCGAAGAGCCTTCGCTGCAAGAGCAGCGGCATAGCCCTTGGCGATGCCGCCCAGGTCCATCTCCATTTGCGGCGCCGCAAATTGCACCGTCTTCGCTACCGGATCGAGTCTCACCTTCTCCCACCCAACATGCTGGTGCACCTGATCAAGCGACCAAGGCTGCGCATCTACTCGCGGTAAGAATCCGTAATAACGCACCAGCGGACCGACGGTTGGATCAAACCAGCCACCCGTGAGCTGCGACATACGAAGCGCAAATCGCACCCGGGCGAACAATCCGTCACCGACCTGGATCTTGGGACGCTTCTTCCCCGGCATCGCGGCGGCGCGGTTCATCTTCATCAACTCGGAATTCACATCCCAATTAGAGAGCATCCAGTCAGCCTGATGGAGCTGGGCGAAGGCAGCGTCAATGGCCGCATCAGTTTTGTTCTGCTGTTTTTTATCGGCATCTTCTGGAGATTCAGGAACCGGCAGCGCGGTGATCTCGCACAGCGTTCCCATGATGTAGCGTTGCTGGTGATACGGCTTGGGCGCGTCTTGGGCAAGACAGCAACTGGCCGTTAGTGCCAATGCGAATAGGAGCTTCACTTCCCTGCTCCGTAAAACAATTGCGTCAGTGCTAGTGCTCGCCGCACTCCTCGAGCAATCGCGTAGGAAGAGAGAGTGGCACCTGTGTAGTTCACGATGTCCTGGTTCACGCGGATCGGATCCGTCGACTTCTTTCCTCGGAACTGGCTCAGGAACCGTTGCTCCTTCACTTCCTCGCCGCGCGATTCGCGATATTCCATCACCGCGACCTCCATCACTTTGCCTTTCGGCGAAACGCCGACAATAAAAGTGATGTTCTCGTGCTTGCCGATCTCATTGAGGATGACTGCGTAACCTTCCGGCTGACCTTTCGTGCTAGCAACAAAGGTTGGATAGTCAGTCTCCGCGAACCGTAGCCCGGTGTTCTCCTCGAGGGTTTTGCGCTGATCTTCGCTCAGGGCCTTCATTTCCGCCTTCACCGACTCTGATTTCGGGAACACGATCTTCAGCGCCTGTTCCTGCGTCAGTAGAGTCTCGGCTGCCGCGGAGGCCAGCAATAGGCCGGCGAACGCTGCCGTGCGCATCAGTTTTGTGAGCATATGCTTCATTTAGAAGGCAAAACTCATTCCTAAGATCAATCCGTTCGTGGAATTCTGATCAATTGCCGGGAAGATGAGGCGCGAACCGTCGAGTTTGCGGTTGTGTTCAAAAGCTGCCTGGATGGCGAACTGCAGCGCCGGACGATAGCTGATGCCCGCGGTAAAGCGGTCTTGCTGCAGATCTTCCTGAGTCAGACCAGTCACAACCCCGTTCGCTACCTCTATATTGTCGGTCACACGATTTAGCCAGATGCGCTCGTAACGCACGATCGGGATCAGTTGCGGATCTTCAAAATCACGTCCCAGGAACGTCTTCTTCAACCACTTGGGACGCGCATGATACTTGAAGTCGGTCCAGAAGCCGATCCGGTCGCGCGACATATTGGCCAGCTCCGTCTCCGCCGTCGCGCTGGTTACGCCTCCGCCGGAAGAACTCGGGACGGTGGTGTTAGCGGAATTGAATGCGGCTACACCGAATGCGTTGATGACTCGATTGAGATTGCCCAGGCTGGTGTACACCAGCTCACCCTCAGTCTCGAAGTTCTTGTACTTCCACTTGTGATCGTAGGCGAATGAAGTGAGTGATTCTCCAAAGTCAAGGAAGGTCGGGTTGTAGGTCCCGCGGTATCCCGAGAAAGCAAATTCGCCATGCAGGTTGGGGCTGTAGGAAGCCCGCCATGCAAGCGCGCTGGTGGATTTGGATCCGTCGAAAAATCCTGACCCCAGTTGCAACTCGCTGTTCAGCACCAACTCTGCCGAACCGGGAGCTCCCGAGGTTGTATTCAACTCGTGCTCAACGTTGAAGTCGAGTGACGCGCCGTTCAGCGCCATGATCTGATAATCGAGTTTGCCCGTTTTGCCGATATTCCAGCTCCCGACAAACCCCGCGCCGAGATCGCGCCACGCAGACTTCACCGGCAGCACCGGTCCATCGCGATCGGTAAGCGTGCGGCGTGGAATGTCCCAGTAATCGTCGTCGTGAAGCAGATTGAAGCGGCCCACCGGCACCAGCATGATGCCCCCGCGGAAGCCGTGGTTCTTCGCAAAATCGTATTGTCCCCAGGCTTGCTCGAGTTCGATGGCGCCACCTGCGTTCCCTTCCATCGTCTGCTTGAAAGTGAGCTCGCCGGGAGCGCGGAATGCAGACTTCTCGGTTTCGATCTCGAGCAAGCGCTCGAACTCTACCTCGCTGTAGATCCGAAGCCGCGAGGTCGGACGCGCGTCGGTGGTCAGCACCAGCCGACGGAAGGTGAAGCCATTTGCTGAGCCGCCGGGGACGTTGTTCCCACTCTTAACGTTGTTAGTTTCATAGCGCATCGAACCGTAGCCGCCGAGGCGAACCCGATCACCTAAAGCGATCCCCCGCTCTTTAGGTGCGTCGTAAGTGGCCGATTGCGTGCCAGTCTCGGCTGGGGCGGGCGAAGGCTCCTCGACGGCAGATACCGGCGGATTCGCAACCGGAGCCGCCGCTCTCTGCGCACGGATTTCCTGCAGCAGGTCGGCTTGTGACTGTTGCAGAAGCTCGATCTGCTTTTGCTGCTGCTCGACCAAAGCGGTCAGTTTGTCTACTTGGGACGAGAGCTGTTGCGTATCTTGCTGAGCGAAGCAGGCCGACGCCACTAACGCGACGAAGGCCAACATGATGAGAAGTCTCATGAAACCACTCCAAAGGCTGCCGACTGCGGTCTGCCATGTTGAAAATGAAAATGAATTTCAATTTCAATTAGGAATGCTACGGGCACTCTGCTCGAGTGTCAAGAAATTGAAAATGACCCATGAAAGGCCTGAAGTGTCCCGTTCCGGCCGTTCAGAGAACGTTACAATCGCTGCGGAGGTTTCATGGCAGATCTGCGCTACCCCATTGGCGAGTTTCAATTCAACGGCAACGCTAGCGAGAAGGACCGCGGCAAGCTTCTCGACATCATCGAGAGCACGCCGGCCAAAATGCGCGCCGCCGTTAAGGGATTCTCGGAAAAGCAATTCGACACTCCCTATCGACCCGGCGGGTGGACGGTTCGGCAAGTCGTGCATCACGTTCCCGACAGCCACCTGAACGCCTACATCCGCTTTAAGCTTGCGCTCACCGAAGAGATGCCGACGATCAAACCGTATGACGAGCAGGCCTGGGCCAAGCTTGAAGACTCCCGAACGACACCCATCGAGACTTCACTAACCTTGCTCGATTCGGTACACCAGCGCATGACCATTCTGCTGCGCTCGCTAAAGACGGCGGATTTTGGCCGCAAGTTCAATCATCCCGAGCGTGGTCCCATGACCGTCGATTCCCTGCTGGCTCTATATGCGTGGCATGGGCCGCATCACGTGGCGCACATCACCGAGCTGCGCAAGCGCGAGGGCTGGAGCTGATTTTTAATCCGTGCGGGAGTGCGGTATTCTGCGAGTACATCTTCTCGCATCCATGGCCACGGTAACTCTCTCGCCTCCCAGCACGCGCCCGTCGAAAGCGCTTCGAATCACCACCGCGATCATTCTTCTTCTACTGCTCGCGGTGATCGTTGTTGTCGCCGGCTTTATCTGGACTGCGAAGTCTTCCCTGCCGCAACTGGATGGCTCCTTAAAAGTCGCAGGGCTAAAGGGTCCTGTTGATGTTCTGCGCGATCAGCAAGGTATGCCGCACATCCGCGCCGGCAGCATGGAAGACGCGATATTTGCGCAGGGCTTCGTCACCGCGCAGGACCGGCTTTGGCAAATGGATATTACCCGACGCTTCGCGGCAGGCGAACTTTCGGAGATTCTAGGCCCAGACCTAATCCGGAACGATCGCGAGCAGCGCATCCTCATGTTGCCGGTGGTTGCCGAGCGGGCGGCGAGTGCTCTTCAACCGGAGGAGCGTGCGCTGAGCGAAGCCTACTGCGCCGGAGTCAACGCGTTCATCGAGTCGCATCGCGATCGGCTTCCCATCGAATTTCGAGTGCTCCACTATCAGCCGCGGCCCTGGCGCGTGCAGGATTCTTTCCTCATCGGCGCCAACATGATGAAAGCGCTGAACCACGGAACGGTGGAGACCGAGCGCATTCGCGAAATCGTCACCGCGAAGCTTGGTTCGGAGCTGGCGGCCGAGCTTTATCCACAAACGTCGGTCCGCGATCATCCGCCAACGGCGCCCGCAAAGGCGAGAGACAAAAAAGCAAAGCAAGAAGACCCCAGCGACGACGATCCCGACTTTGCTCCCGACTCGCAGATTCTCGTACAAGCAGTCTGACCTCGAAAACGTGATGGAAGAGCCGGTGGCCGGCTCCAACAACTGGGTGGTCTCTGGCGCGCACACGGTCACCGGAAAGCCGCTGTTATCGAATGACATGCATCTCGACTACGGCGTGCCGGGGATTTGGTACGAGGTGCAGATCGAAGTGCCGCAGAAGAGTTTCAACGTCGCCGGCGTGAGCCTGCCGGGAACGCCGTTCGTGATTGTTGGACACAATCAGCGCATCGCCTGGGGCTTCACCAACGTCGAACCTGACGTTGAAGATCTTTACATCGAACAGTTCAACAATAAAGGCGAATATCTGACGCCGCAGGGATGGAAGCAGCCGGAGCGCCGTCACGAAGTCGTAAAGGTGAAAGGCCAGCCGGACGTTTCGCTCGATGTAGAAGTCACGCGGCATGGTCCTATCGTCACCGAATTGTTTCCCGGCGAGACGCGGAAACTAGCGCTCCACTGGAGCGTTTACGATTCGCCGATATCTTTTTCTACGTTCGCCGCGGCAGATGCAGCCCAGAATTGGCAGGATTTCCGCGCAGCGTTTTCGCATCTATCGAGTCCTGGTCAGAATGTTGTCTACGGCGATGTCGATGGCCACGTCGGCTACCAGGCCACGGGTCATTTTCCGATTCGCCGCGCCGGCGATGGTTCGGTGCCGGTGAATGGTGCAGATGACGCGCATGAGTGGGTCGGCACGATCCCTTACGACAAATTGCCGAGCACCTTCGATCCTCCCGATGGGATTATTGCTACCGCCAATGCGCGGATGATCCCGAACGGGTATCCCTACCCGATCAGCACATACTTCGATGTGCCATTTCGCACCCAACGCATCTACAGCGTGTTGCAGTCGGGAAGGCAATTCGACACCAGCGACATGCTTTCGCTACAGATGGACGTCTATTCTGATTTTGAAAAATCACTGGCCGACCGTTTCATCAGCGCCGTGGACCACTCTAGTTCTGCAACACCACGCGCGAAAGAAGCAGCGGAACTTCTGCGTTCCTGGGATGGACGGGTCACCGCCGAATCGCCTGCCGCGAACATCATCGTTTTTGCGCGGCGCGCAGCCGTCCGCGAAATGCTCGAGCCACAGCTTGGCAGCGTGCGGATGCAAGACCTTGCCGAAAATGAAAAGACGGTCGAGACCGTTCCTCTGCTGAAGCGCTGGCTTCCATCGGCCACATTTCTAGAAAAAATTCTGCAGGATCAACCCGCCCGCTGGCTTCCCACAAAATATAAAACCTACGATGAATTATTGGTGGCTGCCCTTGATCGCGCCGTCACCGGAGACGCCGGCTCCTTCAAGATTCGCTCATGGACGCGCGCCAAAGAATTCCCTTCGCACTTCGAACATCCCATCTTTGGTCGCATACCGTGGCTTCGCGCAATCCTTCCGCAGAGCATCGCCGGTCCCGGCATCGTTTCCCTCGATGGCGACCAGTGGACGGTGAAGGCGAATGGACGTTTTTACGGGCCATCCGAGCGCATCACCATGGATCTCGCCGACTTCGATCACTCCACCATGAACATTGTTACTGGGCAATCCGGTCAGCCGCTCAGCCCCCATTATCTTGACCATTGGCCGGCGTGGTTGAACGGAACGACTTTCCCCTGGGCTTACAGTGACCAGGCGATTGAGCGGGCGGCAGCGCATCGGCTGACGCTGACACCATGAGATCTGCCCTTCCATTCTTGGCCGCGCTCACGCTGTTGGCAGGATGTGCGCACGCTCCCGATCCGCATACGGTGGTCATGGTGATCGAGAGCAGTCCGGCGAACCTCGATCCTCGCGTTGGCACCGACGCGCAATCGGAACGCATCGACGAACTGATCTTCGACGCGCTGCTGCGTCGCGACGATCACTTCAACGTCCTCCCCGGCCTGGCAGAGCGATGGGAGAATCCCGATCCGCTGACTTACGTGTTTCATCTGCAGCGCGGCGTGAAGTTTCACGACGGCCGTCCGCTGACTTCGAAAGATGTGAAGTGGACCTTCGATTCCCTGCTGAATGGAACACTCCGCAGCCCGAAAACGGGGACTTACCGTGCGGTGGCGAGCGTCGAAGCGCCCGATGACGCGACCGTCATCTTCCATCTGAAGCAGCCGTACGTCTCTTTACTTTGGAACCTATCCGACGGCGCGATCGGTATCGTGCCGTACGGAAGCGGTGCCGAGTTCAATCAACATCCCATCGGCTCCGGACCGTTTCGTTTCGTCAGCCAGGAGCAGGACAAGGAAGTAGTCCTCGAGCGCAATCCGGATTACGGGGGCGCCAAGCCGTCGATCGCGCGCATACGCTTCGCCGTGGTGCCTGACGCTACGACCCGGATCCTGGAGTTGCGCAAAGGAAGCGCCGATGTCGCGCTGAATGCTTTTACCGCCGACGCCGTCGAGACGCATCCGCAGCCAGGGTGAGCTGCGCGTGCAGCAATCGCCCGGCACTATCTATTTCTATCTCGCGATGAACCTGCGCGACCCGATCTTGAAAGATGTTCGCGTTCGCCAGGCGATGGCCGCCGCCCTCGACCGAGGAGCGCTGGTGAAATATTTATGGCGAGACGAAGTAAAACTTGCGGACAGCATTCTTCCGCCGCAACATTGGGCGCATTCGGACGCCGGGAATCATGTTTACGATCCGGCGAAGGCGCGCGCGATCCTCGACGCCGCCGGATACCCCGCTGGCAAAGACGGCATTCGCTTCCACATCGTGATGAAGACGTCCACGGAGGAATCGACGCGGCTGATGTCGGCGGTGATGCAGCAGCAACTGCGCGCGGTCGGCATCGCGCTCGATATCCGCACCTTCGAGTTTGCCACCTTCCTCTCCGACGTGGTCAAGGGAGAGTTTCAGGTCTACTCTTTGCGTTGGGTCGGCGGGAACGAGGATCCGGACATCTTCGGCTTCGTCTTCGACTCCACAAAGACGCCTCCCAAAGGCGCGAACCGCGGCTATTACAGCAATCCGAAAGTCGATGCCCTCATCGCACAAGGCCTCGCCGAAACCGATCAGGCGAAGCGCCAGAAGATTTACGCCGACTTGCAAAAGATCGTCGCCGAAGACCTGCCCTACATCAATCTCTGGTTTGCTGACAATGTTCTGGTGCATTCCAAGCGGCTCGCGGATGTCGAAGTCTCACCCAGCGGCAATTACAATTTCCTGAAGACCGCCAAATTGGCGCACTAGAGACGCTGGCGCACATCCATAAAAATCGGCAGCATTCCCCACGAAGTCGGATATCCTGACTCCCACACGCATGTCTACACGGCCAACCATTCTTGACGCCGATGATCCGTCAGTCATATCGGACGTTGGGCCGATGCGTGAGCGCCTGCCGCACGCGGTGACGTTGTGGTTGCTGGCAGGAGTGCTGGCCGTCCTCATGTTCGGGGTTCTGGCTTTTGGCGGCGTTGAGCCGTGGGCCATCTTCACCATCGAGGCAGCCACCGCTCTGCTTCTCCTGCTCTGGACGATCGCCGCCGCTGCTTCCCCACTCGGCCTGCAACTTCGCCTCAGCCCGCTCTATGGCCCCATGCTTCTGTTCCTGGCGGTTGCGGTCCTGCAGCTTGTTGTCGGCCGCTCCGCATACGCCTACGACAGCGGGATGGCCGTGCGTCTTGTGGTGACCTACGGCGTGCTCGCGTTTCTTGCCATGCAATCCTTGCAGCGCGGTGGCGACCATCGCAAGCTGGCATGGACACTCTCCGCTTTCGGATTCGCCGTTGCCGTGCTCGCCGTCGCGCAGGATTTCGCGGGCAACGGCAAGCTCTACTGGTTCCGCGAGCAGCATGAGGGCGTGATCTACGGTCCCTACGTCAACCACAGTCACTATGCGGGGTTGATGGAGATGCTGATGCCGTTCGCGCTCGTGCTTGCCGCCGGCCGCATCGTGCGCGGGGGCCAACGCACTCTGCTGGCCTTTGCCGCCGCCTTCATGCTCGGGACTGTGTTCTTGTCGCGCTCGCTCGGCGGAATTATCGCCGTCGCCTGCGAAGCCGCCGTGTTCATGGTGCTGGCACAACGCGAGCGCAAGGCCCGCCGCATGCTCTCAGGTAGTGGATTAGCAGTAGCCGCTATCGTGCTGGTGACATTAGGGTTCTTGGCGTGGGCAGATCAAGGTCGATCCATTGATCGCATGTTGGCTCTGCGCGACCCCATGCATTCCGCCAGCACCACCAGTCGCTTCGCCATCGCCAAAGACAGTCTGCACATGTTCGCGGCGCGCCCCATCCTGGGTTGGGGCCTGGGGACCTTTTCTCTCGTCTACCCAAAATTCCAAAGTTATTTTTCTATCTTCGTGATCAACCACGCCCACAACGACTATCTCGAGGCCCTTACTGAGACCGGATTATTCGGCTTCGGCGCCGTCGTGTGGTTCGTCGTGCTGCTCTACCGCTCGGCGGCCGCCAAGGTCGTCGATTGGACGAACGACCCTCGCTCCGCAGTTCGCTGTGCGGCGCTGGTGGGCTGCACCGGCATCCTGGTGCATAGCCTTTCAGACTTCAACCTGCACATTCCCGGAAATGCAGCGTTGTTTTTTGTGTTGAGCTGGTTGGCGACGACGGGGAGTGCTAAGCGGGCTGAGGAACCTCACGTTTCAGAGGTGTAAGCCCGACAAAAAGGAATGGTAGACTCCGCGCATGCAACGAATTCCATCGCTCGATGGCCTGCGGGCCGTCTCAGTAGCCCTCGTTATATTTAGCCATCTCACCGGTTACAGGACGGGAGCCGTCGGTGTGAGGATTTTTTTTGTTATATCGGGATTCTTGATAACCAACTTATTGGAGAAAGAGAGGGAGCGGTCGGGCACGATATCTCTAAAGAATTTTTACGCGCGGCGGTCTCTAAGAATATTCCCTCTTGCCTACACATACATGGGCATCATGGCCATTCTGTGGGCAGCTGGCTTCATTAACACGACTGCCGGAGACTTCCTTGCTGCGGCAACTTACACTTCGTCGTATCGACTATCTCGGTCCTTCTATCTGGATCATTTGTGGAGTCTATCGGTCGAAGAACAGTTCTACTTACTATGGCCAATGATTGTTCTGCTTGCGGGAAAGAACGCTCGTCGCATCGCTTTGGTAGCCTTTCTTATAGGACCAGTGCTTCGCATTGCGTGGTGGTTTTGTTTTCATAGCAGGACCGGGATGATAGGTCAGGTGTTTCCTACCGTCGAAGACTCGTTGGCCATTGGATGCTGGGCCGCGCTGGCAGGAGACAGCTTCACTACCAGGATCTCCCGCATTCCAAGCTTTGTGTTTCCACTGTTGCCGCTGGCCGCGGTCGGACTCGATACTCTGCCCGAAGTCCTCACTGGGCCGGCAAGGCACTTCTTCATGCCTTTTCTCGATACCGCAATGGGCGTCCTGCTGGTGATCCTCGTTGCAGGAAGCGCTCACAGAAAGTTCGCAATTCTAAACCTCCAGTCGATGGTCTACATAGGCACTCTGAGTTACGCGCTCTATATTTGGCAACAGCCGTTCATGCATATCAATGCCTCGGTGCCGGTAAAATTGGCCTGTATTTTCGCTGCGGCCGTTGCGAGTCACTATTTGGTAGAGAGGCCCTTCCTGCGGCTCAAGGATCGCTTCGCACTGAAGAGCACAGCGGCCGCTGCATAGATTTGAAGTTAGATCCGCTTATTTAGCGCCAGATCGTTCAGGAGAACGCTTTCATGCAGCAAGGGACCCGAGTTCTGTTTCTTAACCACGCCTCCGTGCTCATTTCGCACGAGGGGCAATTCGTCTTGACCGATCCGTGGTATCAGTCGCCGGCCTTCGGCAGCTGGCTGCCCGTGCCTCCCATGGTGATCAATCCCTCCTATTTGATGGCACTCAAAGACAGGCTGCGTATCGTGATCTCCCATGGTCACGACGACCACTGTGACGACAAGCTGCTGCGGCTATTCAGCGATCGCGAGATCTTCATTGCCAACTTCGACTCTCCCGGAGTGAAGAAGAGGATCGAGAAGCTGGGGTTCACGAAGATCAACCAAGTGACTGAGAGTGGGGTTCGGTCCGGGCCGTTCACGATCAAGAGCTACATCGACGCCGCAACCGCTCTCGACGACGCGATCTTTACCATTGAGACCGACGACGCGCTGGTGGTTCACGCTCAAGATAACTGGCGCACCCTGTCGGAAGAAGTAGCCGCAGCGATCGGCAAGGATGTGAAAGCAAAAGGAGGCGATCGCTGCATTTACATGTCGCAGACAAACTCGGCAAGTGGTTACCCGATGAATTATTTCGAGTTGAGCGACGAAGAGAAACAGTCCCTCCTGTTCAAGAAGGTGTTCGATATGACCAGCACCGGGCTGGCAAATGCAGCCCATTTGGAGATCAAGAATTTTCTCAGTTATGCCGGTTATGCCGGAGTATTCATCCGCGAACATCCAGAGTATTTCGACAAAGCTTTCTTCCCTTCGCGGAGTTTCATTCTGGACCGGATGCGCGAAGCCATCCCAAGTACCTTAAAAGTCCTCGACATGCTTCCCGGCGACAGTTTTAATTTTAAGGACGTCCAAAAATCGACGTTCGGTCCATTCATCGACGACGCCGGTATCAAAGATGCGAGTCGCAGATTTTATCAACACTATGGAGTCGTCGATGATTGCGCTTCGTACAAGCCGCAGATCGAGCCGATCGCGGCCGAACGCTTTGATTCCGACATGCGCTATTTCCTGCAACAGTTCAACGAGTTCGTGAGCCGGAAAGCCCCGGCCAGCGGTTTCCTGCCCACCATCATGGGAAAGTCGATGCTATTCGAGGTCACAGATCTCGGCTTGTCGTATCGCCTGACGTTCGGGAAAGGTCTGGACGGTAATGGTGAGTACAACAAGCACTTGAAGGTGAAGAGCGGAGTGATGGATGGGATCTTGCGGGGCGAGAGTCTTTTTGAAAATCTGTGTACCGGCTACGCCGGAGAATTCGCCAGGCGGCCCAAGGACGTCTATAACCGCGACATCGTTCTCTACATGGTCATGTACTCCTACGTCTATAAGGAGCGCTTAGCTCCCGCCCGCTTCAGCAAGGCCACAACTGCCTGACCGGCCGGGAGCCGCCTTTTAGCTCTTTCTAGCCCACAAGTCCATGTGCGCTCCTTGCCTTGTAACCGTGGAGATCACCTTCGCCGTCTTCACACCGAGCGATTCAATCGTGCCTCGTAGTCCGCTCTTTCGAGGAAGTGGTATGCCGCCCACATGGAAAGTCAGCCGGACAGGTTGAAGCCCATACTTGGCTAACAGTTTTACAACCGCCCGTTTGCTGTAGCCGAAAACGTGAAAGGGAGAGAATGTAGGTGAGATGTTCACCGTCGCGCCGGTTCCCCTGATTTTGTTGTAGAGGTTTCCCAGCTTGAAGAACAGACCGGCTTCGTTCGGAACATCGAGATATAACATGCCACCCGCGCGTAGATTTCGCCCGATCGCTGCAACCACTTCGGCAGGGTTATAAAGGTGCTCCAACACTGCCGCTAAAATCACGACGTCGAATTTGCCGTCGGATCCATTTAGGTTTTCGACTGTTTGCTCTGCGACTTGCAATCCCTTATCCCTGAGCGCCTTTGCAAATACCGGTGACGGTTCAAGACACGTTACGTCCCAGCCGCGGCGTAGCGCCGTCGCGGCCATTTCACCGCGGCCACTACCTATGTCGAGAAGTTTACCGATCGGCCCGAGGCGTTCCGCCTCCTCCAAAATGCGCTCGCAGTTGGCGAATTTGTTCTTTGGATCGTGCAATACAAAATACTCGTCGGGAGCCATCGAATAGTGCTGCGACACACCGCCTTTCGGAAATGGCATCGGGTTTGGCAATACTAGATCGCATGGCTCACAACGCCATATCTTTGTCTCCACGCCGGAGCCGGCGCGGTGCGTTGCCCCGCCGCGAATCCCGATAAACTTTTCAGGCAAGGCTCCGCAGACAGGGCAAGCCTGTTCAGTCCATACATAATCTTCGGCGGTAGGCATAAAGCTCCAGGCTTAAGTAGCTGAGCGGCGACCGGCCGCGCACCAATACGGCGCGTTCGGGCTGAAGGTAATGTTGTCGAACCCTGCTTTCTCCAGCATCTCGCGGATCTGCTTTGCAGTGAAGCGCTTTTCCAGCTTCGTCGCCATCCTGTCGAGCGCGTCGTTGCGCATCACATACAAACTGCGGCGGCGATAGATGGAGAGCGGTACCGCATCCACGTTCAAACCGAGCATTTCCAGAAGACGACTGAGGAGCGCGAGCGGCCAATAGACCGTGATCCCGATGATGTTGCAGGTCAGTGACTGCAAAGCGAACGGCAGCCTGCAGATGATCGACCGGAACCAATCACTGACTCGCCATATTGCCCGAAACCAGCCAGGCCGATTGTCGAAGGCGTAATAAAGATAAAGAAGGAACGGTGCCTGGGGTTTCAATACGCGGGCGCACTCCGCCAGTGCTGCGTGCGTATCGGGAAGATGATGCAGCACCCCCAGCGAGTACCCAAAATCCATCGACCGCGATTCAAACGGTAAGTCGCCGGCGGATGCCTGGTGAAACTCAACGTTTGAAAACTGCTCCAGATTCCGCTTCGACACCGCTAACGCATCACGGCTCGCATCCACACAATGGAGTTTGCCTACCAGCGGCGCGATCAATCCCGCCCACCGCCCACTTCCCGACCCGGCATCGAAGCCGACCGCGGCCTTGGTCAATGTTTCCTTGGGGAAGATCGAAAAATAAGAATCGAACATCGTGCGAACTTCGGCGGCATGCTCCGCGCCGAAGGAGAACGTTGTCCATTCCTTGCCGAATCCCTCCACCACATCGCTGTCAATATTCTTGAGCGTATGGAGACTAGTCTGGTGCTCCACGGTCACGAGACCCTTCCGAATTGAAAAGCTGGACGCACCACTCTGGAAGGTGCGAACTGCTGCACCGGAAATGCCGCGATCAGCATTAACAGCAGTGGTGTGAACATGACGCGCTCACGCGCTAGTAGCCCGAAATTACTGAACGCGCACGAGAGTGCGACCGCCGTTTCGAGTGAATAGAAAACGATGAATCCTACAAACGGGTGCGATCGCCAATGCGAGAGCGAAAACATCAGGCTGCGGCGGTTGATCCAGAACAAAAGCAGAAGCACCATCCCCTCTAAACTTGAGATCAAAGTCTGCACACTGTTGACCTCCCAGGGAAACGGCCGAAACGGCAGCGCCGGAGCAGTCAGGGCGCGCACAGCGAGCGAGCCTCCCTGGAAGCTGGAGCCGCCATAGGCCGTGTTCTCATTCCAGTCTGTCAGGTATTGCTGAGCGTGCTCCGTGTCCTGGAGGCCTAGCCGTTCCTTGGCCTGGGAGAATGTGTAATACGTTCCAACGATGATCAAGGGGATCCCGATTAATCTCGCCAACACGCCCGGCAATCCCGCGCGGTTGCGCCCCAGCAGGTAGATCACCGCCAGAGACATCCCCAGGATTGCTCCGATGTGCGGGCGAATAGCGCCCGTGCCGAGCACTCCCGCCGTCATGTATCCAAACCCGCTGAAGCGGCCGCCGTACAGCACTCGCGCCAGTCCGTATGCAGTCAACCCGATCGTCAAAGAGAGGAGGGCATCTTTTCCGATCGTCGACGACCAGAAAACAATGCTGGGTAAAAAAAACAAAAGCGCTGCAGTCGTCTTGCTGTCGCCCCCTGGGAAGGCTGTAGCGAAGGCCCTCCAGAATAGGAAGACCCCCCAGTACGCCACCGATGAAAAAAAGACGATCCCGCCGGAAAGAGTCGGCCCCATGATCACGAATACAAACCCGGTGATGATATGAAGCAGGGTGGTTCCGTTCATCTCGGTGTGGCTTGTCACGCCGGCAATGCTTCCGATCTCTCCGTTGTTGCGCAGGCTTGCAGCGATATTGCTTCCCTGGTCGAAATAAAACATGAAGTCGCCGCCCTGCCAAAAATGGAGAGCGACCGTTAGGTACGCAGCGGCTGCGAGAAACTTGAAAAAAAGCCCCGCGACCATGATCTTTCTGAGTTCTCCGTCAGTGCGGCTCACGTGCATGATCAATGCCATGTCCAGCAGCACGATCACGAAGAACACAACGATCCCGCTCGCGAAGTCGTAGCCTTTGGGAAACAGCAGGAAGTAGATCCAGAGTGGAAACGTGATCAGGCAAATGAAACTGATCAGGTTGACGAGGGTCGCGCGACTGGGTGTAGGGATGGGCAAAGCAGTCTCTGGATGGCTTAGATACTACTATCGTTCTGCGACTGCTTGAATCGATAAAAAGTGAAAAGTGCCCGATTTGAAAACAAAAAGAGCAGGCGCGCAGCCTGCTCTTGGTGATTTGCCGTTCTATTTACTTGTTGTTGGGTACGACCTGAAGATTATTGGTCACGGAAAACACTCCAGGGATCTGCTTGGCCCGCAGTTCAGCCATGTTCTTGTCCCCCTGGCTGTTCACCGCGCCTTCAAGGCTGACGTGTCCGCCCTGCACAATGATATGGATCGGTGGCACCGATTCCATCGCGTAGGGAAACAATCCCGGAGCGTTGAAAATGGAGCGCGCAACCGCGACGCGGATGCGGTCGTCAGCCGGCGACGGCGGCAAGACCTGTATCTGATTGTCTACCTGTTCCACGCCTTCAATGTGCTTCACCGCGTTTTCCGCCTCTGACTTCAAGCCGGAGTTGCGTACCTGGCCGAGCAACGTGACTTTGTATCCTTCGACTTTGTAGGCCAGGTTGTCCCACAGCGAGAGGTTGGGAAGCATCACCAGCTCGTGACGCACTTCTTTGTACAGCCGCTCTTCTGCTTTTTGGCTGACTACGCGATCGGCCTGCGGCGTCGATTGCGCCGACGGGGCTGTTTCCGTCGAAGAGGGCGTTCCCGTCCCGGATTGCGTCTTGCCGGCATCCGGTGCATTCGCGGATGGCGTTTGGTTTTGCGGTTGGTCTTTGGGCGTGTTGTCCGTCTGGGCCACGCACAACAACGATCCCGCCATCAGGCCGAGAATCAGAACTGCAGAACTTCGAACATGCATACTTGCACCCCTTTCTTTAGTTTGATGCAGCCAAAGTACATCAGGGCAGTCACGTCATTCGCTGTCACCAATGAAAACAGGGCGGCCGAAGCCGCCCTTGACGGAACTGCTATTCCCGCTTACTTTCCCTGCTGGTCGCGATGGATGTCGCGACGCATGCGGCGGGCCTTGCGCTTGTCATGCCGAATGTCAGCCGTGTCGTGCTTCACATCGCGCTTGTCAGAGCGTATGTCCTTGTTGTCGTTGTGAATATCGCGACGGTCGCCCTTGATGTCGCGGCGATCGTTCTTGATGTCGGCGCGTTCTTTTGCGGCATCAGCCTTGTCGCCATCTTTGCGGTCTTCGCGCATTTCCTTTTCATCTTTGCGGATATCGCGCTTGTCCTTGTTGATGTCGGCAACGTCCTTGTTGCGGTCGGTACGATCATGCCGGATGTCTCGGCGGTCGCCCTTGCGATCACGCTCGTCGTGGCGGATGTCCTTGCGGTCTTTGTGCAGCGCCTTCTCGTCCTGCTTCACATCGCTGGCAGATGTAGTCGTGGTAGTGTTCGCGGTCTGCGCAACTGCGCTGCCCGCGCCTATTACGCCGGCCAAAACGATTGTGGCTAATTTCCAAGAATAATGTCGCATCGGTTGTTCTCCTCAGGCATCTTGGCCTGCACCAGAGTAGAACCCGATTGCGACTAAAAGTTGCGCAGCTTACGTTCATGGGGATTGAGAGGCAGTTACCTTCGGACATGAACCTCGTCCCGCGCATACTAGGACTTTTCTAAGATCTCTCGCGCCGCGCGCTGCCCGCTCGCGATCGCACCATGCACCGTTCCATGATCGCCGTTGGCATCGGTCGCTTCCCCGGCAAAATGGACATTTCCGACCGACTTTGCAAGTTCGCTGGGAGCTGCCGCCGCGCCCACACATAGATAAGAGTAAGCGCCGAGTGAGAACGGATCGGCCTGCCACTCGTGCAGGTACGCTTCCCGCAACAGCCCCGCAAGTTCATTTTGCGAGATCGGCAGAATGGTCGCCAGGCTGGAAAGCGCCTGCTCCGCGATCCTTTGTTTGTTCCACCCGCCAAATTGCTTTGCACGCGGGCCCGAGGACCACGCCACCAGCATCGGCGACTCCACCGGATATTGCGTCCACCAAGTCGGAAAATGCGGATCGTGCGAAAAAAGGAAACGCATGTCCGCTAGTGAGCGACCCTTCGCACCTTCCAGCTGTTTCCAAAATAGCTCTTTAAACACCAGCACGACTCGAATCACCGGACCCATCGCGGTACCACGCAGTGCTTCTATTTTTGCGGGCGGCAGCTCCGGATCGAAAGCGATGCTCGCTGCAGTGCCAGGAAGCAGAAGCGAAGCCGGCACCGTAACCACCGCGGCATCTGCTTCCATCTCAAACTTCTCTTCGAAATGATTTCCCGAAACCACCACGCCACCAGATGCATCTCTAACTTTCGTTACCGCATGGTCCTTGCGAATATCGACGTTATTGCGAGTGCATTCCCGCTCCAGCCACGACATTAACGCTGGATATCCATTGCGCAAGCGCAGGACGTGGTCACCGCCAATCTCTTCCGCGCGTTGCATATCCGTGATGAGCGATTGAACGCTGATTTTGTGCGGATCCGCTGCATTGAACCCACCCACGTATTCGAGGGCGCGAGCCCGCACATTTTCGTCGCCATCTTCGCGCGGCAACTCCTCCAGGAACTTGGAAAAGGACCGGTCAGGAGCGGAGTGCTCTTTCATCTTCTGCAAGAGCTTGTCGACCTTTTCGAAGAATTCGCAGGTGCAAAGCTCACCCTGTTCCTTGCACCAGTCGTTCCCCATGGATTCAACGATCGCTTCCCCTGCAGCCTTCATCGGCTCCAGGATCTCGGGAGGCTTGCCGTGGATGAACTCAGCGCCAAGTTCGATCGGAGAGGAGAGCCCTGGGAGCTGCTGGGTGAAGATGCGTCCGCCGATGCGGTCTCGGCCCTCGAGGATGGTGACAGAGATTCCGGCTCGGGCTAATTCAGCCGCGCACGCGAGTCCCGCGGCTCCAGCGCCGACGATCAGTACATCCTTCGGCATGGTCTTTCGATGCAGCTTCTATCAGAGGGAATTTGGTTGCCTCCCAGGGATTCGAACCCCGATTAGTCGGTTCAGAGCCGACCGTCCTACCATTGAACGAGGAGGCAATCTTGGTTTACGGCGGGTCGCGGCAGGTGGGAACTTACGACCTGCGTTCATTTTATGTGTCGCCAGAATTGCGGTCAACTTCGCTCGTTTACAATCGTAGCCGTGTCCGCGCCTGTCACCCCGAACATTTCCGGTAAGCAATCAGCCGCTGCGCAACCCTTGGCTTCGGACCACTGCGCGCTGCTGGTCATCGACATCCAGCAGAAGCTCTTGCCGCCCATTCACGAAAAAGATCGTCTAGTCAAGAATTCACAGCTGCTGATCCGTTTGGCAAAGATTCTGAAATTGCCCGTGCTTGTGACCACGCAATACCAAAGAGGACTCGGCGACACAGTTCCTGAGATCACCTCCCTGCTGCCCGAGCAAACCATCTACGACAAACAGGAATTCAGTTGCTTCGCCAATCAGGGCTTTTGTTCTGCGATGCAGGCATTGCCGCAGCAGCGTAAGACCCTACTGCTCTGCGGCATGGAAACTCACATTTGCGTTCTGCAAACGGCGCTAGGCGCGCTCGGGCAGGACTACCTGGTGCATGTCGCCGCCGACGCAGTCGGCTCGCGTTCAGAATTGAATTGGAATATCGGACTCGACCGTATGCGTTCGGCGGGCGCAGTGATCAGCTCCACCGAGACGATTATGTATGAACTGCTGCGCGGTTCCGGCGGCGCAGCATTCAAGGAACTACTTCCTTATTTGAAATCGTAAGAGCTATTCGTCCTGACCGGAATCCTTGCTCTTCACTCGTACCATTACAATCTTCGAAAAGCCTTCATCGAATGTCGGTGGCTTGAGCCGCTGTGCCATGTTTCGCATGATCTCTTCCGAGACCGCTCGATCGCGCTTGCGATTGCGCTCCAGGCAGACTTCCAGCGGCACATCGAAGAACACCGCTTGCACCTCGTAGCCGAAACTGCGCGCCATGCCGATCCATTGTTTGCGTTCGCGCGGAGAAAGGTTGGTCGCATCCACATAGTTCCATGGCATCTTGGCGATCAGCCGCGCACGTAACAGCGAACGCAAAGTCGAAAACACAAGGTTCTGATATCGCTGCTCGGTGATGTCGTCAAAGAGCAGCGATCGCAGCATGTCGCTCGAAAGTGGAGTCACGCCCCTGCGTTTGAACCAAGTCGTTTTTCCTGACCCTGGCAATCCGATGGTGAGAACTACAACTCCCTTGGGTGCGCGCGGCGTTTTCTGATGTGGTGCGCGGCCCGTTGCCTCTTCGGCGCTGGCGGGTGGAGCTGATACAAACTCCGGCTGTGTCTCGGTCTCGATGCGCGGCTCGCGCGAGGTTTTCGCCGGTGCATCGTAATATGCCGGCTGCAAAGGGGCGGCGGCGCCTTCAAAAGTTTCCTTGGATTGGCCGATGTGCCCGGTCTGCTCGGTGTCGGTGGGCGGTTTTTTCTTTTTGCGGACTCGGTCCCGCATCCATTTACGCATGCAGGCTTTGTATCACAGAGGCTCAAGGCGCGTCATCATCGGTAAAGATTTGCGCCGCCGATTCGCGCGGTGTTACGCTTTTTAGTTCGACACCGGCGTCGCAGCCTGTCTGTGCGGCCCGAGTCTCTCCCGGAGGACACTATGGCAGTCAAAGTCGGCATCAACGGATTTGGCCGTATCGGACGCAACATCCTGCGCACCGCTCTCGACGATAAGAACTTCGAACTGGTCGCGGTGAATGACCTTACTGATCCGAAGACGCTGGCCCACCTGCTGAAGTATGACTCCATTCTCGGGAATCTGAAGCACGACGTCCGCGCCGAAGCTGATTCCATCTCTGTCGGTGGAAAGAAATTCAAGGTTTTTAAAGAAAAAGATCCGGCCGCCATTCCATGGGAGAGCGTGGGAGCTCAGATCGTCATCGAGTCCACCGGGCGCTTCACCAAAGCCGAAGACGCCAAAAAGCACCTGCGCGGCCCGGTGAAGAAGGTCATCATCTCTGCTCCCGCCACGGGTGAAGACGTCACCATCGTGCTCGGTGTGAATCACGACAAGTACGACCCGGCCAAGCATCACATCGTCTCCAACGCTTCCTGTACTACGAATTGTCTTGCGCCGATCGCGAAAGTTATCCACGACAACTTCACCATCCAAAGCGGCACCATGACCACGATCCACTCCTACACCAACGACCAGGTGATCCTCGATTTCCCGCACAAAGATCTTCGCCGTGCTCGTGCTGCAGCGCTCTCCATGATCCCGACCTCCACCGGTGCTGCCAAGGCTCTACATCTTGCGATCCCTGAGCTGAAAGGCAAGATGGATGGCTTTTCTCTGCGAGTGCCCACTCCCGATGTATCGGTCGTAGACATGGTGGCATTTGTGGAGAAGAAAACGACGGTTGAAGAAGTGAATGCGGCTCTGAAGAAAGCCAGCGAATCGGGTCCGCTTAAGGGATATCTCGGTTATGAAACCGAGGAATTGGTTTCAATGGACTATCGTGGTGACCCGCGCTCGTCCATTGTGGATGCTCTCATGACGCGCGTTGTCGCAAGCAACTGCATCAAAGTCATCTCCTGGTACGACAATGAGTGGGGATATTCCTGCCGCGTGCGCGACATGGTCGACTTCATGAGCCAAAAAGGTCTCTAGGGACGAACATGCCGAAGCTATCCATCCGTGATCTAGACCTGAAGAACCGCCGGGTATTCATCCGCGTAGACTTCAACGTGCCCCTCGATGATCACGGGCGCGTCACCGACGACACCCGTATCATCGAGACGTTGCCGACGATCGATTACGCGCTGCAACATCGTGCTCACGTGATCCTGGCTTCGCATCTCGGCCGCCCAAGGGGAAAACCCAATCCGAAGATGAGCCTGCGCCCCGTCGCTGAGCATCTGCGCATCCTGCTCGACAAGACGAAGAGCCGCGATTGCAATGTCGGCTTCTCTCCCGATTGTGTCGGCTGGGAAGCTGAAGAGATGGTCAAGAAGCTGGAGCCCGGTCAGGTCCTTCTTCTTGAAAATCTGCGGTTTCATCCGGAAGAGGAAGCCAATGATGAGAACTTCGCAAAATCTTTGGCTAAGCTCACCGATCTCTATGTGAATGACGCATTCGGTGCGGCGCATCGTGCTCACGCGTCCACGGCCGGAATCACCAAGTTTGTCTCCAAATCCGCCACTGGCCTGTTGATGGAGAAAGAGCTGCAGTATCTTGGTAAGGTGCTGGCAAAGCCGGAGCGCCCGTTCATCGCAATCCTCGGTGGCGCTAAAGTCAGCGACAAGATCGAGGTCATCCGCAACCTGATGCCGAAAGTGGACGCTCTGCTCATCGGCGGCGCCATGGCTTACACCTTTATGAAGGCTCAAGGACGCGAGGTCGGCAAGTCCCTCGTCGAAGACGACAAACTAGATCTTGCACGCCAGTTACTCGCCGAAGCTAAGTCGAAGGGTCTGACGTTCCTGCTTCCGCTCGACGAAGTCGTCGCCGACAAGATCGATCCAGCCGCACAGGCTTCGACCCTCGATGCGGCCCAGCCGATCCCCGCAGGCCAGATGGGTCTCGATGTCGGACCGAAGACTTGCCGGCGTTATGCCGAAGAGATTGCAAAGGCCAAGACTATATTGTGGAACGGACCTATGGGCGTCTTCGAGGTTGCTCCCTTCGCACAGGGCACGGTTGCTGTTGCACAGGCAATAGCGAAGAATAGCAACGCTATCTCCATCGTTGGAGGCGGCGACTCGGTAGCAGCCGTCCACCAGGCCGGGGTCGCGGAGGAGATCACGCACATCTCCACCGGCGGCGGCGCGTCGCTTGAATTTCTGGAAGGCAAGAAGCTCCCCGGAGTAGAAGCTCTCACCGATAAATAGATGCCGCGCAAAAAACTCATTGCCGCGAACTGGAAGATGTACAAGACGCCTCCCGAGGCAAAGAAGTTCTGCGAAGAATTCCTGCCGCTCGTAGGCGGCCACACCCGCGACGAGATCGCCATCTGCGCGCCCTTCGTCGATGTCTCCACTCTCTCCTGCGCACTCTTCGAAAAAGGAATTGGGATCGGAGCGCAAAATCTTTACTGGGAGAAAGAGGGCGCCTTCACCGGCGAGATCTCCGGTCCTATGCTGAAAGCCATCGGTTGCACTCACGTGATCATCGGCCATTCCGAGCGTCGCCAATACTTCGGTGAGACCGACGACACGGTGAACAAGAAACTTAAAGCAGCACTTGAAGCGCAACTTATTCCCATCGTCTGCGTCGGCGAAGTTCTCGAAGAGCGAGAGGCCAAGCTCACCGACGAAGTCTTACGTCGCCAATGCACTAACGCTTTTCGCGAGATCGGCGGCGGGCGTGCCGGCACCATCGTTGTAGCTTACGAGCCCGTCTGGGCCATCGGTACTGGAAAGACTGCGACGGGCGAAATGGCCGCCGACGCACACCAAACCATCCGCAAGCAAGCAGCGAATGCGCTTGGTGACGATGTCGCGAGCAAAATGCGCATCCTCTACGGCGGCAGCGTGAAGCCCGAGAACGCCAAGGGCTTGATGTCAGAAGAAGAGATTGACGGGGCTCTCGTCGGCGGCGCCAGCCTCGACCCTAAATCCTTCGCCGCCATCATCAAGTATTGATCCGGAAGCGCCAACCTTCTATTCCGATTTATAATAGAAAGATTCACTGACCATCCCAGACCCAACTGTGTGGCCGGTGACGGCCCAATCATGTCCAACGACAGCATCATCGTGCGCGGCGCGCGCGTTCATAATCTTAAGAACATAGATTTCGAGGTCCCGCACAATACGTTGACGGTTGTGACCGGGGTCTCAGGGTCGGGGAAGTCTTCCCTCGCCTTCGATACCATCTATGCTGAAGGCCAGCGCCGCTACGTGGAATCGCTTTCGGCATATGCTCGCCAGTTTCTCGAGCGGATTGAAAAACCGGACGTCGATTCCATCGAAGGCATCTCCCCGGCCGTCGCCATCAAGCAGAAGAATTCCACCCGCAACCCGCGGTCTACGGTCGCTACCGCAACCGAGATCTACGATTACCTGCGTTTGCTTTTTGCTCGCGTGGGTCGCACCTACTGCGCGAATTGCGGGCAAGAAGTGAAGCGCGACACCGTGGACGAGGTCGCCGCCAGCGTCATGGACCTTGGCGAAGGTACCCGCTTGAATGTCCTCTTTCCCGTTCATGCCCACCCGGTCGCTGCTCCCGAGGAAAAAACAGAACAAGCGCAAGACTATAAAGGCGAAGCAGGAAGAAGCCGCTGCGCAGACTGAAGCGCTCAAAGCTCGCCTCTTCGAGCTTCGCAGGCAGGGATTCAATCGGCTCTTTCAGGATGGAAACATCTACGAGTTCTCCACGCCTGAATCGCTGCTGGAAATCGATTTCTCCAAGCCGCTCTTCGCTTTGGTCGATCGTATCGTGATCGCTTCCGATTCGCGCGCGCGCATCGTTGACGCTCTCGAGACCAGCTACCGCCAAGCCGGCGAAGCCATCTTTGAAACCGCTCCGCGCGAGGGCGAAGACTTCCCGTGCCCTCCGCTTCTCGCGCCGCTTTGAGTGCAGCCGTTGCAAGATTCGTTATGAAGAGCCCGAACCGCGGCTTTTCTCGTTCAACAATCCGTTTCGGCGCCTGTGCACGATGCCAGGGCTTCGGCAACACCATCGACTTCGACATGGACCTGGTGATCCCCGACAAGTCGAAGACACTGGCGGAAGGCGCGGTCGAGCCGTGGACCAAGCCGAAGTATCGTCCGATCTTTACCGAGCTCCGCCGCTGGGCACGCGAGAAAAAGATTCCCGTGGACGTCCCCTGGTTTCAGCTTTCGCATGAGCAGCACGAGGCCATGATGGAAGGCGACGATGACTTCATCGGCATTCGCGGCTTCTTCGCTCACCTGGAACGAAAAAAATACAAGCTGCACGTGCGCGTATTCCTCAGCCGCTATCGCGGATACGCCACCTGCGGCGACTGCGGCGGTCAGCGCCTTCGGCAGAAGCGCGTCAGGTGCGCGTGGGTGGCAAGAACATCTGTGAAGTGTGCTGTCTCACCGTCGCTGAAGCGGCTGAGTTCTTCCGCGCGCTCTCGCTGACCGAGGCCGAACGCGAGGTTGCGGACAGGCTTCTCGACGAGATTCGCGACCGCCTGCGCTTCCTGAACGAAGTGGGCTTGGAATATCTCACCTTGAGCCGCATGGCCTCCACCTTTCTGGTGGCGAAGCGCAACGTATCCAGTTGGCGACGTCGCTCGGTTCACGCCTGGTCGGTGCGCTGTATGTACTGGATGAACCTTCCATCGGCCTTCACAGCCGCGACACGGCCAAGCTGATTAATATCCTGCACGACCTCCGCGATCTGGGAAACACTATCCTTGTCGTCGAGCACGATCCCGAAATCATGCGCGCCTCCGATCGAATCCTTGATCTCGGTCCCGGCGCGGGAGAACACGGCGGCAAAGTCGTAGGCGAAGGAAGCTTCGATCAACTCAACTCGATCTCCACTTCGCTAACCGGTCGCTATCTCAAGGGTGATCTGCAGGATTCCAATTGCCATCGGCTCGCCGCAAGCCGACCAGCGAAAAGCTGAAGATCGAAGGCGCTCGCGCACACAATCTGAAAGGGATCACTGTCGAGATCCCATTGCGCATGCTGGTCTGCAATCACCGGCGTCTCCGGCTCCGGCAAATCCACTTTGGTCCACGATGTCCTTTATCGCGGACTCGCTGCCGCTAAGAATCAGACCAACGGAGCTCCACCGCCGGTCGGCACCTTCGACCACATCTACGGAAGCCAGTTCATCGACGAGGTCGTGCTCGTCGATCAATCCCCTATCGGCCGCACGCCTCGCTCCAATCCCGTCACTTACATCAAGGCTTTCGACGCGATCCGCGAAGTTTTCGCCTCGACGCCTGAAGCCCAAAAGCGCGGCTTCAGCGCCGGACACTTTTCCTTCAACATTCCGGGCGGCCGCTGCGAGGTATGTCAGGGCGACGGGACCGTCACCGTCGAGATGCAGTTTCTTGCTGACGTGGAGCTCATCTGCGAGGAATGCAAGGGCACCCGCTACAAAGCTGAGGTGCTTGAGGTTCGCTACCGTGGCAAGAACATCCATGAAGTCCTGCAGCTTACGGTTAAAGAGGGGTTGCAGTTCTTCTCTGCCGTGCCAAAGATCACTGAAAAACTTCGAGTATTAGATGAGGTCGGCCTTGGCTATCTGCGGCTCGGCCAATCCGCCACTACCCTCTCCGGCGGTGAGGCCCAGCGCATGAAACTGGCAGCGCACCTTCAACCGAAGTCGATGCGACAGGAGGAAGACGCGGAGAACGGGAGTGGCAAACGGAAGCCGCGATACCTCTACATCTTCGACGAACCCACCACAGGCCTTCATTTCGACGACGTCAGCAAGCTTCTCGGCGCCTTCCGCCGCCTCATCGACGCCGGCGGCTCTATCCTGGTGATCGAGCACAACCTGGATGTGATCAAGGCCGCCGACTGGGTCATTGACCTCGGACCCGAAGGCGGCGATGGCGGAGGGAAAGTCGTGGTCACCGGCACCCCGGAAGTGGTGGCCAAGAAGAAGGAGTCGTACACCGGAAAATGGCTGGCCCGCATCTTAAAGAACGGGAACTCACCTAATAATGGCCGTTCTTAAAATCCTCGGTGCCCTGCTTCTCGCCGGCAGCATGACTGCTAACGCGCAGTCTGCTCCCGCTTCTGGCGACCCAGTGGATCCGGTCAAAGGACTCCAAGCCGCGGTGGCCGCAAATCCAAACGATCCTGAGTCGCACTTCCGCCTCGGCGATGCCTTGGAAAAATCTGGCGACGTGATCGCCGCCGAATCGGAGTACAAGAAATCCCTCTCCTTGCAGGCGAAGAACCCCAGCGCTCTCGGCGCATTGGCTTATCTTTATTCCACTCAGAAACGCTTTGCCGACGCGGAAACGGCTCTTCGCCAGTTCATTGCGCTTCAGCCGCAAGATCCAAAAGCTCACGTACAACTTGGCCGCCTGTTGTTTTCATCAGGCAAAAACGATGAGGCCGTTAAAGAGCTCACAGCCGCGTTAGGCCTCGCGCCCTCAGATCCCGGCACCCTGATGCAAGTCGCGCAGATCTACTCTTCCAACCAGATGTATGCGCAAGCGGAGCCACAATTCGCCGCGCTCACTCGCATTGTTCCAAACAACCCCGAGAGTCGTTACGGACACGGTGTCGTTTTGCTCCAATTGAAAAACTTCCCCGCGGCACAACTCGAGCTGCAGCGTGCGGTGAGTTTGCAGCCCGACCTCAAGGAGGCCTACGGCGATTTGGCCGTAGCCGCAGCTGAAAATAAGGATTTCGCTATGTCCGTGCGCGCCTTGGATGCACGTGCCCGATATCTGCCCGAATCCGCCGGAACCTACTTTCTTCGCGCTACTTCATATGACCACTTGAAACAATTCCCCCGGGCAGCGGACAATTACCGTAAGTTCCTGGCGGCGGACTCAGGCAAGAGCGTTAACCAGGAATGGCAGGCCAAGCATCGCCTGGTCGCCATAGAAAAGAAATAAAGTGAACGTACGCAGGTCCATCATCGCTACCATGCTCGCCCTAATGATCGTTGCCGGGGCACGCCTCGCCTCCGCCGAAGACTCATTGGAGAAATTGATCGCCAAAGCTGAAGCGGGCGGCGAGAAGCAATCCGAGCTTTATGCGGATGTCGCAAATCGCTACGCGAACCTGGCCGGCGATCACTTCTCCAACGGCGACTGGGACAAGGGCCGCGACGATATCAAGAACGTGCTTAGTTATGCGGAGAAGGCGCGCGCCACGGTTGGTCGCTCCGAGGGCCGGATCAAACAGACCGAGATGAAAATGCACAAGCTGCAGCGCCACCTCGAAGAAGTCGCGCGCGCGACTGACCTGGACGATCGTCCTCCCGTCACCGCAGCCGCTGAACATGTGCAAGAGCTGCGTTCCGAATTACTCGACCTCTTGTTCCGAAAGGACAAATGAGACTTCTACGCGTCACCCTGGCATTGCCCCTTCTCCTACTGCTGTCATTGCCGATTTTCGCGAGCGGCCATCGCCGCGATCCGATGACCGACGCCGAGGCTGACCAAATCCGCGAAGCCTCAGACAAGCCGGAGAAGCGCTTCCATCTTTACATCACCTTCGCCAAGGCGCGGCTCACCGCCATTGACCAACTCCGCGCCGATTCTAAAATGGCGCAGGGACGCGGGCAGCAGATCCACGACTTGCTGGAAGATTTTCAGTCACTGGTCGATGAGACCGAAGCCAACCTCGATGACTATCGCGCAAAGAAAGCGGATCTGATCAAGCCGCTTACCGAGCTGGTGCAGGCAGAGGACGACTGGAAGCTCCGTTTGCGTTCCTTGAAAGAAGTGAGCACTGCCGAAGCCAAGGAGTATGAGTTCGTCCTGCAGAATGCCATTGAGACGGTGAACGACAGCTCAGACTCTGCCCGCAAGGAGTTGGAAGATATCGGCGGCCGAGTTCCCAAGGAAAAACAGAAAAAGAAATAGCCGTGATCATCTCCTTGCTGCTCGTGCTAATTTGGCTTCAGTGAGCGGCGACCTTCACCAACTCTTCCAACACACTTTCCGCGAGCTGCGACCTCGCGCCGAGATGCCGGGATTTCGCGTCAACTTCTATCCTTTTGCCAACATCAACAACACCATCCGCCTGCGCAATGGGCTTGTGCTGGTTCGCTTGTCTGATCTGCTGGAGGGCGCGCCCGAGAGCGTGCATCATTCCATCGCGCATATCCTGCTTGCAAAGCTTTACCGCAAGCCCATCAACTCCGCTCATTCGGCGCGTTATCGCAAATACGTAAGCAGCCACGATCTAAGCCAGAAGGCGCATCTTGTCCGGCAGATGCGCGGACGCAAACGCATCGCCTCTCCTCAGGGGCATACTTTTGATCTCGAGGAGATATTCGAAGACTTGAATAGGCGCTTCTTTTTCGGATTGCTGGGGCGCCCGCGGTTGTCTTGGAGTTCCAACGATTCGCGCAGCAACCTCGGCCACTACGATCCTGCGCACAACGCCATCATCATCAGTCGCCTGTTCGATCGCCCTGAGGTCCCGCGATATGCGGTGGAGTACATCGTCTACCACGAGATGCTGCATCTGAAGCATCCCGTCAAATTGCGCGGTACCCGGCGCTGCGTGCATCCGCGGGCATTCCTGGACGAAGAAAAGCTCTTCCCTGACCTGGAGAAGGCCAAAGCCTTCCTTAAGCGGCTTTGAGTTCGGCGGCTTGGTCCGATTCGTGTCGAACGCCTGCGAGCTCCTGCGCACTCGCCTCGAGTTTGTAGAGCGGCTCACTTCCAGTCGCGAAGCGCAATTTATAAGCTTGTTCGCCGGTCATGTAGTCGCAGTCCAAGCCTTGTTCCAAACTGAGTCGGGTAGCCTCGAATAGCAGCGCAATACCAGGAGAGTGCCGCGCCCAAACTGGGTCCATCCATGTGGTATAGAAGCGGCGGGCGTGACCGTCGATGAAAGTCACCAGTGCTGCGATGCGCTTTTCGCTGACCTCGAGCTGGAACACCTCGCACTTCGTGCCTGGCAATCGCGTCACCGCGCGCATGAAGGCTACGCATCGTTGGTCTCGGAATAGGTTCTCACCCCAACTTGCGGGCTCTTTCCCCTTTTCGCGATAGATCGCCTCAAGGAGATGCGGCGTACCGCTGAGGGTTGCGACCGTTGCCCCGATCTCCTTCAGTCGCCGTAGCGCGCGCCGTCCACGGGCATGTCGGTTTGCAAACTCTTCAGCGGATACATCTCGCGATGAAACGTAAGGAGCGGCTGTCCACGGCTGGAGTGGTAGATGTTCTAACTGCGTCCCTGCACTAGGCCGAATCCCATTGACTCTCAGAGGGAGGTTCAAACCGGAGAGGACGTCTAACGCGGCCATGAACGCAGAATCATCTCCTGCGCAGATGGGTTCTCGGTAATCGAAGAGCGGTCCTCCCGCGAGCGCCAACGAACCCTGCCGGATAGCCGCTGGCAGGATCGCAACCGAGGAATCGGCCTCGGCCGTTACGAAGTAAGGCGATTCATCCCTGAAAGTTTCAATCGCCAACAGGTTCCACTCGAACTCCTGAAAAATCGTCCGGGGTGAAGGAGCCAGGGCATTGTTCCAAAGGTGGCGGAGCCTCGACCTCCGCGATGCTGTCGGCGATCTTGATCTTCACAGCGGGTTAGAAGTCGTCCTTCGGGCGAAGATGCTGCCAGAGATGCACGAAGCATTGACGACTTCCGCCTGCCCGCAGTAAGATAGATATTGAAAATGAATTTCATTTTCAATATCAAAACCTATGCTGCAAGCCCTGATCATCACCCTGCGCGAAGGGGTCGAGGCCGCCCTTATTGTGGGCATCACCCTTGCCTATTTGAACAAGATCGCCCGCCCTGGGCTGCGCAAGCTGGTTTATTGGGCGCTCGGCGCCGCGTTCGTTTGCAGCCTGCCGTCGCGGTGGCCATCGCCCACTTCGAGCTGAATCAGGACATCTTCGAAGGCTGGATCATGCTGATCGCCGCCGTCTTCGTCGTGTCTATGGTCTCTTCATGATGAAAGCGGGCAAGAAATGAAAGGAACATCGAATCAAAGGTCGGAGGGTTGGCGACCACCGGCTCGAAGATTGGCTTGTTCTTATTCATCTTCCTGATGGTTCTGCGAGAAGGGGTTGAGACCGTTCTGATCCTTGCGACTGTGTGCTTCAATACCAGCGAGCTACTTCGCTTTTTGGGACCTTGATCGGAGTCGCGCTCGCGGTCGTCTTTGGCGTGATGTTCGTCAAAGGCAGTGTTCGCATCGATCTTCGCAAGTTCTTCAAGATCACCACCATCATTCTTTTCTTTGTGGCCGCGCAGCTGCTGATCACCGGGCTGCATGAGCTTTCCGAAAATGGAGTGATTCCCTCTAACAAAGCCGAGATGGCGACCATCGGCCCCATCGTCCGTAACGATTGGTTTTTCGCAGTGACCATTCTGGCTTTGACCGGAATGATGATCCTTCTGGAATATCGTCGCCGTGCTCCGGTGGGCTCGCCGACAGTAAAGCCGAGCAGCGGAAAGCCGAGTGGAGCTACCGCCGCGAGCGTCTATGGATGATCTCCGTCTGCGCGGCCTGTTTCATCTTCATCGCATCCGTCACCGCCGAGTTCGTCTACGCAAAGAGCACCACTTCACTATCGCCTGCAACGGAGATCACTTTCGTCGATGGCAAGGCTGCCATCGCGAAGTCACAAGTTGCCGATGGCGACCTCATCGTTACGCCGCGAAGGTCAATGGGGTAGAGGTCCGGTTCCTGCTTTATCAAAAGCCCGATGGCAAGATCGCAACCGTGCTCGACGCCTGCGAGATCTGCGGCTCGGTTGGTTATTACAAGACTGCGCAGGGATTGGTCTGTAAAAATTGTGCCGCGCCGGTGAATCCGCAGACCGTGGGACAAAGCGGCGGCTGCAATCCGATCCCACTTCACACCAGCGAGAGCGGCGGATGCAGTGATCATCCAGCAGGCCGACCTGGAAGCCGCGGCGGTCCACTTCAAGAAATAAACATGTTCCTCCGCCTCATCTATCAATCGTTCCGACTGCAGCGCCGGCGCAAGCTGATGGCGGCGCTGGCCATCATGTTGGGCGTCGCGGTTGCTACCGCAACCATCGCGATCGCTACCGATATTGGCGACAAGGTCAGCGAAGAGCTGCGCAGCTACGGCGCGAACATCTCCGTCGTTCCGCAGGAAGACACGCTCGACCTCAATGTTGGCGGTGTGAACATCAAGCCAGCGAGTGAAGGCGCCTTTCTGAACGAGGCTGATCTCCCTAAGATCAAAGGAATATTCTGGCGCAATAACATCCGCGGCTTTGCCCCGTTTCTATCAACGCAAGTGACTCTCGGATCCGGCACTACCGCACGGAATGTGGAACTCATCGGCACGTACTTCGATAAACAACTTCGTTATGGTAAAGACGAGTTCACTGAGGGCGTGGTCAAAACCAGCCCTTGGTGGCATGTGCAAGGCAAATGGCCGAAGGATGACGAGCACGCAGTGCTGGTTGGAGCACGCCTCGCCAACGAGATCGATCTCAAACGCGGCGATGGAGTCTTGATCAACGGTCAACAGTTCCGGGTCTCAGGAATCTTGAGCACCGGTTCGGGCGAGGAGCTGGCTATTGTTGCTCCACTCTTCATGGCGCAAGAATTTGCCGGCAAGCCGGGAGCGGTTCGACGCATTCTGGTTAGCGCTGTAACCAAGCCTGAAGACGCATTCGCCCGCACCGATCCGCGAACGTTAAAAGGCCCTGCCTACGACCGCTGGTATTGCTCTCCCTACGCTCTGTCAATTGCGCACCAGCTCGAAGAGGTCATACCCAACGCTCACGCCGAGCAGATCCGGCAGATCGCGCAGAACGAAGGCAAGGTCCTGAACAAGATCCAAGGACTCATGCTTCTCATCACCATCGCCGCCTTGTGCGCAGCGGCGCTGGCCGTCTCTGCGGCCATGGCAACCGCGATCATGGAGAGGCGTCACGAAGTGGGGCTGATGAAGGCCATGGGCGCCGGGAACGCTTCCGTCGCTGCATTGTTCATGACTGAGGCTGGAGTGCTCGCGCTTATAGGTGGCGCCGTCTGGTTTTGCGCTCGGAGCGATACTGGCGGCCGTGATCGGACGCAGCATCTTTAATTCCAGCATACTTTGCAGCCGGTGCTCTTCCCTATTGTTCGGCAGTGGCGTTCCTGGTGACCTACGGCGGCTCGGCTCGCCTCCATCCGCCGCGCGGTGCGGCTCGATCCTTGCTCTTGTCTGCGAGGGAACATATGAGCCGCAGACGAATGTTTCTCCGGATGTTGTTACGTCCTCTTCTCGTTCGGGGCGGGAGCTCCGCCATTGCGATGCTCGCGATCGTTGTGGCCGCGACCGCAGCCACTGCCATGCTGACGCTGTTTACCGATGTGCAAGCCAAGTTGCGCGGAGAGTTTCGCGGATACGGAGCGAACATCCTCGTGACCTCGAAGTCCGACGCGTCACTTCCGCCCGACGCACTGCAGAAGGTCGAAAGCCAGCTTGGCATCTCCGGGAACGCTGCTCCATTCGGCTACCTGATCGCGCAGGCGGGCGATCGATCGGTTGTCGTCGTCGGCATCGACGTCGATCGCACCAAGAAGGTGGATCCATTTTGGCTTGCGACTGCATGGCCAGAGTCAGGCGCGGCGTTGCTCGGTGCGCGTGCGTCCAAGCAATTTGGGAAGGATGATCTTGAGCTTGAGTTTCGCGGACGCAAGCTGCGCGTTGCGCCCAACCAGGCGTTCTTCACACCGGCGGAGCCGAAGATAGCCGCATCTACATGCCTCTTCAGCGATTTCTCTTCCTGGTCCGGCATCGCTCCCAACACCATAGAGATTGCAGTCGCCGGCCGCAAGAATCTCGCAGTTCGCCGTCAAGTCTGACCGCTGCCGTTCCGGATGGTGAAGTCAGACCCATCAAACAGATCGCGGACGCCGAGGCCAATGTCTTCGGTAAGACGCGCTCCACCCTGCTGATCGCGGTCATCATCATCGTGGCGACTCGCCGCAGCTTATGCGTCTTGCGACTTTGACCAGTTCGGTTCTTGATCGCAGAAAAGATTTTGCTGTCATGAAGGCCTTAGGTAGCGTCGCCACTGTCTCTGCCGGGGCGCTCTTTGCATGCGAAGCAGCCCTGCTCGGGGCGGCAGGAGCGGTCCTCGGATTTCTTCTCGGCATCGCCGTCGCCTTCCTGATCGGACGAATGAACTTTCATTCGGTCGTCATACCGCATTGGAATGTTTTTCCAGAGTCTTTCTTGGCGGCATCGTCTGACGTCCTGGCCGCGCTGGTCCCAATGGGCTGCTGAGCCGGACGCAGCCTGCGGTAATCTTGAAGGGCGAATGAATTAACGTCCATGGGAATCGTATCAAGAACGTCAGCAAGACCTATCCGGCGAAGTCGGATGGCGATGGTGGGTGATCCGCGCGCTCGATCGCATCGACCTCAAGATCGAAAAGGCGAGTGGATTTCGATCATGGGTCCCTCGGGTTCGGGCAAATCCACGTTGTCAATCTGATCGGGTGCCTTGACCGTCCATCGGCGGGCGAAGTCTGGATCGATAGCCAAAATGTTGTCGCTTTCGATCGCAAGCAACTCGACCGTTTCCGCGCCGAGAAGATCGGATTCATCTTTCAACAGTTCCATCTCATCCCTTATCTAACCGCGCTCGAGAACGTGATGTTGGCGCAATACTTCCATAGCATGACCGATGAGGCTGAGGCGCTTGAGGCTTTGCGTCGGGTCGGATTGAAGGACCGGGCCCACCACATACCGGCGCATCTTTCCGGAGGCGAGCAACAGCGTGTGTGCATTGCTCGCGCGCTGATCAACGATCCCGCCATCGTGCTCGCCGATGAGCCTACCGGCAACCTCGACGCGCAGAATGAAGAGATCGTCTTCGCCTGCTTCGCGAATTCCACGAGCAGGGCCGCACCATTGTCATGGTCACCCATGATCCGACCGTGGCGCGTTTGGCCGACCGGCGTATCGAGTTGCATCACGGAAAGTCTCCGCCCAAGAGATCTTCTCGTTCTCCGACGAAGAGGAGTTTGACGAGATCCTGGAAGAGATATGGGTCGTGAAGGAAAACGGGCAGTCGCCGATATGGGGCGCATTCAGGTGGATGGTGCGCTGCCCGTGGACTTGGCGATCGAGAAGATGGCCGATATGGGCCTGTTAGCTCTGAGCGACCATCAATCTTCCGAGCCGCACACGCATAAAGAGATCTTGAACCGCTGTCACGAAGCGATGCAGGCTTCAGGGCCGGTCCCGAGCATGGCCGCTTCACCGTGGACTTCACCGAGCGCGGGCGGCAGCGCGCAAGCGAGATCATCCGGCGGCATCGTTTGGCGGAGCGGCTCTTTACCGAGACGCTGCATATTGAGAGTGAAGCTGAGATCGAGCAGCAGGCGTGCAAGTTCGAACACATTCTCTCGGCGCAAGCGACCGAAAGGATTTGCACCTTCCTGCAACACCCGCGCACGTGTCCGCACGGCAGCCCTATCCCGGAAGGCGAATGTTGTGTTCAGGCCAAGCGCGCCGGCAATGGCAGACGCAACTAAAACACAAAAAGGGAAGGCTCGCGCCTTCCCTTCTCGTGTTCTTCGTCTCGACTCGGTTAAGTACTGCGAAGAATCTGACCGCCGTTTAGCGGAACTTAGTAAAGGTGGAAGTTCACTTCCACGCTGATGGCCACGGCCACCGGCTGATTGTCTTTCTTGGCGGGCTCGAAGCGCCACTGCTTTACAGCTTCAAGCGCCTTTTCATCCGAGTCCCATGCCGAGTGCGCGTTGATCTTGAACTTCTGCGGACGCCCGTCGGCGCCGAGGATCATCCACACCACGCAGGTACCTTGATATTTTGCTTTGCGGGCTTCTTCCGAATATTCCGGATCAGGCGAAACCAATAGCCGAGGCGCCGAAACGCCGCCGCCTACTTTGTAGACGCCGCCACCGAATCCACCACCGCTGCCCGGTCCCAGGCCTGCGCCCGTGCCGCTACCGATACCGCCGCCTGATCCTGCACCGATTCCGGCGCTCGAACCGATCCGTTGGAAGGAGGCCCTGCCAGCTTCGCCATTGGATCGCCGATAGTCGGCATGTTGGTGTTAGGGAGTTTTACGCTTGGGTGGAGCAACCACGGTCGCTTCCACCGGAAGTTTCGGCGCATCGTTTCTGACCACGACCACCGGCGGAGTGAACTGCTCCTTAGCGACCTTCGGTAGCTTGCCCTTCGGCGCCTGAACGATATCTTTTTCACCGCCGCCACCGCCGCCACCCATCGCCGGCCGCGGATCCACTTGCATCGGGAGGTAATCGCTTAGATTTGGGGCCACCAGGTGTGTCACTTCTTTCGGAGGCTCCTGCGGAACAGAATGCGGGCGCATGATCGCAAATGCGATCAATCCAAAGAACGCAGCGTGCGCCAGCACCGAGCCGACTGCCGCCGTCTTGGGACGTTGCGACTCTCCCCAGATCTCCCGAACCTTCACCGGGCGCGAAGTCAGCTTCAGCGGCGGAAGTTTCTGCGGATGGACTACCGAATTGATATTTTCTTTGAGCGAGTCCCACAGCGACCATTCTGAGGTGAAGACGTCGCTAAATAACGCATTCCCAACGTCTGGGGAATTCATTAAGGGGGTAATCACAGCCTGATTTGACATAACCCTATTTGGCCTTTTCCAGGTTCGACCCGAGGTGCTTGCAATTTCATTCCATTAAGATGCACGCCAAGTGCCAAGCGGCTTTCTCGTGCAACAGCTTTTCTGCTCGTGAATTCAGCGCAATTTCTGCTTACCCAGCTTGTAACTCCGGGAGCGCTGACTTGATTGGATGCAAAGATTGGTACGCAAGGTTACATTCAGACCACCACAATCCCACTACCTCAGGATTAGACGCCTCATTTAGAGTCACCCTATAATGAGAAAGTCGCATTAATCCTCGGAGAAATAATGAGCGCGCCTGTGCGTGACGACCTGAAGTCAACCTTAAATCTTCCCAAGACTGACTTCGCCATGAAAGCCAATCTTCCCGTGAACGAGCCCAAAATGCTGGCTCGCTGGGACGAGATGCGCCTTACGACAAGATCCGCCAGGCCCGCGCCGGTCGCCCTATCTATGTCCTGCACGATGGGCCGCCATACGCCAATGGTCTCATCCATCTCGGCACCGCCCTCGATAAATGCCTGAAGGATTTCGTTGTGAAGTCTAAGAACATGGCTGGCTTTGACGCACCTTATGTCCCCGGGTGGGACTGCCACGGCCTGCCCATCGAGATCAAAGTTGACGAATCCCTGGGCCGAAAAAAATTGGAAATGGACCCGCTTCAGGTCCGCTTGGAATGCCGCAAATACGCTGAAAAATATGTCGGGCTGCAGCGCGAGCAATTCCAGCGGCTGGGGGTCTTAGGCCGCTGGGAGAAACCCTATCTCACGATGTCGGCGCAGTATGAATCTGTGATTGCGCACACCTTCTTTCAATTTCTCGAAAAAGGTTTCGTTTACAAGGGATTGAAGCCGGTCTACTGGTGCATCTTCGACAAGACGGCACTCGCCGAAGCCGAAGTCGAATACGCCAATCACACCAGCCCCAGCGTCTGGGTGAAATACGGGCTTACCAGCGACGCCGCGAAGATCGATCCTGCGCTCGCCGGAAAAAAAGTCAACACCATCATCTGGACAACCACTCCCTGGACGCTTCCCGCCTCCATGGCCGTGGCCTTCCATCCCCAACTGGAATACGTAGCGCTCGAATCCGACGGCCAGGTTTACATCATCGCCGAGGCGCTTGCTGCGGCCACAAAAGAGAAATGCAATCTCGCGGACGCTCGCGAGGTCGCGCGCTTCTCTGGTCGCGTGCTCGAGCGCTCCACATTCGCTCATCCCTTTCTTGATCGCTCAATCCTTGGTGTGCTCGCGGATTACGTCACCACCGATCAGGGCACGGGAGCCGTCCACACCGCTCCCTCGCACGGTGCTGACGACTTCTATACCGGCGCGAAATATGGCCTCGACCAGAAAGTAAATGTCGATGAAGCCGGGCGTATCCACAACGGCTTGCCCGAGTACGACGGCAAGACTGTCTTCAAAGCCAACGACCCTATCGTTGAATTGCTGAAGTCTCGTGGCGTGCTGATGGGTCACGAAAAGATCGAACACTCCTATCCGCATTGCTGGCGTTGTCATAATCCCGTCATCTTTCGTGCCACCGAGCAATGGTTCATCGCCATGGACGGCAAGATGGAAGGCGGCACGCTCCGCTCGCGCTCTCTCGAAGAGATCAAGAAGGTGAAGTGGGACCCGGAGTGGGGCGAGCTGCGTATCAGCAACATGGTCGAGACGCGTCCCGACTGGTGCATCTCGCGGCAACGCATCTGGGGAGTTCCCATCGCGGTCTTTTTCTGCACAAGCAATAAGTGCAACGAACTACTACGCTCGGCCGAGATCAACGCCAGAGTCGTCGATCTGTTTGCGAAAGATGGCGCCGACGCGTGGTACAAGCACGACGCAGCCTCCATCCTGCCGCCAGGAACCAAATGCGCGAAGTGCGGTGGCACCGAGTTTCGCAAAGAGATGGACATCATTGACGTGTGGTTCGAGTCCGGCTCAAGCCAAGCGGCCGTGCTCGGCCATGAGCCCGGGCTTCCCTGGCCAGCGGACCTCTATAGCGAAGGTGGCGACCAATATCGCGGATGGTTCCAATCTTCCCTGCTCTGCGCTGTAGGTACGCGCGGCAAGGCGCCCTTTCGCGCGGTTACGACCCACGGTTGGACGCTCGACCCGCAGGGCCAGGCGCAGCACAAATCGAAGGGCAACGCTGTCGATCCGGACGCGATCGCTAAGCGCCTTGGCGGAGAAATCATCCGCTTGTGGGCGTCATCGGTAGAGTATCGCGAGGACAGCCGCTCGTCAGACGACCTGATGCAGCGCGTTGCTGAGAACTACCGCAAGCTGCGCAACACCTTCCGCTACGTTCTCGGGAATCTGAGCGACTTCGACCCCGCGCAGCACGCAGTCAGCTTCCAAGTGATGGAATTTGTCGATCAGGCGATGCTGCTGCGCACCGCCGACCTGAACGATGAGATTGCGCGCTGGTACGAAGCGCGGCTGTTCAACAAGGTCTACCACCAGACCAACGAATTCTGTGTCTCCGATCTGAGCGCGATTTATTTCGATCTGCTGAAAGACCGCCTGTATACCTTCGCGCCGAAGTCTGCGCGGCCGGCGTTCGGCGCAGACTGCGTTATGGCGCATCGGTGAGACGTTAGTGCGGGCCATGGCGCCGCTGATGAGCTATACCGCCGATGAGATCTGGCAGATGCTGCCGCCGCTACAGGCGCGCACAGCGAGCGTTCACCTTTCCTTGTTTTGGAAGCGGGACGAAGTGTTGGGGGGCAGTACCCGACGATCGCGCTCGTGCCATCCGGGCTGAATGGAGCCAACTGATCGCCGTACGCGAGGCCGTGATGCTTGCGCTTGAACCCATGCGTCAAAAGAAAGAAATTGGCAGCGGGCTCGAAGCGCAGGTCGAGTTGCGCGCCGGCGGCTCCTTATATTCTGCTTTGCAGAAGCACCAAGCTGGTCTGCGTGAGCTGTTCATCGTCTCGCGAGTTAAACTAACGCGAGCAGAAGCTTCAAACGGCGATGCTCCGCTTGAAGTGAGTGTCGCTAAGGCTGAAGGCACCAAGTGCGAGCGCTGCTGGACTTACTCGACCGAAGTCGGTAAAGATACCGTCTATCCAACTGTGTGCGAGCGCTGCACCGCGGCTTTGAAAGAGATTGACGGACGCTAAGGGTCCAAAGAATCGTAATGAGAGTTTTAGGAATTAAGTAAAACAAATATGACGCGGCCCATGCAATGCGGCGCTTCCACTTTCTGGCCTCGCTGGCTGTGATCCTGCTGGACCAGCTAACCAAATGGATGGTCGACCGCAGCATCACCCTGCACGATTCCATCGTGCTGATCCCTGGTTTTCTTAAACTCACCAACGCTAAAATCAAGGCGCGGCATTCGGCTTGTTCGCCGATTCGACCTCGCAGTGGCGCGGGCCGGCGCTGATCCTGTTCTCGCTGATTGCCATGTGCATCGTGACCCTGTTGCTGTGGCGCAACAGCCATCAGATCACCTGGACAGGCGTAGCTCTCTCGTTCATCCTCGGCGGAGCAGCCGGGAATCTGTGGGACCGCATGATGCACGGTCATGTGGTGGATTTTCTGGATTTTTACGTCGGCAGCTATCACTGGCCGGCATTCAACGTGGCCGATAGTGCGATTGTGGTTGGAGCCTTCGTTCTGATGGGCGAGATACTCTTCGCGAAGTCTGCACCCGCCGAGCAGGCCGCGGCCGAATGATCAGGGCGTCTTATAGAGGCGCCGGTAGACTCCCGTATTCCTAATAATGGCTTGAACGTACTCACGCGTCTCCGTAAACGGGATGGACTCCACAAATTCAGGCACATCGCGGAAGTTTCCGTCCTTGCGCCAATCATCCACCCGGTCCTGCCCAGCGTTGTAAGACGCCAGCGCATATTCAACCGTTCCGGAGTTTAGGTCCACCATCTTCTTGAAGTACCGCGTGCCTAATCGAAGATTGATGGGGAGGAACGAAGAGCAGACTTTGATCGAATTTCCCTAGCTTGACTTCTCTTGCAACTTGCTTCCCGACACTCGGAAGCAATTGCATCAGCCCCAGCGCCTTGCGCGGGAGATGGCGCTAGGATTAAATTCCGACTCCTGCCGGATCAGTGACGCCACCAGGAACGGGTCCAAGGTGTTCTCGTCCGAGTATCTTTTCAGGTCTGTCCAGAACACCCGCGGAAACAGCGCCTCCCAGAACGAACGCGGCATGTCTTCCAACTCGTAAGCGAAATATCCCGGCACCGACCGTTTGGCCAACTGCAAAGCCCGGAAGTAGGAGCCGTCATTTTCATAGAGCCGCAAAATCTCGCGGTTGGCCCATCCTAAGGAATCGTTGTACGCGGCGGCTGCAACTCGCGCACCGCCGATCGGTCAGACCGCCGTTTTGCAGCAAGCGACTACGCTGTGCGCGCACATTGTCTTCCGGCATTAGCTCCTTCGGATCCGAAGGTGGCTTGGCCGGGGGTATTTTTCTTAGCAGCGGATCTGGGTCGGCTGGGCCCTCGACCTTCATCTGCGCCATGCGATCGCGCGCCAGCTCGCCGTGATCGTAGTAGCGGAAGCGCGTGCTCAGCTTTCGGTAAAAAGCCGCGGGCCTTGGCCGTGTCGTCGTCGTCTTTCGCGATTCGGGCTCGCCAATAGAGTGCGTTCGATATTCCGCCGACGAGGGATACAGGCTGATCTGCTCTTCAAACAGCCGCTTGGCTTCGCGGCGGTCGTTCAGTCGATAGGTAATCCAAGCTGCCTTCCAATGGGCATATGAGCCCGTACTTCCCCTGCGGGACGCGGCTTGCAAGCTCGGTGTAAAACTTCGCCGCCGTAGCGATGTCTTTCTTTAATAAATAGCTGTTACCTGTTGATAACAAGCTTTCTTCCAACCACTTGCCGCCAGGTTCCATCGACCGCAACATGGTCAAGTAGGTGACGAATGCCTTGTCGTCGTTTCCGCGCGTGAGTTCGCCCAGATAATAGAGCCGCTGAGCCTTCTGCTCATCATTGAGGGCGTTATCGCCTGTGAGCGGCAATCTCTCGAGCAGGTCCTTCGCGTCCTTGTTGCGGTGCTCTCGCCACAATGCCCCCGCAAGGGCGAGCTTGAGCCCCGCAGCATCGGCTGGCAAGGCGTCCGAGATCAGATCCTTGTATTCATCCGCCGCCTGGCCATAACGCCTTCCTTGCGACAGTAGATCTGCTCGCTGCTTCAGCTCCGCTAAGGTCGCGGGCGCCAGCTTGAACTGCTTCTGCAGTTTTTGCAGCTCATCCCCGGCGGCATCGGCTTCATCGGCGAGCGGCATCCCGTAATAGACGTGGCGGAACGCCAGCGCTCCCTGCTCAGGTGTTCCCGCACGCGCCAGCGCTCTGCCGAGCGAGAGTTCGATATCCGCACGCAAGGGGCTGCGCTGTTCCGCGAAGACGCGCGCCGCCTCAGTATTCTTCCCCGCTCCCAAGAGGGCATTCCCATAGAGCACGGCGGCATCGCGCCGGAACAGCGAATCCGGATGCTTGGTGGTGAAATCCTGCAGGGCTGTTACTGCGTTCTGCCAGTCCGCCGTGGAGCTGTAAGCCTTGCCCAGGAAATAGGTGACGTAATCGTCCAACTCCGCTACGTTCTCCTTGGCACGCACCAGTGCAGGTATGGACTGCGCGTACTCGTTGTCGACCTGGTGCGCGTATCCGATGACGAACCACGCCAGCGACCCGGCTTCGTTGGGATGCGCAATCGCGTATTTCTCCACGCCGTCGTAAGCTGCCTTGGAACGGTTCTGGAGAAGCTGGGTCGCCATCGCCTTCAGGTCGAGCGACGCAACGAATGCCTGGGCGGTGTGCTGCACGCGCGCAGAGGGAGCTTTTATCTTTTTGCTCGCAGATGTCTTCTTTTTAGCTTGTTTCTTGGTGTGATGAGTCGTCGAGGTCTGAGCTGCTGCCGAGGCGCAGAACATCATCGCCAGCGCGAGCAGGAGAGGGACTACACGTTTCCAGAGGGTCACAGAGATCAAAATGGTCTAGCGGTTGAAGTTGCCGCCCATGAGCGCAGCATCGTTGTCGGCCAATACGCGAACGATCTCGTCGTTGAAGTAATTGGCGGAGGCGGCAGGAGTGCTGCCATAGCGCTTGTCATACGTTGCCTTGCTCTTCTCAATGTCTTCCTTCAGCCGGTCGTAGAGGTCGCGATTCTGGCGTCCTTCATTCACCTTGCCTTGGTTATACAACTTGATCTCGTCAACCAATAGCTTCGCAAATCGCTTGGCCTTCTTATGTACTTCTTCGTCCCCCGGCTGAATGCCCGCCGGCGCTGCCGGAGCAGGGGCCGATTTCGGTGCCGCGGCTGCCATCGCTGCTTCTGGAACCTTGATCGAGCCCGGCAAAGGCGTCGGTGTCAGCATCGCCGCGGATTCCACCGCTGCGGCCGCTGCTTCCGGCGATGAAGCGGTCGTCACCACGCCCGCCTTGCGCATCGCCAGGACTTCAAGCCATAAACCCGCCGTGCGCACCAAAAGTTGCAGCGCCGAGACGTCTGATTTTCCTTGTTTGTCGGTACCGGAGTCCGCGTACATCACGGCTGGGACTTTGTCTTTCACGAGCAGCGGCAGAACGTTGGCGTTGCCCTGTGCCGGCGAGCCCACCGACGAGATGAATCCGTCGTCGAATTCGGAAGCCGATGCAGCCACTGGCGTGCGGTCGTTGATCGCCCGCGACGCCAATCCTTCTGAAGCGCTAATATTCGCACTCTTTACTTTCTCGTTGTCCTTGAAGCCGCGTCCCTGCCAACCAGCCAGGCTGTTTCCTTTTACGATGAACAACGCGACGCGCCCGCTGAAGTTTGAAGCGCCTTCCAGCAGGTTGCGCAAAATTTCCGACTGGCTGGATGCGTCCTGTATCGATGCCACCGCAGCGTCGAGCATGCCGCTCGAATTGCCCACCGCCGCGTGCGGCTCTTCTTCCCTATCTTTTTCTTTGCCTTTGCCCTTGCCCATCATGGGCTCAAGCTCTTTCCAAATCTTGACCGCGCAATCCTTCTTTAATTCGTCGAAGCGATCGGCGAATACTTCCGGCAGAACCTTGTCGACGGTCTCGCGCGTCTTGCTCATCACGCCGTCAGTCACTTCTTTGCGCAACTGACCCAAGCGGCGCTCGACGATGTTTGGGATCGTCCCTTCCACCGTGTTCTTGGTGCTCTTGGTCATGCGGGCGATGGTGTCCGCGCGCATGTCACCGATGCCCTTGTCGAGCAGCTCGGGAACCAGGTTGTCGATGGACTTGTGCGTCTTCTGATTGACCTTGGCAATGATGCCGTCGCGCACGCTATTCATGCTCGATTCCAGCACCTGCGGCACGATCTTTTCTACTGTCGCCTGCGTCTCCTGCGTCACTCGTCCGGCTAGGTCCGAGCGCAGCTGCGCGACCTGAGCGTCCATGATGTGGGGGATCATCTGCTCGAACATCTTGCGCGCTTCCTGCGCAAGCTTCTCGATTATCTCGCCGCGGAGTTCGCCCAAGCGCTTATCGAGCGTCGCTGAGAGCGCCCGCTCTACTGAGGCCTGCGCTTCAGCCGCGACCTTGCCTACGACTTCGTTCTTGATGTCTTCCACGCTGGAGTCGAGCGCTTCTGCAATCACTCCGTGCGTGACGATCTTCGACTCTTCTGATATCCGCGCAACGACCTCTTTACGCAGCTCTTTCGAGCGCTGATCGATTGCTTCGCTGACCGCGCCTTCGATCCCATCCTGCGTCTCTTTCAGCACGCTGGAGATCACGTCTTTGCGGAGTTCAGGAAGGTGCGCGTCGGAGACTTCGGAAAATACCGCGTCCACAATGTCTTCAGTCTCACGCGCGATGCGCTTCACAACGTCTTTGCGCAACTCGGCAACGCGTTTTTCGGAGACCTCGCCGACCACGCGCTCAATGAGGCTCTGTATTTCTCTGGACTCAGACATGGATTTAGAAATTCCGCTGCCCGGCGTGGGGACGCCCGGCTGAAGGATTAATTTATGTCGCTGATTATATGGCGTTTCGGTTCGCTGTCAAACGTTTGCTGGTTGCTTCAGTGGATGCCCCTAGTGTTGCGTAAGGCCTATTCGACCACGATTTTTCCCACCATATCGTCGTGCATGGCGCCGCAAATGATGCTGCAGTTCATGAGGAATGTCCCCGCTCGGTCGGATTCGAACTCCACTTCGGCCGTCTGCCCCTTCTTCACTGGCTCATTGATCCCAAACGCGTCCACGTGGAACCCATGCTGGGTGTCGGCTGAAGTGACCACAAACAGCACCTTCTGACCGCGTTTCACGTGCACCTCAGCAGGAACGAACTCATATTTCTTCATGGTGATGTTGATACGTTCGGCAGGTACCTTTTTGGCGCAGCCGGACAGGGCCGCCAGCACACAGCTTGCAAGGAGTAAAAGACGTCTCATGAGTGGTTTTCCAGTGTAAATGACGGCCGCCGACGCAAACCGTTCCAGCAGGACGACCTTACACGGTTTGAACTATCCGGCAGATTGCTTTAAAGTCGAAGGTTCCGGTTTGGCCTTCCAGACCGGGAGCAAGACAGCTTGGAAATAAGGGCAATTTTGTGAATCCCCCCGTGACACAGCCCATCCAATCCGCAGGTACGGATTACGCCTCTGCCGAAGAACTAGCGCTGGTACGAAGCGCTAAGGCGGGTGACGTAAATGCGTTCGAAGAGCTGGTGCGGCGGTATGACCGCAACGTTTTTCGCATCGCAAACCACATCACGCAGAACCGTGAGGATGCTGAAGATGTGGTGCAAGACGCCTTCCTGAAGGCGTATCAGAATCTGGAGCGTTTTCAGGAGCAGTCAAAGTTCTATACCTGGCTGGTTAGGATCGCCGTGAACGAGGCGCTGATGCGCCTTCGCAAGCGGCGCACCGGCACCGGGCGTGCGGTCTCGATCGATGAAGATATCGAGACGGACGACGATTCCATTCCGCGCGAGATCGCGGACTGGACCCCGAATCCGGAGCAGATGTACAACCAGGCCGAACTGAAAGACATTTTAAGCAGGAATATCCAGGGCCTGCCCGCGAGCTTCCGCACGGTATTCGTGCTGCGCGACGTGGAAGGGCTCTCGACCGAAGAAACCGCCGAGGCGCTGCAATTGAGCGTTCCGGCTGTAAAATCAAGGCTGCTGCGTGCACGCCTGCAATTACGGGAACGCTTGAACAAATATTTCAAAAAGAAGAAGGACGGCGCGACGAAGCCGTGACCTGCAAAGAATTTCTTAACGAGTTGACGGACTACCTCGACGGCGTGATCGACCAGAAAGACCGCGCCGAATTAGAGGATCACCTTCATTGGTGCCACAACTGCTTTGTAGTCCTTAAGACGACAGAAGCCACCATTGAGATCCACCGCAACCAGGATGTTTACGACCTTCCCGAGCCATTACGCGACAAGTTGCGGGCCGCGATCATGGCCAAGTGCAAGACCCAAAAGAAATAACCTCTCCCGCCGGTGCAGTATTCTAAAGCAGATGAATTTCCCTCAGCTTTGAAACCCCAAGCAGTGTTCCTGAATCTAAGTCACTGGAGCTAATAACTCCGGGCAGAACCATTCAGCAGTTGGGCCCCTAGGGGTGTGGTAAATGATGACGAGTCTGGTAGATATGTTCTTCGGCTGTTGGCACAAGAATTACAGCTTCCCCATAACCAGTAAGAACCGGCGTACTGAGGCCTCCCGAATCACTGGGACCTACGTGGTCTGTTTGGATTGCGGTAGAGAATTCGCCTATGACTGGAAGACCATGAAAGTGGTCGGTCGTGAACAGGTGGATGAGAACGCGATCCAGGAGCCTTTGCACCAGCGCGCGGCTTGATTTCTACGGAGTTGCGCCGGACGCCGCTTCCCCGTCTGCCAATAACTGATTGAGCAGGCCGAGCATGTCCGAGATGGTGACGATTCCGACCAGTTGGTCGCCGTCGACCACCGGCAGCGCACTTACTCTCTTCGTATAAAGAATGTTCACCGCGTCGCGGACCGCAGCATCGGGCGCGATGGTGATCGGGTTCTTCGTCATGGCAGCGACGATTGGCGTTGCCTCGAACACCCGGTTGTAATCCTCTGGAGTCATGTTCGCAAGCATCGAGGGTGATAACCGTGAGACGTCGCGGTCGCTGATGATGCCGACCAGCTTTCCGTTTTCATCCACAATGGGAACGTGACGCTTGCCTGTTCGCCGGATCATGAGCGCGGCATCCAGCAAATGACAATCATTGCGCAGCGTGGTCACGTTGCGCGTCATGTAGGCGCTTACCTCCAGCATGATGCCGCCCGCTTCGCCCATTCTTCCATCCTGTTCTCTGTGAAATCGCTGCCAAGCATACCACCACAGTGCAACAAGTGATTCCCCCTATCTCCCCGAAATCGAAGTTAATCGTATAATCCACCTTCGCCCGGAGCCCATCTTGAAAGAGATCCAATCGAGTATTCGCGACGTCGCCGTGCTGCAGGAAGCGACCGAAATGATCCTTTCAAGCGTCGATCTGGATACTGTCCTGCACCACATTCTGCTGATCGTCCGTAACTACTTCGGGATCTCTAACTGTGCCGTTCTGTTGGTCGATGGCTCTGCCAATGAACTCTACGTGCGCGCACAGAATGGGTACGACGCGGACCCGACCGCTTACACCCGCATCAAGATCGGGGAGCAAGGCGTTACCGGCTGGGTGGCGCAACACAAATCCCCGCTCTACGTTCCCGATGTCAGCCGTGAGGCTCGATATCTGGCCGTCGATCCCAAGATCCGCAGTGAGTTGGCCCTGCCGCTGATCGTTCGCGACAACGTGATCGGGGTTCTGGATATCGAGAGCAGTAAGACTGATTATTTTTCCGACGACATGATCGGTTTGCTCGCGCTCTTTGCGAGTCAGGCCGCC
>CAVQGF010000006.1:0-15768 GCA_963711965.1 uncultured Acidobacteriota bacterium | reverse complement strand
GCTAAAGCTCCGCGCGTCATTGTGATTGACGATGTGTTCGCGAAAACTTATTTCCCTGACCAGGACCCCATCGGCAAACGCATTCGCTCGAACAGTTTTGAAGGCACCGCCGAGATCGTCGGCGTGGTGGAGCATGTGCGCCAGTGGGGACTCGATCGCGATGACACAGAGAAGTTGCGCGCACAGATGTATTTGCCGTGCTTCCAGATGTCGCCCGGATTTTTGAGCATGACTCCTTCGGGCTCTACGACTATCATGCGCACCAACGGGGCGGTCACACTGGAGCAGATTCGCAATAGCGTGCAGCAGATCAGCCACGAACACGTGCTCTTCGCTCCGCAAACGATGCGCGAGATCATCTCTGACTCGCTCGCTCGCCGGCGTTTCACGAATGATCTTGCTGGAGCGTTTGCCGCTCTCGCGCTCTTGTTGGCGATCATTGGGATCTACGGCGTCATGTCTTACATGGTCGGCCTGCGGACGCACGAGTATCGGCATCCGCATTGCCTTGGGCGCCGGACGCGGGAATATTCTTCTATTAGTTCTGCGTGACGCGGGAACTCTGACGGTTCAAGGATTGGCGCTCGGACTGATCGCCGCTCTTGCTCTCACCCGCCTGATCACAAAGCTGCTTTACGGAGTGGGCCCCTCTGACCTGCTGACCTTCACCATCGTCCCTGCCATTTTGGTCGCCGTTGCATTGCTGGCAAGTTATCTTCCGGCCCGCCGAGCGGCAGCGGTCGATCCCATCCGTGCGCTCAGAAGCGAGTGATGCTGCGATGGAAATTTGGAGAAATTTTGGTCGCTCTGGAGGACGATCTTAGAACTTTCTGTCGCTGACGCCACCACGGTACACGTCAATCCCCTGTCGTTAAAGCTTGCAGAGCAGATCTTTTGTTTTTGGCTGCATCTTTTTCCCTTCCTTGCCCGTATACCCGTTAGCATGAATGCGACCGCCAGCTACTTCGTGAACGGGATGGAGTCCGAGACCAGCGCCATCGCTCAAGGCCTTCGCCGGCACGACCCGGACTTGCTGGACCGCCTCATCGAGCAGTACCAGCATCGGCTGCTGCGTTATCTGGTGAGCCTTACGGCAGACCGAGCCTCTCGCCGAAGATCTGTTCCAGGAAACATGGATACGGGTGCTGGAACGCGGCCATCAATATGATGGCCGGCATGAGTTCATTACCTGGCTGTACACGATCGCCAGGAACCTCACGATCGATCACCTGCGCAGCAAACGTCCGGCAATCAGCTTGGACGAACTCATGGACCCGGAAGACTCAGCCGTGCCCTACGAGCCCGCCAGCACCGGGCCATCCGCGCTCGACACGGTGGCGCAACACGAACTGGCCGAACGCATTACCGCGGCAATGAGCGGCCTGCCCATCGAGTACCGCGAGACCGTGGTCCTTCGCTTCCAGGAGGGGCTTGCGCTGGAGGAGATCGCGACCCTTACCAAGGTTCCGCTGGGCACGGTGAAGTCTCGCCTCTATCGCGCGCTGGATATGCTGATGAGGCGATTAAAAGGAGTGCGGCCATGAAGCAAAACTCACACGACGAGGTGCGGAGGCTGATCGCGACCGTCGACAGTGATCTCTCGGAAGCGCAGCAGGCGCTGCTAAACGGGCACCTGCAGGATTGCGAGCCCTGCCGCGAGTACGCCGCGGCAACCGCGGAGATTGTGCGCGCAGTGCGCAGTGTGCCACTGGCCGCCGATCCAATGCTGGTCCAGAACACCCAGGCTCGTGTGCGTGCCCGGACGATTGCAATGCGACAGCACAACGTGCAATTCAGGATCTGGGCTGCATTTGCTGTAGCGCTCTCGATGTCATTTGTGGGATCGGCACTCGTGTATCAGGTGGCCAAGTTCCTGACGGCCCCAATGCATTTTGACACTGCTCAAGTCCAGGCAGGCGTGCTCGTCTTTTGGCTGCTGCCATCTCTTTGTGCGGCCTTATGTATGCTCGCAGCGCCTGGTGAGAATAGAGGTATTGCATGACACAGCAATCGGCGGTGCTTTTGATAGCGTTCTTGGTCGGGCTTGTAGTTGCGGCTGTCTTGTTGAGAGCCGCAACACGGAAAATTCTACCGAGTGCTGCAATGGCCATCGCAGCACTGGCGATTCCGATTTGGGTAGCCTATTTTGCTTCGAGCCAGGGCCGTTCCCTACTTGCTTCCAAAGGATTTCTCAGTACCATGCCCGACGCGCTTTGGTTCGGCTTGACGTTTGGCGTCTTCACCGCGGCTTTTTTCCTTGCCCTCGGATATGTCTACGGGGACGCAAGAAGGCGCCAAATGCCTGCTTGGGCCTGGGTGATTGCCGCTTTCCTCATACCCAATTTGATCGGATTCATCCTTTATTTTGTGTTCCGAGGGCCGCTCCTTGGGCCTTGCAGTTCCTGTGGCAAGCCGATTCGAGGGGGAGAAGCATTCTGCTCACACTGCGGATGCTCGCAGGGTTCCAGTATGGGACGCATCGCCAGCTGAAATCGCAAAAAGTATGAAGGCTAGCTTTGCCCGCGTGGTCGTGGGAATTGATCGCACAAGACGGAGGACGGTATGAAGCGTGAACGCGCCTTACAGGTAGCGTTGGTGGTGGTGGGCTTGTTTTATTCCTTTTGGGGCATCATCCTGTTCGACAATCTGTGGCACGTTAAGTGGCTTAGCGGGCATAGTGACGTCATGCCGATGTTCCTGAGCCTTAACACGGCGCTTGGTGTCTGTCTGTTGGTGGCCGCTAAGCAGCCGGCCAAGCATCGCTTGATGATCGCTTATGGGGCGTGGTCAAGCCTTGCCCATGCGTTCACGATGACGATCATGTCGGCGCAGGCCGTGGCGCACGGGATGCACAGAAAGGATAGTCCCCAGGACATTGTGATGTTTGTCGTGATTGGAGTCACGCTGCTTGCAGTCCTCCCGGCAAAGCAACCATCGCCGGCCGGCGCCCTTATCAGCGAGCCGCGCGCCTCTTAGGATTCCAGCAGTGCCCGTAATTTGTGAGCGTATCTGCGGCTCGAAGTGACCAGCGTTCCTTCTGCCAGTACGATCTCATATACCCCATCGAACATCGGACGAATCTCCTAATGCGGGCACTGTTCACGATGGCCGATTTCCGGCGGGTGGCCCAGACAACCTCACAATCCCACGCTGTTCATGAAATCAGAATGGGGTGCCCCACACAAACTTGTTTGTGTGGGAGGATTGTACCGATAAGGCGGAGCGGGAAATAGTTGGTCGGGGAGAGAGGATTTGAACCTCCGACCCCCTGGTCCCGAACCAGGTGCTCTACCAGGCTGAGCCACTCCCCGACTGTGTTGCAAGGTGACGAAAGAAAGACCGCGCCAGGCGCGGCCATTCGGGACTTCGTCTGTACAGAAATTATAACAAAGCTGCGGGGTGCCTATCTTAGTAGCGACCTGGATCAAGATTGGGGTGCCCCACCCTTTCGCGTTTTGTGCGAAAGGGGACTAATGAATTTCGCTGACCGTCAATCCCGCATCTTTCGCCAAGTAGCTCTTTCGCCGGAACCAATCTTCCATCGCCGATTTCAACACGGGCAGCGGCACGCGGGTGCCGATCTCCAGAACGCCATCGCCTGTGGGCAGCGTCTCATCGAAGATTGAATCGTTAGTGAAGTTCCGCATGGCGAAATTGTCCAGCCACTTCACCGGACACGGCTGGCGCTTGCCGTCAGCCTCGTATTCAACCCTGATTTTTCGGGAAAACATTGATTCGTTTCTCGTTGACCGTTCCCTGTTTCTCGTTAAGGCCCTGAGCGGCAACTCGAGAAACGAGAAATCTAGAAACGAAGAACGCCTTTATTTTTTCTTCGGCCCTGCGTTCCGGATCTTGTCGGAAACCTCGAACTTCTCAAAGTTCTTGGTGAACAGCTCCGAGAGATGCGCGGCTGTCTTGTCGTAATCGGCTTTGTCTTGCCATGCGTTGCGCGGACTCAGCAATTCACTCGGCACTCCCGGCACGGCCTTGGGAATGGTCAACCCGAACGCCGGGTCAGTCTCGAATTCCGCCTTCAGAAGCGAACCGTTCACCGCTGCCGTCACCATGGCGCGCGTGTATTTCAAGCTCATGCGCTTGCCCACGCCATAGCGGCCGCCCGACCACCCGGTATTCACCAGCCAGCATTGTGCGGTGTGTTCTTCCAGGCGTTTGCCCAGAAGTTCCGCATAGACCTTCGGGCGCAAGATCATGAACGGCGCGCCGAAGCAGGTGGAGAACGTCGCCGTGGGCTCCTTCACTCCTGCTTCCGTACCTGCGACTTTCGCCGTGTACCCGGAAAGGAAGTGATACATAGCCTGCTCGGTCGTGAGTTTCGCGATGGGAGGTAGCACGCCGAACGCGTCGGCGGTAAGGAGGATGAGGGTCTTAGGATGTCCGCCAATGCCGGGGATGACGGCGTTGTCGATGAAGTCCACCGGGTAGGCCGCGCGCGTGTTCTCGGTCAGCGCCTCGGAATCGTAATCCGGTTCGTTGGTGCCCGGCTTGAGCACAACGTTTTCCAGCACCGAGCCAAAGCGGATCGCGTTAAAGATCTGCGGTTCGCTCTCCTTCGATAGCTTGATGCACTTCGCGTAACAGCCGCCTTCAAAGTTGAAGACGCCGGTCTGGCTCCATCCGTGTTCGTCATCGCCGATCAAGCGACGCTCGGGATCGGCAGAAAGCGTGGTCTTGCCCGTTCCGGAGAGCCCGAAGAACAACGCGGTCACGTTGTCTTTGCCCACGTTCGCCGAGCAGTGCATCGGGAAGACGTTACGCTCGGGCAACAGGAAATTCATGATGCCGAAGATCGATTTCTTCATCTCGCCGGCATACTTCGTCCCGCCGATCAGGATGATCTTGCGCGTGAAACTCACCAAGATGAACGCCCCCGAGTTGGTCCCATCGCGCTCGGGGTCAGCTTGGAACTCCGGCGCGGAAACGATGGTGAACTCCGGATGATGCGACTTCAGCTCTTCCGCCGAGGGGCGCACGAATAAGTCGCGCACAAAAAGATTGTGCCAGGCGTACTGGTTGATCACGCGGATGGGCAGCCGGTATTTCGGGTCCGCCCCGGCAAAAAGATCCTGGACGAACAATTCCTTGCCTTGCAGGTACTCGATCACCCGGTCGTAGAGCGCGTCGAACTTTTCCGGCGAGAACTCCTTATTGAATCCACCCCAGGCCACAGTGCTTTCGGTGCGCTCATCGCGTACGGTGAATTTGTCTTTGGGGGTGCGTCCGGTGAAGGGGGCCGTGTAACCGACAAGCGCTCCGTTGGAGGCCAGCTTGCCTTCGTTGCGACGGATGGAATGCTGCACCAGTTCGGCGGGAAAAAGATTGCGGTGCACGTTCTTCTGCTGCGCCAGGAACTGCTCGGCATCCAGCGACTTACTGACCGATTGGGTGACCATAAGAGAGCGCTACTCCTGTACAGCCGAAACCTATATTTTAACAAACGGAGTAGTTTTTGGCCTGTAAATACCGCTAAATCGCGGCTAGGCGGCTTTTTCGCGAAGGACAGCGGTCAGATGGTCAAGGGCCTCTGGGACAGTAAGGGTGTACATTTCGCGGGCACTGTCAAAGCCCGATTCGATGGCCTGCTTCAGATAATGTCCGGCGACCTGCACCGCCAGTGGGTCCGTGATCACGTGGCCGGTGCGCTTCTTAAACTCCACCCACGCCGGATGCGGCAGCGCGATCCACACCGGTCGGCCGCCCACCAGGAACTTGATATCCACGGCGTCGGCATGGCGAGTCGCGATGGCAATGATCACAGCCTGGAACTGGACATGGACTTCCTGCCCGGTCCAGCGGTCGCGGATTCGAAAATCGTCGTACATGCGAAGTGAAAGTGTAATGGAGGAGCCCGGGTTTTACCAACCCCATTCACTCGTCATCCTGAGCGAGGTCGCCGCGGCGACCGAGTCGAAGGACCCTGCGTTTGCCGTTGCTACAATTACCTGTGCCGACCGCAAAGAAAGCGCCCGCAACAAAACCGGAAGCCATCAAAGCCGACAAGCTGACCAAGCTCCCCTGGCTCATCCATGCCTTCAGCACCCGCTCCAACGGCAATCTTGCACTCCCGAAAAATCGCGTCGCCTTCGGGAAATCTATCGGCGGGGCCAAGTGGCCCATGGCCACGCTCAAACAGGTGCACAGCGACGTCATCTACCGCGTCGGCTCCCCAAAAGATTGCACCAAATCCTGCACAGGCGATGGCCTTATCACCAACGCTCCCGGCATCCTTCTCGCCATCCAGACCGCCGATTGCTTGCCCGTCCTGCTGGTCGATCCCCAGAGAAAAGCAGTGGGAGCTTTCCATGCCGGATGGCGCGGCACCTTCAAGCGCATCGTGGAAAAAGGTGTAGGCGCAATGCAGCAACACTTCGGCTCTGACCCCAAAAACATTCTCGCCGCCATCGGCCCCGGCATTCACTCCTGCTGCTACGAAGTGGGTAGCGACTTGCGCACGCAGTTCGAAGCACAGTTCGAGTACGCGAAAGATTTGTTCGTTGAAGTCTCAGATCACGATCCGATCCGCGAGAAGTATCCCATGCTCTTCCTCACCGCCCGCGCTCCCGGACACAGCGACCTCGGCCCCCAGATCCATCTTGATCTGGTCGAGGCCAACCGCCGCCAGCTCCTCGACGCCGGTGTCCTGGCGAAAAACATCTCTGCTTCCGAGCTATGCACTTCCTGCCGCACCGACATTCTGTTTTCTTATCGAAAAGAGCGCGGCAAGACAGGCCGCCTAATGGCAGCTGTCGGTATCCGTAGCTGATTGTCTGTTTTTTTAGATCCCGAAGCGAAGCGAGGGACCCCTATGCCGCGATGATTTTCGGGCACCTAAGTGTGAAAGAAAAAAGGCCGACGACCGAAGGCCAACGGCCAACGACCCCTTCCTACTGATTCACCAAATCCTTCAGCTCTTTGCTCGGCTTGAAGAATGGGATCTTCTTAGCGGGCACTTCCACACGGGCGCCGGTCTTGGGATTGCGGCCCACGCGCGACTTCCGCTGGCGGGTGCGGAAGCTTCCAAAGCTGCGGATCTCGATCTTGTCGCCGGCGCGCAGCGAGCGCACCACGCTATCGAAAATGGTCTCGACCACCACTTCGCTGTCTTTACGGGTGAGTTCTGCCACGCGCGATACTTCTTCGATCAAGTCAGCTTTTGTCATGACGGTTTAATCTACCTTACTTCCACAAAAAATAAAATCCAGGGTGGTTCTCCATCAACTTGGTGCTGCTGGGGATGTAGTCGGAAACATCGTCGAACATCAGGTCGAACAGCGTTCGCCGCTGCTTCTCCGGACGCACGATGGTGGGCTCGCCCTCGATGCCGACCGCCTTGGCAGTATCGTGCACCGCCTTGTCGAAGTCGCCGATCTCGTCGATCATCTTCAGCTCTTTCGCTTCTTGCCCGGTCCACACGCGCCCATCCGCGATGGGCTTCACGTCTTCTTCCTTCATCTTGCGGCCCTTCGCCACCGCCGAGATGAACTGCCCGTGCATGTCGTCGAGCAGCGATTGGAAATATTTTTTCTCCGCATCCGTCATCTCGCGCGCGGGGTTTCCCGTGTCTTTCAGCGCGCCCGCTTTGAAGGTGACGTCTTTCAGCTTGGCCCACTTCAAGAAGTCGCCATAGTTCACCCACTGCGAGATCACGCCGATCGAGCCGACGATGCTCCCGCGGTCGGCGTAAATCTTGTCAGTCGCGCACGCCACGTAATATCCGCCGCTCGCGCCCACTGTCTCCACCGACGCCACGATGCGCTTCTTGTTCTTCTCGCGTACTCGCTTCACCGCCTCGTAAATCTCTTCCGAGGCCGCCACCCCGCCGCCCGGGGTGTTCACGTGCAGCACGATGGCCTTGATGGAATCGTCTTCGCCGAATTTCTTGAGCTGCTTCGCGATCGTTTGCGGCTCGATGATCACGCCTTCCAAGTCGATGACTCCGATCTTGTCGCCGAACGCGAAATTGTCGGAACTGTCGTTCTTATCGTGGGAAGCGAAGACGAGCAGTGCGAAGACGGCCACAATGAACACGAAAAATGCGCCGCCACCCAGCAGCAGCCACAGCCACAGCCGCGATCGGCGGGCCGGAGGTGGTGGGGGCGGAGGCGGCATCTGCGGAGGTTGCGGGGGCTGATAAATGCTTGCCATTGGAGTGGTTAGTTTACACCTGAGCTGCCGGTGGCGGGGCGATCACGCTCAACGCGCCCGGTAACACTCGCAACGAGAACGGCGTCTTTCCCAACAATTCGCCGTCACCGTAGACATCCTGCGGCGGCTTCGACCGCACGTCCACCGCGCGTGCCTGGAAGAACTCGACCTCGGGAAGTCCGACGTGTTTGGCCGAGAAGACCCGTGGGAACAGATAAAGGATGCGCGCCTTGCTGATGTCCGCGATCAGGCAAACCTCCAGCAGACCATTGCTGAAATCCGCCTTCGGCGCTATGCGCATACCGCTTCCGTACGAGCGCCCGTTCGCGAAAGCCGCCAGCGTCATGCGCCGTTCGATCTCCTTGCGCTGATTGTCGGGCAGGGTCATGGTCAGGCTGACGGTGGGCGCATTGTAGGTCGCGATCGCTTGCAATGCGGCCAGATTGTATCCGCCTCGCTTGCGGATCCAACGCGGCTGCTTATTCGCAACATTATTAGTAGCGGAATCGAGCCCAATGCCGGCGATGTTGCAATACAGCCGCGTGACTCCGCTCGGAAAGCGTACTTGCACCGCGTCAATGCGCTTCACGTGCCCCGCGCCGGAATGAAACGCCTCCCACGCAACCGCCGCGTCGGCATGGTTCTTGATCCCGATCTCACGCGCGAAATCGTTCCCGCTGCCACATGGAACGATGACGAATGGTGTCTGCCGTTCGATCAGCTCCGGAAGATATCGATTGAGCGTGCCGTCGCCGCCGAAGATCAGCGCGGCATCCACGTCTTGCGTCTGCAGGTTTCCCGACGCGTTATCGCGTCCAAGATTGAACGCCGCAACCGGCGGATCGATCCCCAGCGCAAATAATGTGGCCACTCGCATAGCGGATGGCGGCGATTGTAGCAGCGGAAAATGAGGATTGAGTGAAGGTATTGGCGAGATCTATTCAACCTGGGGTGCCCCATCCTTTCGCGGTCTTTGCGAAAGGGTGGGAACTTGTGCGCGGAGCAGGTCTCCAGGCATGCTCTAAGTGCCCTCTCCCCGCGAAGGTCATCCCGAGCGAGGCTGAGCTCGCGGCAGCGAGGTCAGACGAGTCGAGGGATCTGCATTTGATCGGGGCGGGGCAGGCGTTTACGCCTGCCATACACAGAAAAGAAATGGAAACGGCTTTAGCCGCTGAGGGAATGCCTCACGCCAGCGAAATCTTCTTGATCTGCCTTCCGACGCGCAACATAAAGCTTGCCGGGATCTTCAACGACAAAGTGATGTCCTTCTTTACTTCATTGTCCACGCGCACGGCGCCCTGCTTGATCTTTCGCTGGCCGTCGCTCGCTGAATCCGCAAGCCCGCTGCGGACGAGGACCTTGTCCAGTTTGATGGCGCCGCCACCATCCTTCGCAGCCACGTCACCGAACGAGATGGAAATCTCTTCCACATTCTCCGGCACCTCACCCTTCTGAAAGTGCTTCTCCCAATTTTCCGCTGCCTCTTTTGCGGCGGCCTCAGAATGGAAATCAGCGACGATCTTCGTCGCCAGGCCCTTCTTCGCCATCATCGGGTGGGTCGCCGATTTCATCGTTGCGATCGCCTGCAACGACGTATCCGTCAGCAGCTCCCAGTAACGCCACATCAGCGCGTCGGAGATGGACATGACCTTCCCGTACATCTCGCCCGGCGGCTCATTGATGCCGATAGCATTGCCCAGCGACTTCGACATCTTCTGAACGCCGTCCAGGCCCTCGATCAGCGGCGTCGTCAGCACTACCTGCGACGGCTGCCCGTAATGCCGTTGCAGTTCCCGTGCCCATCAGCAGATTGAATTTCTGATCGGTGCCGCCCAACTCCACATCGGCTTCGAGCGCCACCGAGTCGTATCCCTGCGCCAGCGGATACATCAGCTCGTGCATCGCGATCGGCTTTTCTTCCTGGAAGCGCTTATGGAAATCCTCGCGCTCGAGCATCTGCGAGACCGTGACCTTGGCTGCGAGCTTGATGAAATCGGCAGCGGTGAATTTCGCAAACCAGCGACTATTGAAATCGATGACCGTCTTCTTCGCGTCCAGGATCTTGAACACCTGCGCTTTGTAAGTGTCGGCGTTCTTCTCGATCTCCTCGCGCGTCAGCGGCGGGCGCGTCACCGAGCGCCCCGTCGGGTCGCCGATCATCCCCGTGAAATCGCCTATCAGAAAGATGACGGTGTGTCCGAGGTCCTGAAAATGTTTCAGCTTGCGGATGAGGACGGTGTGCCCAAGATGCAGGTCCGGCGCGGTGGGATCGAAGCCTGCCTTCACGCGCAGCGGTTTGCCGGCCTTCAGCGACTTCTCCAGCTTCTCGCGCAGCTCAGATTCGCGGATGATCTCCGCCGAGCCCTTCTTTATGTACGCGAGCTGCTCGTCTACCGGCGCAAAATTCGGCATGAATGAGATTATACGAAAACGGGAATGTCATTCTGAGCGAAGCCCGCCGCGAGGACGATTTGGGTTGTGTAGGTGCGGGCGTCCTCGCCCGTGCTACCGGTTGGGAGGCTGATTGGGATTCATCCCATTTTTAAGGGAGTCATTCTGAGCGAAGCGAAGAATCCCCAAACTGCCCAGGTCGGCAAGCCCGCCTTTAGCTTTTCAACGAGAATTCTCACGTAGAGACGCGGCCTGCCGGGCCTCAGGCGATCTCATCTTCCGCTAGACCCAAACCCGCCCGCCTTGCGCTTCGATTCCGCCAGGTCCGCGGCGACCTCGACCGCTTCCGTCAGTACCGGATGCGGGATCATGTTCGCGATCTTGTCCCCGGCGTTGATGGCATAGGGTGCATCACCAAGATTTTCCATCACCACTTTGATCTCGCCGCGATAGCCCGCATCGATCACGCCCGCCAGGATCGCCAAGCGCTTCATCGCCAGCGACGAGCGGTCGCGCAACAAGCATCCCATCGGCTTGCCACTCGCTACGTGCACTCGATGGCGATTCCCGTCGGAACCAGCGCGTTTCCTTTTGCCGCGAGCACCACCGATTCGGAGGCGTATAGGTCGTAGCCCAGGTCTTCACCCGGATGCGCGACGGTCGGCGCCTTCGCGCCGGCAGACAGAATTGTACTTTCAACATGGAATATCCCAAAACTGCAATTGGCATTCAACAAAACCACACGGAATGCGATCGAGGTGGCGCTTTGGCTGATTGCTGACTGATGATTGCTGACTGCTGACTGCTCGTTACCGATGCAGCCACGACCACAAAACAGCCAGCGCCAGCACTAGAAACGCGAGCCCGGCAACTTGAGCCGTCGCTTGGCGGCCGCCACCGCTTCCGGCGTGGTCCCGCCGCGCGAGCTGTCGAAAAGTTCCTTCATGCATCTTCATATTTTGAGTTAGCAGTGGCAGCGTGTTTATAATCCCTGCGTGTCCTCCCCACAACCTTCGCGCTCGGCGCTCTTCCCGCGCTCCTTCACTAAAACCTATCCGCAGGCTGTGCGCGGCGAAGGCGTCTGGCTCTTCGACGCTGCCGGGAAAAAATATCTCGACTTCTGCGGCTCGGCCGTCGTCAACTTCATCGGACACGGCGTGAAGGAAGTTGCGGACGCTATGGCCGCGCAAGCATCGCAACTCGAATTCGTTCATGGGTCGCAATTCGATACCGAAGTCGCCGAAGAGTTCGCGCGCGAGGTCCTCGATTTCGCCGGCGAAAACTTCCGGGGCGGCGCCGTCTTCTTCACCAGCGGCGGATCGGAAGCGGTAGAGACCGCGCTGAAACTTGCGCGGCAATATCAAGTCGAGATCGGCGAGCCCAAGCGCCACCGCATCATCAGCCGCCGCCAGAGTTATCACGGCGCAACCTTCGGGCGCCATGGCCGCGAGCGGCAATCTGTTGCGCCGCGAAATCTATCTGCCGATGCTGCGCGACTCCATCAAGATCAATTCGCCGTATCCTTACCGCTGCCCGTATCACTGCACCGACGGTTGCGCGAAATGCGGACACAAACTCGCGCAAGAACTCGACGACGCTCTCCAGTCCTGCCAGGGCGAAGCCGCGGCTTTCATCTTCGAACCCGCGAGCGGCGCGACGCTTGGCGCGGTGATCCCGCCCGCCGGATATCTGCGCGACATCGCCGGCATCGCTCGCCGTCACAAGATCCTGCTGATCTGCGACGAAGTCATGACCGGCATCGGCCGCACCGGCCGCAACTTCGCTTACGAGCATTGGGCGAAGGACGAGTGGGCGCCCGACATCATCTGCGCGGCGAAAGGGATCGCCAGCGGATACGCGCCCCTCGGCGCCGTGATCGTGAACGCCAAAGCGGTGGACGCGATCGCGAAAGGCACCGGCTCGCTGGTCCACGGATTCACTTACAGCGCGCATCCCACCGCGCTCGCCGCCGGCCGCGCCGTGCTCGGGATCATCAAGAAAAAGATTTAGTGCACGCCGCCACTTCCGAGCGCCGTGGTTATTCCGATGAGCGTTTGAAAGATGCCATCGGGGCATTTCCGTCCTGCGTGACGAGGTTCAGCGGCCAGTGCCAGTGCACGTATTGACGATTTGATGCCGGCCGACGAGCGGGATTTGCAGTAGCGGCGGGTGCTCGCGCCGAGGGTGTGCGGATTCCGGGCGAACCCAGATGCGGCGGCCACCGAATCTCGGCGTCCTCGCAACGTCCGTGGAAAGAATCTGGCCCACCTACATGTAACAGCCGGCGCCGGCACGGTCGGCGCATCTCGCGATGACACCGGCGGCAGGCTCGTCAACGACGCCGGATATGACCGCACGTGCGGCTTGATGATTCCGGCTTTCTCGCGGGCGATTTCGGCCAGGGTATTCCCAGGAGTGGCGTGTGATCGCGGCTGATGCTGGTGATGACCGTGGCGGCCGGGCAGCAGATGTTCGTCGCATCCGACCTTGCCCGCCGAGGCCGACCTCCAGGACTGACCAGCTCGGCGCCGGCCTGCCGGAAGTACAGCCAGGCCATGGCGGTGGTCACTTCGAAAAAGGTGGGGCGTCGATCTCAGGGTCCCTCCGCGCCGCCAGCGCGTTGGCCGCCGTGGCGACTTCACGCACCAGTGCGACGACGTCTCGGGCAACGGTCTCACGCCATTCTGACTCGCATGGCGTTCTTCGAATCGCGTCAGATGCGGCGACGTGGAACAGGCCGACGCGGCAGCCCGCCCGATACCGCTGCCGAAACAGGAACTGCCGCGGTGATGCGCCGTGGAGCCTTTGCCCTCGTCGCCCGCGATGTCGATGGCGGGGAACTCCGCGCTCCGGGGATTGCCGAGGCAATCGAGCAGGGACTGCATCCGGTCGAACAGCTTGAACCCGGCGGCGGATACTGTTCGCGCGGAAGCTGTTCGGCGTCCAGACAATGGCCGTAATAGGAAATCGAGCGCTCGGCGACGTCTCTGCGGGGACCGGCATGCCGTCGTGCCTCGGTCGGCAGCGGATCAATGGGGGGGCCGATGGCGGACACGGGAATGCCAGCAGAGGACGTGCACGGACCGGAGGCGCTGGGCAATCTTAATCGTCGCTGTGAGGGGCTTGGTAGTGGTCGGAATGTCGGGGTTGCATGTCATCGGCATACGTGCGAGGGCCGATTGCTGCAGTAAGTAGAATGAGACCGTCCGCAGTGGATGCGTGTTCGCTATGCGGGCCGGAAAAACTGAAGCCGAACGAACTTTCGCATGCGTTTAATACCAACTATGTGTGCGACGGCCGTGGTCGTTGCGTGGGGTCTGCTGGTGGGGTCAAGGGGGCCGAGACGGTCGCACGACCGAACTTCGTGATCATCCTTGCCGCATGACCTTGGATACGGCGATCTGGAATGCTACGGCATCCGCGGTTCAAGACCCTGAGCTGAACCAGATGGCGGCCGAAAGGTGCGGCTGACGCACTCAAGTCGCCGACGCCGTACTGCGCCCCGTCGCGCGGCACGCTGCTGGAGACCGGGCGGTATCCGTGGCGGCATGGCGTGTGGGGAACCCTGGCCCGACTGCCATCAACGACGTCGGCCTGGCGGACAGCGAGATTCACGCTGGCGGAGGTGCTCGAAGACCGCCGGCTATCGCACATCTGCATCGGCAAGTGGCATCTCGGCCACGGCCGGAGTTCCATCCGCAGCGTCACGGGTTCGACGAGTATCTGGGCATTCCTGTACTCGAACGACATGCGGCCGGTGCAGTCTTCGACGGGCCGAACGTCGTCGAATACCCGGTCGTGCAGGCGACCTCGACGCAGCGTTATACCGCCGTGCATGGATTCATCTGAGCGCAACTCGATCGACCGTTTCTACTGTACCTGCCCATGCGATGCCGCATAAGCCGATCGCCGCTTCGGAAGCGTTCTACAAAAGACGGGGCGGGATCTGTACGGCGACGCGAATGGCCGAGCTGGACGACAGCGTCGGGCAGGTGCTGGACAAGCTCAAGGCACTGGGACTCGACGAGCCGACGCTCGTGATGTTCCTCTCCGACAACGGACCGTGGTTCGGCGGCAGCACCGGCGGGTGCGGGGGATGAAAGGCCAGACGTGGGAGGCGGGATTCGCGTGCCGGGATCTCCGCTGGCCGGGGCGGGTTCCGGCTGGCCGGTGATTGATGAACCCTGCGGGACGATCGATGTGTTCCCGACGCTCTTGAAGCTGGCGGGCGTCTACCGCTGGTGTATATCATCGGTGAGCGACGGCTGGCAATCCATCATGCCGGTGCTGACCAAGGGGGCGCTACCCCGAGCGTCCGCTCATTGCGATGCAGGGGAACCAGCTGATGACGATCCGCATAGGGCGGTTCAAGTTGCATGTCCTGCGTTTCACGCGAAAGCGGTTCGGTACGCCGAGCGAACGATGGATCGACCCCGCGCCCCGCCGGACGGCGTGACCCTGCTTGCGCGCTACTGAGCAGCACCAGCCGACGGACTTTCCGGGAATCCAGACAGGCAGTGCCGAAAGCGGATGGATTGCTGTTCCATCTGGAGGCCGATCCGACCGAACAGCGGGATGTCGCGGCGCCTATCCGGACGTCGTCGGACGGATGATGGCGATATGTTTCGGGGCGATCGAAACGGAAGCGGCGAAGACGCTTCAGAAGTAGAGGTAGGGTGCGTCTGCGGCTATTTGTCATGCGAGACGCGGCGATGTTCGCTGACGCGACCCCGAGAGGGGTCAAATCCATTAGCCGGTGGCTGAGCGAAGCGATGCCACCGAAGCAACGCCCGAATCGACTCATCCCGGAGGGACGACATCCGTTACACGCTCGGATGGCATCCCCTCCGGGATGCAGCGTCACCATTGGGAACAATTCCGGCGGTGTCGCTTCGCTCAACCGCCGCTAATGGCTGTCAGCCCTTCGGGCTGGTCGTCCCTGACAATCATCGACAGACGGATCCCTACGGCTTGCGGATGTTCATTGCGCGGTCGAACAGCGGGCCGATGGGAAGCATGAATCCTGGCAGAATCGTTCCGCCGTCGAGTGAGTCCGTATCGCCATATTCGCGTGATTCGGCGACCTCGGTAAAAGCGCAAAGCATAGTGTTTTCGGATAGACAACGTACCACACCAGCTTCACGCCGGCGGTGAAATAATCTCGCAGCTTGCGTTCCATCTCGCGGCGCGTGTTGCCGGGGGAGAGTTCGATGA
>CAVQGF010000005.1:0-82685 GCA_963711965.1 uncultured Acidobacteriota bacterium | reverse complement strand
GTGTGCTGCGCAATGCATCGTAAACATCGACTAGATGGACGAGACGGGCGGACTGGGGATGTTGCTTCCGCGCAGCGCCATCGGATAACCACTGCCATCCCAATTCTCATGGTGCCCAAGCGCGATCTCGCGGGCCATCTTTAACAGGGGTGATGAACGATGATCGAGCAGATTCGCCCCGATGGAAGGATGCAACTTGATCAGGGTCCACTCATTGTCTTCGAGCCCTTGCGGTTTTTGCAGAACCGCGTCAGGAACACCGACCTTACCCAGATCGTGCAACGGAGCAGCGTCGAACAGTAGATGCGTGCGCTCGGCGTCCCAGCCCATGTGCTCTGACAAAACGGCGGAGTAATGGCTGAGACGTACGTTGTGATTTGCAGTCTCATTGTCCTTGTAGCGGACGGCCTGGTTCAAACGCTGCGCCGTGTCCAAGTGGGCTTGTGCCAGTTGCCGGGATTTTTCCTGCTCGCGTTCGAGCGTCTGCTTCAGTTCCGTGGCATAGAGCAACAGCTGACGATGGGCGGAGGTGAGCTGTTCGCTGCGCTCGCGCTCTGCGTCGAGAGTTTGCGAAGATCTCTGCGCGTACAGATTGAGTTGCGCCTGGCTGGCGGCGAGCATGTCGCCACTTTGTTTATGCACTGGTCGCTCTCCGGTGACCTCAGCGGCAAAGTCACCGTTTCCTGGGTTCACAGTCTTATGCACGATGCCCACCAGTTGCAGAGGACTGAACGGCTTCATGAAGAATGCTTTGGCACCGGCGTCCAGGGCAGCTTGACGATCTTTTTCCTGACCCATGGCGGTCAACATGACCACCGGGATGTGGCTGACGTCGGGGTCAGCCATGAGAGCCGACGCAGGAATTCCAGGCCACTCATACTGGGCATCATCCAATCGAGCACGATGGCCTGGGGCCGCTCGTTGTGCGCTAGCTGCAGCGCTTCGTGTCCATTGGCGGCCAGCAGGACGTGGCACTCCGGGCCTTCCAGCGTTGCCTGCACCAGGGTGCGAATACTTTCTTCATCGTCAACGATCACCATCGTGAATGATGTTTTTCTCCTCTGTTCATGGGACACTCCTTGGATCGAATACCGCGGGGGAGAGAGAGGCCGATGCGATGCTTCATCAGAACATGGTTCGCCGGCCGCATGAGGTACGGAATACCTGAAGAAAGCACGTTGTGCATTCTCAAAATGGAACGCTCGCGCGATGCTTCCAATATGGGACGAGGTTCCCGATTTGCGCCTAACGGCCGTTATCTGAAAAACTGGTTCTTACCGCCTTCCACAACAATGCCTATATTCGGTAGCTTCGCCCTTATCATCGCTTTGGTTCTGGCCGTTTACTCCTTTGTGGCAGGGACGGCGGGACTCATTCTCTTGCGCCGCGGCGGTCCGCAACGCGCCTGGGCGGCACCTCAAGCTGAATGAGACTGCGCGCCGGGCAGGCATCGCCAGTGTTTTTTGCGGTGACTGCGGCGGCTATCGCGCTGCTGAACGCGGCGATCTACGAACGATTTTTCCGTCGCTTACATCCTGCACCACAGCAATCGCGCCCTGCCCGTGCCATACAAGTTGCGGCGCTTTGGTCGGGGCAGGAAGGCTCGCTGCTGTTCTGGGCCTGGCTGCTCTCGCTTACGGACTGGTGCTGCGCTTGCGGCACAAGGTGGATGCGCGACTGATGGCGCATGCTTCGGTGATCCTGGCCGCGATGCAAGTCTTCTTCCTTCTGCTGCTGAATTTTGCCGCGCTTCCCTTCGCGTCTGGTGACGCGGACCGATGGCGCAGACGGCAACGGCCTGAATCCGCTGCTGCAATATGCCGAGATGGTGATCCATCCGCCGATGCTGTATCTCGGGATATGTCGGCTTCACCGTTCCCTTCGCTTTCGCGTTGGGCGCGCTGATCATGAAGTATCCGGGCGAGAAGTGGATCCACATCACGCGCCGCTGGACCATGGTGACCTGGCTGTTCCTGAGGTGCGGCATCTCCTCGGCTCGCATTGGGCATATTCGGTGCTGGGCTGGGGCGGCTACTGGGGATGGGACCCGGTGGAAGATGCGTCGCTGATGCCGTGGATCACGGGCACGGCGTTCCTGCATTCGGTGATGATGCAGGAGAAGCGCGGCATGATGAAGGTGTGGAACATCTGGCTGATCTTCATCACCTTCATGCTGTCCATTCTCGGGACCTTTCTGACGCGCAGCGGCGTCAGTCGCGCTCGGTGCATGCATTTGCGCAGTCGCTCATCGGCACTGGTTCTTGGCTTTCCTGGCGCTTGATGTTCGTCGTTTGCTGTTCTTTTTCGTCAAGAACCGCGAACATCTGAAGAGCGAGAACCGGCTGGAAGCGCTGGTCTCGCGCGAGTCGAGCTTCCTGTTCAACAATCTGCTGCTGCTGGCGGCGTGCTTCACAATTCTGTGGGGAACGCTGTTCCCGCTGATCTCGGAGTGGGTGCAGGGACCAAGGTCACGGTCGGGCCACCATTCTTCAATCGCGTGACGATCCCGATATTTCTTGGCGCTGCTGTTTCTGACCGCACTTGGGCCGCTGCTTTCGTGGCGAAAAGACCTCTCTCGACAGCCTGCGGCGGAATTTTGCGGCTGCCGGCGATGGTCTCCTCGCGGCCGGAGTTGCTGCTGATCGCGCTCGGGATGAGGCCGTGGCAGGAAGTCTGCGGACGCGTACTCGTTGATGGCAATCGTGCTGGCAGTGCTGGTGACCGCGACCATCGTCTCGGAATTCTGGCGCGGCGCGCGGGTGATCGCTCGCATACCGGTGAAGGCATATTGCGCGGGCATGGTTCACCTGACGCGCCGCAACACGCGCCGTTACGGCGGATACATCGTTCACTTCGGGATGGTGGTGATCGCTATCGGTCTTGCGGGCGCCGCGTTCAATCAGGACAAAGAACAAGAGCTGGGCAATGGCGACTCGATGTCGATCGGCGGGTATACGCTGGTCTGCAAGCTCGTACTCGCAGGACGACAACGCGAACTACGAAGACGAATCCGCTATCGTGGACGTGTTCAAGGACGGAAAGTTCGTGACCACCATGTATCCCGAGCGGCGCTTCTACAAAGCCAGCCAGCAGGCCAGCACCATGGTGGCGAACCATTCCATGCCGAGCGAAGACCTTTACCTTGTATATACCGGACGCAATGAAGGCTCCGATAAACCGATCTTGCGCGTCCACCTGAATCCCGCTCGTCATGTGGCTTTGGGTCGGCGTCTGGATCTTCGTGATCGGAACACTGGTGGCGTTAGTTCCCAATAAAGCTGCTGTGACTTCGCAAACCTGTGCAAGAGCGGGTGGCGGCGATGGCGGAGGGCGATTGATGAGAGCAGTTTCGAGTTTCGAGTCTCGGGTTTCGAGAGGAAGTTCGCATCAGCTCTTTTGCTGATCTTGCTTTGCCTTGCCGCTGACGGGAGCGAGGGCAGACAGGTTCAACACTCTTGGCCATCGCATGATGTGCAGCTGCGGATGCGGCCAAGTCTTGCTGGAGTGCAATCACGTGGGCTGCCCGCGATCAGATGGGATGCGCAACGAGCTTGCGGCCGGGATCCATCGCGGGGATAGTGACGACCTGGTACTGCAAAGTTTTGTACAGAAATACGGAGCGACGATCCTGGCGGCGCCGACCACCACCGGATTCAATCGCGTCGCCTGGGTCATGCCGTTCCTGGCGCTCGCGGCTGGGTTGATCGGTGGCTATCTTCTTTATTAGGCGTTGGGGGAAGCAGCGCGCTTCTGCACCACACTCCTCCCGGCAGTCGAATCCTGGATTCAGTGAGCAAGTACGGCGGGAGACGGAACTATGATCGTCCTCGCGTGCTTGCGCTTTGACCGCCGGATTGTTTGCTATGTCTTCTCTAACACGCGACGAGATGGAGACCGCGCCGGAGAAGACGCGCTTGGTTTATCTGCGCGAGCGAAAAGAAGTGATCTACGAGAATCTGCGCGACCTGAACTTCGAATACAAGGCCGGAAAGTTTCCCGAGCAGGATTTTGACTCTATGCGCGGCGGCTGGAAGCGGAAGCCGCCGGCGTGCTGTCTGAGATCGCACAACTGGAACGAGCGCAAAATTCTTCATGAAGAAATCACCTCTGTTCCTCTCATCCTTTTAGCCGCGGCGGCTTCGCTTCATGCGGCAACCACCATTACGGGCACTGTCACGAATGGAACCAGCGGCAAGCCGGCGGTCGGTGCCGATGTCGTCCTGCTGAAGCTCGAAGGTGGCATGTCGGAAGAGGCGCGCACCAAGACGGACGCACAAGGTAAGTTCAAGATCACTGCCGAGAACGGCGGAGCTCCCCACGTTCTGCGAGTGATGCACCAGAACGTGAGCTACAACCAGCCGCTTCCTCCTGGAACAGAGACGAAAGATGTGACCGTCTACGAGGCGGCCAAAAAAATCGACGGAATCAGCTCGACGTGGACGCTATGTGGATCAAGTCGGAGCCCGGCACGAAGCAAGCGCAGGTCGCAGAGATGTTCGTGGTGAAGAACGACTCCAATCCTCCGCGCACCCAGATGAGCGAGAAGAGCTTCGAATTCACGCTGCCAGCCGGAGCCATCGTCGAATTCTCGGATGCGACCTCACCCGGCGGCATGCCCATCAAGACAGCTGCAGTGCCCCAGGGACAAGCCGGGCACTACGCGTTCATTTTTCCGATCCGTCCCGGCGAAACCACGTTTCAAATCGGATATCACCTGCCGTACTCCGGGGAGTTGACCCTGGATCCGAAACCAACGCTCCCGGTGGACCACATTGCGATCGGACTTCCCAAGTCGATGCAATTCACTGCGACCAGCAGCGGCAATGCGTTCCAGTTGATGCGTGAAGAAAATGGCGTGGAGATGTACGTTGCGACCAAAGTGACACCGGGGCAGCCGCTCGGATTCAAGGTCGCAGGTACAGGATCGTTCCCGCGCGAGCAGGAGAATGCTCAGGCGTCCCGAATACTCGGCTGACGGTCGCGCTGCAAACAATCTGCCGGGGGTGGGTTGGGGCGTCCGGAGGAGACGCCGGATGCGCTGCATCAATATCGCTGGGGCTGATCGGCGGATTGCTTGCTGGTCCTGCTCGGTGGTGCGGCATGGACGGTTACACGTCGGTGCGCCAGCTGACGGCCATGGCAGCAGCTGCAACCGCGAGCCGCTCGGCTTTGCTGCTGGATGCGCTGAAGGAAGAACTCTTCCAACTCGAGAGCGAGCGGCTGCAGGCGAAAAATCTCGCCTGAAGAATACGAGAAAGCCAAGTCCGCGCTCGACAGTACTTTGCAACGCGCCATACGCCGGCAGAGCTGATGCTCGATTCTATCCGCGATTTGCCAACTTCGCATTCCGCGCAGGGCATCTTCACTAGCTGGAGACAAAAATCATGGCCTTCTTCGACGCTGGTGTCCGAATGCTTTCCAACCGCATGCCCAAGGTGATCTCACCCAAGGCTCACGCCATCATTGATTACGCGACCGCGGCTTCTTTCTTCCTGATGGGCGCGTACCTATGGAAGCGCAATCGGCGCGCTGCTGTCGCATCGCTGATCTGCGGAGCGGCTGAAGTGGGCACGGCTGCGGTAACGGATTACCCGGGCGGGGTGCGTCCTTACATCAGCTTCGAGCAGCACGGCAAGATCGACTCGATGATGTCAGGGATCGTGACCACGATGCCCAACATGCTGTTCTTCGCCAACCATCCTTCCGCTCAGTTTTTCCGCGGACAAGGCATCGGAATGGCTGCCGCGACCGGAATGACTGATTTGAGGCGATTGCCCAGCTACACGCCGGCAGAAACGCGACCTGGAAGAGGCGGCATAACCTTTGCTCTGCATCCGGCGATGCCCTAAGCTCGTCTAATGGGCATGGGAAATTTCCTGAAGACCACGGTCCTGTTGGCCGCAATGACCGGCCTGCTGCTGGTGATCGGCGACTACTTCGGCGGGCAGCAAGGCATGCTGATCGCGTTCGTGATCGCCGCGGTCATGAACTTCGTTTCGTATTTCTTCTCCGACAAGATCGCTTTGGCGATGTATAGCGCTCAGCCTGTCTCGCAGGAGGAGCTGCCGAGGCTTTACGCGATCGTGGAGCGGCTCACGCAGAAGATGGGCTATCCCATGCCCAAGCTGTTCGTGATCCCCACTGATTCTCCAAATGCGTTCGCGACTGGCCGCAATCCCTCCCACGCTTCCGTGGCGGTGACACGGGGCATACTTTCTCTGCTTGATGAAGAAGAGCTCGAGGGCGTGTTGGCGCATGAGCTGGGACATGTTCGCAATCGCGACATCCTTATCAGTTCGGTTGCTGCGACCATCGCCGGCGCCATCACCATGCTGGCGCGCATGGGTTACTACGCTTCGCTGTTTGGCGGGGGCTCAAGTCGTGACGACCGAGATCGTGGCGGTGGCGGAGCGATCGGCGCATTGCTGATGCTCTTCCTGGCTCCGATCGCGGCGACGCTGATCCAACTTGCTGTGTCGCGCTCACGCGAATACGGTGCCGACGAAGCCGGCGCGCACGTCACTGGAAATCCTTACGCGCTGGCGCGCGCTCTGCAGAAGCTGGACGCGTATTCGAAGCGGCGGCCCATGATGGCGACCCCTTCAACAGCACATCTATTCATCGTGCAGCCGTTCACGAACGTCGACTTTGCCAGTCTGTTCTCGACCCATCCGCCGATTGCGAAGCGGATCGAGCGATTGACAGGCCGTCCCGCCGAGCTACTTTAACCTTTATACTTCCGGCGATTGCAACCTGAGCGGAAATATCGCGGGCGCATTGCGCCCTCTCCCACGGGCTATCTGCATCTGGGTCACGCGCGAACCTTCTGCATCGCGCGGCAGCGGGCGCGAGATTCCGGCGGCGTACTCGTGTTTCGCAATGAAGACTTAGATGTGCAGCGTTGCCGGCCGGAATTCGTTGCGGCCATGTACGAGGACCTGCGCTGGTTGGGACTGCAGTGGCAGGAGGGACCAGATGTCGGCGGTCCGTTTGCCCCTTATTCACAGAGTGAGCGCCTCGAATTGTATTTTAAGGCGTGGGGAAAGCTGCGGGATTCAGGAGCGATTTATCCGTGCACCTGCTCGCGCAAGGATCTGGAACAAGCGCTGTCGGCGCCGCACGACGATGCCGACGAAGTTCCGTACCCGGGCACGTGCCGTTCCAAGGCATGGTCTCCGACGGATTTCGAATCGCCGGCAGGCGTGAGCTGGCGCTTTCGCGTTCCCGATGGAAGGCGGGTCAGCTTCATAGACGCACTGCAAGGCGAGAATGCATATAGTGCAGGCAGTGACTTCTCCGATTTCCTGGTGTGGCGGCGTGATGACATCCCTGCCTACCAGCTGGCTTGTGTGGTTGACGATGCTGCCATGGAAATCACAGAGGTCGTCCGCGGATGTGATCTGCTGAAGAGCACAGCGCGGCAGATTCTTCTTTACGAAACACTCGGACTGACCCCGCTGGCTTGGGCACATTGCGATCTGATGACCGACGACTCGGGAATACGTTTGGCGAAGCGACACGATGCTCTCAGCTTACGGAGTCTGCGAAATCAGGGCAGTTCGGCGGCAGAAGTCATTGAGAAGTTCTGAATCGGGAACAGGTACTTTAAAATCAAAGTATCTATGGGCTACTACAAGGGAAACAAAACAACCACGCAGGCGCTCGACACCTTTGTGAAGCTGATGCGTGCTGCAAATTCAGTCAGCACAGCCACCAATTCGGAGCTGGCCGCGGCGAATCTGACGGTGAGCCAGTTTGCCGTCCTCGAAGTTTTGTTTCATGCTGGCCCGCTCTGCCTGACGGAAATCGCGCGCAAGATCCTGACGACTGGCGGAAATCTCACGCTAGTAGTCAACAATCTTGAGAAGCGGGGGCTGGTACAGCGCAGGCAGAGTGCAGACGACCGACGCTTCTTTTCCTTACATCTGACTTCCAAGGGCAGGCACCTGATCGCAGAGATTTTTCCCAAGCAGGCCGCAAGGATCTCTCAAGTGCTGGAAGTACTGACTTCGGAAGAACAATCGCAACTGGCACGACTGTGCAAGAGATTAGGAATCGGTGCGACAAAGAGCTTGGCAAGAGAGGAATTGTGATGGCTACTCCGAAAGTTCTCGTTTTTGCAGGGAGCACCCGCAAGGAATCGGTCAACAAGAAGGTGGCGAAGATCGCAGCGGAACTCGTGCGCGCCGCCGGCGCAGAGGTCACTTACCTGGATCTGCGCGATATCCCCATGCCGCTCTACGACGGCGATCTCGAGGCGACAGAAGGTCTGCCGCCGAACGGTCGGAGATTCAAAGATTTTCTGCTCGCACACGATGCCTTCCTGATCGCCTCTCCCGAGTACAACAGCGCAATTTCCGGCGTGCTGAAGAATGCGATCGATTGGGCGTCGCGTCCGGCGCCGAATGAGAAGCCGCTCGAGTGCTTTACCGGGAAGGTTGTGGGACTCTGCTCGGCTTCGCCGGGAGCGCTGGGCGGGTTGCGCAGCCTGTCTGTCGTGCGCGGAATATTGAGCCACATCGGTTGCATCGTGTTGGCGACGCAAGTCGCGGTGATGCATGCCGACCAGGCATTCGACGAGAATGACCAACTCAAAGAGCCAAAGTACAAGGCCGCATTGCAAAAGCTCGCGAAAGAGCTGGTCACCGTTACGGCGAAGCTGAAGAGCTGAGCTTTCGCGCCATCTGGCGGTTTGTTACACTTTCCGACCGTATCGGAGGCAACATGCGCTCGTTCTTCACGGTCGTAACTGTTCTTCTCGCTGTTAATCTCTTCGCCCAGGACAAGCCGGCTGCGAAGCCGCCGGTCACGACCTACATCCATTGCGGAACGCTGCTTGACCAGAAATCGGACGCGGCGCGCAAGGACGCGTGGATCACCGTCGAAGACGAGAAGATCAAAGAAGTACGCGAGGGTGGCGCCGCCCCTGCGGGCGTAAACACCATCGACCTTTCGAAAGAAACTTGTCTGCCCGGACTGATCGACGCGCACACCCACGTGTTGCTGCAAGGCGACATCACTGCCGAAGACTACGACGTGCAACTGCTGAAGCAGTCGCAAGCCTATCGAGCTATTCTGGCGACGCAGTCGGCGCGTAAGGCGCTGGAGTACGGCTTCACCACCATTCGCGACCTTGAGACCGAAGGCGCCGGCTACGCTGATGTCGACATCAAGACGGCGATCGAGAAAGGCGTGATCCCCGGTCCGCGCATGAAAGTCGTAACGCGCGCGCTGGATGTGACAGGAGCGTATCCCCTGAAGGGGTATGCGCCTGAGGCTCCTGTCCCGCATGGCGTGCAGATCTGTGACGGCGCCGACCAGTGCCGCAAAGCCGTGCGCGAGCAGATCGACTTCGGGGCGGACTGGATCAAGGTCTATAGCGACCGGTCATATGTTTTGCGTGCTGATGGTGTTCTCGACGACATTCCGACCTTCACGCTCGATGAGCTGCGCGCCATCGTGGATGAAGCCCACCGCCAGCGCCACCAGGTGGCCTCCCATGCGATGGCTCTCAACGGCGTGCACAACTCGGTGGAAGCAGGGGTCGACAGCATCGAGCACGGCGACTACATCGCCGACGCCGACATGAAGACGATGCTTCAGAAAGGCATCTGGTACGTGCCGACCATCTACGTTGGGGAATACGTAGCACAGGGCCGCGGCGGCTTTTGGCCGGTGATGGTCAAGGTGCATGCCGACACCTTCCGCAAGGCGGTGCAGATGGGCGTGAAGATCGCCTTCGGCACAGACGTGGGCGGCTTCGACTGGAACATGGATCCCGCGATCGAATTTCCGCTGATGGTGAAATACGGCATGACGCCGAAGCAGGCTATCCGCTCAGCGACGGCGAGTGCAGCGGAACTACTAAAGATGCAAGACCAGATCGGGACGGTCGAAGCGGGAAAGTTTGCTGACATCGTCGCGGTGCAAGGCGATCCGCTCGCCGACATATCGATCTTGCAGAAGGTCGATTTCGTGATGAAGGGCGGCAAGGTCTATCGCCGCCCCTGAGGGATTGTGGGAGGGTAACTTCCCTACTGAAAAAGCCCTTAACCGCAGAGAACGCTAAGGTCTCGCCGAGGACGCGGAGCACCGGCGAGGGCGCCTGTGCCGCCCAATCCCAAGTTCACACAGCCGAGGACGGCTTGCCACACAGAACCAAAACTTACTGCACCAGCGAAAGCGCGTGACAGGCGCGGCGGATGGTCTCGCGGTCCTGGTCGCTCACGGTGGTGAATTCCATTCCATAACGGAAGCCGTGGCGGTTGCGCACGGTGGCGACGATCTTGAGTGGCTGCTGCGAATAGGGCAGCTGCACTTCCATCTTGACGCGCGAGCCAATGCCCATCTCGATAGAGATGTAGGCGGCCATGCCGCCCTCGGCAATGTCGTTGCCGCGGCCGTAGACGTAAGTCTGCACGCCGTTGTTGTTGATGGCGATCTTGATGCGGACGTCGATGTCGCGCCGTTTGAACCGCCGGAACTCTTCCCAGCTGGGTTCGGGTTCCACTGCGGGTTTCTCTGTATGCTTCATGGCCGTTTACCTAGGCGCAGAGTATTGCGATTCGGAGAGACGGTCAATGTACGAAGGTAACTTACCGAAGTAACGGAGTGGCCGTCCAGGCAGGCGCGCTTCGCGCATAGGCCTTCGGCAGAGCGGTACAAGATCTCGACAGCACAGAGAGGTTGTCAACGAACTATTGTCGGAGCAATCAACCCCACCCTCCCCCCGGGGGTGGTCTTTGAAAATAAAGGATTTGCAAAACCTATCTATGAAAACAAAGAGTTTAGGGTCGTGGTCTTTGATTCTGCTGGACTTAACAGCGATATCTTTTAGATATTAAAGGCACAAAAATGATATCTAGATTGGATGTGAGAACAGCGGAAGTTTCGAATTGTTTTTCCCCACCTTCGCGAACAACGCGAAAAGGCGGGGCAGCTTCGCTACAAGAACGCCCTCATTGTGACGTCACCGATCAAAGTCATTTCTTTGCTACGACGTAGCATTTCAGTTGTGTCGCTTTCGGAATCTTGGCAGCTGTTTTCTTGTTTATCAGAACCCACCTGTAGGGCCCCCCGCCTGAGCTGGCAGGAAGAGACTCGTTGATATTCCAGCTCTCATCGCAGGTCTTGTCCCTAACAACCTCAAAGTTGTACCCGTGCTTCCCGGAGTAATCAATTTTACGGAGCGTGCTCTTCTCGTCATCGAAATAGGGGTAGACGACCTTTAAGGGATCGCTGCCAGGTTGCGGCACAACCACGTAAATCGCTCTTCTTTCATGTATGACCTGAGCGATGTCAGTCAATGTGGTCTCTTTCGCGACGACAGTTCCATGGACGCGAAGTGGCGATTCATCTTGGCCAAAGCTAAGTTGGCCGTTAAGCAAGACGGACGCGATGAGAAGACTAAATACGACGTTCATGGCACTATCTCGACCTTCCTCGCGCGAGGCGGTGTCCGTTGGCGAAGATGAACTCGAAGGTGAGCGCACCAGTGGGGTCGCTTTCGGCGACAGGCGAGTTGTCGTCCTGGAACCAGTAGAGCTTGTTGATAATGGCACTTTTCTTGGCGATGCGCTCGCCGGTGCCGTCGTAGTAGTAGGTGACGCCTCCGCCGGAGTAGGGGCGATAAGCGCTATCCTGCTGTCAGTGCAGTCTGACCTATTCAGTTACTTTAATTTGGATCTTAGATCCATCGGGGACATCTTTTATCTGATATGCAAAATTGCCTTTGTAGCGCATATCTTCTATACCTTCGATTTTGTATAGCGTGTGAACATCGACCGTCTCTGCCTGTGTAATAAAAGGATATGTTGGACACAAGTGCTCGGTACCCTTCAGCAAATTGCCCCCCTCTGACTGCCACTCTTGGAGTAATGGCAATTTCAACGCTCCTGCAGGATCTTCTGAGATTCTCGATACCCACATCTCTAGGGATGGGGCAAACAGCCGAATCTGACCGGTTTCAGCCAAGAACGAATAAATATCTGTACCCGAGTCCTTGTAACAGAATTGATTGCCGAACGCGTCTTCGGCAAAGAACACTAGGTAATCTTTTACTAGCTCTTTATAGGTAAATCTCCAACTCGATTTCGCGTTCCACCTCTGCAGTTCCTGAACGCTTCCTCCATTCAACCCAAAAATCCTCAGTCCACCCCAAAACGCAACCAAGCCGTTATGCAGAGACAATAATTCTCGGTGCTCCGCATTAGGGACTACAGTTTCAGAGATGTCTCCCTCCAAACCCGTCCACGAAATGAAAGGCGAGATATTTGCAATTTTCATGCACTATTTCCTGATTGGATCATCGGTCACGACGATTTTAACCTTTGTGCCGTCTTGGAGGTCTTTGACCTGGTTGCCCAACTGTGCACCAGCACTCCGATTGTCGCCGCTGGGAATATGCTTAACGCTCGCACCTTCCCCGCCTTCAGCACAGCACTTTGGGGGATACTCGTCTCTATCCATGCCAGACACCTTGGGTACATCCTTCACCGCCTGTTGGCCCCGCGCTTCCGCTCCAGTTCTTTCTAATGTCAGAACTGATGGTTGCCCGGCCGCTTGGGCTTCCTCGATGTGCTGAGCGGCCGCTGGACTCATCGATCTTGAGATAGAAACCTCAACCGCCGTTTCGGCTGCTGTAGGAGATGAAGCAACAGTTTTTTCTACAGCTGATTCAGGTGCGATGCCGGAGGTCACGGCCGTAAACCCCACCATTCCAACAGCTTGTGAAGAGCTTGTTGGCGTCGCGGAGGGAATCACTTGCGACGGAGAAAGAGTATGGTCACTTTGTACGATGTTGACTAAATTTTGTAGACCTTTGCCTGCACCTATCGCCAGATCAGCTAGGGCTTGTTTGGGATTGGTGGCGAGTTCAACCGCAAAGCCCGTGGGGGCCAGAATTGGGCCGAATAACGCGAAGCTTTCACAGCAGTGCCCATCGGAATCCGTGCTTGTCAATGAGTTATTCCCTAGGTATGAATAGAGGTTTAGCGTCTGGGGAATTCCCATTTGCGCGTAGGGTATCGCGGCTGGGGTGGCCGCCCAGTCGGGCGTTAAGAACCTTCCAAAGTTTGACGAGTAGAATCGTGCGCCGAAGTAATCGTTGGTCGTCTCAGAGTCACGTTCCTTACCGGTAAATTTGTAGTTGTTGCCGGTGCTATCAGCAACAATTCTCCGCTCACCACCGTATGGGTAGAAGTCAGACTCTGATTGAATGGTGCTTCCATCAGTCGACGTAATTACATTTGAAGAGTTAATCTGATCACTGAAGTAGTAGTGAACCGTTCCGCTCGCATCTCTTCTTGCCCAGCGCTTCCCGTTGGCGAAGACGAATTCAAAGGTGAGATTCCCTGAAACATCACTTTCCGCTACCGGCGAATTGTCGTCTTGGAACCAATAAAGCTTCCCATTTGATTTCGCGACACGTTCTCCCGTTCCGTCGTAGTAGTAAGTAACACCCCCGCCCGAGTACGGCCTGTTTTCAGCGTCGTAGGTGAATGCGTGCCCGAGTTGGTCGTTTAGCAAGTTACCGTTGTTGTCGTAGGAATAGGTGTTGAGCTGGTTCTTGGCGGTCGCCGTCCCCACAAAGTTCTCGCCCTGCGGCTTGCCAAAGCAAAGATCCCCACTGATGCATGCGCCCTTGTTGGTCAGGTTTCCCCACTGATCGATGGTGAAGCGGTTGCTCCACAGGTTGCCATCGGTGTAGGCGAGAAGAATCCGGTTCAACTGGTCGTAGTAGAAGTTCTGCGAGCGGTTATTGTCTTTGTTGTTGGTGATCTTCCACAGCAATCCGTTGTTCTTTGAGTTCGCGTCGGTGAAGGTGTAGCTGAGCGAGAGCACGGTGCCGCTGGCGCCGGCGGCAGAAAGCAACGACGGCTGGAAGCGGTTGTTGAATCCGTTGTAGCTGACGACGCCGTTGCCGTGATTGAGGCAGAGCTCTTCGCCGTGCACTGAATAGCGGTTCTGGTTCTGGCTGGAGCAGGAACCCGCGGGCGGCGACCAGGAAAGGTAAGTCGCGCCGCCGGTGCCGTTATCGGCGACCGACCCGGTGCGCCCGATGGTGGAGTAGGCGTAGTTCACCGTGCGGCCACTCGGATAAATCATGGACGCGAGCGAGCCGTCGAGGTTGTAGGTGTAGCTGATGGACTTGGTGATGGCGCTGGAGGTGAGCCCGGTGATGCTGATCTTCTGGTTCTCGGTGACGGTGCGGCCTTCGGAGTCGAAGGTCCAGGCGCTATCGCCAGTGGCGTCGTGCATGCCGGTCTGCTTGCCGACGCCTTCCGAGATGGCGAGGCCGTTGTAGCTGGTCTGGTCGAAGTAATAGTCGACCGCGGCGTCGTTGGGCGGCGGATTGTTCGTGTAGGACTTGGCGTGCGTACTGCCCGTCGTCGCGACGCGGTGCAGCGCGTCGTAGTTGTAGGCGATGGTGGTGCCCTTGGCGTCGATCTTGGTGAGGACGTTCGAGTCATTGTCGTAGGTCCAGGTGATCTGGCCTGACTCGGGGTTGGTGGCGGTGAGCAGGCGCGAGAGCGAGTCGTAGGTGAAGGTGCGGGTGCGCCAGTTGGCAGAGTTGGCGTCGCCACCCTTCTGGTCGACGCGCTTCAGGTCGCCGAGCGTGTCGTACTGGTAGGCGGTGTCCCACATGAGGGCGTTGGTGCTGTCCGGTTCCCAGACATCAACCAGCTGGCCGAGGGCATCGTTCACGCTTTTGCGCTTTTTGCCGGCTTGGTCGGTGATGGTGGTGGTGAGGCCGAGCGTGCCCGTGGTCTGCGCGCCGTAGGTGTAGGTGACCACACCGCCGGTAGCTGAGTCGGGCGGGCTCTCCTGCGTCTTGCGGCTGAGCGCGTCGTACTGGTAACAGGTCTGGCCATCGGTCTGGCTGGTTATCCAGCGGTGCGGATTGCTGACGCACAAGACACGGCCGAGCAGATCGTAAGTAGTGTCGGTAATGATGTCGGTTTCGGCGTAAGGGCCAACCGAGTCTTGCAGGACGGTGTTCTTCACGCGGCCAAGGCCGTCGTGATTGGAAACCTCGACGCGGTTGTTGCTGCCGTCGATCTTGGTCGTTGTGGTGACGCTGACCGAGCCTGGCGCGTCGCCGTAAGCGTTACATGTTTGCCCGGCGGCGGAATCGTAAATGCACCCTGGCCGCAGCATGGAATCGTAGGTGTAGCTCGTGCCGCGGTTGGTGCCGGTGTCGATATCGTTCTCATCCTGCGTGAGCTGCTTCTGGCCGGTGCACGGGTAGTATTTGCTCCGCGAACGGTGCTGGACGATGGCACCCTGCGAATTCTGGGTCGTCGGAGGGTCGGTTTCATAGAGGAAAGCTTGAGTGTTCCCACCGACTCCGCAGCCGGTTGCGTACCAGGAATCGGTGTAGTTGAAGGTTGTGGTGTGCCCACCGGGATCCTGGGTGGAGATCAGGTGGCCAAGATCGTTGTAGGTATTGTTGGTCGGGAGCCAAGAAACGCTGGGCAGATTGCGCCAGACTTGAGACTGGGTCGGATTGCCGCGATACTGGGTCGCCATGGTGACATGGTTGGGCACGCCGGAAATCGCGCTGACGGTGTTTCCGTCGTACGCCGTCTTGCTATCTGCAACGATGGTTGTGCCGCTTGAGTCATAGACAGTTTTCTGCGTGACCCGGTTGGCGATGTTCAGGTTCTTGTAATTGACGTTGTAGTTCGTGTTGCCGCTGATGTGCGCATAGTTGAAGTGCGTCTTGCGGACTAAAGCGCCGTAATTCCCTACTCCGAAAGCGTACTCTCGCTGCTCTGTTACGTTGCCCCAAGTCTCATAGTCGGATTCGGTGCGTGAGACCAATTGGCACCGTTTGGGTCCCATGTCACAGTTTCACTGGATGGGAGATAGCTGACGCCAACTCCCGTGTAACCCGTTTGGATTTTTTTTAGGATGAGGTTATTTGAGGCCGGTCCGTTGTAGACAGTATTTGTGACTTCGTAGGTAGGACTGTTTAGGACGGCTACGAGACGCTGAAAGACATGGACTTCATCGTTACCGAGTGGATCGCGTACCGTGGTTTGCCTATTATCAGTTGCGTTATAAGAATAGGTCCAAGTGGCGGTCGGTGAGCTTACGCTCTCTTGAATGGTCCTGGCGATCACTCTCGGACCTCCATCATCCTTTCCACCTGGCTGAGTAGTACCAAAGGTGTAGGAGATGCTACCCCCTGTGGGCAATTGAATCGAGGCGAGTTCCCCGTGAGAATTCTGTACGTAGGAAATGGTGTACTTCTGGGTGTTTGGAAGAAGAATTTCTGAAGGAGCTTGCCACGAGCCGGTGTATTCGTTGCACGGACCCTGGCTACCGGTATTCTGCACCCCGCACAACGAAGTGTGCACGTTGACCGTGATCATTGTGATCTGAATGGTCTGAGTCGCGCCATTGGAGTCGGAGTAAGTAAGGTTGTATTTGCCAAATCCATCGGGTCCGACTGGAGCCACGTTAAGGCTACGACCGAGCGAGTCGGTGAGATTGGCAGCCGGAGCAGTCCCTGATTTTGCCCGGGTAATCTGGTTACCGTTAGTATCTTGCAGGGTCCATCCAGTCTGGCTGGAAAAGGTTCCCTGAAACGAAATATTCGCTCCCTCCTTGGAGAATACCTTGGTGGGCAATCCCCCCCCGTCAATCTGCATGGACCAGCCCGAGTCGTCGGTAGCCGAAACCATGTTGCTGGGATTTGTGAAATTGCAAGGGTTCGGAGTTGGGTACACCGACGAAAAAGTATGTGAAGTCCCGTTCGGTTCCCGATAGGTGTACGTTGTTTTAGAAACGGTATGACCAGTACAGGACCTCCCCCACCCACTACGCCAGACAAGCCACTGCCGTTAGCAAGCGGAGCAGAAATCGCCCATGGAAGATTGTTGGCCCCAAAATTCCGGAATGTCCGTGGATCGATATAGACCGGGCTGTCTTGAACGATGTTGAGCGTATGTGCATACCAACCCTTACTGTCGTACACATATTTGACCGCCACTCCGGGCCCACGCCCCGGTAATGCGAAGAGCGGAAGCTCGACGTGGAGATTTCCATTGTTCAGCTGAACGGTGTCGATGCCACCCCCACTAAAGGATCCGTTTGCGGGGAAGCCAACGGCCTGATTATTAGTATCCTGAGCAAAAGCGGGTAAGCACGCGAAGAATGAAGTAAGAATCAGAACTGAGAAGAGAAGGTGGCATAGAACACAAGCGAGTCGTTTCATGATCTTTCTCCGACTGCAAAATAGCCCGACAAGAAGAGCAGCCATTCTAGGCAGCAACTCTGGATTGTCAAATTGGAATCCGGACAGCGGGCGAAGGTTCCATATCAGGTTGGGAATTTGGCCTCGGTGGTCGATATACAACTGCCCTTTTTCCGCTACACTACCCTTTCGGCTCGCCGCATCCGAGGCAACCGCAACCCGCGGTCTTGCAAAAGGTTGCGCGCCGGCGAGCGGCAAAAACAGTAACGGAGTGGTACCTGATTGCATCCAATGAACACAGCAGACATCCTGCGGGTTGAGCAGCTTCGCAAGGTGTATCGCTCAGGACGTTCTGAGCTAGTGGTCTTTGAAAACCTGACCTTCCAGGTGAGGAAGGGAGAGATGCTGGCCATTGTGGGCGCGTCGGGAAGCGGCAAAAGTACGCTGCTTCATATATTGGGAGCGCTGGATGCGCCGACTTCGGGCACGGTGGAGTGCGCGGAACTGCAATTGCATCAGCTTAAGGGCGAGCGGCGGCTGACTTTCGCAACCGGGTGATCGGGTATGTGTGGCAATTCCACTACCTGCTACCCGAGTTCACCGCGGCGGAAAATGTCGCCATGCCGCTTTTGCTTCGCGGCGAAGCGGAGACGAAGGCGCGGGTGGAATGCTGCGACTGGCTGAAGGAAGTGGGATTGGCTGATCGGGGCATCATCGTTGGGAGAGCTTTCCGGCGGCGAGCAGCAGACGGGTAGCGCTGGCGAGGGCTTTGATCACGCGTCCGCAACTGTTTTTGGCGGATGAGCCGACGGGCGACCTGGATATGGATACGGCGACGGGAATTTTCGAGTTGCTGGAGCGGTTACATAAGCAGCATGGGTTGACGTCGTTGATCGTGACTCACAACCATGCGTTTGCGCGGCGTTGTCAGCGGGTTTTGCGAATGGCGAAGGCAGGGTGGAAGAGAGTTGCGCCTGCGAGTCTGGTGGCAGGATGAGTCTTTTGGTACCGGCGAGTATCAAAAGACAGTAGATATTTAAGTGGATTTCTACGGATAATAGGACGAACACGTTATCCGTACTGAGCTAGGCCCGGCGGAAGAGTTGCCGGTAGCAAGGGACAACGAGGCGGCATCTGACCGGCAATCAAGCCGGCGGGGACGCGGCCTTATTGAGGGAACATGTTCGAACGTTATACAGAAAAAGCGCGGCGGGTCATCTTCTTTGCGCGCTATGAAGCCAGCCAGTTCGGCTCACCTTATATTGAGACCGAACACCTGCTGCTCGGCCTGTTGCGCGAAGACAAGGCGCTGACCAATCGCTTCCTGCGTTCGCACGCCTCCGTGGAATCGATCCGCAAACAGATCGAAGGCCACACTACCATCCGCGAGAAAGTGTCGACTTCGGTCGACCTGCCGCTATCGAACGAGTGCAAGCGCGTGCTCGCGTTTGCGGCGGAAGAGGCGAACGCCTTTCGCACAAACACATTGGAACCGAACATCTTCTATTAGGGCTGCTGCGCGAAGAGAAATGCTTTGCCGCAGAGATCCTGCATGAGCGCGGACTGCGCCTCTCGGCCATCCGCGAAGAGCTGGCGCGCACGCACGCAGGAAAAGAGCGCAGCCAGCAGCGGCAGCGTGAAGCTTCGCCTGCTGCTCAGAGTTCTCGCGCGACCTGACTCAGGCCGCGATGGACAACCAGCTTGATCCGCTGGTCGGCCGCGAAAACGAACTCGAGCGCATGGTGCAGATCCTGTGCCGCCGCACGAAGAACAATCCTGTGCTGATCGGCGAGCCGGGCGTGGGCAAGACGGCGATCGTCGAAGGACTGGCGCAGCGCATCGCCGACGGCGAAGTTCCGTCGTTCCTTGCGACAAGCGGATGCTCGCGCTCGATCTTTCGCTGATCGTTGCAGGCACGAAGTATCGCGGACAATTCGAAGAGCGGCTGAAGACCATCATGAAAGAACTGATGGACAACCAGAACTCCATCGTCTTCATTGACGAACTGCATACGTTGGTCGGCGCGGGTTCGGCGGAAGGTTCGCTGGACGCGGCCAACATCCTGAAGCCGGCACTTTCGCGCGGCGAGATTCAGTGCATCGGCGCGACTACGCCGGGCGAATATCGCAAGTCCATCGAGAAAGACCGCTCGCTCGAGCGTCGCTTCCAGGCGGTGAAAGTTCCGCCTCCGAACGAGAGCGACGCCATGAAGATCATCAACGGCATCAAGGACCGCTACGAGAAGTTCCACGCCGTCACCTACACGGAAGAAGCCATCGAACTTCGCGGTCTCGCACTCGAACCGCTACATCCCTGACCGCTTCCTGCCCGACAAGGCCATCGACTTGATCGACGAAGCCGGCGCGCGCGTGAAGCTGCGCCAGACTTCCCTGCCCGACGACATCACCGAGGTGCAGAAGCGGATCAAGTTCATCGTTCACCGCATGGAGAACGCCATCGCGAACCACGAGTTCGAGAAGGCGCGCTTCTACAGCGACGAAGAGCGCAAGGAGCGCGAGAACCTGCGCGCGCTGCGCGAGAAATATCACCTCGATGAATCTTCGGCCGGCGTAGTCGGCAGCGAAGACATCGAAGACGTGGTCTCGCGCTGGACCGGCGTTCCTATCACCTCTATCAAGGAAGAAGAGACGCAAGAAGCTGTTGCGCGTGGAAGAAGAGCTGCACAAGCGCGTGATCTCGCAGGAAAAAGCCATCAGCGCGCTGGCACGCGCTATCCGCCGCTCGCGCGCCGGGTTGCAAGCGCCCGAACCGCCCGATCGGCTCGTTCCTGTTCCTGGGTCCGACGGGCGTCGGCAAGACGGAAATGGCGCGCACATTGGCGCAATTCCTCTTCGGCACGGAGAAGTCGCTGATCCGCTTCGATATGTCGGAGTTCATGGAGCCGCATTCGGTATCGAAGCTCATCGGCTCGCCTCCGGGATACGTTGGCTACGATGAGGGCGGCCAGCTGACGGAACGCGTTCGCCGCGCTCCGTACTCAGTCATCCTGCTCGACGAGATCGAGAAGGCGCACCCGGATGTGTTCAACATCCTGCTGCAGGTCTTCGACGACGGCCAGCTGACGGACGGACTGGGCAACACGGTCGACTTCAAGAACACCATCCTGATCATGACGTCGAACATCGGCGCGCGTCACCTGCAGAAGCGGCACCGGCTGGGCTTCAGCTCGGAAGACGCAGAGCAGGTGTCAGCGAAGGTCGAGGACTTGGTGAAGCAGGAGGTCAAGAAGACCTTCAACCCGGAATTCCTCAACCGTCTGGACGAGATCATCATCTTCGGTGCGCTCACCGAAGGCGACCTCATCCAGATCGTGGAGCTGATGGTGCAGCAGCTGAACCAGAACCTGGCGCAGCGGCACATCACCATCAATGTGACCGAAGATGCGAAGAAGTGGATCCTGGCAAAGACGCTGACCGACCGCAATTACGGCGCGCGTCCGCTGCGCAGAGCGTTGCAGCGCTATATCGAGGACCCGCTCTCGGAAGCGCTGATCCAGGGCACCATCACCACACGGCCGGCGTTCATCGAGGTCTATCTCGAGGATGACAAACTGTTCTACCGTCCGGTGGGCGAAGAGAAGCAGGATGGAGTGCTGCTGTTCAGTGCTTAGTACCTAGTCTCAGTACCCAGTACTCAGAAAAAAATCGAGCCGCCAGTCAAAAGCTGGCGGCTTTTGCTTGTCACCGCAAGCACCTATGGCGAATTGCTCTTCTGTACTTCCCTTACATCACAGCTGTACCCCCCTTCCCGTCACAGTGAAATTGGCACAAAACCGCGTATAGGCAACCCGCATCTCTGCTGATTCAACTGACTGTGTAGCTCCTGCTGGAGCTGGAGACGAGACATGTATTGGGCCCGGGTACTCATCTGTGCGCTGGCTGTAAGCGCATTTGCCACAGCGCAAGTCACATTCACAAGAGCAGCTTACGGTACGAATCAGGCGCCAGCTTCGGCTATCACCGGGGACTTCAACAAAGATGGCAAGCCCGATTTCGCTGTCGTGGAAGCCGGCACATTGGTCACGATCTATTTGAACATGGGCTCGGGCAAGTTCAGCCGCAAAGCGCAGTACGCGATCGCGTCGAACGACAATCCGATAAGGATTGATACCGCCGACATGAATGGCGACGGGAAACTGGACATCGTGATCGGAAAACAATTCGTGCCGGAATTCGAGATCTGGTTCGGCAACGGAGATGGCACATTCACCTTCGGCAAAGACGTGAACAGCTTCTCACCGGACGCATACAGCTTTGCCCTCGCGGACGTTAACAACGACGGCAACGTGGACCTGGTAAATGGATATAACGATGACACCAGCTCGTTCGCACTCACGGAGCTGAACGACGGTGCGGCCAACTTTACGGAAACCGGCGGAACGACGTTTACCGGCTTCGTCAGCAACATTGCTCTGGCAGATTTTGATCGTGACGGCAAGGCCGACATCCTGGCGCGCAGCGGCGATCAGCTTCAGCTCTACAAAGGAGACGGAGCCGGTTCATTCGTTCTGACTACTAGCACCACGGTTCCGAGCGGTTTCGGAACGTTCACTATTGGAAGCTACAACCACGATAGCTCGCTCGACGTCGCGCTGCGGGTTTGGAATTGTGACGCGGGAACCTGCACTGCAAGCAAAAGAAGCACAGTTTCGATCTACCTGAACGATGGCACCGGCCACTTCGGATTGCGCTCACATTACACGGCAGGCGTTGGTTTTGGAGGAGTACCGCCGCAGTTCCCACAAGTCGCCACCTTCGCTGTGGACCTGAATGGCGATGGCATTCAAGACGTTGTGCTGCCCGGAGTTGATTACGTGAACGGCACCAGCGTGCCGCTGCAATACCTGCTCAACGCGGGCGACGGACACTTCACCGGGCCCTTCAGTGCGGGCTCGTTCACCCGTCAAAACGATCCCATTGGGCGTGATCTGAATCTCGACGGACGTCATGACCTGGTTGTCCCGGCTAACTCCAGTCACGTCTTGCTGAACACCAACGCAACGGTAATGTGTGCGCCTCCGGGTTCGGCGACGCTCTCTGCCCGCATTTGCGGACCCGCGAACGGAGCAACCGTAGCAAAAACCTTTACCGTGAGCGCCGGAGGCAATTCTCCGGCGGGCGTCAACTTGATGCAGCTCTATCTCGATGGCAAGAAATCGTTTGAGTCGTGGAACGACCAGTTGAAGCGAAGCGTTACGGTGAGTGCAGGCAAGCACCGCGTCGCGATAGTTGCAGTCGATCGTTATCGCAAGACCACAACCAAGGCGATTTATGTGACGGCCCACTGATTCCTTGTTCTTACCGTGCCGCCGGCAAGAGCTGGCGGCATTTTTTGGCGATTCCTATGGTTGATTTAAACTGGGAACGCCACTTCGGATTCCTTTTCTGGACGATCAACCCTGGAAGCTAGAAAACATCTTCCACAGCTCGACGGATTGCGCGCATTCGCGATCCTGCCGGTGCTGCTGACGCACTCATGGCCTGACTATCCGAGTCTCACCTGGCTGGGAAAGCTGGGGCCTGCGGGATGGATCGGTGTGGACCTCTTCTTCGTGCTCTCAGGATTTTTGATCACCGGCATCCTTATCGACGCAAAGGGGAGCGACCATTACTTCCGCAACTTCTACGTGCGCCGCGGGCTCCGCATCTGGCCGCTTTACTTCGCGATGCTCTTCTACATGTTTGCGATCGTGCCGCACATCGGAAGGTGGGGCGCCGAGCAGTTCGACTCGCAGCACTTCGCCTGGTATTACTACGTCGTTTACGTCCAGAATTTTCTGTTCGGAACACACGGGCCCTTTCCGCTGGCGGTGACCTGGTCGCTGGCGATCGAGGAACATTTCTATCTGGTGTGGCCTCTCGTCGTGGCGTTTGCCAAACGCGAGCACCTGGCAAAGGTCCTGATCGGATTCATCGTGGTGGTCACGGTGGGCCGTTACTTCGGGATGTATCACTTCGGCAACGCGCACAATTCCTTTTTTCGCATGGATGAGATGGCGTACGGCGCACTCATTGCGTGCTGGATGCGCTCTGAAAATTACTCAGCGCAGAAGCTGCGGCGGTGGTCGCTGATCGGCGCCTCGGCGATCGTACCGACCGTGTACTGGATCCTGACGCAAGCCGATTGGTCATGGTTGCGGTCGCACGGCGTGGTTTACGTGCTGCTTTCCATTGGATTCACCGGGTGGCTGGGTCTGGCACTGACCGCGCGTGGGGGATCAGTGCTGATGAAAGTGCTGAACAACAGTTTCCTGCGCTACACCGGAAAGATCAGCTATGGGCTCTACATCTTTCATCCCATCTTCTTTCCTTATTACAAAGGATGGGCTCTTTTCCGCTGGAGTAATAGTCTGCAGAACCGGTTCGCGGGGGATGTGATCACTCTGGTAGGAGAGTTTGCGCTGCTGTACCTGGTCGCGACCATTTCCTGGAAGGCTTTTGAGCAGCCGATCTTGAAGCTGAAGAAGCGGTTTGAAGCGCAGGCTGGGGAGGCAAATATCTCCGAGCCGGAGCCGGTACTGGCGGGCGCCACGGCTTCGTGAATCCCAGAAAGGTGATTTAGAATCAGAATTAGGATGGAATTAACCGTATATACGACCGTCTGGTGCTCTGACTGCCGCGAAGCCAAGCGCTTCCTCGACAAGCACAAGATCGCCTACAAAGAGATTGATATCGAGAACGACCCTGCCGCCGCCGCGGAAGTAGTGAAGCATGCCGGCAGGCGCTCCATCCCTCAATTTGTCATCGATGGAAAGTGGGTCCAGCCGTATACACCCGGCAAGGGCTTTCACTACGAAGAGATGGAAAAGCTGCTAGGCGTCAATAAACAGCGTGGTTGCGCAGGTCGTCAGTTTGACTGACGGCCTTTTATTTTTCCCCACTGAGGCAAATGCCCTAGTCGGACAAAACTCTTCACCGTCGTTTCCTTAGGGCCGCTTTCTTAGGTAACGCCAGCCTTTCGACCGATAGTCCGACCGCAGTCGCCCGCCTAGTCTTGATCCACCACAAACAGAGAAGCAGCGCATTTCGTCTGACCGACCCATTTCCCCAAATAAGGAGTGAGTTCATGATCAGAAGGGCAATCGTATTCTTTGGTCTGCTTGTATCGCTTGGAGTCGTCTCTGACGGCCAAACTGTCCTAACAAACCTGGAAAGAAAAACCGGCTGGAATTCATGTAGTGAGTGTGCCGGAACAGCCGGTCAGGGAAGTTTTGCAACACATTGGTTCAAACAAGGCATTACCTCGCCTGCGCTCGAAGGGGCCTCCATGCAATTTTTTCTAGGAGGAACCAATAACTACTCCAACGCTTATTGGTGGAAGCCGGTAGCGTATGGCACGACGGCGACAAACTTTGTTTACGATTTTTATTACTACATCAAAAACCCTGCGGCACCGCAGGCACTTGAATTTGAGGTGAATCAAGGACTCAACTCGAAGAAATATATTTTCGGGACGCAGTGCGGATTTGCCTCCGGCGTGTGGCGAGTCTATGACGCCTACAATCACCGCTGGGTAGCGACCTCGATCACCTGCTCATCGAGGACCGCCTATAAGTGGCACCACGTTGTGATGGAGTTCCATCGCACATCGACCGGGAAGTCGCAGTTTGTGACCATTTCGATCAACGGGCAAAAGTACTACCTGAACCGCGAGTACAGCCCCAAATCCAGCAGCATCAAGAGCTTGAATGTTGCCTTCCAGATGGACGGCAACAGATACCAGACCGATTACTCGACCTGGCTCGACAAAGTGAACGTTAAGTATTGGTAATCGTTCGGACGGGGCCGCTGAAGATTGCGGCCCCTCCACTCCTCTACGCTGCTCGTTCGCCCAAGCGCGACATCTCGCGGCACAGCACTTCACAAGAGCGGCAGGCCTCAGCACAACGAACCATAAGGTCGTCGTCGCTCATCTCTTCGCAACTGCGGGCGCACCGCTCACAGATCTCGGCGCACGCGCCGCAGGTGTAAACGTGCAACTCCGAATTGCGCAACATGAAATTGGCGCTGGTCTGGCAGATCTCGGCGCAGTCGGTAAGCAGGCGGATGTGATGCGCCTCGGAGAGCCGGCCACCCTTATTGAGACAATGCGTCAAGGTTTCGAGACAGATGCGGTGGCAGCCGCTGCACTCGTCAATACATTTCTGCATACGCGAATCGCGATGTTGCATGGAATTCTCCTCAATCCGATATAGCTAAGGATGCCGCGGCAGCAAGCGAGTTTGCCTCTCAGGACTCTGAAGAGCCGTTACTGCTCTCACGGCTGCTGAATTGCAGCGGAAAGAAGACGCGGATCGGGAGCACGCGCTCGCGGTGGCGTTCGGCCTCAAGATTGAGGGTCCTTCCCTTTAGCAGATCAGCAAGCCCGATCACGCCGACAAGTTTGCCGTGTCCGCCTACTCCGAGTTTGGGACGCGGCTGCTTGCGCCGTTCTTCCCGGCGTTCGATCACCGGAAAGCGAGTAATCCCGGTCTGGGCCATTCGTTGGGCCAGCACGCGCAACGGTTCGTCGGAGTAAGCGACGACCGGGTCCGGGTTGACAACTTCAGCAAGAGAAATATTCGCGGCAACAGCGTTGGAATGTTTCGTGAGCAGGTCCTGCACGTCACGGCGGGTCAGCACGCCCATCAGTGCGTGGTCTTCTCCAACCACGGGATAGAGATACTGCCCACGCTTGCGTTCGGTATTCAGAGCGTCCCCAAGATCGGCGAGCGACACGTTGGCGGGAAAAGCCACGATGTTGCTGCGCATGGCTTCGCGGGCGAAAACTATTTCGAGCGGGTCTACGGAATATTCCCGGCTCAGGTGGTAACCGCGGCGGCTGATCTTTTCCGTGAGAATGGAGCGACGCAAGAACAATGTGCTGAAAGCGTGCGCCAGCGCGCAGCCGATCAGCAGCGGCAACAGCATGTTGACGTCGTGAGTAAGCTCTAACGCGAATACGATCCCGGTGAGAGGAGCGCCAATGGCTCCCGCGAGTATCGCTCCCATCCCCACTAGGGGATAAAATCCGGCCCCTTGCACCGGGAGAAAGTGTGCCCCCGCGGCGCCGACGGCTGCGCCCATCATCAGCAACGGCGCGACGATTCCGCCCGAAGTCCCAGAGCCGAGCGAGAGCGCCCACATGGTCGATTTGACCAGCAGGATCCCCAGCACCAGATGCCAGGCAATGTTGCCGCCCACCAGGTCGGCGATCACGTCGTAGCCGACACCGAGCGCGGGGGGAAAGATCAATCCACCAATGCCGATCGCCACGCCGCCAATTGCTGGCCACCACATCCAATGCACGGGGAAGTGTTCGAAAGTGTCTTCAACTTTGTAGATGGCGGCGCTTAGAACAGCTGCGAGAACGCCGGCGCACAGACCGACCAGCGCGCACCCGGCAAGGACGCGCGCGCTCAGGAACGCATCGTGCTGGCCGGTGGGAAAGACCGGACCCAGGCCAAGCAGATGCCATCTCGTAGCTGCAGAAACTGCGCTGGCCAGAGCTACGGGGATCAAGCTGCGCGGCTTCCATTCGAACAGCAGCAGCTCGACTGCAAGCAGCACCGACGTTACCGGCGCGGCAAAGACGGCCGACATTCCGGCGGCAGCGCCGGCCACGAGCAGCGTCTTGCGTTCGGTGTCAGTGAGATGGAAGAACTGCGCGATCAGCGAACCGACCGCGCCGCCGGTCATGATGATGGGGCCTTCCGCGCCGAACGGTCCGCCTGAGCCGATGGCAACGGCGGCTGATATCGGCTTGTAAAATGCTACCCGCGGTGAAACGCGCGAGCCACGCAGCAGGATAGCTTCGATGGCTTCGGGCATGCCGTGCCCGCGAATCTTCTCGGAGCCGAAGCGCGCCATGATTCCCACGATGACCCCGCCGACTATTGGCACCAGCAGCGCCCAATAACCGAGATGATGATGCGCGGGCGAAGCGAAATCAAAGCTCCAGCGCTGGTAATAAAAAAGATTGGTGAACAGGCCGATCAACCGCAGAAGAAAAAGGGCGACATAGGCGCAGGCCACCCCGATCACGACGGCAAGAAAACTGATGGGGATAACGCGGCGAGTGACGGTGAAATCACCCAGAAGGCCATCTTCCTCGCGGCTGCCTACCCCGCGCGAGAGGCGCTGGAGCACGTCTCGCAACTTCGAATTGGACTTATGATCGTCGGGCGCTGTCACGCTTTCACTCTGGAATGGGTTGGATGCAGGATCAAAGGACGGAGCGCGGCAAGCAGGTGGCGCCCAGACGATTGGAGCTCAACCACGTGGCGCCCCGCCAACTCCGCTACCAGCCTGTCGCCTTTGGCGGTGAGGTGGATCCCTACCCGGCGACGGTCGCCTGATTCGCGACGGCGCGAAACCAACCCTTGCTCGCTGGCGCGGTCGAGCAATTCGACGAGACTGTGATGGGCGAGCTGCATGCGCTCGGCCAGCGTGCCAATCGTCGGCGACTTCTCACGGGGGAGCCCTTTGAGCGCAACCAAAAGTTGATAGTGCTGCGGCTGCAAGCCAAAGTCGCGCGATTGGCATTCGCTGAAGCGCAGAAATCGCCGGACCTGGTAGCGGAACTCAGCGAGAGAGAGATACTGGCGATCAGCCAGAGCACGCGTGGACATCGTACTTACATTATATCGTGAAGCGATATATTTTCAATGTTTTCCGAGAAAGCGCACTTCCATTTACAATCATCGGTTCCCGAATGCAGTCGAAAGGAAAGTTGTGATCAGCCGATACACGCGTCCGGAGATGGGCCGCATCTGGGCCGAGGAGAACAAGTTCCGCATGTGGCTGGCGGTGGAAGTCGCCGCGACGGAGACGCTGGCCGAGGCCGGTCTGGTACCGGCTGAAGCCGCGAAAGCCATCCGCGAGAAGGGCGATTTCAAGCTCGAACGCATCCACCAGGTGGAGGCCGAGGTGAAGCACGACGTGATCGCCTTCACCACCGCTGTGGCTGAGAAAGTCGGGCCGCAATCGCGCTGGCTGCACTACGGGCTCACGTCGAACGACGTCGTGGACACGGCGCAAGCGCTGCAGGTGAAGGATGCGTCAGAGCTGATCCTGAAAGACTTGAAGGCGCTGCGCGCAGTCCTGAAGCGGCGCGCATTTGAATTCAAGGACACGCCGATGATCGGGCGAACGCACGGCATCCACGCTGAACCGATCACATTCGGGCTGAAGCTCGCGAACTGGTATTCCGAAATGGAGCGCAACATCGTCCGCTTCGAGCGGACAGCGGAAGAAATGCGCGTCGGGAAACTTTCGGGAGCGGTGGGGACGTTTGCTCATCTGGAGCCGGAATACGAGGTGCAGATCTGCGAACGGCTGGGATTGAAGGCGGCGGAGATCTCGTCGCAGGTCATCCAGCGCGACCGCCATGCGACTACATTTCCACTCTGGCGGTGATCACCGCAACACTCGACAAGGTTGCGACGGAGATCCGGCACTTGCAGCGCACGGAGGTACGCGAGGCTGAGGAATTCTTCAGCGAAAAGCAAAAGGGCTCATCGGCGATGCCGCACAAGCGGAATCCGGTCACTTGCGAGCAGATCAGCGGACTTGCACGCGTGGTGCGAGCGAATGCGCAGGCCGCCTACGAGAATGTGGCCCTTTGGCACGAGCGCGACATCTCGCATTCGTCGGTGGAGCGCGTGATCCTGCCGGATTCGACCATCTTGGCCGATTATTTGCTGAACAAAACGACGAAACTGATGGATACTCTGCTGGTTTATCCGAAGCGCATGATGCAGAACCTGGAGAGCACCGGCGGGCTGGTCTTCAGCGGTCAGCTGTTGCTCGACTTGGCGGAAAGCGGGATGCTACGCGAAGATGCGTATCGCCTCGTTCAGGGGCACGCTATGCGCGCGTGGAAGCAAGGACTGAACTTCCGCGAGCTGGTGACGAAGGATAAGAAGATCTCGAAGCGAGTGTCCCCTGCGCAGCTTAGCCGCGCGTTCAGTTTGAAGCGTCAGCTGCGGAATGTGGACAAGATCTTCGAGCGCGTGTTCGGCGAGAGCAAGCCCAAATCATCCAAAGGACGGCGCTGATGTTCGCAACATTCGCACTGGCGTTCATTCTTTTGTTCCAGCACCATCACCATGCGGCGGCCGCGCCCAAGGCTCCGCAAACTGCACCGGCGCAGGCCTCGCAGCAGCCCGCGCCTACGCAGCACGATCATGGATCGATGCAGATGGAACCAGATCATGAGCATATGGCGGGGATGGACCACTCGGGCAAGGAGCCGGGGCCTGATCCAGATTCGCTGCGCAATCACCACATCGCCGGATTCGGGGTCATTTTTCTGGCGCTGCTGACTTATTTGGAAGAGCGCAATTTTGCGAAGCTGAAGTATTTGAAATATTTCTGGCCGGCCTTGCTGTATGTCATCGGCTTTGCGGTGCTGATCTGGAGCGACCCGGGCACCTGGCCGGATGGGGATACTGCGCTGATGACGCAACCGGAAGCCATCCAACACAAGATCTTCGCGCTGATCGCGCTGGCCATCGCGACGGTCGAATTGTTCCGGCGCACCGGCACCCTGAAGCACATTGCGTGGCGTGGGGTGCTATCGGGAGCCATCCTGACGGCCGGGGTCTTCTTGCTCTTCCATCATGGACGGCATGTGCACGTGGTGCACCTGCAGCACCGGGCGATGGGAATCACGGCTGCGCTGCTGGGTCTGGCGAAATTCACTGAACCTACTGTTGACAGTACGGTGGGCGCGGAGCGACGGATGAGCGTTGGTCAGCGCGTGCGATCACACCTGCCAAGCTTTCTGACGCTGGTGCTTGGACTGATGTTCGTCTTCTACTTCGAATAGTCAGGGTAGTACGCTTAGATATCCCCATGCGGCAGAACTTCCAACCTGAGAACCTGACCGTCGCTATCACGGGCGCGAGCGGCTCGGTGTTTGCTGTTCATTTGCTGCAGGCGCTGGAGCGAGACAAGCGCGTGAAGGCGGTGAACCTAATCGTTTCTGATACTGCGCTGCGCGTTTTGGCGGAAGAGATCGGGATCCGCGGGCGCAGCGACCTGGTCTCGCAACTGCTCGGCGCTAAGAGCAAGAAGATCCAGCAGCAAGGTAACGACGACATCGCAGCGAACGTCGCCAGTGGGTCATATCCGACCGATGCCATGATCGTGATCCCGTGCAGCATGGGGACCCTGGCGCGGATCGCGAGTGGGATGTCGTCGAGCTTGATCGAGCGGGCGGCGGATGTTTGCTTGAAAGAAAAGCGTCCGCTCATTCTGTGCGCGCGCGAGACGCCGCTGAACAAGATTCATATCCGCAATATGTACCGCGCTGCCGATGCGGGCGCGGTGATCTATCCGCTGATCCCGACTTTCTACAACAAACCCATCGACTCAAACGAGATGGCGCTCCAGTTCGCGGCACGAGTGCTGCAGCATATCGGCTTGCCGCAAACCGGAGCGTATCGATGGAAGAGTTGAGCTACTTGCGTTCCATTCCGTGATTCGGTAATCTACGCGAACACTGGGAAAGGAGGGGATCCAATAATGGCAAAAGATTGCAGTCATAGTTGTAGATTCAGTGAGGTGGCTGAGGCTTAGGGCGGATTTCAAAACCTAAGACCTTGCAATTTGTAGGACTGAGCGGGGCCGTTTTGAAGCGAGCCCTCAGCCAATCCCAACAGCTATACCGACCGGCCCGCGTGAGTACCCGCGGGCCGTTTACTTTTTGAGAAGCAGGTCCCTCGCTGCGCTCGGGATGACAATCCTGAAATTATTTCAGGGCTTTCCGCAGGACTTTCGCAGTCACTCCAGCCAGCGGCATGCGCAAAGCATTCTTGACCGGGACCCACGCGACTTCGGAGACGTCGTCTCCTGGACGCGGCGAACCGGAAATGTAGCGACAGATGACATCAACGATCGAATAGTGGAATCGGAGTCGGCCGCCGGTTCCCTTCACCAGCGAATCCACCACCTCCAGCACTTCGCCGGCACGGATACGGATTCCGGTCTCTTCGTAAGTCTCGCGCTCAGCGGCTGCGCGCAAGGTTTCTCCCAGTTCGACGAGGCCGCCGGGAAATGTCCACTCACCTTTGCAGGGCTCCTGCGCGCGGCAGACCAACAACACTTTGTTTCCGCGCAAGACCACTGCGCCTACTCCGAGCAGAGGACGCTTGGGATATTCGCGTCTCATGGTCTATTCGGTGGCAATGAAGAAATTTGTTGGCGAAAAGGAGATGACACGCCACCCCGACGTGGTGGGCTTCGCGATGAATGTGGGCGCGGCCTCGCGGCGAAACGGCACAGTACTCTCAGTGGCAGGTTGTTGTTCGATCTGAAAACTTGCGCGGATAGTGGCGGTCCCGTCAGGATTCAGAGCAGAAGAGTCGACACGATAATGCACACGGAAAGTGCGATAGGCCTCCATGATGGAGTTGACCTGCTCTTTGATCGCGGTGTAATCCTGGGAATCACTCTTGTCGAATGCGCTAAGCAATGTCTTGCGACTGTGTCCGGCAAGGCCTTCGCCAATGCGCGCGACGAGAATATCCGCGATTGCGGGAGTGAACGCCTCTTGCTGCAGCACCTGCTCGTCGCCCTTTCGCGTGGAATGAGGCGAGGGGCCGCTCCCGGTTTGAGCGGCGGAGAAAATCGTTGCGCACATCACAAGCAGCAAACTAACCCGCTTCACAGCTTCATTCCTTTTCCCCACTCTTCTGCAAAACAAACGCGCTCGGTGGCGAAGCGTCCGCCGTAAGGTTTGGCTGGGCCCTGGCGATACCCGATGGCGAGCAGCGCGATGACGCGAACGTGATCAGGAATATTCAGAACCGCGCGGACCTGCTCTTCCTCAAACCCCTCGATCGGTGCGGTGTTGTATCCGAGCGCCTCGGCCATCAGCATCATCTGCGCATAGGCGAGCATGACGTTGCGAGCGATCCAGATGTCGACGTGGGGACCGGAGAGGAACTCCTCAGCGATGGCGCGCGCGTTGGCGCGACGGCTAGGATCGCCGTAACCGTGCTCATCAGCCAGACGAAGCATCTCGTCGAGGTCGCCGGTGCGCCAACCTTCAGGATCGCCGCAGGCGACGATGACAACCGGTGCCTGCTCGATCTTCAGCTGATTGTGTACGGCAGGACGCAATCGCTTCCGATTTTCGGCGTCGCGAACCACAATAAACCGCCAAGGTTGCAGGTTGTAACCGCTGGGAGCCTCCAGCCCGGCGTGCAAGATCTTGTGCAGATCGGCCTCGTGCACCGGCGTCGGCTCGAAGGCGGGCGTAGAGCGGCGCTGGCGAAGAATCTCGCTCAGCGGCTTCTCGGCGGCAGTCTTGGCCATGGGCATTTCCGAAAAGGCAGTCTACACCAGTGCAGATTTGGTGCATCCAAACTGTGATGGCACTCGAGGAATATCAACGTAAGCGGCAATTCGCGGAGACGCCGGAACCTCCAGCGAAGGTCGGCAAACGCAATCAACACCGTTTTGTGGTGCAAAAACATCGCGCGTCGCACCTACATTTCGATTTTCGCCTGGAGATGGAGGGCGTACTGAAGTCGTGGGCAGTGCCCAAGGGTCCGTCACTCGATCCCGCTGATAAACGGTTGGCGATGATGGTGGAAGACCATCCAGTTTCGTATTTCGATTTTGAAGGAATCATCCCCCCGGGAAATTATGGGGCAGGCACAGTGCAAGTGTGGGACGTGGGAGTTTGGGAACCTTTGGGTGATGCTCATGAAATGCTTGCAAAAGGCGACCTGAAATTCCGCTTGAGCGGGAAAAAACTAAAGGGCGAGTTCGTGCTGGCGCGGATGCGGTCGCGGCGTCCAGGGAGCAAAGGAACGGAGTGGTTGCTGATCAAGAAGCGCGATGAAGCAGTGAAGGAAGGTTTTGACGCCAATGGTCCGAAACTGGACTGGTCGGTGCTGACCAAGCGTTCGCTGGAAAAGATCGCACGAGATTCGGGTTCGGCGGAGTGGGAGAGCAATCGCAAGGCCGCGGCGTCGTCGAAAGTGGATTGGTTGAAGAAGAGCATTGCAGTCGCGGACAAAAAGCGCATGAAAACCACGGAGGACACAGAGGGCGCGGAGGAAAGAAAATCATCAAGCACAAAGGTCAGACCAACTTCGACCGCAAAACGCCAAGCCTCACCGCGCGTCATTAAAAAAAAAGAGCCAACGAACGAAGCAGTCGCTCGCGGCCTAAGAGCTCCAGGGGATAAAAGACAAAAATCCTCTGTGACCTCTGTGTCCTCTGTGGTTATGGGTTTGCCAGAGTTGGCACAGACCCCTGGCGTGCGCAAGTCCGCGATGCCGCGCATGATCCATCCAATGCTCGCGACGCTGGTCGATGAACCGTTCAGCAGCGACGAGTGGCTGTTCGAGATCAAGTGGGATGGCTACCGTGCTATCGCATTCATCGAAAAAGGAAAAGTCAGGCTGGTATCGCGCAACCAGAATGAGTTCACGCCGGAATTCCCCGAGCTGCAGGAGATCGCCTCGCGCGTGAAAGCGAAGCAGGCGATCCTCGATGGCGAAATCGTGGCACTCGACGAAAAGGGGCGCCCTTCGTTCAGCCTGATGCAACAGCGTTCGGGCCTGACTATCGGTCCTAAGCGGCGTGGGCGAGACAAATCCGTCCCTATCGTCTACTACGCATTCGATCTTCTCTATGCGGACGGGTACGACCTGACTCGAGTGGACCTGGAAAAGCGGAAGGAAATATTGAAGACATTGTTACAGCCCAGCGAGCTGGTGCGATACTCCGACCACTTCATTGGCGAAGGCGAAGAGCTGTATCGCGCCGCACGCGAGCAGAAGCTGGAAGGCATTGTCGCCAAGAAGCGGAATAGTTGTTACATACAGAAGCGGGGCCGCGAATGGCTGAAGATGAAAGTCACCATGCAGCAGGAGTGCGTGATCGGCGGCTACACCGACCCGCGCGGATCGCGCGAACATTTCGGATCGATCGTCCTGGGTCTTTATGACGATCAGGACCGCCTGGTCCCGGTGGGACAGGCGGGAAGCGGATTCACCTACGCGACGCACGAGGCGCTATGGAAGAAGCTCAAGCCACTGGAGACAGCGAAAACTCCATTCGCCTTCAAGCCGGAGAGCTCGCGAAAACTGCACTACATCGATCCAAAGCTGGTAGCACAGATCAAGTTCACGGAGTGGACGCACGAAGGTGAAAGCGGCGCCATCAAGATGCGGGCGCCTGTCTTCCTGGGCCTTCGCGAAGATAAAGACCCGCGCGAGTGCCACTTCGAGATGCCCTTGAACGCGAAAGAGGAAGCAATCGATGTTGAACGAAAGTTACCAAAGTCATCTAAGAAAAATGTTGCGTAGGCCCCAGGTCAAACATAAAATCCCTGCACCCTCCCCCATGGATTTCCCGCGCGCTGCGCGACGAGGAGCTTCGCCATTCCAGCCCGACGACGAGAACGACGCACCCGCGCGGTGATGAGGATCAAATTGTCCGCTCCGGACAATCCCGGCAGCATTCTGCAACAATCCGCATGCACGCTCGACGTGGCCGGCCGCGGCGCGCGCATCAGCGGCGTGAAATACGCGGGTAATCCCGGCGACATCGTGGTGGTAGAGCGCGGCAACGTCCGCGCCAGATTCAAGGTGGCATGGGTGGGCGCCGCCGGCACGCAAAAGGAAGGACAGCTTGGGCTCAGGGCAGTGGAGCAGATCCGCGGCCTGTGGGGCATGCAAACCGCACCGCCCGATGACGGCGGCGGGATCGAGCCGGACGGCCTGGTGCCCGCGCTCGCCGTATCTGCCGCAGCATCTTCTTCACCGAGCTCAGGCGCCGCCAAAGCGCCCGCGAGTGCGCAAAGTCGTGGATTGGTGCGCTACACGTGCCGCGGAGAGGTTGACTTCCGCAAAGAAGCGCAGTTTTCGCTGCCACTGAAGGGCAAGCTGCGCGACATCGGCGGGCGCGGTTGCTTCATCATGACCAAGGAAAAACTTCCCCTGAATACGCGCATGATCCTGGAGCTGAAGATCGGCCAGCTGGAGCTGCAGGTGCGCGCTATCGTAAAAACGACAGAGATGCTGGGAATGTGGATGGAGTGGATCGACCTGCCCGAAGCCGAGCGCGACCAGATCAATGAACTGGTGGACCGACTCGCAGTCTAGGCGTACTTATTTTTTCGCAGTGCCTGTCTCGTCTTTCAACGAGATCAACGTCCCGAAATCCTGACCACTGGGTGCAACCGCGCGAGCCACGATGGCGTTGAACGCGCTCTTGTACTCGGGATAGCGCGCCAGAAATGCATTCACCAGCGCACGATTGTCCTTATCGACCTGCATCGTGTTGGAAATATCGGCGGTCTGATATTTCAGCACCAGATCGACATCGTCTTTGTCGGCGAAAGGTGCGAGCGTGGTGATCTTGTAAGTCTTGCCGTCAGCAGAAAAATCCACCGGCTTCTCAGCGGTCGGCAGATCGGCAGGTTGCGCAGCCGAAATCTCTTGCCGCGTCGCTTCCAATGTCTTGTTGTACATGAATTGCAGCGGAGCGATCCGCTCCCACGCCATCAGGTAATAGAACCAGGCGTTGTGCGCCTGCCCCTGCGATTTGTAGGTGCGCGCCTGCTGCAACAGCGCATTGCCGTCTTTGCCGCCGACCGGTGCCGGCTGCGGATAATATCCGGCGAGCTTCCATCCGGCTCCCTGCTGCTGCAGGATCAACGACAGAGTCGAGGGGCTCTGGCCGGCAAGATCGCTGACCACAACCGCATACTTCCCCGGGGGAAGGTTCGGGATCACAAAGGTGGTGAAGTCAGGCTGGCCCCAAACGCCGCAGAGGAATTCCGCGCGCGCGATGGGAGCGGTGCCGGGAGCGTCGAGCGCGTACTCGTTGCGCACCGTCATGGTGAGCGCTGCGTATCGCGCCTTATTGCTGATGACGGCCTGCTCGATGGAACCGAAACTCGAAGCCAGCGCAGGAATGGAATTTTGTTTCAATCCGAAGACGTCGCCCTGTTGCATCTGGGCAAACATCTGGCGGGCGGCAGATTCGATGGACGACTTGGTGGCCGCATCCATCTCGGAGCCGGCGCTACAGGCGTCGGCGCTGGCCAGCGAGGTGAACGAAAAAATGACGAGAGCAGCAAAGGACGTAAAAAGTAATTTTGAGCGCATAGGAGTCAGAGTGGAGCTACTCTGCTTAAGATGCTAATTCCGGCGGGTTAGATGTCAAATCAACCGTGTGGTTGACGCCAGGGGAGTTGCTGCTGACTTGCGTCCGGGGCGGCAAAGCTGCATCCTATAGAGAGATGCCCTCGCTCAAAACAGCCTTCGTGGTCGTAGTTTCGGCGGTCTTGTCCCTGCCAGCGCTGGCGCAAGCTCCCGCTAGCACGACCAGTGGAGCAAAGACGACGAAGCTCGTCTCCACTGCCACCGCGAAGACAACCAGCCCAACCAAAACAGTGGTTGCAAAGCAGACTTCTGCTGCTCCCGCGAAAATTCAAAAGACAGCGACGAGAACCAAGGTGGCGAAGGGCAAAAAAGTTTCGGAAGCGCAGCCGCAGGTGCAGCTGCCGCCTCCGCCACCTCCGACGCCGGCGCAATCGCCTCCGACTCCGGCTCGCGTCACCATGCGCAACGGTTTGCTGACGATCGAGGCCAATAATTCGACACTCGCAGACGTTTTGACCGGAGTGCGCCGCGAAACCAAAGCAGCGATCGACCTTCCCGCAGGGGCGAGTGGCGAGCGTGTCGTCGCAAGCATCGGCCCGGGTACGCCGCAAAATGTTCTCACCTCGCTGCTGAATGGCTCGCGCTTCGACTACATCATTTTGGGTTCGCAGGACCAGCCAGATGCGGTGCAGCGCGTGATCTTGCGTGCTAAGTCAGGGCCGGAACCGGCGCCCGGAAATCAACCCGTTGTGGCGCAACGTGGGCCGAACCCGGCTGGGGTGAACGCACCACAGCCAACCGAGCCTGATGAAGCCGATGATCAGGGAGTGCCCGCGGAAGAAGCCCCGGATGAGGGCAATCCACAGCCGCAACAGCCGCCACAACAAGAGATCGATGGAGAACAGCAACAAGGCCAGCAGCAACAACAGCCGGGCGTGAAAACACCGGAGCAGCTACTGGAAGAGCTGCGCCAGATGCAACAACAACAGCAACAGGGGCAAGATCAGCAGCAACCGCAGCAGCAGCAACAACCCCAGATCTATCAGCAACCACAGCAGCAGCCACAACAGCCGCAGCAGGACGAGCAGTAGTCGTTAGCACTCCTAAGCTGTTTCGGTGAAAAAGGGATTCTTCGACTCGCGCTGGCGCGCTCAGAATGACAAAACAAACAAAAAGAATCAGTCGCCGCTAGCGTGTGCGGCCGAGGAGAGCATAGCGGGCTTTGCTGGAGTTGCGGGCTTACGTCCGAACAATTTCAGGATGGAAAGTATTACTACGTAGCCTGCAGCCACGCCCATGCTCAGCGAGAGTGCGACAGTCATGACAAAAGTTGTGGATGCAAAGATTGTGCGCACTCTTACCCGCCTCGAAATCAGATGTGCAGCTACCCTACCAAGTTGTTTCCCAGTACTTGCATTCTAGAGCGCTCCGCCACCCACACCATCAGAGAAAACGCTTAGCCGCCAATCGAAGGTGCATGACCTTTCATGCGATTGCGCCACTTGCGACGCGAAAAAAGACTCTACCCTCGTTTGACCAGCATGGATATTGACGATTAAGATACGGGAGTACCGCTGCGTTCTCTCGCTTCCGGACCTTTCTGTGGGTCCTGCCTCGAAACTGCAGCACAAGTCCAGACCCAATGGCCATCAAGAACATCAGCGTACGGGGTGCGCGCCAGCACAACCTGAAGAACATCAGCGTTGAGATCCCGCGGAATACGCTCACCGTGATCACCGGGCTGAGCGGTTCGGGGAAATCGTCGCTGGCGTTCGACACTATCTATGCTGAAGGTCAGCGGCGATATGTGGAAACCCTCTCCGCGTACGCGCGCCAGTTCCTTGACCAGATGGAACGGCCCGATGTTGACTCCATCGACGGATTGTCTCCCGCGATCTCCATCGAGCAGAAGACCACCAGCCGCAGTCCGCGGTCGACAGTGGGAACCATCACAGAGATCTACGACTACTTGCGGCTGTTGTACTCCTCGATCGGGACGCCGCATTGTCATCAGTGCGGGCGCGCGATCTCGCGACAGTCGGCTGACCAGATCGTGAGCAGCGTGATGTCGATGCGCCCGGAAGAGCGCGTGATGGTGATGGCGCCCATCGTGCGTGGACGCAAGGGCGAATTCAAGAAAGAACTGGAGAAACTTGCACAGCACGGGTTCACGCGGGCTCGCATCGATGGCGAGATCCGTGAGCTTCAATTCGAAGCGGATGAAGAATTCCCTATCCAGCTCGATAAGCGGAAAAACCACACCATTGAAGTCATCGTTGATCGGTTGCTGGTGAAGGCGGGGATCGAGAAGCGGCTGGAAAATTCTGTCGCGCTCGCCATGAAGCTGGCAGGCGGGCTGGTGCTTATGGCCGTGGTCGGCGGCGAAGAGCATCTCTATTCCGCGACTCTGGCTTGCCCGGAGTGCGGCATCAACGTGCCGCAGCTGGAGCCGCGGTCGTTTTCGTTCAATTCGATGTATGGCGCCTGCAAAGAATGCAATGGCCTTGGCAGCAAGTACGACTTCGATCCCGGCAAGGTGATCGTGGATTGGTCAAAGCCGCTGCTCGACGGAGGCCTGGGGCCGGGCTCGTCGTCGGGAAATCTGCAACACATGCTGCAGCTGGCAGCGACGGCGCACGGCTTCGACCTGAACACGCCATTTGAAAAATTTCCCGCCAAGGTGCAGAGCTTTATCTTGAACGGGCCCGAAGGAAATGGCACCGCGAAAAAATCGCGGCTCGGCTTCCGCGGGATTCTGGCCTACTTGAAACAGAACCTCGAGGAATCTTCTTCGGAGAGTTACCGCGAGTGGCTGCTGAACTACATGTCTGCTACGAAGTGTCCTGCGTGTGGCGGCAAGAGATTGCGGCCCGAGAGTCTGGCGGTAAAAGTGGGCGGCATGTCGATCGCGGATTTCACCGCGCTGCCGGTGACGCGTGCTCTCGAAGCTGCAAAGAAGATCAAGCTCGATGTGCGGCAGGAGAAGATCGCAGGCCGAATCGTCCGCGAGATCGTGGAGCGGCTGCAATTTCTGGATACGGTGGGCCTGGGCTACATCTCGCTCGACCGCTCCGCGGCGACGCTCTCCGGCGGCGAAGGTCAGCGCATCCGGCTGGCTACACAGATCGGCTCGCGATTGCGCGGCGTCCTGTACGTACTCGACGAGCCTTCGATCGGTCTCCATCATCGCGACAATGCGCGCCTGCTGCAGTCGTTGGCGTCGCTACGCGATCTGGGAAATACCGTGCTGGTCGTGGAGCACGACGAAGAGACGATCCGCCGTGCGGATTATGTGATCGACCTCGGGCCAGGCGCCGGCAAACATGGCGGCGATTTGGTCGCATCCGGAACGCCGAAGCAGATCATGGGTGCACCGGGATCACTGACGGGAAAATATATTTCCGGCGAGATGCAGATCGAGCACCGCGAGAAGCGGCGCGAAACGAACGGCCAAGCGATCACCGTATTGGGCGCGCAAGGAAAATAATCTGCACAGTCTCGACGTTGCGTTTCCGCTCGGCGTCATGACGGTGGTGACCGGCGTCTCAGGCAGCGGCAAGTCGACGTTGGTCAACGACATTCTGTATCGCGCGCTGGCGAAACAGCTCTACCGTTCGCGCGAGGAACCCGGCGCACACAAGGCGATCAGCGGCGCGGAGAACATCGACAAGGTGATCCGTATCGATCAGTCTCCGATCGGACGCACGCCGCGTTCGAATCCGGCGACTTACACCGGAGTGTTCACCCACATCCGCGACATCTTTGCCATGCTTCCTGAGGCGCGCGAGCGTGGTTATAAGGCCGGGCGTTTCTCGTTCAACGTGAGTGGCGGAAGATGCGAAGCTTGCCAAGGCGAGGGACAGCGCCGCATCGAGATGAATTTTCTTCCGGATGTCTACGTGCTCTGCGAGATCTGCGGTGGCAAGCGTTACAACCACGAGACACTAGCGGTGAAGTTCAAAGGACAATCGATCGCTGACATCCTGGAGATGCCGGTTGCCGACGCCTTACCCGTGCTCGAAGACATCCCGCAGATCCGGCAAAAGCTGCAAACACTGGTGGACGTGGGGCTCGGCTATATCCACCTCGGCCAGTCGGCGGTCACACTCTCAGGTGGCGAGGCGCAGCGCATCAAGCTGGCGAAGGAGTTGAGCAAAAGGCAAACCGGCAAGACCCTCTACCTTCTCGACGAGCCGACGACGGGCCTTCACTTCGATGACGTAAAGAAGCTGCTCGACGTTCTGCACCGGCTCACCGACCTGGGGAATTCGATCATCATCATCGAACACAACATGGACGTGATCCGCAGCGCCGATTGGTTGATCGATCTGGGGCCCGAAGGGGGCGAGCACGGCGGGCGCCTGGTCGCGCAAGGTACGCCGGAGCAGGTGGCGAAGGTGAAGAAGTCCTACACCGGGCAGGCTTTGGCGGAAACCGCCGTAAACGCTTAGTCGTGTAAGCGACTGACTTTCAGTGGCCTTGAGCTAGAATCTTTGCTCACCCGCAAGCCAAAGCCTATGGCCAAAAAAATACTTGTTGTGGATGACGAGCATCTCATCGCGGATACTTTGAGCAGCATTCTTTCGGGAAGCGGCTTTGAAGCGTTCGCGGTTTACAGCGTACGTGACGCGATGACGTGGATCAAGAATTCCGGTTGTCCGGACATCCTGCTCTCAGACGTGATGATGCCTGACGTGGATGGCATTGAGCTGGCAAAGAAGATCGTGGACGGTTGCAAACACACCCAGATCACTCTGATCACGGGGAACTCTCACACACCGGAGCTGTTGCGGAAGGCGGAGAGCGAAGGTTACAAGTTCAAAATGCTGCCGAAGCCGATCCATCCGAAAACATTACTGGCCTACCTGCACGCTTAGAGTTTCGGCGATCGTTGCCCCGGGCAAGCGAACTTCGAAGCAAGCGCCCGCATTGGCGACTCGAGAAACCTGGATCTCACCTCCGTGCTTCGCGGCCAGATCTCTGGCCACCCAAAGGCCGAGGCCGGTACCCACGTCCTTCTTGGTGGTAAAGAACGGTTCGAAAATCTTCTCCAGGTCCTGCTCCGGCACTCCCGGACCATTGTCGATGAACTGCACCGAAGCAAGTTCACCATTCATGGCGATATGGATGCGCATCTCCCCATTGTGGGGCGAAGCGTCGATTGCATTGACTAAAAGGTTGGCAAAGACCTGGCGGATCTCACCGCGCACGGCACTGAGCTGGACGCTTGCCTCGTAGTCGCGCGTGACGGCCAATGCTTTGCTCTTGAAACGGCCATCGAACAGCGTCAGCAATTCATCTAGAAGCTCAGCCAAAGAGAATTGCGTGGGTGCAACCGGCTCGCGATAAAAACCAAGGGTCTGCTTGGTCATGTGGGCTACGCGCTCCAGCTCTTTGTCGGCAAGGTCCAAATACTTAAGCACGCTTGCCGATGCAGCAGAGTCGCGCGATGCGAGATAGATTAGATTCGTGACCGCCTCGAGCGGATTGTTGATCTCGTGTGCGACGGTAGCGGCAAAGCGCCCGGTCACGGCCAGTTGCTCCGCCCTACGGAGAGCGGTTTCGCTCTGTTTGCGGAGTGAAACGTCAAGCAAGAAGATCGAGATGCCGCCGGCAGAGGCATACGAGTGCACCTCAAGCCATTTCGAAAGCTTCGGGTAGAAGTTTTCGAAGACAGTCTCCTTACCGGTTGTTACCGCTTCGCGCAGCTGGGCCGGGAATTTGTTTCCGTCCGCATCCGGGAAGACATCCCAGATCCTTCGCCCGATCAGTTTTATTTCTGATTTTCCCAACAAGCTGCGTGCTGCCTCATTGATGTACGTGATGGCAGCATCGCGGTCGAGAACGATAAAACCCGCGGCCACACTCTTTAGTATTTGGTCGAGGGATTCATAGGAGCGCTGCAGGTCATCTTTAACGATCCGTTCAGCGTTCCTGGCGCGCATGGCGATCGCTAATGCCCGCGACAACAAAGTCAGCAGGACCAATACCAACAAACTGGTGAAAGCCAGAGAAAGCGTCAACCAGAGGGCACTGCGACGCACCTTCGTCTGCTGGTCACGGAACGATAATGACTGCTCGGTGTTCAACTTGCCGACCGCAGTGCGTAGAGCGTTCATCAATTCAAAGCCAGCATTCGTCTCCACGAGAGCCCGCGCTTTGGCAGTATCACCCGACTTCTGATAGGTGATGGTTTCGTTCATCTCGTTCAATTTCTTATCCAGCAGCACGCGGACGTCGGCGAGTTCGTCGCGTTGACGCAGGTCGCCTTTTGTCAGGTCGGCTAAACGGTAGAACGTGGAGTCTACAGCGGTGCGCGAGTCGCTATAAGGTCGAAGGTATTCGGCGTTGTTGGTGTAAAGATACCCGCGCTGGCTTGCCTCAGCATCTTTGAGTTCAGAAAGCAATGTCTGCAACTGCTGCTGGATCTCATAGCCATGCGACACAATGGCATTGTCGTCGCGAAGAACCGCAAGCTCATGGAACGAGAGAACCCCTGAAAGGATGACGGCGAGAAACACGGCCGCGATGGGGAGATAGGTTTTCATCAACTCAGGTTAAAGAGGCCCAATCGGCCAAGAGGTCTATGGTAACGGTTCACGCGGCTCCAGCAAACATTGTGAGATCGTTTTGACGCAATACGGCGCTTTCTGAGTTGCACGAACATGAGACGAAGCGCCTTGTGCAGTGTGTGTTACAACAGAAGTCTGTCCACCCCTTCCATCCCGAACGGCGGCGAATTTGATCAGGAAAGACCGCCCATAGTCATAACCGAGCGGCCCGCGCGTGAGCCCGCATGGGGCATGGTGGACGTGCTGGTGTTGGGCGCGGGCATTTTCGTAGTCATCAATCTTCTAGCGGCGATATTCCTGGTTCCGATGCTGATCGCGATGAAGCTGCCTCACGGTCAATCGCCACCGCTCACGGTCGTGGCGAAAGCGGCAATTCCGGCAGAGTTGCTCGCCTACGTTTTTTTGATCATTTGCGTCAAAGTAGTGCTCGCGCAGCGCGGGTATCCGATGCTGCTCAAAGCAGTGGGATGGAACTGGCCGTCTACTCCGCGAGCGCTGGCCCTGCTGATGCTGGGCGTGCTCAGCGCCTTCGTCGCGAACGTCGTCTCCACGCATATCGACATTCCGCCCGACGCCCCCATCCTGGAGATGATGAAAGACCGCGTTGTGGTCGAGATGTTCCTGGTGTTTGGAATACTGGTGGCGCCGTTCGCAGAGGAATTTTATTTTCGCGGTCTGCTCTACCCGGCATTGCAGCGCCGCATCGGGACGACGGCTTCCGTACTGATCACAGCAGCGTTGTTCGCCCTGATGCACGCGTCGCAGTTGGCGAACTCGCTGGGACCGGTGTTTGTCTTGTTCTCCGTCGGTGTGCTGCTCACAGTGGTGCGTGCGCGGACGGGCTCGCTGGCGGCACCATTCCTCGTCCACATCGCCTACAACTCGACGTTGTTCCTGGGCAGCGTCTTCTTACGTTAGGCAGCTCAGCAGCGTCATTGTTTACGCGGCTGCGTGGTACCTTATACACGCACCGACATGTCCACCTCTCGCGAACAACTGCTGCAGGTCCTTGCCGAAAAGTCGTTCAAACTCGGTGACTTCAAACTTTCCTCCGGCGGCACCAGCGATTACTACATCGATTGCCGCACCACCACACTTGACGCCGAGGGCGCGCGGCTGACGGCACGAGTGTTCCTCGATGAGATCATGGAACGCGGCTGGCGTCCGCAAGCCATCGGTGGACTCACCATGGGCGCCGATCCGATCGTGGTGGGCGTAGCCATGCTGAGCGCGCAGCAGATCCACGGCCGTGCTAACGACAAACCGGGCGACCGCCCTTCGCGCTGGTACATCGACGGATTCCTTGTCCGCAAAGCAGAAAAGTCCCACGGCACGACAAAACGTATCGAGGGCTTCCATCAAAAGGGCGCACGGGTGGTGATCGTGGACGACGTTTGCACTACCGGCGCCTCCACCATTCAGGCTATTGAAGCCGCGCGCGAAGCTGGATTTGAGATCGTGGGCGTGATGTGCCTCGTAGAGCGCACCGAGGCCAACGGACGCGTTCATGTGGAGAAGGCGGCCGGCAGCGTACCATTTATCTCCATCTTTGACGATACCGACGTCCGCCAGGAACACCTGAAAGCAAAGGCCGCAGACCCGCTCGGTTAAACCCGCACCACGGCTATTCACTCCGTCCCGCCAGATCAACAGCTCGTCACAGTGGGAACACATATCTTCCCTTTCCTATGTAAGCTGGTGCACTTCCTGTTTTGATTTCGGAGCCGCAGTGAATCGAAGCCTCGCCATTTTTGCTGTGACAATCTCTTTGGCGCTGTCCGTTTCCGCTATCGACCGCGCACATTACCGCGAGTTGAGCCAGCAAGCGCGCAAATTTGGCGAGCAGAAGGATTGGGCCGGCCTAAAGCGAACCCTGGTCGAAATAGGCCGCGAGCTCCCGGCTGATACTCCGCGCCAGATGCTGACCATGGCTTCTGTCGAGATGCGTCTAGGAAATAAGGGCGAAGCACTCAAGTGGATGGAGAAATACACGGCGAGCGGCCTGAGCTATGACGTCGCCGCTGATGAAGACCTGGCGGCCTTGGACAAAGATCCGGCATTCAGCGCGATCAAGCAACGGATGCAGAAGAACAGTCTTCCGATAGAAAAGGCGGAGCTGATCTGCACCTTCTCAATCGCCGACACGATGCCGGAAGACATCGCATTCCAAAGTTCCTCAAAAAACTTTTTTGCGACAAGCGTTCGTCACCATACTGTTTATAAAATTGCGCATGCAGCGGACAGGGAGTGCAAGGCGTCAGAGATTCCGCTGACCGGAGATGCCAAGCGCTGGCCCACTCTGGCCGCCTCCTGGGATGAGCACCGCAAGGTGCTTTGGCTGAGCACTTCTGCCATGCCGGGATTTTCCGGTTTTTCGAAAGAAGACGAAGGAAAAGCTGCACTGCTGGCTCTCGATACCGATTCAGGGAAGGTCCTGCGACGTTTGGATCTCACGAGCGACTCGGCCGCAGTCCTGGGAGATATGTCCATTGGCAAAGACGGAACTGTCTATGGGACGGACAGTATAGGAGGCGGTGTATACCGCGTCCTGCCAGGGGACCTCGCGCACGCGAAGCTGGAAAAGATCGCTGATGGTTTGTTTTCTCCCCAGACTCCAGTCCTCGCCGCTGACGGGGAGCGATTGCTGGTTGCGGATTACTCGATCGGCGTCGCGGTTGTGCATCTTCCGGCGAAGGGTTCTGCCACGCTCGCGAAAGTCGAATATCTAAAACATCCGGACAACGTTGCGGTGACCGGCTTGGACGGGCTCTCATTAGACGGAGGTGATCTGATCGGTATCCAAAACGGCGTGGAACCAGAGCGCATCGTGCGTTTCCGGCTGAATAAGCAGCAAACCGAGATCACCTCCGCCGAGGTGATCGAACAAAAAACTGACCGGCTCGGCGAAGCCACGCACGTGGTCAAGGCCGGCGAATGGTATTACGTCATCGCGAACGTCGGCTGGGATAAGGTCCAGGATAATGGAGAGCTGAAGCCGGACAAGCAGTTCACCGCGCCCGTGTTACTCCGCTTCCGTGCTCACTAAGCGGCAATTTCGGCCTTTCCTATAAAATCTAGGAGTGATCAAAACGCTTGAATGGACTGAGCAGGGCGTCAGCTTCATCGATCAGACGAAGCTGCCTACGGAAGAGGTGTACCTGCTCTGCAAGACGCACCAGGAGGTTGCGGATGCCATCCGCAACATGGTGGTGCGCGGAGCTCCGGCTATTGGCGTGGCCGCGGCAATGGGAATCGCGCTCGGGATCCGCGACAGCAAGGCCAACGACCTGGCCGCGATGCGCAAAGACTTTGAAGTCATCTGTGAGACGCAGCGGGTGACGCGCCCCACCGCTGTGAATCTGTTCTGGGCCATCCAGCGGATGCGGGAAAAGTTCGAATCGCTCGCCGTGCTGCCCGTAAAGCAGATCAAAGATGGAATGGTGAAAGAAGCGCAGAAGATGTATCTGGAAGACATCGCCGCGAATCGAGCGATGGGAAGAAACGGTGCGGTGCTGATGCCTGCCAGCGGCGGCGTCCTCACACATTGCAACGCTGGGGCACTCGCGACCGCGGGATATGGGACGGCGCTGGGCGTGATCCGTGCAGCGGTAGAAGCGGGGAAAAAGATTTCCGTCTTCGCCGACGAGACCCGTCCCTTTCTGCAAGGCTCACGGCTTACGGCATGGGAGCTGATGCACGACGGCATTCCGACCACACTCATCTCCGACAACATGGCCGGGCACATGATGAAGCTGGGGAAGATTCAGGCCGTAGTGGTGGGCGCGGACCGCATCGCTGCGAATGGCGACACCGCGAATAAGATCGGCACCTACACGGTCGCGATCCTGGCGAAAGAGCACGGCATCCCGTTCTACGTGGCCGCGCCGTGGTCCACGATAGACATGAAGACCAAACATGGCGACGATATTCCCATCGAAGAGCGCTCGTCGCGGGAAGTGACTCACATTCACGGAAAGGCGATTGCGCCGATGGAGTCACAGTGGCGCATCCTGCGTTTGACGTGACTCCGCACAAGTACATCACGGCCATCATCACCGAGCGCGGCGTAGCCAAAATTCCGTTCGAGAAATCGCTGGGCGACCTCTCGCAAAAAGCGGTGGCCGCGGTTTAATCGCGATCGATGTTCGCTTCGAGGATGTGGTCGCTGCCAGGTGTTGTGACCTTCGACCCCTGCTCCGCAGTTACGTAGACCTTGAATACCTTGAACGGTGTCCGCGTCTGGAATTCGCTTTCCAGATCGTCGTTCACCTTGACCGCGCCCATGTTTTGCGGCGCCTGCCCGTTGGGCTCGATCCAGACCACATACGCATCTTTGGCCGGGGTAAGCGAATCCGGCTTCGCGAGATGGTAGAAGTGGATCTTGACCTTTACATTACCGTTATCGTCTTTCTGATGGTAAGCTCCGCGTCAGCCGCCGGTTGGTTGGTGGAGACATTCTTCATGTGCATGTCTTCGCTCCATCCGATGGCGGTCAGTGCGAATGCAAGTACGAGAGAGACAAATAGTTTTTTCATGGCATTTCCTTCATCTTCATAGATGAACCTCGCGTTTCATTGTGTTGCAAGATGACGCCCGTAAATCGAGAGCTGCCGACCGGCAGCTCTCCTTCGTGAGTTGAAATCAGGCGCGCGCGGGGCTACTATTCCCTTCCTCTGCTCTGGTCATTGGCACAAGTCTAACCGCAGCAATTCTTAGGAGGCTTTATGGGCATCGCGACTTCCCCCACTCTCGATGCACGCGTCATCCACTTTATCGGCCGGACGAGCAAGATCCTGATCGATGGGAAATGGAGCGACGCCGCCAGCCGGAAAAACTTTCGACACTTACAATCCGGCGACCGGCGAGGTGCTGGCGCAGAGTCGCCGAAGGCGACCGCGAAGACATCGACCGGGCCGTGAAAGCGGCGCGCGCAAGCCTTCGAAACGGCCCGTGGCGCAAGATGACCGCCAGCGAGCGCGGCAAGCTGATCTGGAAGCTCGCCGACCTGCTCGAGCAGAACATCCGGAAGAATTCGCCACGCTCGAGACGCTGGACAACGGCAAGCCGCTCACCATCGCGCGCGTCGCCGACGTGCCGCTGGCGATCGACATGTTCCGCTACATGGCGGGATGGGCGACCAAGATCGAAGGCAACACGATTCCAATCTCGGTTCCTATGCGCCCGGCGCAAAGTATCTTGGCCTACACGCTGCGCGAGCCGGTCGGCGTGGTCGGGCAGATCATCCCGTGGAACTTCCCGCTGCTGATGGCGGCGTGGAAGCTCGGCCCGGCGCTGGCGACCGGCATGCACCGTCGTGCTGAAGCCGGCGGAGCAGACGCCGCTCTACCGCGCTGCGGCTGGGCGAGCTGATCATGGAAGCCGGCTTCCCCGAGGGCGTGGTCAACATCGTCACCGGCTTCGGCGAGACCGCCGGCGCGGCGCTGGCCGCGCATCCGGACGTCGACAAGTCGCGTTCACCGGCTCGACCGAAGTCGGCAAGCTGATCGTGCAAGCGGCGGCCGGCAACCTGAAGAACGTTTCGCTGGAGCTCGGCGGCAAGTCGCCGAACATCGTCTTCGCGGACGCCGACCTGATGGCGGCGATCGCCGGCGCGGCCAGCGCGATCTTCTTCAACCACGGCCAGTGCTGCTGCGCCGGCTCGCGGCTGTACGTCGAGCAAGTCGCATCTTCGACAAGGTGGTCGAAGGCGTCTCGCAGCAGGCGAAGAAGATCAAGGTCGGGCCGGGCATGGATCCGGACACGCAGATGGGTCCGCTGGTCTCCGAAGAACAGCTCGACCGCGTGTGCGGCTACCTCGAAGCCGGGATTCAGCGAAGGCGCCAAGGCGGCTGACCGGCGGCAAGAAGATCGGCGACAAGGGCTACTTCGTGGAGCCGACCGTGCTGGTCAACACCAAGCCGAACATGAAGGTCGTGCGGGAAGAGATCTTTGGGCCGGTGGTGACGGCGATGCCGTTCAACGATGACGACTCGATCGTGGTCCGCGAAGCGCAACGACACGATCTACGGCCTGGCGGCGGGCATCTGGACGAAGGACATCAGCAAGGCGCATCGCATGGCCGAGCAGCTGCGCGCCGGGACGGTCTGGATCAACTGCTACAACATCTTCGACGCCGCGCTGCCCTTCGGCGGATACAAGCAGTCCGGCTGGGGCCGCGAGATGGGCCAGGACGCGCTCGAGCTGTACACCGAAGTCAAAGCCGTTTGCACCATGTTGTGATTTTGTTTTTGGAAATTTTCGGGCGGCCCAAGCGGCCGCCCGTTTTTTTATCTAAGGATCTGAAAGACGTTGCTGTAATCGTCTGTCCACAGCGGCACGCGCCGCGATGGGATCTCACCCTTCCGCGCGACCACCTCAGGCCGCGCAAAGAAATCCGCGTCGCGGCTGAGCAGCATCCACTCACTAGCAAACATGATGCCTTCCCTATCGGTCACGATATGGGTCATGTGCAGATGAAAATGTTCGCGAGCGCGGCCACCACGGGTACGAGGTTGACATTGCGGTTCGACATTTGCACGGCAAGAATGGAATGTTCGTCGCGAAGATGCGCCAGGTAGAGTTCGACAGCTTGCGTGGTCAGCAGATGCATGGGAATCGCGTCGCTGTTGAATGCATCGATCACACAGATGTCGAACTTCTGCGCCTCGCCTGCCTCTAGTTCCCTCTCGAGCGAGATTCTGCCGTCGCCGGGGATCACCGTGACCGGCGCGGGCGACAGTTCGAGGAAATTGAAGTACCCATTCTCACCTTCGGCAAGACGAGTGACGGCGTCGTTCAGTTCGTAGTAGCGAAAGTTGTCGCCGGATTGAGCGTATGCGGAGAGCGTGCCGATCCCCAAGCCGATCACGCCGACATTGAGGTTCCGCTGTGCGGATCGGGCGAGAGGCGGCGTGAGTGATTGCGGAATGCGACACCGATCCCGGTGGGAGTGGCGAAATAAAGCGTGGGAACGCGCCGGTATCCGGGCTCATCGATCTGAAAGCCGTGAATGGTGCGTCCGTGGACGAGGGTGCGTCCGCGCAACACCGGCGAGATCTTGTGCGCATCTTCCACCGCCAGCACTCCGTAAAAATTACGGGCCATCCAGATCTTAAGGTGATAAAGCACGTAGATGTAATCGAGCAGCGTGTACGAGACCAGCGCGACGCACGTGACCAACACGATACGTGTGATGCGGGTGGCGGGTTTTGTATCTTCGCTCACGGTGCCGCGGCGTTTCATGATGACAGCCACTCCATAGGCCAAGCTGACAGTGGCGAGGCTCCCGACCAGCCACATCTGCCAGGGCTGAAGCAATGCGAGATTGATCCGGACCGCAACCAGCCATCCATAGAGCACGATCGCTAGGGGCACCCAGATGTCGGTCCGGGCCAGCCAGGAATCGCGCTCGCGGAACAGCAGCACCGGCAAAAGAATGAAGCACGCGGTGACCGCGATCCAAAATTCCCAGAAGCCCGGGAAAATGTGCGGCGCGATCAGACTGACGAACACTCCGCCTAAGGCGCCGCCCAAAGAGATACAAAGGTAGAACGCGGTAAGGTGTGAAGTGTCTGGCCGTCGGCGATACAGTTCTCCGTGGCAGAACATGCAGCACACGAACAGCACGAAGGCGAGTGCGGCGATGTTCGGCACTAGCGGCATATCCGGCCAGCGCGTCAGGATGATAAGAACCGCGGCGGAGGCGCCCAGTAACAAGTGAAAGAAGCCAGGCACATACCACTTGCGTTGTCCGAAACAAAAAATAAAACTGATCAGGTAGATGGAGAGCGGAAGCGCCCACAAAAATGGGATGACCGCGATCTCCTGGCAAATGGTGTTGGTGGTCGCCAGCAGGAGCACTGAGGGCAGCATCGCCAGGAAGACCCAGCCCGCCCGCTTCCTAAGGGTCAGCGGCTCTGAAGATTCGACCGGATGAGAATCTTGTACTGCCTCGGCATGGACACGGCGGACTCCATTCGTGCAGACCACGCATCCGGCAACGAATAGAAAAAAACCTGCGGTCCAGCACCACGCCTGCACCGGCATGCGCAACATGGGTTCGAAGATCACGGGATACGAGATCAAGCCGGCCAGCGAGCCGATGTTTGAGACCGCGTACAGCGGATACGGAGATGCGTTCGGATATAGAGAGCTGTACCAGCGCTGCAAAAGCGGTCCTGTGGTCGAGAGCAGAAAAAACGGCAAGCCTACGCTGACCAGGAGGATGCGGAGTATCCGTGCCGTCTCCCAACCTTCATCTTGCGGACGCCAGTCAGCGCCGGGCAGGATCGGAGCTCGCCATATAAAAGCCAGGATCACGAGGAGCACGGCTGAAGCCAAGAGCAGTACGGCGTGCAGGCGAGCCTGCTTTCCCGGAGCGAGCCGGGTCGCGATGCCGTGAGCGTAGGCATAGCCACCCAGCAGCAGTACCTGAAAAAAAAGCAGACACGTGGTCCACACTGCAGCCGTGCCGCCGAACCACGGCAGAATGTATTTTGCAGTGATGAACTGGACCTGAAAGAGAAGAAATGCGCTGACCAGAATGACAGCGGCGAACATCCATCGCTGCACAGCCGGTTTGGTCGTAGGGATTTCCGGTGAAGGTGCTGCGGCTGCTTTTGAAGGCATGGCGCATGGTATCGCAGATTTTTTTCTGCACCAAGCAGCGGGGACTCAGTTCAGCATGGTTTTCAGCTTCGGGCTGACGATCAACTTTGCCGCGGTCGCCTTCTGCACGTCTTCAGCAGTGAGCCCGGGCGCGACTTCCTCCAGCATTAGTCCTTGCGGAGTGACTTGCATGAACGCCATTTCGGTCACGATGGTGTTCACCACTCTTACGCCGGTCAGCGGCAGCGTGCATTTCTTCAGGATCTTCGGTTCGCCATCGCGAGTAGTGTGTTCCATGGCGATCACAACGCGGCGCGCGCCGGCGACGAGGTCCATGGCACCGCCCATTCCCTTCACCATCTTTCCGGGGATCATCCAGTTGGCGAGATTTCCTTCTTCATCGACTTCCATCGCGCCGAGAACGCTGAAATCGATGTGGCGGCCACGGATCATCGCGAAAGAATCCGCGCTGGAGAAATAAGCGGTGCCCGGAATCTCTGTGACCGTCTCTTTGCCGGCGTTGATGAGGTCGGCGTCTTCTGTGCCGACGACCGGGTAAGGACCTACGCCCAGCATCCCATTTTCGCTTTGCAGCACGACCTCCATCCCCGGCGGCACGTGATTTGCAACGAGCGTAGGCATGCCGATGCCAAGGTTCACATAGAAGCCGTCGCGCAATTCGAGAGCGATGCGCTTCACGATGCGCTCGCGCTTCTCGACGTCTTTCTGCTTGTCAGGTTTAGGGAGTGCGGCCATTGAATAGTCTTTTTAAAATCTTTCGCCCCTCAGCCAGTGAAACAATCGTCTATAAGAGTCAATCTTAATCCGTGAATCATTAGCTTGCGATGCATCGTAGGCAATTGCATTCTTAAATTCCTGGCTGGACGAAGACCATACCGGGCCGAGTAGCAGCTTACCGGCTACCACCGCGATAACCATAGTTGACCCAAGGGCAATGAATCCTGCGAAAGGCGCCCGATTCTCGACAAGCAGAAGAGTCAATGCTGGAAATAAGAGAACCAGACAAAGGGCTTGGCACGCTATTGCCACTTTTTTGTATGAGAACGGAGTTGAATTCCATTCTCGATAATCCCAAAACATTCCTGCTCCTTGACAACTTACATCGCTGGGATCGTCTTCTCCCACTCGCGGAATTTTTCCAGATCGGAATGGATGGTGCGTGCGACGAAGGCGAGCACTACGCCGTCATCCAGGTATCCGATCACCGGAATAAAATCGGGGATGATGTCGATGGGGTCGACAAAATAGAAGATTCCTGCGATAGCGACCAGGATCGACTTCCAAGGGACGTCTCGATAGCTGCCGTCCCGCCAAGCGCGCACGAAGCGCCACAGTGTCCAAAAATCTGTCCACGCAGAGCGCAATACACCCGCATGTCTTTCGGATTTCTCGCGCGAAGCCTCCAGCAGGCGGTCGGTGCGGCTGCGGTCGGAGGCGATGTCCTCTGCCATTGCACGGCGCGCGTCGAGTCCGGCAAGCACTTTTTCGTTGTTCATAGTCGAATCATACTCCGCTTACTTAAGATGCAGCCGCGCTCATCCTGCTTTGCGAGTAGTTCGTTTTTCGATGCGTTTTTCGAACAGCTCACCTTTGAAGATCCTCTTCACATAGACGCTGGGCGTCATGACCTGGTCGGGCTCGAGCTCGCCGACTTCAACCAGTTCCTCGACTTCTGCGATCGTGATCGTGGCAGCGGTCGCCATCATGGGGTTGAAATTGCGGGCGGTCTTGCGGTAGACGAGGTTTCCCCACTTGTCGCCCTTCCAAGCTTTGACGAACGCGAAATCGGCATGCAGCGCGCGCTCCATGATGTGCGGACGTCCATCGAAGTCGCGGACTTCTTTGCCCTCTCCGATCACGGTTCCGTAACCCGTCGGGGTAAAGAATGCGGGAATGCCGGCTCCACCGGCGCGAATGCGCTCGGAAAATGTTCCTTGAGGATTCAGCTCGAGTTCGACCGTCCCTTTGAGGACCATCTCTTCCAGCAATTTGTTTTCACCGACGTAAGTGCCGATATGTTTGCGGATCTGTCCATTGCCGAGCAGCAGCCCGAGGCCTAAGCCATCGACGCCGACGTTGTTCGAGATGGTGGTGAGATTCTTCGTGCCCTTCTTCATCAGCGCGCGAATCAGGTTCTCAGGGATGCCGCACAGACCGAAGCCTCCGATCATGATGGAGGCACCGTCCTGAATGTCGCGGATCGCTTCTTCGGCGCTGGAAACGACTTTCTTCATCTCGCCACCTTTACGTGCCGATCGCTCATCAACTCTCCCAACAGCATTTCTCCCATCGGCCATGGGCCGAAGCCAGCGTCGGCATTGATGTGTCCGGAGGGGCCGGCGTTCTCCAATCGGCTTCCCCACGCAGACGCGAATGCACGTGCACGCTCCATCGTAAGCCATGGATCGGCGCTGCTGGCGACGACGATGGAAGGAAATGGCAGCCGAACCATAGGAATAGGACGAAAGTTATGCAGCGCCTCAGGAGCTTCCGCACGTTCGAGATCAGTGGGAGCAACGAGCAAAGCAGCGTGGACCGGGCGAGAATATTTCGCGGCCCAATGCGCGATGGTCGCGCACCCCAGCGAGTGCGCCACCAGCATCGGGGGCGCTGCGCATTGCGCAATCGCCGCGTCCAAGTTTCCCACCCAATCGCCAACCAAGGGTATGTCCCAACTTTTTTGCTGCACGCGACGGAACTCGGGATGATCGCGCTCCCACAACGATTGCCAATGCTGCGCGCCGGAATTCAACCATCCGGGCAGTATGAGGACTAGGGCTTTCATGGTCGAAGAAGAATTGTAATGCAGCGCCGCTTTCGAACTACGCCTTAGCGGTTCGTTGGATAGGTGTTGCCTGCCGCTTCAGTCCACGGACGAAATTTGCCACCGCGAGTGGCTCACGCCCCGGGTTCCGCTCAATGGTCTCGACGATTGCACTGCCGACCACAACACCGTCGGCGAAGTTGGAAGCGGCTGCGAACTGTTCTGAATTGGATATCCCAAAGCCGACGGCAATGGGAAGGCGCGTGTGCTTGCGAAGCCGCTTCACCAAGTCTTTGGCGTCGCTGCTCATCTCTTTGCGCGCACCAGTGACGCCTAGATCTCGAGACAGCGTAGATAAATCCGGAAGAGTTCTTCGCAATGGCCTTGAGACGCTGCTCGGTGCTGGTTGGGGCAGCAAGAAACACGGTGGCCAATCCGTGCTGCCGCATCTTCCAGAGATAATCGTCGGCCTCTTCCAAAGTGAGATCGGTGACGAGCGCGCCGTCGATGCCGGCGGCTGAAAGCGCGGTACAGAAGCGGTCAATCCCCATGCTGAGGATGGGATTGAGATACGAAAAAATGATCAATCCGGTGTTAGGACGCTGACGCCTGATTTCTGATCCGAGATCGATGACCTGCCGCAGGCTCGTCCCGCTTTTCAACGCGCGCTCACTGGCTCGCTGGATCACTGGACCGTCAGCGAGAGGATCGGAGAATGGGACGCCGAGCTCGATCACGTCGGCGCCAGCGTCGATGGCGGCAAGGATCACGTCGTGCGTCGTGCGCATATCGGGATCGCCAACGGTCACGTAGACGACGAGCGAGTTTTTGTTAACGTTCAACACTTAAAATTGCAACCGCTCTTTCAAGATGCCCATGTCTTTATCCCCGCGCCCACTCACGTTGACGATCACGACATCACTCTTCTTCATCTTGGGCGCGCGCTTGATCACTTCCGCGACTGCGTGCGCCGATTCGAGAGCTGGGATGATTCCCTCGAGTCGCGCCAAGGTCTGGCACGCGGCAAGAGCTTCGGCGTCCGACGCGCAGACGTACTCTGCTCGACCGGCATCCTTCAATCGCGGCGTGCTCGGGACCGACGGTCGGATAATCCAGTCCGGCGGAGATGGAGTGCGTCAGCGCGATCTGTCCGGCTTCGTCTTGCAGAACGTAGGAGAAGGTTCCTTGCAGTACTCCGGGCCAGCCGCCTGCGAAAGCGCGCGGCGTGTTCGCCGAGCGCGTTCGACCGCGTCCGCCGGCTTCGACGCCGATGAGCTGGACCTTCTTGTCGGCAATGAATTCGATAGAAGATGCCGATGGCGTTGGAGCCACCGCCGACGCAGGCGATAACGGCGGTCGGGCAGCTTGCCTTCGGCTTTCAAAATCTGCGCCGCGGCTTCGCGCCGATCACGCGATGAAAATCGCGCACCATGGTCGGATAGGGATGCGCGCCCAGGACGCTGCCCAGCAGATAATGAGTAGTGCGGACGTTCGTGACCCAGTCGCGCATCGCTTCATTGATTGCGTCTTTCAGTGTGCGCGAGCCGGAATCGACGCCGCGGACTTCGGCGCCGAGCAAGCGCATGCGGAAGACGTTCAGCTCCTGGCGGCGCATGTCTTCGGTGCCCATGTAGACGACGCACTCGAGGCCGATTAGCGCGCATACGGTCGCCGTTGCAACGCCGTGCTGCCCGGCGCCGGTCTCGGCGATGATTCGCTTCTTACCCATTCGCTGCGCGAGCAGTGCCTGGCCCGACACAGTTGTTGATCTTGTGCGCGCCGGTGTGCAGCAGGTCTTCGCGCTTGAGGTAAATCTTGGCGCCGCCGAGTTGTTTGGTCAGGCGGGCGGCATAGCTCAAGGGTGTGGGACGTCCGCAGTAATCTTTGAGGAGTCGCGCGAATTCAGCTTGAAATTTCTTATCGCGCTTGGCTTTTTCATAGGCGGATTCGAGCTCTTCGAGTGCCGCCATCAGGGTCTCGGGGACGTAGCGGCCGCCGTAAGCGCCAAAGCGCCCGGGGGTGGTTGCGGTTTTTCTTGCTGCGGCAGACCTGGGCATCAGAAAACTTTCCTGTCGGCTTGGCGGACGGCTTGCACAAACGCTTTCAATTTGGAGTGGTCCTTCTTACCTTTCTCTTTTTCGACCCCCGAAGCGACGTCGACGCCCCAAGGCTTCAGCACTTCGATGGCTTGCGATACGTTTTCCGGCGCAGTCCGCCGGCAGCAATAAATCGCACCGGAGTCTTCTTCAATCCGGCGAGCGCAGCCTTCGGATCGAAGCTTTGGCCGGTTCCGCCTGGCACCTGAGTCCAGCAGAAAAAGGTCCAGCGATTTTGACAGCGCCCGCAACGTGTTTTCAAATCCAGGACGGACAGGCACCGCTTTGATCACGCGTACCTGGTGCTTGCGACTCTTGGCCTCGTTCCATCCGCGGCAGAGTTCCTCCACGTATTGCCGTTCTCGGTCCCGTGCAGCTGCACACCGGTGAGCCCGACCTTGGAAACGATACTGTGAACGCGATCGCGCGACGCGTTCACGAAGACGCCAATCTTCTGCACCGAATCCGGCAGATTCGCCACGATCTCACGCGCCGCCTCGGGCGTGATGCGCCGCGGGCTGTCGGTGAAGATGAACCCGAGCGCGTCTGCGCCGGCTTCCACCGAAGCCAGTGCGTCTTCGAGGTCAGTGGTGCCGCAGATCTTGATCCAGGTCATCGTGAGTCCCGGTTACCAAGTTGCGTCCCGAGTCACTGCAAAATCTCCTTCAGTTTTTCGCCGGGATGAGGAACCCCATCAGCGACTCGCCGATCAGAAAAGCGTGGTAGCCGGCGTCGCGTAGCCTGCGAATATCGGCCGCGCTGGAAATGCCGCTCTCGGCCACGCGAACGATGCCCTCTGGAATCATCGGCGCAAGCTGCAAGGCCGTTTCGAGCTTTACCTCAAAAGTTTTCAGATCACGGTTGTTGACGCCGATCAGGTCAAATCCAAGGTCCAGGGCGCGGCCGAGTTCGGCTTCATCGTGCACTTCGCAGAGCACATCGAGCTTTTCGCCGACAGCGGCTGCCTTGAGTGTTTTCAGTTCCGCATCGCTCAGCGCGGCGACGATCAGCAAAACCGCATCTGCTCGGTTCGCCCGCGATTCCACAATCTGCGACGGATGCACGATGAAATCTTTACGCAAGCAGGGTATGCCGACCGACTGCGAAGCATCCTCCAGATTCGCCAACGAGCCGTGAAAGTATTCGACGTCGGTAAGCACGGAGAGTGCCGCAGCTCCGGAGCTTTCGAGCTCACGCGCCAGCACACCCGGATGAAAATCAGCCCGGATCAGCCCTTTCGAAGGCGACGCCTTTTTCAATTCCGCGATCACTGCCGGCCCCTTCCTGGAGGCAAGCTCCAGCGCTGCTCGGAAGCCTCTTGGAGCGTGAGCGTTGGCTCGGGCGCGCAGGCCGTTCTGGTCTGGTGCGCGCTTCACGCGCTCGCGCGCGGCGTGCACGATGCTCTCAAGTGTCGTGGTCATGCGGAGGAGCATTGAGTATAAATCGCCCTGCTCCAGTGCTGCTGGCGAGGGGCTCAGCCGCCGTTTCAGCTCTCTCGATTATTCCCCTTTTTGCAGGCTACCCGACCGAAATCCCGGTTACGAAAGGCTTAAGCTCTGGACGGTAACTACTGCGCAAAAACGATGGCAAACATCCAATTCCAGCAGATCGACGAATTAAGGCAACTGCTCTCTGAGTACCACTCCAGCCACGCTCGGGATATGGCGCGATGGAAAGCTGCGCGGAATCCGCCTGTGTCGAAGTCAAATTGGGGCTTACTTACCTTTCCGGGAAGCTGGGGCCGCAAGTATCCGGCTCTGATTCGTTCAACCTAAAATGACAGCTCTGAAAAACCCTTTGGCGTTGTGCGTCGCCGCTGAGCAGGTGTCGCTCGCGGTCCGAGGGCTGGTATTGCAATCAGAGGGGTATGACGTGATTTCCGCCGCCACCTTGGAATAGACGCACTTCGGCTGGCGGCCGAGCGCCACCCCGACGTGATCATTTGTGAGCAGCCCTTCGGCAAAGGGAGTGGGCTTGCGCTTGCAAAGTGTCTAAAAGAGCTGGACGCAGAAGAACACCTATCCTGCTGATAACAGGCGTGATGGAGTCAGTCCCTCAGACGTTGTCAGTAGACGCCTTTATGACCAGGATCGACGGTCCCGAAGCTTCCTGAAGAATGTTGCCGCCCTCCTGGAAAGCCCTAAACCCGGCAGCCAAGCCGCCTGACCCGCCCCGAAATATGCCCCCTTGACACGAAATTCCCCGTTTGACATAATTTGAACATGTTCAAAACTAAGACAGTGGTCATGGTTCACCCGAAACAGCATTCCTCGCAGCACAACAACTTCCTGGGAGCGATTGGCTTGCTGGTGGTCGCCGCCCTTTCGGTGCGCCCTGATGGGCAGGCTATTCGGATTCATCGTTATGGGGGCGCTGATCGGCATCCTGTTCACTCGCGCGGGTTGGGCCCGCATTGTGACGCTGGTGATTGTCGGGTATGTGGGCATGGTGGGGCTGCTGGTCTCGCTTTTTGCACGCGGTGATGCGTCGTTTGCGGGATTCGTGGCGGCGTTAATGGCCCTGGCCATTTTCTGGCTCTTGCTACGTCCGGGTATGAGTCAGTATTTCAGCGCGGAAAAGGGCGTCAATGGACGTGTTGACCTCTGGTCGGCACCAGTACCGATCCGAGGTCGGCACGTCCACAAACGTCCGTCACTACGCCTTCTTCCCAAGTCGGCGCCGGGAGCACGCAAGAACAGTGGGCGCGTTTGCAGCAGCAATTGCGGGCAGAGCAAATGAAGGAAGAGCGCGAAGCCGCATCAGCTGAACCAGCGTCACACGATAACGGAGCTGCCTACCCCTGGCTCGCAACCATCTTCGCGGTGCTGATTTTCGCTTATGCCTTATCGGTAGGCAGCGAATGGGGCAGGGCTGCCATGCTGCTGGTGATCCCGGGATTCATTGCAGCGATGGTGCGCTGGATTCCCGCTCGCGGTTTCCTGCTGGGTGTGTTAGCGCTGAGCGGATTCTTGATCGTGCGACCGGAGTGGAAGATCGTTTCGGCTGGAATCGGGACGCTTTTGCAACATCACGGCCCGATGGTATTCGGCGCGGTGGCATTGCTGGTCTATGTAATGGGGATGTGTATTTCCGGCTTCTCAAACGATTGCGAGAATGCCTGAACGCAGAAAACCCGGCCGCCTGCCGACCGGGCCTTCTGATATCAGCGGTGAACTTCTTCCGCGGAACTTACGCTGCAGGCGCCAGCGAACGCTGCGCGGCCTGTTGGATGAACTTCTTCATCACCGTTGCCCACATCACTCTTCTTCGCGCACCGCGCTTTCTTTTACGTTGACGGTGCGCCCGCGGGCAAACATGCTGAGCAGCGCCTTCATCTTCAAGACGCGCAGCACGTTCATCTCTGAAGGCGAAACTTTGTAGGCGGTGAGGAATTCTTCCTGGATCTGGCTGGTTATCAGCGCGGTTGCAGAAGGGATACTTCTCCAGCGCCTCGACCGATGCCAGAAAGATCGCGACATCGTGGAAAGAGTGTCCGCGCTCGTTCATGAGGGCGTAATCGCAGACGCCCACGCCTTTTTCGCCGACCGTGACATCGAGCGGCGTGAAATCGTTCATGACCGCCGAAGACGGCAACGCTTTTTTGGTGCGGCTCAGCAGTTGTCGTGCTCCGGTGACGGATGTTGCCGATGGCGGCATCGTCCGAATCCTCTTTGCAGCTGACGCAGACCTTCTCCAACCCATCCATCAATGCTTCGGAATCCAACGGTACGGGCATGTCGGCGGTCACCTTGTGGAAGGTGCGCAGCCACTCGCCGGCGAGGCGGGAGGCCGACCATCAAAGTGCCATTGTCGGCATAACCGGGCAGCAGCGCCGCCTTCATGATGATGGACTGCAGCGGCACGCCGGCGAACTTCTCGGTCACAACCGCGCCAAGCTCGGTGAACTCGCCGAGTGGTCGCGGCACACCAGGGAGGTTCTTCTTTTCAAAGGTCTTGTAGATGGTGCGAAGATTGGGGTCTTCGATCTTGGCTTTGGCCTTAGCGTCCGAGCCGGCCTTGCCGTTGCGATAGACCTTGGCGGCTACCGCGCTCGCTGCCGTCGGCGAAGTCGATGACGATGTCGTAGATATAGATGCTCGGGCTTCGGTGTGTGGCCCACCAGGCGGACATCTTCAAGTTCACCATGGTTCGGGTATAGCTCCGCCGCGGTGCGGCGAAGGTCGCTGCTGATCTGCTCAATCACGTTTTCAGGCATTCCAACTCCGGGATCCGGGGATAACAGCTAAATATTCGATTTCTTCGTAATGGCGTCTTTAATTGGCGGGACGCAGACCGCAGACACTTCGGGGACTTGCACTGTAATCCAATGCAGTTAAGGTTCCATAGAGAGAGGCTGCGGAAGTTGAATCCTTGGATTACAGGGCTTATTTCGATTCAGAGTGGCGCGGGTGGGATGAGACAGTCAGTCAGTGGGAACGATGGTGCCAACTGTTCGGGAGCGCGAGTCACAACCGCGGGTTGTGTGTGAGAACCGGGAAAAGCACCTTAGAAAATACTTCCCTCTCTCAATAGAAGAGGTATTTCCGCCAGTTCGAGTCCGAATCCCATCAAGCGCATGATGTGGCGGCTGGTGTGGAGATTGAAAGCGCGCGGCTCGCGCATCAGTTTCATCCCGGCTTCGTGAGGAAGCTGGTTGCCTCTTGTGGCGGTTGCAGCGGTGGCAGCATGCCACCAGGTTCTCCCAAGTGGAGAGTCCTCCGCGCGAGCGCGGAATCACATGATCCAGAGTCAATTCGCCAGAAGGGATCACATCGCCGCAATATTGGCAAGTATTGCGGTCGCGCAGCAGGATATTTTTTCGCGACAGAGCACGGGTCTGGTGGGGGATGCGGCGATACTCCAGCAGACGGATCACCGAGGGCACGCGGATGGCCATTCGGGCCGAGTGTAGGAAGTGTCCGTTCTCCTCCTCGGCTCGAGCCACGCCCTTTAGCACCAGCACGCATGGCGCGGCGCGCGGCGCACACGTTGATGGGCTCGTACGACGCGTTCAGACCAGCACCGGCTGCAGCATCGGCGTACGCCGCTGTTTGTTCGCCGACGATGTCCACCACCGGTTCGGGCGCAGCGTGCCGCGATGCGTGTGATTCGATGTGGGACTCGACCCGTGTCTCCCCATATTCTCCCTATGCCTCCGCAGACCGTGCCAGTTCTACAGAAACTTGTTCGCCCTTCATTACGCGTGCCACCGTGGCGACATAAACTTTTTTCGTGCCCGCGCGGCGCAACACACGCGCACACTCCGCGGCCGTCGTACCAGTGGTGAGCACGTCGTCTACCAGGATGATGTCGCGTCCTGTCACTTTCTGCGGCATCTCTGACAACAAAGGCACCACGCATGTTTTCACGGCGCTGATGACGGGTGAGCCCGGTCTGGGAGCGGGTGTCGCGTTGGCGTAGCAGGACGGAATCTGCCAAGTTCGAGTTTCGCGCTTATCTCTTTGGGCAATCTCTTCAACGCGGCGCGCGCAATCAGCTCAGACTGGTTGAACTCGCGCTGCCGCTGCTTACTCTTGTAAAGCGGAACCGGGACGACGAGGGCTGTCCCTTCACATCTTGTTGCGAGGGCTTGCACCACCGGCGTTAGCAAAGCTGCGAGCGAGTCTGCCGCGGGAAGCATTGCGTCATATTTCAGAAGATGGATCATGCCGCGTAGCGAGCCGTCGTAAGAGCCATAAGCCATGGCTTTCGCGAATGGAAGCCGGGCGCGGCGGCAAAGCATGCACTTGGTTTCGGAAACGGCGTGAGCAGCATCAGGGATGCGCTCGCCGCAAACCTCGCAGACGAGCCGGCGATGGCTTTGATCCCGGCGATGCAGTCGCTGCACACCGGCAGGCGCGCAACATTAGTGAGAACTTCGCCGCAGATGCGGCAATCCGACGGAAAGATTACGTTGAAGACGCTGGCATAGGCTGAGGAGAGGGTGCTGCGGAGGGAAAAGCGAGGCGGAGGTGCCTGCGGCACAAGCTGTCCAACAACCGCCGGTGAAACTCGGACGCGAGCTAGTTGGTCGCCACTACTGCTGAAGACCCCCTCCCGGTTCTGATGCCCTGGGCCGCCATGCCGGGCTCCAATCAGACGCCGATGAGCAGAGTATAGACCAAGTTTCAGTGCACCTGCAACGGTGCCGTCGAACATTTCATCGAATTTTTACTTGAATAGGAAATGGGATAAGTCCGTTCGCCCCTGCCGACTAGCTAGTATGCGCGGCTTTCATTACTATAGTGCGGCACTTTCCCGAGGAGGCCGACTTTGGCTGAGCTGGCAGAGCAAGTGAAGGAACCCGCATTCAAGCCGTACATTTCCCCCACTGAAAAACCCCACGAGCTGACCTTTCGCTCGCTTTTTTTTGGCGGCATCTTCGGGATCATCTTCGGCGCGGTGACGGTGTACGTCGGCCTGCGCGCCGGGCTCACCGTCGCCGCGTCCATCCCCATCGCGGTGCTCTCCATCAGCCTCGCTGCGGGCGCTGGCGCCGGCGCGGCACCATCCTCGAGAACAACATCGTGCAGACCACCGGCTCGGCCGGGCGAGTCCGTGGCCGGCGGCGTCATCTTCACGCTGCCCGCGCTGATCTTCCTGGGCTTCCGCTGGAGTACACGCGCATCTTGCTTACTGGCGCTCATCGGCGGATGGCTCGGCGTGCTTCTTCATGATCCCGCTGCGCCGGCAGCTCATCGTGAAGGAGCACGGCAACCTCCTCTATCCGGAAGGCACCGCCTGCGCGGACGTGCTGATCGCCGGCGACAAGGGCGGCTCCTTCGCGAGCCGCGTCTTCTACGGGCTCGGCACTCGGCGGCGTCTTACACGCTCTTCCAGAACGGAAGCCTTTCGCGGTCGTGGCCGGAGACCCCGCGATCACAACCCGAGCATGGCTGCCCGGCGCTTCGCTGCGCGCGGCACCACCTCCGAGTACCTCGGCGTCGGCTACATCATCGGCCCCAAGATCGCGGGCGTGATCTTCGCGGGCGGCGTCTTCTCCTGGCTGGTCATGATGCCGGCGATCAAGTTCTTCGGCGGCCTTGCCGACGCCGATCTATCCGAGCACGATGCCCATCGCCCAGATGACGTCCGACCAGCTCTGGAAGTGCTACATCCGCCACATCGGCGCGGGGGCGGTGGCGGCGGCCGGCCTCATCACGCTGCTCAAGACGCACGCCCACCATCATCGCCGCCCTGCGCGCCGGCGCCGACGACCTGCGCAAGGGCGCGAGAGCGACGCAGCCGGCGTGTCGCGCACTCGCAGGACCTGCCCATGACGGTCGTGCTCGGCGGGCTCGCTGGTGATCGTGGCCATGATGTGGGCGTTGCTGACCTTCAAGCCCGTGCCCGGCGCGCCCACCGGCTTGGTCGCCAACGTGGCCGCCGCCATGCTTCGTCGTCGTCTTCGGATTCCTGTTCGTGACCGTGTCCTCGCGCATCGCCGGCCTCATCGGCACCTCGTCGAACCCGATCTCGGGCATGGCCATCGCCACCCTGATGGCGACCTGCGCGGTTTCCTGTGCTCGGCTGGACCGCTCCGCATACGGAGCGCTCGCCCTCTCCATCGGCGGCATGGTCTGCATCGCGTCGGCGAACGCCGGCAACACCTCGCAAGATCTGAAGACGGGCTTCCTGGTGGGCGCCACGCCGCGCAATCAGCAGATCGGATTGCTGGTCGGCGTCGCCATCTCTGTTCTCGCGATCGGGTTGACCTTGATCGGTATGAACAAGGGGCTTGCGTACTACAAAGCAATGCCACCGCTGGCGATGGATGTGAATCACCTCCCCGATGGCGTGGAGGTGCAGGCCAAATCGTTGAACCTGGATCACCCGTTGATCCGCGTTCGCACCGACCAGGGCGAGGTGACCAAACCTGCGGGACACTATTGGTTGCTGAATTCGCTCGGGTCGAAGAGCCTGCCCGACGGCAAGTATCTTTTTGATCCCGGAACGCAGCAGATAGAAGTGCAGTGGGTGCAGGGTATCGGCAGCGAAAAAGCTCCCGCTCCGCAAGCCCGCCTGATGGCCACCGTGATCAGCGGCATCCTGAACCAGCGCTTGCCATGGGGCTTGGTGATGCTCGGCGTCTTCATGGTTATAGGAGTGGAGTTGCTGGGGATCCGTTCGCTGTCATTCGCAGTCGGCTTCTACATTGATATTGCGACGACGTGCGCGATGTTTGTCGGTGGGTTGGTGCGCTGGCTGGTGGATTCGCGGACCGCAAAAGCCGGAGGCCATCCGACTGAGAGCGACGTCAGCCCGGGATCGCTCTTCGCCAGCGGCTTGATCGCCGCCGGCGGGATCGTCGGCTTGATCGGAATCGCCTTCGCTTACCTCGAAACCACATTGCGCGATAAGGCTACTGCGATTTCCACGCAGCACGCGGACGCGCTGAGGCACACCCTCGGTTGGGGCACGTGGACTGATAATGCGGTCGGTTCACTTCAGGCTCGCGGACATGATCGGGGGCAGCCACGCGAATGTTGTGGCCAATATCATTGGCATCCTCGTGTTCTTTGGCTTGGCAAGCGCACTTTACCATTTCGGTCGCAAGCCGCTGGGCGATAACGAAGTCGCGAAATAGCTAGGGACCGGCCGGAGTTCACAGGGAGAGTGGAGGAGGGTTGTCCGTCCACATCTCGTTGCTCACGACGGCGGAGGAGAGAATCTGCCATTTTTCGCCGGTCTTTCGCCCACTTGTCTTTCGTGACAAAGAGCACGAAGATTTTCTGCCTCTTACCCTCGGCGGTGGTCCGCTCAGACTCTAGCCGCTCGAGGATGACCGCCTCCCACCCATCCCCGGCAGGCTCAAGCGCGAGCACAATGGGATCGAAACGCGTCAACCTCGCCGTTGGAGGACTCGTAGAGATCAGGTCCATGAATTCCTGGCGAGAAACTTTTTTATCAGGAAGCTGCACGTAAAATTCTGGCGCCAGCATCTTCTCGAACGTCGCCCTATCGTGAGCGACACGCGCCTTGCCCCACTCGGTGTTCCCTTCCTGGATCACCTTTCTCGCTCGACCGCACCAGGGTTGGGTTGATGCTGCTGAGCGAACAGGAAAGTTTGAGTTACGAAAATGAAGGTGACTAAAGACTGGAAACGAAATTCTCGCATTTTTGCAGACCCCACCTTTCTTCGTACCTTACCGCGAGGCGAACAAAAAATCCCTTGCGCAGGGATGAGTCAGCGCGATTTAGTGATGAAGCAACCGTAAATCTGAAGTCTGCGGAACGATGGCGAAAGTCGCATCCGCAACTTGTTAGCTATCCGGGTGGAAAGCCCAGCAGGTAGAGGCGGGTCGAGAGGTTTTCCACCAATCACCACGAAAGTTTATAATGTATGGGTTTCCATCGGACTCGCCGTCCATTCAGGAAGGAATAGGATGCCCACTGACGTAATCATGCCCCAGATGGGGGAATCGATCTTTGAAGGCACACTTACCAAGTGGCTCAAGAAGCCGGGTGAGAAGGTTACGCGCGACGAACCTTTGTTCGAGATCTCGACCGATAAAGTGGACGCCGAGATTCCCGCGCCCGCCAGTGGAGTGCTCAAAGAAGTGAAGGTAAAGGAAGGGACCACAGTCAGGTCAACACCGTGGTGGGAGTAATCGATGGCTAGGAGCCGGCGCGAGCGCTCCGAAAGCGCAGCTCCAGCTGAGGCCGAGCCAGCCCCGGCGGCGCCTGCGCAAGCCAAGCCAGCGTCGACTGAAAAAGCCACACCACAGGCTGATGGAACTCCTGCCAAGCAGCAGCCGCAAACTACGGAAGCTTCCGCGGGCGGCGGAGGCGCAGCGACCGACGTCATCATGCCGCAGATGGGCGAATCTATCTTTGAGGGCACGCTCACTAAATGGCTGAAGAACGTCGGCGACAAAGTTACGCGCGACGAACCACTCTTCGAGATCTCAACCGACAAAGTGGATGCGGAGATTCCCGCGCCTGCAACCGGCGCGCTACGCGAGATCAAAGTCCAGGCCGGAACTACGGTGCAAGTGAATTCAGTCGTAGGTGTTATTGGCGGTGCTGGAGCAGGCGCTTCGACCGCACCTCCGGTCGCGAAGGCCGCTGGCCAAATCTCGCCTGGAGTCACGAGGGCTATCCAAGCCGGGGAGACAGAGATACCTACGCAGATGCGCGGGCGCCCGGAAGTTGAACCGCAGGCGAAGCCGCTCGAGCAGAAGGCGGTTGCTCAGCAGGCGCAACGGGTCGCGCGGTCTCGGCCAATCGGCGAGCGGCGAGCGCATCGCTCCAGCCCGCTGGTGCGTCGCATCGCGAAAGACAGCAACATCGATTTGTCGCAGGTCCCGGGGACGGGACTCGGCAATCGCATCACGCGCGATGACATCCTTGGATTCGTCGACAAATACGGCAAGGGTGGCGCGCCTGCTCCGGCAGCTCGCGCAGCGCAACAGCCCTCGGCGGGAATCCAGGCTCCGCCGGCTCGCCCCGCGGCGCAACCTACGCAACCCACGATGCAGCCTGCTTTTCAGGGCGCTGCGACGCTTGGCACGGATATCCCAGACGAGGTCGTGCCCGCGAGCGTGATGCGCAAGAAGATTTCGCACCACATGATCGAATCGCGGCGCACCAGCGCACACGTCCACTGCATGTTCGAAGTGGACATGACGCGCATCGTGAACTACCGCGCCAAGATCCGCAAAGAGTGGGAGACGCGCAATTCCGCGAAGCTCACGTTCATGCCTTTCGTCGCGCGCGCCCTGGTGAAAGCCATCCAGCAATGGCCGGCTTTGAACTCCTCTTTCGATGGCGAGAACATCGCTTACCACAAGAACATCAATATCGGCATCGCGGTCGCGTTGGAGAACGGATTGATCGTTCCCGTCGTCAAGCACGCGGAGGAGCGCAGCTTTGTCGGACTGCAACGCGCCATCGCCGATGTGGGTGAGCGCGCACGGACCAAGAAGCTCACGCCGGCTGATGTTCAGGGTTCGACCTTCACCATCACCAACCCCGGTCAGTTCGGGGCAGTGTTCGGGTTGCCGATCATCAACCAGCCGAACGTCGCCATCCTGGGCATGGGCGGCATCACCAAACAACCGACTGTGCTCACCGATCCGGACGGCAACGACTACATCGCCATCCGCTCCATCCTGCACATCACGCTCGGCTATGACCATCGCATGGTGGATGGCGCCGTCGCCGACCAGTTCATGGCGCAGGTGAAGAAGAACTTGGAGACATGGAGCGAAGACATCGGCTGAAGTTCGCCGTTTAGGGGGAACACTTTCGCTCGCAAGATCATTCGGCAGGCCAAACGGCCTGCCGAATGTTTTTTTGCAGCCAGATTTCACGCCGGTGGTCGTGTTACACTACCGCGCGATGCAATGGGATTGGAAATCGATTGTGCTGGTGGCGGTACTCTCCATTTGCATCCTCGTTCTAATCGCTCCCAATTTCGACTTGGAGCAATCGGCCCTGCGCGCGATTCGTTGGATCCAGATCTTCTTCGCGCTCCTCACCGGCCTGCTGATGGTTCTCAGTTACCTGCAGTCTACGTGCATTTCCTTCTTGGAGTCTTCGAGACCCGAGGCCCAACGTTCCACAGCTACCCTGACGTGATCACTCTGCGCTGCTAATCCCAGGTATACCAACTTTAAAATAAGTTTTGAGGAGATTATTTGGGATGGCATTGGTACTTTCTATTGGGTTGAAGAAGAACGGGTTGGCTGACCGCCATACAATTTTGCGCGAGGCAAGTTTTGAGGTGGTTTCGTCCGGCGTGCATGAACCGCTGGAGCCGCTGGCGAGCGCCACTAGGTTTCAGGTGGCAATCTTTGGCCCCCTGGTCCCGGAGTCGAACGCAACCAGGCCGCCGCCCGCCTGGTTCGGGCTTGTCCTCACATCAGGATCATCATGCTTTACGAAGACACGATTCGCAAAGCTGAACTGGCCGACGCTGTGCTGAATGTGAAGATCAGTTCCGACGATCTGGCTCGCACCGTGCGCTATCTAATCGACAAGCAGCAGCTCGATCGTCCCGGTCGCGGGCGCAGCGCCTAGCTCTTGGCCCAAATCGACGCGTTCAGACATGCCACAACGCCGTCGATGATCTTTCCCAGTCCATCGCGGAACTTGTCGGGGTCCACAATATTCTTGTTGGCCACGGCGTCCGTTAGAGAGAGCGCCGCAGTGGCGAAGTTTAGGGCAGCATCCTTCTTATCGGCACCGCTTTTGGATCCGAACAATGCCTCGATGCCGTGAACGATTGCTGGAATGAATGAAATACCGCGAAGCAGTATGGCGAGGAAGTTCATTTTGTCTCCTTAAGTTTTTCTGATGGATCAGATCCAGGGGGTTCACAAAAGACATCCCGAAGCGAAGCGAGGGAGCCCTATGGCTGGATGAATGCCCGGGTAGGGCTCCCTCGTCGCGCTTCGCGCTCACTCGGGATGTGTTGGTAGAGCGAGACCCTAGTGATCCAACTCGTTTAGTTTGCTGCTGCGATAAATGCCCAGCAGCTTCTCCGCATATTTCGGATCACTCGCCCAGTGTCGCGCCAGGCATCGCGCGAAAAGTTCCGGATCGGCGGCATTGGCACGCGCGTCCTGATAACGGGCAAGCTGGGTGATGATGCGATCGCGATCCGCGAAGCAGGCACTGATATCGGGATATGCAGCGAAGCGCGCTTGCATCTTGATCGCCTTCCCGTTTACCACTTCTGACGTCGGCAGCTCGATGCTCTCCGCGTCGCCGTGCGCCTTGATGCCGAAGTAGTTGTTGGCTTTCGGATGGATTGCGGATCTCCGTCCCAATCGGGACGCATCTTGATGGTCGCGCCGTCCACCGGATACAGCAGCAGCGGACGAGCAGAATCTCCGCTCAGCTGCAGCTCGATGGCGCCAAAACCGCCGACGATCACGTCTTCGAGGACTTGTTCGGCGAGCGAGCGGAAGGAATCGTCGGAATTGGGCGCATCCAGATTGTCGGTAAGGATCGCAATGCGCTCGACGCCATTCGGCAGATCGGTGAGTGCACGTCCGTTCTTGGGCTGGATCCGCCACTTCATTCCGGCGATTCGGTCCTTGACCGTGTTGATCGCTTTGCGCGCGATCGGCGTCTCGGCAAAGCGACGCAGGTTCGCGGGCGTCGGCTTCGGCAGGTTTTCTACACGAGCGCCGTAAGGCACCAGCATCGAGGGCAGCGCTAGCGTTCTGCGCGCATCGGACACACGTGCGCCCGCCAGGCGGCGCAGTGCGCCGCGAAAACTTTCTTTTATGTTCATAGGAAATTTAGATATCTCTGCTATCGCCGCTTTTGGTGATTCGGCTCTTTCGTCGCAATTTCGAGCCCGTAAAAATAACCAGCGCGTATACGACCGCATTCACTGGAATCGCGGTGAGCGCATGGTTTTTTTCGGTAGCTTCGTGAAGTCCATACAAAACCCACGTCACGTAATATCCTGGCAGCTGCGGCCAGAACGCCGCCCGGAAAGCATAGCTCAGTCCAAACAGCACACCGGAAATGACGAGGCCAACAATCCCCGCAACTACCGCAGCGCGACCATTCCTCATATACGCAGCTCTTCTCGCGCCAGTTTAGCGATCCTGCTCAAGTCAGTGATAGGTGCGACTTTGATCTTTGACTTTGTCAACGTCTCGAGCCCAAATGCCGCCGCCTCGTCCTGCTGATCGAGCGCGTCTTCCGTGATCGCCGTCAGCTCGGACTTTTTCTTGTCTTTCTGCGCGATTCCATCCGCAAGCTGCGGATAACTAAACGCCAGGACCTTCGCCGAATCCGGATCTGTCGCCAGCGAGACAGCATGAAAGAGCTTCACCGCGCCGTTCGGGCTGTAACCACAATCGATCTTCAAGGGATCGCCCGCGCGGGTGTAGTCTTTCACCGCCACGCGCTTGCGCATCTGCGGGATATTCCAGACTCCTTCAGCATCGAAAGCATTCTCCATCTGCTGCAAGATGGCCTGCCGCCCACGCGCCTCGCGCGCTTCCCGTTCTCGCGCCGGGGACTCCAAATACATCTTGGCGAGGACTTCAATTTCTTTTTGCAGCGACTCGGCGATTACCGCTTTGCTAGCCGATATCTGCAGCGTGCTCGAGAATGAATCCTGCAGCTTCTTGATGATCTTGTCGCGGTCCGACCCGGCATCTTTGATGCGCGCGCGGATCTCTTTTTCCAACTCGGTCAATACCTCAATGTCGGCGGTTGGGTCCAGGCACTTCACGCGGCGGAAGTCATTGGTGAACTTCACGTCGGCATAGCCGTTCGCTTCAAGCAGAACCACGCCGACGTTGACGAACTCCTCCTTCACCGCATCGGGCGCGTAGCGGAGGAGGAAGAACTCGAGATTTTTCATCTCAGCCATCAGTGTGCTTTCGCAGCAGCATTCCAACCAGGAAATGGCGCCCGCGACGACTTACGAAATTCTTCGATCAACTCCGGCACTTTTGTCCGACGCGCATAGATCGTGTCCACCAGCTTCTCCAGCTCTCCCCAATCGCTGCCCCACTCTGTCGGAATATCTTCCGCGCACTTCGCGATCACATCTTTGTTGACCGCGGCGATCCGGCTCAGCCAGGGCTCGAACGACTTCCACCCGCGGACGCCTTGATAGACCGCATTGTAAGCATAGACCCCGCGCAGCGGCGAGTCGGGGAAATTCCATTCGCCGGCATTGAAGCAGTAGCCCTGGTCGATAAAGGTAGCGGTGTATTTCCGCTCGCGCGCCTTCTTCCAGAAGACTGCCTGCCGCCCATTAGCGTTGCAACACCACTTGTCGAATGCGAGTATTCCGGCAAAGTCGTCCAGGTTGCGGACGCGGTCCAGCAAACTTTCCGGCAGATAATCGAAGATCATGCCTTCCATCGGATCGATGGCGTACCGTGCACCGAACTGCAATCCTGCCGGACATCGCTCACTTCGGCCTGCCAGTTGCACGCTCAGCTCGGCCGTGTTGTTGACGATCCAATCGTCGACCCGCACGATCGCGGGCTCCGGAACCGGCAGTCCGACCACCTTCGCCAACCTGGTAGCCAGCAATTCATTGGCCAGCACGCGCAGATGTTGCGGATTATTCCGGAACTTGACCACGTAAAAGTGGCCATCGTCGCAGCGCATCAGGTGTGCCTGCGCCCCGCCCCGCATTCGCCGTACATGCTGCACCGCTGTCGGCATGAAGGCGGGATTCTACCATTGAGCGTTTCCGTATCGATTCGGGAGACTTCCGAGCTGCAAATTCCTAACCTGGGAAATTTTCCCGGCGGTCTCATTCCGCACCGCCAGCGCGATCGCCATTGCGATGATGCAATCGTCGTGCGCGCCCTCAGCCGCGGCTGCGGATCCGTCATCGCGGCGGACGAACGTGCGGCATTCTTCCAGCAGCGCCCGGCTGTTGATGAGTCCGGGACATTCCGCCAGCAGCGCGGAAAAGTTTCTATCATGCGCGGCCGCGACGACGTTGTCGTATTCCACCCCGGCTGTTCCCGCTGGCAGTAAAGATTGCTGTAGCGATCGGTCAAATGCGCCAACACACCGTGGCCGTGATTGTTCTGCTCGACCGCGAGCAGTGCATGGTTGTACTCACGACCCAGCTCCGCGATGCGCGCAGCAAATTCGCGCGGCGGCCAATGTCCACGCAACTCGGCGCATTGCAATCCGCTCGCGCGATCGATCACCTGCGCGCAAGCGTAATCTCCATTCGCGCCGCCCCCGGCAGGATCGCACCCAATGATGTATTCACGTTCGGGTAAAGGCTCGAACCACATCTGCAGCCGCCCGTTGTCGCGTATCTGGCTCGGATCGAGCACACCATTCAGGCGCGCTGCAATCATCTCGAGATCAAAGACGCAGTCACCCGACGCCAGAAAAGCAGCTACTCGGATCCTCAGCGAACTCCTGCGGAGCCAGACTGCGAAAGCTCGAGCGCATCTCGCGCCGGAATGCGATTTGTTCCGGCGATAGGCCATGCGCCTTCTGCAGTTCCGATTCTTCGTCCGTAAACGCTTTCGCCGATAACTGCGCCCTGCGATATGCCGGCTCCCACCACCACGGAAGAAATGTTGTTGTGCTCCCGTCTCACCGGCGCGTTGCCACTGTCGTAAAAACATCCGGACGCGCCGTTCGGCGTGGATTCCAGCACCATCGCTCCCCGCAATCCTGAGAAGGACGCGCGCAATGAAGCGAGCGTCGCTGCCGCATCGCCATGCCACCGCGCCACTTCCGAGCAATGCAGATTTTGGATTCGTCGACCCGCGCCCGCAATTTTCGTCGGCCGCTCGACTCGACCCGAAACTGACTATCGAGCGCGGGGAACACCAGCTGCCGTACATTTGCGCGAGACGTCTGCAAACACCCCTCGCGCAGGCGCTGTGGAAGGTTCTCCGCAAAGCGCCGTACGATCTGAAAGATCTCTTGCGCGAATCCAAGTCGTGCGCAACCGACACGCTCAGTGTCCCTGGCCGGGTGATGGTTGCAATGAAAAAGCGCGCGGCAATGTAGGTTGTGAACCCGAGCTGCCGCGCTTTCAGGATGATGTCGTGCCCGCCCCGCCGCTTCTCCGAGTACGCGCGTTGTGCAGCATTCGGACGTAGCGGGATCAACCTTCCATCGCGTCCGCGTATCTTCAAGAACGTCCGGATCAGCAGATCGCGCAGCGTTTTGTCACGTCCTGCGATCGGTGCTCCAGTCGCGGCCCGCACCACAGCAGGAATGCCAGCTCTTCATCCACCGTAGCGACGCGCTTACTGCATCTTGTACTGCACGGTCGACGTTCACGTCGGATGCACGGCGGCGGCATCCGACTGTGAACATGACCGTGCAGTACAAGATGCAGTAAGCGCGTCGCTAGGTCGATGAAGAGCTGGCATTCCTGCTGTGGTGCGGGCCGCGACTGGAGCACCCGATCGCAGGACGTGACGAAACGCTGCGCGATCTGCTGATCCGGACGTTCTTGAAGATACGCGGACGCGATGGAAGGTGATTCGCTCTCGTCCCAATGCTGCCCAACGCCGCGTACTCGGAGAAGCAGCGCGGGCGACGACACTACCTGAAAGCGCGGCAGCTCGGTTTCACGACCTACATTGCCGCGCGCTTTTTCATCGCAACCATCACCCGGCCAGGGACACTAGCGTGTTGCGTTGCACACGAATCGGATTCAGCGCAGAGATCTTTAGATCGTGCGGCGCTTTGCGGAGACCTTCCACAGCGCCTGCGCGAGGGGTGTTTGCAGACGTCTCGCGCGAATGTACGGCAGCTGGTGTTCCCCGCGCTCGATAGTCAGCTTCGGGTCGAGTCGGCGGCCGACGAGAATTGCGGGCGCGGGTTCGACCATCCAAAATCTGCATTGTTCGGAAGTGGCGCGGTGGCATGGCGATGCGGCAGCGACGCTCGCTTCATTGCGCGCATCCTTCTCAGGATTGCGGGAGCGATGGTGCTGGATCCGCGCCGAACGGCGCGTCCGGATGTTTTTTTACGACGAGTGGCAACGCGCCGGTGAGGACGGGAGCACAACAACATTTCTTCCCGTGGTGGTGGGAGCCGGCATATCGCAGGGCGCAGTTATCGGGACAGCGTTCACGGACGAAGAATCGGAACTGCAGAAGGCGCATGGCCTATCGCCGGAACAAATCGCATTCCGGCGCGAGATGCGCTCGAGCTTTCGCAGTCTGGCTCCGCAGGAGTTCGCTGAGGATCCGAGTAGCTGTTTTCTGGCGTCGGGTGACTGCGTCTTTGATCTCGAGATGATTGCAGCGCGCCTGAATGGTGTGTGATCCGAGCCAGATACGCGACAACGGGCGGCTGCAGATGTGGTTCGAGCCTTTACCCGAACATGAATAATCATTGGGTGCGATCCTGCCGGGGGCGGCGCGATGGAGATTACGCTTGCGCGCAGGTGATCGATCGCGCCGACGGATTGCAATGCGCCGAGTTCGTGGACATTGGCCGCCGCGCCGATTTGCTGCGCGCATCGCGGAGCTGGGTCGTGACGCACAAATGCACTGCTCGCGGTCGAGCAGAACAATTACGGAGAACGGAGTGTTAGCGCATTCGACCGATCGCTACAGCAATCTTTACTGCCAGCGGGAACAGCCGGGTCGAATACGACGACGTCGTCGCGGCCGCGCATGATCGAGACTTTTTGCCGCGCTGCTGGCGGAATGTCCCGGACTGATCAACAGCCGGGCGCTGCTGGAAGAATGCCGCACGTTCGTCCGCCGCGATGACGGATCCGCAGCCGCGGCTGAGGGCGCGCACGACGATTGCATCATCGCAATGGCGATCGCGCTGGCGGTGCGGATGGACCCGCCGGGAAAGTTTCCCAGGTTGCGGAATTTGCAGCTCGGAAGTCTCCCGATCGATACGGAAACGCTCAATGGTGGAACCCGCCTTCATGCCGACAGCCAGATGCAGCATGTACGGCGAATGCGGGGCGCGCGGCGCAGGCACACCTCGATGCGCTGGACGATGGCCACTCTTTACGTGGTCAAGTTCACGGAATGATCCGCAACATCTTGGCGTGCTGGCCAATGAATTGCTGGCTACCAGGTTGGCGAAGGTGGTCGGACTGCCGGTTCCGGAGCCCGCGATGGTGCGGGTGGACGATTTGATCGTCAACGACACGGCCGAGCTGAGCGTGCAACTGGCAGACCCGAAAGTGAGCGATGTCCGGCAGGATTGCAGTTCGGTGCACGGTACGCCATCGATCCGATGCGAAGGCATGATCTTCGATTATCTGCCGGAAAGTTTGCTGGACCGCGTCCGCAACCTGGACGACTTTGCCGGAATACTCCGCATTCGACAAGTGGGTTGTCAACTGCTAATGGGCGGCAGGCAGTCTTCTGGAGAAGGCGCGCGAGCGGAAATAACCACCGCTACCTTTATCGACCAGGGCTACTGCTTCAATGCCGGCGAATGGAATTTCCCCACTCGCCGCTGCGCGCGGGGTCTATGCTTACAATGCGGTCTATCAAGGCGTCCGCGGGTGGAAGTCGTTCGAGCCCTGGCTGAGCCGGATCGCCGCGGTCAACAAAGATGTGATCGCGAAGTGCGCGGAAGATATTCCGACAGAGTGGGGCAGCGATTGGGGAGAGCTGGAGAAGCTGGTGGACACGATCTATGCGCTGTTCCTCGGACAAAAGTGCCGGAGTTGATCGAAGAATTTCGTAAGTCGTCGCGGGCGCCATTTCCTGGTTGGAATGCTGCTGCGAAAGCACACTGATGGCTGAGATGAAAAATCTCGAGTTCTTCCTCCTCCGCTACGCGCCCGATGCGGTGAAGGAGGAGTTCGCCAACGTCGGCGTGGTTCTGCTTGAAGCGAACGGCGACGCCGACGTGAAGTTCACCAATGACTTCCGCCGCGTGAAGTGCCTGGACCCAACCGCCGACATTGAGGTATTGACCGAGTTGGAAAAAGAGATCCGCGCGCGCATCAAAGATGCCGGGTCGGACCGCGACAAGATCATCAAGAAGCTGCAGGATTCATTCTCGAGCACGCTGCAGATATCGGCTAGCAAAGCGGTAATCGCCGAGTCGCTGCAAAAAGAAATTGAAGTCCTCGCCAAGATGTATTTGGAGTCCCCGGCGCGAGAACGGGAAGCGCGCGAGGCGCGTGGGCGGCAGGCCATCTTGCAGCAGATGGAGAATGCTTTCGATGCTGAAGGAGTCTGGAATATCCCGCAGATGCGCAAGCGCGTGGCGGTGAAAGACGACACCCGCGCGGGCGATCCCTTGAAGATCGATTGTGGTTACAGCCCGAACGGCGCGGTGAAGCTCTTTCATGCTGTCTCGCTGGCGACAGATCGGGATTCGGCGAAGGTCCTGGGCGTTTAGTTATCCGCAGCTTGCGGATGGAATCGCGCAGAAAGACAAGAAAAAGTCCGAGCTGACGGCGATCACGGAAGACGCGCTCGATCAGCAGGACGAGGCGGCGGCATTTGGGCTCGAGACGTTGACAAAGTCAAAGATCAAAGTCGCACCTATCACTGACTTGAGCAGGATCGCTAAACTGGCGCGAGAAGAGCTGCGTATATGAGGAATGGTCGCGCTGCGGTAGTTGCGGGGATTGTTGGCCTCGTCATTTCCGGTGTGCTGTTTGGACTGAGCTATGCTTTCCGGGCGGCGTTCTGGCCGCAGCTGCCAGGATATTACGTGACGTGGGTTTTGTATGGACTTCACGAAGCTACCGAAAAAAACCATGCGCTCACCGCGATTCCAGTGAATGCGGTCGTATACGCGCTGGTTATTTTTACGGGCTCGAAATTGCGACGAAAGAGCCGATGTCACCAAAAGCGGCGATAGCAGAGATATCTAAATTTCCTATGAACATAAAAGAAAGTTTTCGCGGCGCACTGCGCCGCCTGGCGGGCGCACGTGTGTCCGATGCGCGCAGAACGCTAGCGCTGCCCTCGATGCTGGTGCCTTACGGCGCTCGTGTAGAAAACCTGCCCGAAGCCGACGCCCCGCGAACCTGCGTCGCTTTGCCGAGACGCCGATCGCGCGCAAAGCGATCAACACGGTCAAGGACCGAATCGCCGGAATGAAGTGGCGGATTCCAGCCCAAGAACGGACGTGCACTCACCGATCTGCCGAATGGCGTCGAGCGCATTGCGATCCTTACCGACAATCTGGATGCGCCCAATTCCGACGATTCCTTCCGCTCGCTCGCCGAACAAGTCCTCGAAGACGTGATCGTCGGCGGTTTTGGCGCCATCGAGCTGCAGCTGAGCGGAGATTCTGCTCGTCCGCTGCTGCTGTATCCGGTGGACGGCGCGACCATCAAGATGCGTCCCGATTGGGACGGAGATCCGCATCATTCTGAAAGCCAACAACTACTTCGGCATCAAGGCGCACGGCGCGACGCGGAGAGCATCGAGCTGCCGACGTCAGAAGTGGTAAACGGGAAGGCGATCAAGATGCAAGCGCGCTTCGCTGCATATCCCGATATCAGTGCCTGCTTCGCGGATCGCGATCGCATCATCACCCAGCTTGCCCGTTATCAGGACGCGCGTGCCAATGCCGCCGATCCGGAACTTTTCGCGCGATGCCTGGCGCGACAACTGGGCGAGTGATCCGAACATGCGGAGAAGCTGCTGGGCATTTATCGCAGCAGCAAACTAAACGAGTTGGATCACTAGGGTCTCGCTCTACCAACACATCCCGAGTGAGCGCGAAGCGCGACGAGGGAGCCCTACCCGGGCATTCATCCAGCCATAGGGCTCCCTCGCTTCGCTTCGGGATGTCTTTTGTGAACCCCCTGGATCTGATCCATCAGAAAAACTTAAGGAGACAAAATGAACTTCCTCGCCATACTGCTTCGCGGTATTTCATTCATTCCAGCAATCGTTCACGGCATCGAGGCATTGTTCGGATCCAAAAGCGGTGCCGATAAGAAGGATGCTGCCCTAAACTTCGCCACTGCGGCGCTCTCTCTAACGGACGCCGTGGCCAACAAGAATATTGTGGACCCCGACAAGTTCCGCGATGGACTGGGAAAGATCATCGACGGCGTTGTGGCATGTCTGAACGCGTCGATTTGGGCCAAGAGCTAGGCGCTGCGCCCGCGACCGGGACGATCGAGCTGCTGCTTGTCGATTAGATAGCGCACGGTGCGAGCCAGATCGTCGGAACTGATCTTCACATTCAGCACAGCGTCGGCCAGTTCAGCTTTGCGAATCGTGTCTTCGTAAAGCATGATGATCCTGATGTGAGGACAAGCCCGAACCAGGCGGGCGGCGGCCTGGTTGCGTTCTGACTCCGGGACCAGGGGGCCAAAGATTGCCACCTGAAACCTAGTGGCGCTCGCCAGCGGCTCCAGCGGTTCATGCACGCCGGACGAAACCACCTCAAATCCGGCCTCGCGCAAGATTCTATGGCGCTCAGCCAACGCGTCTTTCTTCAACCCAATAGAAAGTACCGATGCCATCCCAAATAATCTCCTCAAAATTTATTTTGAAGTTGGTATACCTGGGATTAGCAGCGCAGAGTGATCACGTCAGGTGTAGCTGTGGAACGTTGGGCCTCGGGTCTCGAAGACTCCAAGAAGGAAATGCACGTAAGCTGCAGGTAACTGAGAACCATCAGCAGGCCGGTGAGGAGCGCGAAGAAGATCTGGATCCAACGAATCGCGCGCAGGGCCGATTGCTCCAAGTCGAAATTGGGAGCGATTAGAACGAGGATGCAAATGGAGAGTACCGCCACCAGCACAATCGATTTCCAATCCCATTGCATCGCGCGGTAGTGTAACACGACCACCGGCGTGAAATCTGGCTGCAAAAAAACATTCGGCAGGCCGTTTGGCCTGCCGAATGATCTTGCGAGCGAAAGTGTCTCCCCCTTAAACGGCGACTTTAGCCGATGTCTTCGCTCCATGTCTCCAAGTTCTTCTTCACCTGCGCCATGAACTGGTCGGCGACGGCGCCATCCACCATGCGATGGTCATAGCCGAGCGTGATGTGCAGGATGGAGCGGATGGCGATGTAGTCGTTGCCGTCCGGATCGGTGAGCACAGTCGGTTGTTTGGTGATGCCGCCCATGCCCAGGATGGCGACGTTCGGCTGGTTGATGATCGGCAACCCGAACACTGCCCCGAACTGACCGGGGTTGGTGATGGTGAAGGTCGAACCCTGAACATCAGCCGGCGTGAGCTTCTTGGTCCGTGCGCGCTCACCCACATCGGCGATGGCGCGTTGCAGTCCGACGAAGCTGCGCTCCTCCGCGTGCTTGACGACGGGAACGATCAATCCGTTCTCCAACGCGACCGCGATGCCGATATTGATGTTCTTGTGGTAAGCGATGTTCTCGCCATCGAAAGAGGAGTTCAAAGCCGGCCATTGCTGGATGGCTTTCACCAGGGCGCGCGCGACGAAAGGCATGAACGTGAGCTTCGCGGAATTGCGCGTCTCCCACTCTTTGCGGATCTTGGCGCGGTAGTTCACGATGCGCGTCATGTCCACTTCGAACATGCAGTGGACGTGTGCGCTGGTGCGCCGCGATTCGATCATGTGGTGCGAAATCTTCTTGCGCATCACGCTCGCGGGCACGACCTCGTCTGGGATATCCGTGCCAAGCGTCGCAGCGCCCTGAAAAGCAGGCTGCATCGTGGGTTGCGTAGGTTGCGCCGCGGGGCGAGCCGGCGGAGCCTGGATTCCCGCCGAGGGCTGTTGCGCTGCGCGAGCTGCCGGAGCAGGCGCGCCACCCTTGCCGTATTTGTCGACGAATCCAAGGATGTCATCGCGCGTGATGCGATTGCCGAGTCCCGTCCCCGGGACCTGCGACAAATCGATGTTGCTGTCTTTCGCGATGCGACGCACCAGCGGGCTGGAGCGAATGCGCTCGCCGCTCGCCGATTGGGCCGAGAACTGCGTGACCTGTTGCGCCTGCTGAGCAACCGCCTTCTGCTCGAGCGGCTTCGCCTGCGGTTCAACTTCCGGGCGCCCGCGCATCTGCGTAGGTATCTCTGTCTCCCCGGCTTGGATAGCCCTCGTGACTCCAGGCGAGATCTGGCCAGCGGCCTTCGCGACCGGAGGTGCGGTCGAAGCGCCTGCTCCAGCACCGCCAATAACACCTACGACTGAATTCACTTGCACCGTAGTTCCGGCCTGGACTTTGATCTCGCGTAGCGCGCCGGTTGCAGGCGCGGGAATCTCCGCATCCACTTTGTCGGTTGAGATCTCGAAGAGTGGTTCGTCGCGCGTAACTTTGTCGCCGACGTTCTTCAGCCATTTAGTGAGCGTGCCCTCAAAGATAGATTCGCCCATCTGCGGCATGATGACGTCGGTCGCTGCGCCTCCGCCGCCCGCGGAAGCTTCCGTAGTTTGCGGCTGCTGCTTGGCAGGAGTTCCATCAGCCTGTGGTGTGGCTTTTTCAGTCGACGCTGGCTTGGCTTGCGCAGGCGCCGCCGGGGCTGGCTTGGCCTCAGCTGGAGCTGCGGCTTTCGGAGCAGCGCTCGCGCCGGCTCCGTCGCCATCGATTACTCCCACCACGGTGTTGACCTGAACTGTGGTCCCTTCCTTTACCTTCACTTCTTTGAGCACTCCACTGGCGGGCGCGGGAATCTCGGCGTCCACTTTATCGGTCGAGATCTCGAACAAAGGTTCGTCGCGCGTAACCTTCTCACCCGGCTTCTTGAGCCACTTGGTAAGTGTGCCTTCAAAGATCGATTCCCCCATCTGGGGCATGATTACGTCAGTGGGCATCCTATTCCTTCCTGAATGGACGGCGAGTCCGATGGAAAACGATACTTAAACTTTCGTGGTGATTGGTGGAAAACCTCTCGACCCGCCTCTACCTGCTGGGCTTTCCACCCGGATAGCTCACAAGTTGCGGATGCGACTTTCGCCATCGTTCCGCAGACTTCAGATTTACGGTTGCTTCATCACTAAATCGCGCTGACTCATCCCTGCGCAAGGGATTTTTTGTTCGCCTCGCGGTAAGGTACGAAGAAAGGTGGGGTCTGCAAAATTGCGAGAATTTCGTTTCCAGTCTTTAGTCACCTTCATTTTCGTAACTCAAACTTTCCTGTTCGCTCAGCAGCATCAACCCAACCCTGTGCGGTCGAAGCGAGAAAGGTGATCCAGGAAGGGAACACCGAGTGGGGCAAGGCGCGTGTCGCTCACGATAGGGCGACGTTCGAGAAGATGCTGGCGCCAGAATTTTACGTGCAGCTTCCTGATAAAAAAGTTTCTCGCCAGGAATTCATGGACCTGATCTCGAGTCCTCCAACGGCGAGGTTGACGCGTTTCGATCCCATTGTGCTCGCGCTTGAGCCTGCCGGGGATGGGTGGGAGGCGGTCATCCTCGAGCGGCTAGAGTCTTGAGCGGACCACCGCCGAGGGTAAGAGGCAGAAAATCTTCGTGCTCTTTGTCACGAAAGACAAGTGGCGAAAGACCGGCGAAAAATGGCAGATTCTCTCCTCCGCCGTCGTGAGCAACGAGATGTGGACGGACAACCCTCCTCCACTCTCCCTGTGGACTCCGGCCGGTCCCTAGCTATTTCGTGACTTCGTTATCGCCCAGCGGCTTGCGACCGAAATGGTAAAGTGCGCTTGCCAAGCCGAAGAACACGAGGATGCCAATGATATTGGCCACAACATCGCGTGGCTGCCCCGAATTGAGCACATGTCCGCGAGCCTGAAGTGAACTCCACCGACATTATCAGTCCACGTGCCCCAACCGAGGGTGTGCCTCAGCGCGTCCGCGTGCTGCGTGGAAATCGCAGTAGCCTTATCGCGCAATGTGGTTTCGAGGTAAGCGAAGGCGATTCCGATTCAAGCCGACGATCCCGCCGGCGGCGATCAAGCCGCTGGCGAAGAGCGATCCCGGGCTGACGTCGCTCTCAGTCGGATGGCCTCCGGCTTTTGCGGTCCGCGAATCCACCAGCCAGCGCACCAACCCACCGACAAACATCGCGCACGTCGTCGCAATATCAATGTAGAAGCCGACTGCGAATGACAGCGAACGGAACCCCAGCAACTCCACTCCTATAACGATGAAGACGCCGAGCATCACCAAGCCCCATGGCAAGCACTGGTTCAGGATGCCGCTGATCACGGTGGCCATCAGGCGGGCTTGCGGAGCGGGAGCTTTTTCGCTGCCGATACCCTGCACCCACTGCACTTCTATCTGCTGCGTTCCGGGATCAAAAAGATACTTGCCGTCGGGCAGGCTCTTCGACCCGAGCGCATTTAGCAACCAATAGTGTCCCGCAGGTTTGGTCACCTCGCCCTGGTCGGTGCGAACGCGGATCAACGGGTGATCCAGGTTCAACGACTTGGCCTGCACCTCCACGCCATCGGGGAGGTGATTCACATCCATCGCCAGCGGTGGCATTGCTTTGTAGTACGCAAGCCCCTTGTTCATACCGATCAAGGTCAACCCGATCGCGAGAACAGAGATGGCGACGCCGACCAGCAATCCGATCTGCTGATTGCGCGGTGTGGCGCCCACCAGGTACCCCGTCTTCAGATCTTGCGAAGTGTTACCGGCATTCGCCGACGCGATGCAAACCACGCCTCCGATGGAGATTGCGAGTGCTCCGAATGCAGGAGCAGTCCAGCCAAGCATTTCAAATACCGCGCAGGTAGCCATCAGGGTTGCAATGGCCATGCCCGAGATCGGGTTCGACGACGTGCCGATCAACCCGGTGATGCGGGACGATACTGTCACAAACAAAGATCCGAAGATGATGACGAAGATGGCGGCGGCGACGTTGGCGTACCAAGTAGTAAGCGCCCCCGGCACTGGCTTGAAGGTGAGCATCGCCCACATCATGAGCATTACCAGCAACGCTCCGCCGAGCGCGACCTTCATGCTCATG
>CAVQGF010000004.1:0-10656 GCA_963711965.1 uncultured Acidobacteriota bacterium | reverse complement strand
CGGGGCTAAAGGATCGTTAATTCCGAAGGACACCCCGTTGACGAAAGCCGAAAGTACCGGAGGAAATTTGTGCCGCCCTTTGTGACATAACCGGGTCTGCCGACCCGGTCAAACTGCCTATCCTCTGAGCCTCTCTGAGTGCGAAGCGAATCAAGTCAAACCTGGCCTAAGTCTCACAGCTCGTGCACACTGGAGCTACTCCTTATCATCGTCTCCATTCCCTGTGTTAGAACTGTCACGGCAGAGGTCGCGAGTTCGAGTCTCGTCGTCCCCGCCATTCCTTTGATTATTCCTTACCGATTCACCAGATCCGCACCCGCTCCTCGGGCTTCAGATAGAGCTTGTCGCCGGGCGCAACGTTGAAGGCTTTGTACCAGGCGTCGACATTGCGCACTGTGTCGCTACGATATTCACCCGGAGGATGAGTGTCGGTCGCGACCTGCTCGCGCAAGCGCGGCTTCGCCTTGAAGCCTCCGCCACCGCTGCGCGAAGGCCAGGAAGAAGCGCTGCTCGCCGGTGAGTCCGCCGATCACGACGTCGGGCTTGCCCTTGAGCGACAGGATGTAGGCGTCGTGCGCCGACCAGCAATCCCGGCCAGGTCGGCGATATTTTCGCTCAACACCTGCTTGCCGTTGACGCACAGATCAGGAAACGGGCAGTAGCCGTCGAATTGCGCGACCATCTTCGCACGCCGCCGCGTCGTACCTGGCGCGGTCCTCGGCAGTCCACCATTTGCCGAGGCGTCCCTGGGCGTCGTAGATATTGCCCAGTTCGTCGAAGCTGTGGCTGATCTCGTGGGCCATTCCGGCGCCGGCCGAGCCGTAGTTGGAAGCGGTGTCGCCGTTGGGATCGAAATACGGCGGCTGCAGGATGCCGGCCGAGAAAAACTCGGAGTTGGGAGTGAACATGATGACGGCGCCGACGATTTGCGGTCGATCCGCCATTCGGCCGGATCGGCGGGCTGTTTCAGCTTGGCGAGATTGAGCGAACGATTGAAGGCTTCGGCGCGGCGCATGTTGCCGAAGGCGTCGCCGCGCACGACCTCGAGCGTCGAGTAGTCGATCCATTTGTCGGGATAGCCGACGCCGACCGTGAAGCGCGGCGAGCTTGGCGAGCGCCTTCTCCTTCGTCTCAGGCGACATCCACGTGAGATTCGAAATGCGGGCGCGATAGGCGGTGATCAGGTCCGCGACCATGGCTTGCGCCTTCGCTTTGGCCTCGGGCGGGAAATAGCGTTGCGTATAGAGTTGTCCGACCGCCTGGCCGAGCGCGCCGTTGGTCGCGGCGATGGCCGCCTTCTGCGGTCGGGCGCTGCTGCGCACCGACAGGATCGTTCCGTAGAACGCGAAATCTTCGGCAGCGACAGCCTTCGGCAAGACGCTGGCATAGTGTTCGATCAGGTGAAATCTGAGATAGTCCTTCCAGACATCGATGTCTTCACTGGCCACGAGCGCGGACGTACCGGTGACCGCCGTCGGCTGCCAGACGATGAAGTCGGACTGCCCCGCAAGCTCCGGCCGCTTGAAAGTAAGCGTCCCAATCCATGCCGGGAGCCTTGACGCGAAAGTCGGTGCGCTTCCACGGATTGTTCTGCTTGAAGACGTCCGCGGCATCGGAGTCGGGAGCGTGGGAGCGCGCGATCTCGGATCTCGAGCGACAAGACATGCGCCGCCTTGCGTCTCCGCGTCGCAACGCCTGCCAGTTTCAGGATGGCCGCGATGTGCGCCTGATACTGCGCGCGCAACTCGGCCATCTTCGGCGACGGATCGAGGTAGCTGTCGCGATCGGGCATTCCCAGTCCGCCCTGCAGCAGGTGAGGAAACGTTGTGCTTCGAGTCCGTCAAACCCTGGTTGACCCACAAGCCGAAGACGTGGTCAGAGTTGGCGGTGAGTCCGTCGACCTCGGTGTTCAACGTGCGCCGAGATAAGCCGACAGCGACTGCCTTGTTTGCGATCGCCGAGATCGTCGGCGATTTCGCCGGCCAGGGGCGCGAGGCCCTTGGCCTCGATGGCGTCTTGTCGATGAAGCTGGCGTAGTAGTCGCCAACCTTCTGTTCGACTGCTGCCTCTGGCGGCATGCGATGCAGGCCGCGTCTTGGATCAGATCGCGCACGCGCTGGCTGGTTCGCTCACGCAAAATTGCGCGGGTGTCGAAGCTCTTTGGCCGGCGGGTATGGTTGCCGCTTTGAGCCAGCCGCCATTGGCGTAGCGATAGAAATCGTCGCCGGGCTTGACGGAGCGGTCTACGTTGTTCTGGTTGGACTCTTGAGCCAACAGTGGGCGGGCCCCGAGCAGCGTGATGCAAAGTGTGGCGCTAACGAGCATCTTGGAGATCATGGAATGAATGTAGCGAAATAGACGGCGAAGATTCGGACGTTTTCGGACGTGTTTTCGGTCCCTTTAGCCAGCCGGCATCGATGTCCGAAAACGTCTAGCCTGGCCAAGAAATTCGGATATCATCAAAAGTCGCTCCGCGGGCAGTGCCGCGATAGTGGAGGTTGGCAAAATCATGATGTTGGATCGCCAGGTATGTGCACGGGCCAGGGTCTCGCGCGATCCGCGCTTCGACGGCAAATTTTTTACCGGCGTGCTCAGCACAAAGATCTATTGCCGTTCGATCTGTCCCGTTCCCACCGTCAAAGAAAAAAATGTCCGATATTTTCTGACCGCACCGGCCGCGTCGGAGGCGGGGTATCGCCCATGCCTGCGATGCCGGCCAGAGTGCTCGCCGGGAACTCCAGCGTGGCTCGGAACTTCGAGCACGGTTTCCAGAGCCTTGCAGTTGATCACCGAGAGTGGATTAGAAACCTCGGGAATGGAGAGGCTCGCAGATCGCCTCGGCGTGGGTTCACGCCATCTTCGCCGACTCTTTATTCAGCATCTGGGCGCACCTCCCATAGCGGTAGCGCACACCCGGCGTTTGCACTTTGCTAAGAAGCTCATCGACGAAACTTCTTTGTCGATGACGGACATTGCGCTCGCATCCGGGTTCGGGTGCGTGCGAAGATTCAATGCAGCGATCCGCAACACATACAAGAGAACGCCGACCCAGATCAGGCGCCTGGCACACCAAGAGATCGTTGCGCCTGCCAACCAATATCTTTTCAATCTGCGTTTCCGGCCCCCCTATCACTGGAAAAGTATGTTGGCGTTTTTGGCGGCACGCTCGACGCCGGGCGTGGAAGTAGTGGAAGGCGGATGCTATCGCCGTTCTATTTCCGTGAACGGCTCCAACGGTTATTTTGAGATATCGCTTGCAGAAAGTGGGGAAGGGCTTGCTGTTCGCGTCCAGATCGCTGACGCGAATCTGCTTTACCTGATCGTCGAACGCATTCGCAATATGTTCGACTTGAACGCAGATTGGGCCGCCATCGAGCAGGGGCTAAGCGCAGATCCGACACTGCGTGCTCGAATCCGCAAATCTCCCGGGTTGCGGATCCCGGGCTGCTGGGACGGCTTTGAACTCGCAACGCGCGCCATCCTGGGCCAGCAGATCACGGTAAAAGGAGCGACTACGTTAGCCGGGCGCATCGCGAAGAGCTACGGCCAAAGTGTTGCGACCGGTGAAGGGTTATCGCACTTATTTCCGTCGCCTAAAGTTCTTGCGGACGCGAGTTTCACAAATATTGGCCTCACCGAAAAACGCGCAGGGACTATTCGCGCTCTGGCGCGGGCAGTATGCGAAGGGCAGATCAGCTTTGATCGGATCGTCGACAGCGACGATGTGTTGCAGCAACTCCGTGAGATTCCAGGCATAGGTCCATGGACCGCACAATACGTTGCAATGCGCGCATTGGGAGAACCTGATGCCTTTCCCAGCGGTGATATCGCTCTTCTGCACGCGCTCAGCCTCCAGAGTGCGCGGGAACTGGAGAAGCGCGCGGAAGCGTGGCGGCCGTGGCGGTCCTACGCCACTATGTACCTCTGGAATACGCCAGCGTGAGTGGATAGGGGCTTGTCCGAATGGACAGTGCCATCAATCGTATTATCCATCCCGCCAGCTTGCGCCCAGTCTCTGCAATCTGCTACTAAGGCTCCCTCAAATCGCCAGAAAGAAGGTACTTCTGGCGGTAAAGACAGGAGAGCAAATGAAGAGAGTGTGTCTTTTAACGGCGGTCGTGATTGCACTTGTCCTTGGACCGGCGACGGTGGGTAGCCGTTCCGGTGTGGTCAGCGCAAAAACTGGGACCCCATCTACCATCACGGTGGCAGTAAATGGACTGACTTGTTCCACATCGCTGGGTGGAGGGACATTTGTGGTCGGCAGCTTCAGCTTTGGAGCCACTCAAACGGGTGATCTTAGCGGTGGTGGAGGCGGCGCTGGAAAAGCTAGCATCAGCGACCTGTCTGTGAGCCGGGGTATGGACGCTTGCAGCCCCGCGCTGTTCGGGGCGGTGGTGGTCGGAAAGCACTTTACCAACACTACCCTGGTGCAGACCGACGCCAACGGCAATACGCTCATTACGATCACCCTCACCGACGTGCTGATTTCGGGATACCAGATCAGCGGAAACCAACAGAGCCCGACTCCGGCCGAGAACGTCAGCTTTGCTTTCCGCAAGGTCTGTGTTGAAGAAGCGACCAGCGGCAGCAAGTTCTGCTTCGATCAGGCTGATGGCAAAACCTCTTGATTCTGGCCTTGCTCGGAACGACAAATGGATGCGCGGCTCCCAGAGGTGGATCCATTTCACTCCTGGGAGTCCTACTACTTGATGAGGTACCACTTCTCCTCGCGCGGCAAAAAAAACTTCCAGCCATCCTCGGTGAGATGTGCGTCGTCTTCCATCATCACGAAGACTTCCTGGCCGTCCCATTCCGGCACGGGGGTGAGTGAATTCAGCTCGACGGAAAGATACGAACCATTCCGCAGCCGCTTTTCAACCGGCATATCTTTTCCGCGTTGTGCTGAACGGTAGTCGATCGCCGCGCCGAGACCGTGGCCCTGCCATCCGATGGGATGGCTGTAGATCTTCGCGTTAATGCCCTTTTGTTTCATCTCGTCCATGGTCTGGTTGTAGACCTCGCCTGCGGTGCGGCCTGGGCGCGACGCGCGGATCATTAGCGCGTCTTGCAACGTGTTCGTGTTCTGCATCGCCTTCTTCAAGCCGGCGGGGACGTCTTTCTCTCCGGGACGAAGAACGTAAGCCATCTTTTGCCAGTCGGTGTCAAAGCCCATGTAGGTGACTCCGAAATCGATGTGCAGCACGTCTCCCGGCTGGATGACGATAGCTTCTTTCGCGACCGCCAGGAATCCGCGCGAGGTCTCATTCTTCATTCCCTTGCGCTGCACGCGCATGTCCGGTTGAAACCATGTGCCTACGCGATCGCAGTAAAGCTGGTCGTAGAGCCAGTTGCGCACGTCGCCGACGGTGGTTTTTCCGGGCTTGACCACCTCGCTGGAGAGCGCGCGCTTGGTGATCTCGTCGGTGAGGCGCACCGCCTGCTCGTAGTAGGGATACTCTTCCGGAATGCGCGTGTCTGCGTATTCCTCGATCAGATCCGCGGCGCTGGTCAGCTTGGCGGCAGCCTCAGGACCTAATTGTTGTTTGAGCCACTCAAGCGTCGCGTTCGTGACCGAGCGCTGCACTCCTCGGCGGCCATCCATGGCGATGGCGATCTTCTTGGGCGGGTTCTCCGTGATCAATTGCTTGAACATCTGGTCAGCCGGCTTGGGCTCGTCTGGCGACTCGAAGAACCTGCGCAACGATTCTTCAGAGAAACCGGTGACCGCCACTTTGCGCAGTTTGTCTCCCGCGTCGATGAAAACGAAGATGTCGCGATTGCCCGTGTAAATGCGGGGCGGGGCAACATATTGCGTCATGGGGTCATTGTGAAATTCTTCGTTCACCACGATGAACCAATCCACGCCGTATTTCTTCATCATCTCGTGCAACATTTGGTGGCGCTTTTCAAGCCAGCCCTCGCGGACTTTGATCTGGTCAGCCCATTGCAGCATTGTGCCTTCCGTTTGTGAGGGACGGCACTCGGCGGCGGTCTTCATATCCTTAGGAACGGATTGTCCCAAAGAAGTGAGCGAAAGGGATGTGGTGAAAAATGCAGCTAGGAGAAGAATTCGGCGCATGTGTGTAGATCCTGGTGAATCCTGGAGTGGCGATTTTAAGCCCGACAAGCTTACACGAAAGCCCAACGCAGACAGCTAATCTGTTGACTTGACCACCGGTGAGATCAAAGGTAGCCTCTCGCAGCTAAGTCAGACAATCGAAGGAGACCCCGCATGGCCCCTCTCGTGGCGCTTTGGCTACCCATCCTGCTCTCTGCCGTGATCGTATTTATCATGAGTTCCATCATGCATGTGGTGCTCACGTACCACAACAGTGATTTCAAACCCATTGCGGAAGAAGACAAGGTCAGCACCGCTATCCGTGCCGCGGGCGTGGCCCCTGGCTATTACATGTTTCCGTATTGCAATCACAAGCAGATGAAGTCGCCGGAGATGCAAGAGAAATTCAAGCAGGGACCGGTGGGGATGATCGTAGTTCGACCGAACGGCATGCCCAACATGGGCAAGCATCTTGGTATGTGGTTCGCGTATTGCCTCCTGATCAGCTTCTTTGTCGCTTATCTCACGGGACACACCATCGCACACGGCACACCCTATTTGGCAGTTTTCAGAGTCGCCGGCACAGCTGCCTTCCTCGCCTACGGCATTGGGCCGGTGAGCAACATGATCTGGAAAGGCCACCCAGCGGCAATGACCTTCAAAGAGGTGTTCGACGGGCTGGTCTACGCGCTTGTGACCGCGAGCACCTTTAGCTCGCTCTGGCCAAAATAGAGTTGCGACGAATCACTTGGGCTGGGAATAGAGCGCCCACGCGCTAGCCAGGTCCTGCACGATGTGACCGATCGACTTGTAAACGGTGATCTCTTCGAGAGAGCGGCGCCCTTCGACGTCGCCTGCAAGCACCTGCCCGATCTCAGCGACAATGTGATCGTCGCCGATCAGCCCGGCTGCTTTGGCACGCAGAAATTCGGCGCCTTGATGCAAGATGCCTTCACGACTGTCGGCAATGAAACGCGAACGCACCACCAGGTTGTTATCTACCTCTATCGGCCCTGCATAGCCAGAACCGACAAGATTCACGTGCGTCCCCGGGCGAACCCATTCGCCCAGCAAAATAGGTTCGCTGGCCGCGGTGACGGTGCAAATAACATCTGCCCATTCGGCTGCTTCCTTCACACTGGGAGCGACACCCACGGGAATCGCAAGCTCCGCCTGCAACCGTCTGGCAAGAGCCAGGGCCCGTTCGGAAGAGCGTCCCCATACTGAGATTGCGCCGACGCCACGCACCTTGCTGATTGCGCGCGCATGAGTCACCGCCTGCTCACCGGTGCCCAAAATTGCTAACCGTCGTGCGTCTCGGCGTGCCAGCGCATCGGTTGCCACCGCACTCGCGGCCGCGGTCCGGATGGCGGTGATCTCACCGGCGTGCACGGCGCAGACTGCTTCAGCGGTTTCGGGGTCGAAAAGGATGACCAGACCCTGATGCGTTTGCCGCCCTTTGGATGGATTGCTTTCGTCGACGCTAATCAGCTTGGCGCCGAACGGCGCACGAGCGCCCAGCGCTCCCGGCATGATTCCGAACAATCGTCCCTCTGATAGAGGAATGATCGACCGCAGCAGCTGCTTGGTCTCTCCACGCGAGAACGCGATCATTGCGTCGCGAACGATGGGAATACACAGATCGTATGTAAGCCGCCGCGCAACTTCCTCACGATCAATGAATCGCATCAGTCCTCTTCTTCGCTCTCCATCGGACGTGGCCAAATCCTAGTCGCATATCGGAATAGTTCTCTGGTGCGCGCCTCGATAGCGGCTTCGTCCCAGACCTCGGTATCCAAGAAGTAGCGATTCATATTGATGGCGCTGTGCTTCAGGATCTCTTGCCGCTTGCGGCTCCATGAAGCGTTGGAGACGGCGGGATTCAGCGATCTGGTCAGAAGGGTAAGATTGCCGATCTTGTTCACGGCGTCGTTCCGCCTTTCGGTAGCGAGATCGCGCGGAAAGTTTCCCCGTACCGCTGCCATTGGCCAGTTCTGCTCCCACTGCATCGGCATCACATGTTCCACCGTCAAGGTCTTGTCGATGCGCACAACTTCGGTCTTGCTGGAGCGGTGCGCGTCATCCAGCGCTTCGAGGATCATGCGCAACTTGGACCGCTTCACCTTGCGATAGAAGTCAACGGTGATCCAGGCTTTCTCAAACTCGTCATCCTCGGGCCAGCGCGAAGCATCAGCGGTGGACGCCAGTAAGAACTTTCTGATCGAGGTCGCGGAAAAGTTTTGTTCCGTGTCCTTCAGCATCTCCACGAAGAGGCGATTGTAATTCTTGGTGGTCAACTCACAAACCGTGCGGCGTACCAGAAAGGACTCAACATCAGTGAGTATCTGGTCGACTTCATCGCGGTGGTCGGGATCGCCGAATCGATGCAGGACTTCCAATAGAAGAGGGAAGACCGTGCTGGTGTCCAATTGCTCTAACCGGTAGAAGAAAATACCCTCGCGCGAGTTGTCGGGGTAAACCTCGAAATGACGGTAGACTTTTCCGTAGGTGCGAAAGCTTGCCATGAGGTCAGCTGCCGACTGTTCCGAATCAGCACCCACGTATCCCTTGAAGACCTTAAACAGCTCGGTGGCACTCACTTCCTCTTTGGTCTTTAGCGTGAGGTAATGCTGCACGAACAAGTCGTAACGCGGGCGGCGCAGCCGGCCCTGCCGGATCTCCTCGCGCCAGAAACTGACCTCGCGATCGAAGTCCTTCCAATATTGCGCATCCAGTTTCTCCGGATTCAGGCCTTGTGTCTGCGCCATGCGGAATAGGAAATTCTTTATCAGGTCAGCGGGAAGTAGCGGAGTACCCAGCGCGTTGAGCGTCTCGAATATCTCCTGCGGATCGTCATCACTCTCCAGGTCGATGACTACCAGCTGCAGGTCCTCGCGAAGTGATTGATACAGCGCTTCCACCCGGCGCGAGAAACCCTCTTGTGGAGGAGCGCCCAGCCAATCCTCCAGCAGGTGATAGAAGAAAAGATAGCCGAGCGGGATGCGGGAATGGTCGTCGGCAATGGCGATAACATCTCTTTTGTTGCCAGCCGTCAGCGTGTAGCGGAAGATGCGGCGATCTGCGTTCGTAGGCCAGACTTTGAACCTGTCGTCCGGGTTCTCACTCAAAGGAACATCGTTCAGAGTCAGTTTGCGGAATGCCTGTGCATAACGCTCTTCACCCAGTGCCAGGCAAAGGTCGCGAGCGGCCGCCAGGATCAATTGAAATGTGGTCAGGCGCTGTTGTCCATCGATGATCTGCCGCGCATGGATGCGGCTCATCGGGGTCTCGATCTGGTCAAGCACCAGAGCCCCTAAAAAACTCTTTCTCGTCCCAGAGCGATAGAAGCGTGCCTCAGCAAGGCCGCGGATAGTGTTCCAAAGGGGTTCCCAGTTGCGGGTTCGCTGCCAAACATAAGGTCGTTGGAAGAGCGGCGCTTCCAATCGCTCGGTGCGATCGAAGATGCGATCCAGAGCCAGCTTGTCCACTTTCATCGATGAAGGGTAATGTGGGGAGCTCCGGGGGCAAACAGTAGCACAGGCGTCAACCTCAGTCCACGTCAGTGCGCGAGGACGATTCTCTCTTCGATGTCCCAGCCGGCATTGCGCAACAGGTTGGCGACCGTGTCGCTGTTGAGGCGAGTGGCGTCATATTCAACGCGAACCGTGTGTCCCTTTTCATCGAATGTGACCTTGCGGATGCCGTAGACCTCACGCGCATCGGAGAGAGCGCGAAATTCGTTTTCGCCGGGTGGCAAAGCGTATTTGAACACCACGTCAACTGTGGTCATGGTTTTCCTCGTGAGACATGCGACTACCAATATAAAACACCGACGGGATAGCCGCCGGTTGACTGCATAGGGGGTGGGGGTATGGTTGGATTCGGAGAGATCGCACCATGACCAAAGCCGAAGCCATCGCTTGCGGGTGTGCTGCCCCCGCGAAGGGAACAAGGAAAGCCGTCGCCGTTGATCCGGAGATCAAGACGTCGAACTTGAAGCGGCTGCGCCGCATCGAGGGGCAGATACGCGGCCTGCATCGCATGGTCGACGAGGAATACTACTGTGCGGACATCCTGGTGCAGGATCTCATCCGCGCAGGAAGCGCTTCGCGGCGTGGGCAGGGAGTTGATGCGCAATCATCTGCAACACTGCGCAGTCCAGGCGATCAGCAAGGGAAGCCGTCAGGATGCTGCCGCTATGTACGAAGAACTTCTAGACCTGATGTACCGACACGCGCGGTGATCCCATATGACAACAGCAAATAAGATCGTTGATCCAGTGTGCGGAATGACCGTAGCGCCTGAGCGAGCTGCAGCTCATGTGATTCATGATGGCCGCGACTTCTACTTTTGCAGCAAAGGTTGCGCAACAAAGTTCCAGCAGGACCCTGCACGGTATTTGGCTTCGCCGGGATCATCGCCTATGAGTCCTGGACTGGTTCAGCTCGGGGCGCCGGCACGATCACAACACTCGGCTGCGGACACAACCTACATCTGCCCCATCAATCCGGAGGTGACGATCCGACAAAACCTGGTGCATGTCCTAAATGCGGAATGGCACTGGAGCCGGAGACCATTGCGGCTCCTACAGCGAG
>CAVQGF010000003.1:0-40085 GCA_963711965.1 uncultured Acidobacteriota bacterium | reverse complement strand
GCGCGATCGAACAGCACCTTGTCCGGCTGCTTGGAGTCGATTCCCGCGATGGGATTGTTGTCTTTCTTCTATTTCTTCTTGGAGAATGGATTGATCCCTGCCGAAGCGACAGACGCGCCCAAGATGACGAGCAGGAAAATAGGGATGACTCTTCGATACATCATGACCTCAGATCAGGCTTTCAGCAGCATGGCTTCGTTGGCTGCCTTCAGCAGGTTCTTCACATTATCTTTGACGTTGCCTTTGCCGAAAACGGCGTTGCCGGCGACCAATATTTCCGCCCCGGCCTTCACAATCTCTGCCACGTTGCTAAGCGAAACGCCACCGTCGATCTCAATGCGGTAGTCGAGGCCCTTCGCGGTGCGCATGGTCGCGAGCTTGCGGACTTTCTCCAGCGAACCCGGAATGAACTTCTGCCCGCCGAATCCGCGGATTCACTGACATGACGAGGATGTAGTCCACCATATCGAGCACTTCGCCCAGGGTTTGCACCGGCGTCGCCGGGTTGATCACCACGCCTGCCTTCACGTCGTGGCTCTTGATCAGCTCCAGCGTGCGGTTCAGGTGGATGCAGGCTTCCTGGTGCACCGAGATCCAATCCGCTCCCGCATCAACAAACGCCGGGATGAATTGATCGGGTTCTCGATCATCAGGTGCACATCCAGCGGCACGGTAACCGCCTTCCGCAACGACGCCACGACCGGCGGGCCGATCGTGATGTTTGGCACGAAATGGCCATCCATCACGTCAACGTGCAATAGCTGCGCTCCGGCTTCCACGGCCGCACGTGCGTCTTCGCCCAAACGGGCAAAATCTGCCGACAATATCGACGGTGCTAACTCGATCAAGAGCAGCCTTTGTAGCGCAAAATCGCTGGGAGACGCTCAGAAATTGTAACATCGGAACAGGCCCGAATTCTCTCCTTCCGGTCTTAATGCTTCTTTTCTCCCAGCCCGGCGAACCCGCGCACCGCGGTCTGCATCCAATTTCTTGTCAGCTGCTTTAGGGCCCCGAATGCGTCTCTGGATCTCGGCTTGTTACTCTCTCAGAATTTTGTATTCGCTTCAGCCTTCAGCCACGCCACTCCTATCAAAGTTGACCTGAAACATCTGCTCGACCAAGCGGAAAAGAGCCGTCCTTACAATACATTCCTGCCCGGGTAGGTTGGAATGGGCCGGAGAAGCCGACCTTTCGTCTCACCACCGCGGTTCTCCCGCATTCAGGATGCTGAAGTCCGCCGCTGGCTGGTTCGGCTGCGCGTTCCAGACCCGCTCATGATCATGGCCTTTACTGTGCCATCTTCGGCCTACGCGTCCTCCGCCGCGTGCGCGACGCACGCCTGGGTACGGCTACAGCATAGATTTCTAACGACGTTACACTGCGCAGAACGAAGGCTCTCACTTCTTTTGATCCTGAATCGGAGACGAGGGGCCTTTTTTCGTTTAGGGCCATTTTCAGCATTCCTACCCCCCGCGTCCTTCATTCTTGCCTCCTGCCTCTCTCGATTGCTTGTTGTTCCAGAACCGGATTATTATCTTCCCGCGTACCCTTCCCTCTTTGCGCCGCCCCTGTTTTGGCGGCGGCTTCTTTGCGAAAGGCTGAGGACCCTCGACCGCCCCGGGCAGACGGTGCATCCTTGGGTATCCGGCGACCCACGATCATGAAGATCTGCGACAGCTGCCGCGCAAGCTATCCTCCCGAATACAGCACCTGTCCTAAAGACGGCACCGCTCTCCGCTTCAGCTCCGAACTCTCTCCCGGCACTGTCGTCCGCGGCAAATACGAGATCAAAGAAAAGATCGGCACCGGCGGCATGGCCTCCGTTTATCGCGCCCAGCACCTCGCCTTCAACGAAGTCGTCGCCATGAAAGTCGTCAGCCAGAAGCTGATGGAAGACGAAGGCTTCCTCAAGCGCTTTAAGACCGAAGCCGTCGTCACCCGCAAGCTCGAGCATCCGAATGCTGTCCGCGTCGAAGATTTCGATACTCTCGAAGATGGCCGCCCCTTCATGGCGCTCGAGTACGTCAACGGACGCAGCCTGCGACACCTGCTCATCGACAAGAAAGTTTTGCCGCGCCGAACGCGCCGTGAACATCGCGCGTCAGGCCTGCGCCGCGCTTGCCGCAGCGCACGAGCTCGGCATCACCCATCGCGACATCAAGCCCGACAACATTTTGCTGGTCGAAAATCCCGACGGCACAGACACAGTCAAGGTCCTCGACTTCGGCATCGCCAAGATCCGCGAAGGCTCTACCGATTTCGGTGAGGGATACACGCCGACGCAAACCGGCCTCGTCGTTGGCACGCCGCAATATCTTTCGCCCGAGCAGGCCATGGGCAAGCACGGCAGCGAAGTCGACGGCCGCGCCGATCTCTACGCGCTCGGCATCGTGCTCTACGAAATGCTCACCGGCCAGCTTCCCTTCCACTCCGACACGACTATCGGCTTGCTGATGCACCACATCCACACCGTGCCCACGCCGGCGCATTACCTGAAGCCTGACCTCAACATTCCTCCGGCGATCTCGCTGGTGCTGATGAAGGCGCTTGAAAAAGACCCGACCAAGCGCTTCCAGACTGCCGACGAGATGCTCACCGCGCTCTCCGCCCCGCAGAATTGGGCTTCCACTGCCGTGATGGGTTCAGTCCTGCAGAACACCCTCGTCGAGCCTTTGCCAACTCCGGTCGTCGTTCCCACCACCGCTGCAACTGCCGCAGCGCCGGCGCCAGTTGCGACTCCTGCCGCAGCGATTCCGGCTGCCTTAGTTGCTGCGGCCGCCGCCATCGCAACACCGCTGCCCACAGAGATCGAGACTCCGGAGCCGGCGAAGATATCGACTCCAATATCGCCGCGCCCGCCTCGCCGGCACGATTTCAACTGGAAGCCACTGATGATCGGCGTGGCGGTGGTTCTGCTTTTGACAATGGCCTACGCGATGCGCGGAAAATTCGTTCGCAGCCCTGCTCCGCCGCGGCCTACCGCCACTGAACTCGACGACAAACGCATCCTGGAGGAAGTGGACCGGGTGCTCGATTCTTCTTCCGCACTACGGCGGCAAGACGTGGGCGTAAAGGTCGAGAATGGCGTTGTCTTTCTCGACGGACACGTCGACAGCAAAGAGGAATCCGACATCGCCGAGAACCTCACCTATAGCGTGGTCGGCGTGAACGGGATCAAAAACAATATCGTCATTGGGGGGAAAAAACCCGCCTCCAAGGGCCGGGCGACGACCCGCAATCAGTCTCCAACCTCGTTCCCCAAGAACCTGCGCCCCCTGGCGCGCCCGACGGCACCGCACAGCAGCGTCGCATCAATCAGCTTTTGAATGAGGGCCAGCGTCGCGCTGAGATGGGTGATTACGTCGTCGCTCGCGACCTCTTCCTCGCCGTGCTCGCCATCGACCCAACCAATCAAAAGGCGGAGGATGGCCGCAAGTACGCCCGCCGAATGATTACGCAACAACGCCGCAACGCTAACGGTTGCGACCTCTCTCTGACTGACAGCATCTGCACTCTTATGCCTATCGCGCCTGAAACCCGCATCGGCCACGTCCACCTCAAGGTCGCAGATCTTCAACGCGCTCTCGATTTCTATTGCGGCGTTCTGGGATTTGAGATCATGCAGCGCATGGGCGACTCCGCCGCGTTCATCTCCGCCGGCGGATACCATCACCACATCGGACTTAATACTTGGGAGAGCGAAGGCGGTTCACCACCACCGCCCGGCGCTACCGGCCTCTACCACTTGGCGATCCTCTATCCCACGCGCGCCGCTCTTGGCGATGCGCTGCGCCGCGTGGTTCAAGCCGGCATCCCACTCGACGGCGCCGCCGACCACGGCGTGAGCGAAGCGCTCTACCTTCGCGACCCCGACGAGAACGGCGTCGAACTCTATCGCGACCGCCCACAAGCCGAGTGGCCCCGCGATCGCGAAAGGAAGCTCGCCATGTACACCCGTCATCTCGATGTACGCGCTCTGCTCTCCGAAGCGCACGCCCATGTCAAACCTGTTGAGGTGCCGTCGACAGGCCCGAAAGACCTTTAATCTCGGAGGTCATCCCGAGCGAGGTCGCCGCGGCGACCGAGTCGAGGGATCTGCATTTTGTTCCGTTGCGCTACGCTACGCAGCCCTCGACAGAGTAGAATCCCGTCCGGAGAAAAAATGTCACGCGCAACGAATGTCCTGCTGTTCATCCTGATTTTCGCCACAACCGTCACCGCCGCCACCAAAGCACCGCTCACCTTTGAGATCACCTATACCAAAGAGATGAGCACTGCTCCGCTCGACGGGCACATTCTTGCTGCTGATCTCGAACGATCCGAAAGCTGAACCGCGCTTTCAGATCGGCGGCAACATCGATTCGCAGCAGATGTTCGGTGTCGACGTCGATCAATGGGCCGCCGGGACTCCAGCTCGCATCGACGCCAAGACCATCGGCTACCCGCTAAGAAATCTAAGCGAGCTCCCCGCCGGCGACTACACCGTGCAAGCCGTGCTCAACATCTACGAGACGTTTCATCTCGGCAACGGAAAGACCGTGAAGCTGCCGCCCGATAAAGGCGAAGGCCAGCACTGGCAGACCAAGCCCGGCAACCTGATGAGCGCTCCCGAGAAGATGCATCTCGATCCAGCGAGCGGCGGCGTAATAAAAGTCTCGCTCGATAAAAAGATTCCCGCCATCGAGCAACAAGAAGCCAATGTCGACAGCACGCTCGATTGGTATCACGTGTCCGACGTACAACACGACGACGACAATCAATGGATCAAGCACGTGCGCATTGAAAGCCCGTCGCTTAGCAAATTCTGGGGACGCCCCACAACCATCGGCGCCGTCATCCTTCTACCTGACGGCTGGGCCGAGCACCCCGATGCGCGCTATCCCATGATCGTCTACCAGGACCACTACCATCGCCACTTCAGCGCCGGCACACAGTTCCGCACCACGCCGCCGAACCCGAAGCTCAAAGACGGCAGTGACGACCAGCAGAAGGAATACGGTCGCCAACAGGCCGCATACAAGTTGTTTCAGGATTGGACCAGCGGACGCCTGCCGCGCGTGATCATCGTGCAGCCGCAGCACGTTACGCCATACTTCGACGATTCCTACGCTGTGAACTCCGCCAACCAGGGCCCTTACGGCGACGCTATCAATCGCGAACTGCTGCCGCAGATCGAAAAAGATTTTCGCGCCATTCCGGATGGCTGGGCGCACGCCACTTATGGTGGCTCGACCGGCGGATGGGAAGCCCTCGCAACGCAAGTCTTCTATCCCGACGATTACAACGGCGCCTGGGTCGCGTGTCCTGATGTCATCGACTTCCGCGCATACGGTGGCGCGAACATCTACAAAGACAAGAATGCCTTTTATCGCTACGGCCCCATTGGTAAGATCGACAACCCCGAAGAGCGCACCACCGATGGCCATACCACTTCCACCATGGAGATGGTCAACCGCTACGAGTACGTCCTCGGCACCCACGACCGCTCCGGCGAGCAGTGGGACATCTGGGAGGCGACCTTCAGCCCCATGGGCGACGATGGCTATCCCAAGCGCGTCTTCAACAAGCTCACGGGTGAGATCGATCCCAGCGTCCTCGATTACTGGAAGCAGAATTACGATCTCTCTGCCATCATGAAGCGCGACTGGAAGACGCTCGGCCCCAAGCTCGCCGGCAAACTGCACATCACCGTCGGCGACATGGACACTTGGTTTCTGAACAACGCCGTCCACCTCACGCAGGATTGGATGGACGACCCCGCCACCTATCCTCCCGCTGCTGCTACCTTCGATTACGGCCCACGCGAGCCGCACTGCTATACCGGCGAGCACGTGGACAAAGAACACTTCCGCCCGTCAACCTACAACCAGCGCATTTTGCCGGAGATGGTGGAGCGCATGGAAAAGACCGCCCCGCCGGTGCGGACCTAAAGAGCTGGAAGTATTAGTGATTGTGCGGAACGCGGGCTCGCTTGTGTGGACGCGGGCGCCCTCGCCCGCGTCGGTTTTGATCATGTAGGGCGCAGGTCCTCCTGCGCGCTGTCACGTCCTGCGAAAAAGCGTAGGGGCCTATGGGCATTCTGAGCGTTCGTTTTCTGCCCTGAATCGGGCGGGGGTTACAGCCCGAAATTTTTGTAACCATTTTCCCCTCCGGCAGTCATCTAATTGCAAGGGGATGCCCAGCATGAACCAGGCCGTACTCGAAGCGCGCCGCGGCCGCGATCACGAAGAACGATCAGCAGCTCACCGACGAGCAGGTAGTCCAGCGTGTGCTCGCCGGCGACAGCAGCCTTTTCGAAGTGATCATGCGGCGCTACAACCAGCGGCTCTATCGCGCTGCCCGCGCCATCACTCGCAGCGACTCGGAAGCCGAAGACGTGCTGCAGGACGCTTACGTCCGCGCCTTCCAGCATCTGGCGCAATATCGCGGACAGGCGGCGTTCGGTGCATGGCTTACACGCATCGCGGTGAATGAAGCGATTGGTCGTTTGCGGCAGAGCAAACGCTTTGAGTCCCTGGAGGAATCGACAGCACCAGAGGTGGTTGAGATGAGTTCGAAATCTATCAGTCCGGAACAGTCAGCCGCCGATAGCGAGACCCGCGCGCTGCTCGAGCAGGCGGTCGAGCGCCTGCCGGACAATTACCGCGTCGTCTACATGCTGCGCGAAGTCGAAGAATTGAGCACCGCCGAGACCGCCCAGGTGCTCGAAGCCACGGAAGAGAACGTAAAAGTGCGCCTGCATCGCGCCCGCGCCCTGCTGCGCAAGCAGCTTTATGCCTCGGTCGGCAAGAATGCGCGCGAAGCCTTCACCTTTCATGCTGTGCGATGCGATCGCGTAGTGCGAAATGTGTTCGCTCGGTTGAGCGAACTCGGGATCACGACCCCGCGCCAAATCTGAATTTCACGCGGTTTTTCACATTGGAGATTGATTTTCGCCAACATTCATGCGGCTTCTGAAACCCGCATGAACACTGGCGATTTCGCGCCACCCGCATGGAATCTGGCGATTTCTGATTCCGAGTTGCACAATTTTCGCACCACGCCCCTGTGGACGAGCTGCACTCGCATTGAAAACAAAGCGATTAAATCGCGAAATAATCATTGACTAAAAAACACGTGGGAGTAAAGTCAGCCTCGTTCTTTGACATCTTCCAATGTTTTTCCGGTTGGTGGCGCGTCCGGGGCTCAAGCCCAAGTCACCGTCGAGAAGGTTCGCATAGCGTAGCGGCGCAGCGGACCTAAGCATTCAGCCTTCGCAAGCAGAATGCACCTTACGCCTTCGCAAGCGTAGGGATAAGCACTGGCCTCACGGCTGGTGCCTATTGCAGCCGCAAGCTGCGATAGAAGTCTTACCTTAGCGGGTAAGACATCGATTGCGCCTTCGCAAGCGTAGTCGAGCAGTCATGGCCGCAAGCTGTGACAAATATTACGTGCCCGCAAGCACGTCGACGGAGGGCGGGGTAAGGGTCTATAGCAACCTGCTGGTCGAGGAGAACAGGAACGAATAGTCGAAGGCAAGATAGGATCCCGAGGCGTTGACCGATTTTTCCGGTTGGCGGTGAGCCCGGAGCCCGAGCTTAAAAAGATCGCACGCAGCTTTTTCTGGCGCAAGCCGGTAAGTAAACTGTGGCGCAGGTCGGCAAGGGTCTTACGCGAGCTACTGGCCGAGAAGAATGGGTCAACAGCACCTCGGGATTCTTTATTTGTGGCGCGATAAATCCGCGCAAACCGCTCAGCGAGAACTCGTTCACAAAATCCCTTGAGGCAGTCTGGATGCGCGGCTCGGCGGCCCAATGGGCCTCGCCGCTAAATTCGCACCCGCTTCAAGCGACGGCGCCGAAAAGAACAGATAAAAGAATCCGTGCAAATCCGACTTCATCCGTGGCGAATGGCCTCTGCCTTTCATTCAAGATTCAAAACTCAACATTCAAAATTTCAGGTAGAGTTACGGCAATATGAAGACCTGCCCTAACTGCGGCCAGCCCGCGCTCGAGTCGCACCGCTTCTGCATGCGTTGCGGAGCCGACATCAGCGCCGTTCCCGCAGCTCCGCCGCAGCAGCAAACTCCGGTGCAGTACACCGCGCCTGGCCAAACTCCATACGCCGCACCCCCGCCTCCGCAACAGTATTACGCACCGGCGCCTGCTTCGAAGGGCAATACCAAGATGATCTGGTTGATTGTGGGCGCAGTCGCCATCATTCCACTCACCGCCATAGTTCTGATCGTCGCTGCTATTGCGATACCGAATTTGCTGCGCGCGCGCATCGTCGCAAATGAAAGCTCCGCCGTTGCATCGGTTCGCACCATCAACACCGCGGCGTCCACTTATCAGGCGCAGTTCCACCATTATCCAGAAGGATTAGGCTCAATGGGATCGCCGGTCGCGGGCGTCAGCCCGGAATATGGTGCCGGGCTGATCGACAACACGCTCGCATCCGGCAGGAAGAGCGGATACGTCTTCACCTATCACGGCATCGACACTAAGCACGACGGCACGCTCGACGATTACGAAGTCACCGCCTGCCCGGAACGCCGGAACAGCACTGGCGTAAAGTGCTTCTACTCCGACTCGACCAGCGTGATCCGTTTTTCCAGCTCCGGCCCCGCCGACAAAGAGAGCGTTCCCTTGGAAACGATGTAGGCGCGGACGCCCTCGTCCGCGCTGAAAGACTACTTCTTCCCTGTCTCTCCCGCCGACTTTTATATTCCGCTGCGGTCAACGGCTTGTGTCCGACCGCCTGCGGGAATGAGACTTTGCCCGCATCGGGTATCTTGCCGTCGAAGTGGACGTGCACGATGTAGCCGTCGGTTTTCGAAACGATGTCGGCCACTTCCTTGGCTTTGTCTTCGGGCAGGTCAAGCACCTTGACGCGCCCGCCCGCGATCTCGACCGCGTGATCGTGCCAATATTTGTTCCAGGTCTTCAGCGGGACCGCCGAACGCGTGAGCGACTTCGCCCAGATGTACTCCACCTGCTCCAGCACGGCGTTCGCATCGGTGGACGTGAAGATCAAGCACACGATCTGCGGATCGGGCGCGACCACCTTGCAATAATGATGATAGGGTCCAAGCTCTTTTCCATTCACCATGTGAGGCGCGAGCACGTGGATGTTGTATCCGTCAGCCGGACCCGGCTTAGCGGCCTCTTTTGTCTCTTGCGCCAAAGCGGCGCAGGCAAATATTGCGCAGCAACATGCGATTGCAGAGATTCTGCGAAACATAATTTTTTTCTCCGTGTTTATATTGGGTTCGCCGCCACACTACTCCCTAACCCTTTCCCCGTCAAGAACTTAGCCAACCTCCGCCAGCTCTCCTGCATCTTAAGTTAACGAACTAGTAAACAGGCCTCTCGCGCCTGCATCTGGAGGAAAGTATGCGCAAATTATTCATGCTGTTCGTCGCTGCCCTGGCATTGACCACTTGGTCATTCGCTCAGGCCCAGAACAACTCAGCCAATGATCAAGATAAAGACAATGCGGCCAAGCAGGACATGAAGAAGGCCGGCCACGAGACCAAGGAAGCCGCAAAGGCCACCGGACGTGGCGTGAAGAACGGCGCCAAGTGGACCAAGGACAGAGTCACGACGACGACAAAGACAAGGATCGCGATCGGGTTCCGCAGGCGGACCGCGATGCTCGATCGTAACCGCACCGACGCCGAGTGCGCGACCGTCTGATCGGCAGCTCGTCATATCACGAGCTCAAACAGTCCACTTCCCGGGAATAAGCTCGGGTGACGCCTTCGGTCCACATCACCAACGGACCGAACGTCAACCCATCGTCCAGATCCGCCAGTATCAACTGGAACACCAACAAGGAAGCGGCCACCGACGTCTGGCTCATGGGCCGCTGGATTCGCGGACATCGCGCTGCAGTACGACCGCGGCGGCTCCAGAGACCACAACGTGAGCTTCGGCAATCTGAAACCACATACCACTTACACGTACGAGATCCGTACGCGTGAAGGCGGCGATCGCAAGCAAGGCACTTTTACCACCCGGTAAAAAACAAAACTGCGATCGCAGAGAAGAAGCGGGGCTAACCGGCCCCGCTTTTTTTTGGGTGCTACCATTCACTGAATGAAGAACCTTTTCAGCCTGCTGCGCTCGGCCGTATTTGCAGCGCTGTTCATCTGGCTGGTGATGTGGTTGCTGCCGCGCTGGGTTGGCATCCATGGGAATTTCGATGCACCGCAGGAAAATCCGCTGCGCTGGATCGGGCTCATCCCGTTCGTCAGCGGCTGCATCCTGATGCTTACCTGCGTGTGGCGCTTCGGCACCACCGGCGAAGGCACGCCAATGCCGCCGATCCGCCCCGTAAGTTCGTCGCCGTCGGTCCGTATCGTTACGTGCGTAATCCTATGTATCTGGGCATGGGGTTCGCGCTGATCGGCGAGGCGATCCTGTTCGCCGAGCGCGCCAGCCTGGCGCGGATCGCGTGGCTCGGAGTCGCGCTGGTGGTGATCATCAACTTGTTTGTCTTTTTTTCCGAGGAGCCTTCGCTGCGCCGCCGCTTTGGATTCACCTACGAGGAGTACTGCCGCAAGGTCAATCGCTGGATGCCGAAGGCGGGAAGCTAATCTTTTGCAGGAGGCGGGACGGATTCGTACTTAGGCGCGGCGATCTTCATCTGGTCGTAGACCTCCTGCAGCGAGCGCACCACGTATAGCTGCGGACGGCTCGCGTCCCCGATCTCCGGAAACATGCGCGCCATCCCGAACACAAGCTCCGATGGCGCAACGATGAAACGCGGAGCCGTGACGGGCGACATCGCAGGTTGCGTGCGTCCAAGGTCGCGTACCGTTTCGGTGGCGACCTCGAACGAGGTCACGCCACTCATGTCCCAAACCCCGATCGCGGGATCGGTCGCGCGCACGTAGCGCCTGACTTCGTGATAGGCGCGGCGCAGCTCCGCATCGTCCAGCACACCCTCAAAGATGCCACGCAGCACGCGCGGGCCGGCCGCGAACTCAAAACGCAGGTTCATGGGAGAAGGGGATTGTAGCTCAGGAGGCACCAGGCAGGAGGCGCGACAGCAAACGATCAGCGCTCCTCTTGCAGGGCTTTGGTCAGCGCGTCTTTTGCTTCGTGCCACCGCTTTTCCGCTTCTTGAAAGCGCTCCCAGCGGGCTTCCATTTCCGAATGCGACGCATTGGCGGGGACCGAGTCGTAAGCCTGTTGCGCTTCTTCGGCCCGGGCAAAGGCTTCCTCGTGCCGGTTCCGCAGCTCGGTCAGTTCGGAATCGCCCTCAACCCCATACTCGATCTGCAGCTCGACCAGCGCCTTGCGCATCTTGCGGAGCTCTTCTTCGGTCTCGCGCATGTGGCGGTCGCGCTCGTCAGACGCAGGTTGTGCCTGGTAGTTCGCCAGCGTCCGCTTGCGTTCTGCTATCTGTTCCTGCAGTCCGCGAATCAGCTCCTTCTTGTCGCCTGGATCCTGTGCGGCAGCGCCGGCGGGAAGCCCCGGAGCAGGCTGGGGATGGTTCAGCTCCTTCATGCGCGCAAGGTCGAGCCTGTCTTTTTTGAAGGTGACCTCGGCACGGTTCACTTTCAGCGTGACCGTGTTCGCGTCCTCGGAAAGTAAGTCACCGTGGATGACCTTGCCCGAATTCTTCAGGACGACCTCATAATCGGCGCACCAGCCCATTGCGACCAATAATGGGAGGACGAGAAGACGGCGAATCAGCATGCACGTCATGATATCGAAACTGTTTCTTCCTGCCGCCTGATTTCTCGTCAAGTAGCAGCCAAGTAAACACGGCGCGTATCCCGCACAAAACAATCCAGATTCAGTTGCGGGCAAATGTCACGTTTACCCCCTGCGATTTGCTAGTCTAAAAGTAGGGGCAAATCTTACCGCGGATTCTTCGAACCAACAGTAAATGCAGATCCCTCGGCTACGCGGCTAAAGCCACTTCGCTCGGGATGACCTCCGGAATACTGGTCGGCTACTTCGTCCTTCACACAATCACACAATCGTACTTTCACAATCACACAATCGTCCTTTCGCAATCGCACGATCGAACTCAAATCCATGCCGCTCACTCTCCTTTCGAAACAAAAAGGCGAGTGGGCCGAAGTGTGCTTTGCCGCCGAGATCCTGCGTCGGGGATGGCGCATCTCCCGCCCTTACGGCGACTCTTGCCGGTATGACTGCATCGTCGATGTTTGTGGACAGCTCTCGCGAGTGCAGGTGAAATCCGTGTACGGGCGCGACGCGGGAAGGAAGTATCCGTACCGAGTGAAGATGATCCGTGGCAAACACGTTCGCTGGCCATATACATCGCGCGATGTTGATTTCATGGCGGTGCTGGTAGTGCCGCGGTCGAGGTGGTACATCGTGCCGTTGGTCGCGGTAGAAGGGCGAAGCAGGATCAATTTTTCCGGAAGCGCTGGAGCCGAAGGGCCATTGGAACATTATGCGGAGGCCTGGGATTTGTTCGTGAGCCCGCTCTCTCCAAGTTCGTCATCCTGAGCGAGCGCCGCGAGTCGAAGGACCTTGTGTTTGCCTTTGACTTTTTATCGCGTGAAGATCAACCACAAGGTCCTTCAATCCGAACGCGGGCGGTCTGCCGCGTTCTCACTCAGGATGACGTCCGTATAGGTTCTTGCATCCGCGTTCATCTGCCCCTCGACGCAAGCTCGGGGCAGGCTAAAAACTATCCGCGGCGAGAAGTTGCTGTGGCCTTTCCCGCCTGCCTGCATCCTGGCTCCTGTATGCTTTTCGCGTTGTCGTCGTCTCCACGAAAGCACAGGAGAATCCGGTGAAGCAAAATGAACTTAGCGTGATCGCATCTTTGTTCTTCGCCCTCACAGTTGTTTGTGCCGCATCAGGACAGTCGCCGGCGAAGGATGGAAAAATCCATATCCCAGCATGGCCCCAGCGGCTCAGTATCTGATGGACCGCGACGCCGAGATCGCGCTCGCTCGCAGCGCCGCCCCGGAGTCCATTTCTCGTGACGCGAAGGTCCTGGTGCTCGGCCCGCATGGCTATGAAACCGCGGCCGAAGGAAAGAACGGCTTCGTCTGCCTGGTAGAGCGGGGGTGGATGGCGCCCTTCGATGACCCGGAATTCTGGAACCCGAAGAACCGCGGCCCGCTGTGCATGAATAAGCAGGCGGCACACCTCGCGCTGCCAATGGATTACAAGCGGGCCGAGATGGCGCTGGCAGGGAAATCCAAGGAAGAGATCAAGCAGTGGACCGAAGCCGCCTACGCCAGCAAGCAGCTACCTGGCTTTGAACCCGGCGCCATGGGATACATGTTGTCGAAAGCGGCGTACCTCACCGATCGTGGCGGCCATAACGTGGCCCACCTGATGTTCTACACTCCGCTGATCAAGGGAGCGGACTGGGGGGGGGCGGACCTGCCTAACTCTCCCGTCCTGCTGATACAGAAGGGCCCTCCAGAGCCATTCAACATTTTTATCGTTCCTGTGGGCCAGTGGTCCGACGGAACGCCCGCCTCGTAACCACCGCCGTCATTCGTCGCGTTTGGTCGTGGCGTTTGGTTTGTAGTTGTCATCCTGAGCCCGCCGCCGCGGGCGAAGGACCTCGCGTTTGTATTTAATTTGTCATCGCGTGAAGATCAACGCAAGGTCCTTGATTCGAACGCGGAATTTAGCCGCGTTCTCACTCAGGATGACGAATGAGGTTGTAGCGCCAGGGCCTGCGGTATTCTTTTCACCATGCCGGTCGTTTTCATCCCGCGAGCTACGAGCAGATGAGTGACGGTGCGCTGATGCGCATCGCCATGGACCGCGCCGAGCTCACCGACGAGGCGCGTGCGGCTCTCGAAGCGCAACTCGCCAAGCGCGGATTGAGTGAGGCCGAGCAGCGCGACTTCGCCTCGACCTATCGGGCGCAGTTGGCGGCGGAAGAGCGAGAGCAGGTTTCGAAGGGCGTTCGTAGTTTCCAAAGCCGGCGCGGCATTGGGACGGCGTTCTACGGCCGGCGCGATCTGAAGGAGATGAACAACCGCGAGCAGTATCAGGCGACGCGGTGGTTCTGCATCTTCTGGATCCGCTTGATCCGCTGGGGACGTACATCGTCCACCGTACGACGACGACTTGGCTGGGCCTGTTCGACAACGTCCGCGCCATCCGCAAGGTGCCGCTGGATTGGGAGCAGGTTTTCAAGACTTGGGCGGTCGCCGCGCTGGTGGTGGCCACGATTTGGTTCTTCGGACCGAAGGTGTTGGGGTGGTGGGTCAGGCGGTAAGTTCACGGGGCAATCTATGCCATCCATCCCTGAGGGTCACCAGACTCGGATGTAAGACGCGACGCTGGGCTAGCTGGTTCAACTTTGTCTTCTTCGATTGCGAGAACGTCGAATGTCTTCTCCTCTGTTACGCCATCGGTGTCGATCAGGGTCAATGTAACTGAGATTTTGTTCAGACCCCGCGGGGGTGCTGTGATGTCCAGGTAGAAAGCTAAAATACCTTTTTTTACGCTGTGCGCTGGGACCAAGAGCGCATCGCCGGTATTCATCCACTCTATGCTAAGGCCGTGTAGTGACGCCTTTGTTTGTATCGCGTCTCGCTGCTCCGGTGTGAGGCCATTCCAAGTCTTGCCGAACTCGCGAACGAAGACTCGAAAATTTCGGATGTTCGCAACTTGGTCGCCCTTATTCTCGACGCTCAGATCTAGCTGTAAGTAAACTCCGCGGATCGTGTCGCGGCGCTGGCCGTCGACCTCGATGTAAAAACGACACCTCCTTTCGGGATAAATTACAAGCTCAGCCCGTGGACGCTGAGTAGCCAACGCATTCAGCCGTACAACTTCGGCATGCTCGTCAAACCATGCCTTATAGCTCGCCCACAAAACACCGCACCCGACAATTGCGAGATAGTAACCGGACGGTATCGTTAAGCCGCGCAGGTGCTCGAACACGCCTATAAAGAAAGCGATAGCTCCGCCTGTAAGAAGTGCCGCTGTATGCCGAAGAATCGCTCGCAAGTATCTCAGAACGCTCATCCAGAGTTGAAGTGTACACGCGTTCTGCTAGCGCCTCACCTTTTCGAACGATTTAAGCGGGACTGAACAGTTTCCCCGGGTCCGCTACCCAGTGAACTGCCCCGTCTTCAAGTATCATCAGCACCGTGTCGCAATTTTCCCGAGGCACCTTGCCAGCTAAATGATTCTTGACATCTCCGACTTCGGCAAAGAGATACTGCTTTGTAATAAGCAACACTCTCCGGTTGAAGCCGGCCAGGTTGCCGAGTCGAGGCAACTTCGCCTCCAGTATTCGATCCAAAGCAAATTCCAAATTCGCCTTGATATCTGCGGAAACGGTTTTTCCGTCCGCACCGGCTACTTTTGCGTCCAGGCCAACTATGTATTCAACCCGAGCAGGCCTTGGATAAACGGTAACGGTAACCGTGTCGCTGATCTTCTTAGCTTCGAGCGATCCGGAGCTTTATGTGCGCAATCGCTTCCTGCTCTACATCCTTAAGCTTCTTGTCTTCGATGGGTCCAAAGGCACTAATTACATAGTCTCGATGGGAGGAAGGCTGTGCGTTTCGCTTGATGCGTTCGCACATCTTTGTGAGCGGGGCGTCAACTGCAAGTCGACTCTCTGGCTTTTCGCGTGACTGAATGTATTGATGTAACTGAGTTTCCTCAACTGCCCATTTTTCGGCATTGACGCTGAAGACGAAGTCTGGGGATCTGCTCCTGCCTGCCAATGCGCATTTAGTCCGAAGGTTTCCCGCAGGTACCTTTCCAATAACCCAGCCGCCCAACCTTCATGTTCGTTCATACGATTCACTCAATCAAGCCCACCGGTGCCCCACACAAAATTGTTTGTGTGGGCCCAGCGACGTGCTATCACATCCCCTTGGCCCGAGCCAGAATCTTCTCCTTCAGCGCTGCGGGGAAAATCGGGTCACTTCACCGGGATCGGCGATGATCGCTTTTCTTGCTGAGGTACTTCGTCACATAGAAAGATTTCTCTTCCGCCTCGATACGGAGCGCGCCTTCCGAGGTAACTTTGCCACCGTCAATCGATTTTGCCCAGACGTAGTACTTCGGGTATAAGATCCCGGATTGCGTCGGGCCTTCCCGCAAAAGCTCGTATTTGCCGGGTGCCCCACACAAACTTGTTTGTGTGGGATTCCAGCCTTATGAACTGCTAACCGCTAGGAAATCTTCGTTCACTTTAACGACAGCCACTTGACCTGCCCACCTCCGAAGCTCTGAGACAACAAGATCGCGCAAAGCCTCAAGTTCGGGCGTATCGAACGTCACCCGCCGGAAAAGCCAATCGCGGCGGAATGCGACGAGGTGAATGCGGAATTCGCCGGCTTCGGGCGCGTCGCACATAATGTTGATCTCAAACCGCTGGTTACCCTTGCGGAACCAGATCAGCCATCCCCAGTCTTCCTGGCAGTGAATCAACTTCTCGTAATCTTTGACCAGGGGCAGGAGCTGTTCGGTGACCACGTCGCCACCCAGCAGCAATCGTTAATGTAAAAGGCGTGGGGCCCTCGCGCATCCGCGTCCGCGTCCGAGTGTGACACTTCAAACGATTTTGTGAAGGTGAGCTCGTAGGGCACTAGAGAACAATACCAAATGCGAGGTCCTTCGCTGCGCTCAGGATGACACCACCGTAAGGTTCTGCTGATCCGCGCAATCCGCGTTCATCTCCGGCAAGCTTGCTCCCTCTGCGGCTCGCCCACAGACAACAACCCGAGCAGCACCTGCACCTAACTGCTCAGCCGTTCCCCGCCAGACCTGCCCCTAGGAGCGGTACGCATGAAGGCCATCTCTCGACTTTTCCTCTGCTTAACCCTGTTAATCACAACCGGATCGTTTGCCGTCAACTTCACCTCCACGTCCTATCTGCCCGGCAACCGGCCGGTAGCGGTGGCGAGCGCAGACATAAACCGCGACGGCTTCCCCGACCTGGTGGTGGCCGACAAGAATGACTTCATCACCGTGCTGCTTGGCAGCTGACCGGCCACTTCACTGTGGGGAGCACCCTCAGAACCGATACTGCGCCCGAGAGCATCGTGGCCGGCGATTTCAATAACGACGGTTATCCCGATGTGGTGGTGCTGGAAGAACAAGGGTTCGAGCTGTTCGTCTCGCTGCACAACGGTACGATGGCAGAGTCTTTCCTTCGGCCGATCACCGGCGGCCAGAAGATCGTGGCCTTGGACCTGAATGGCGATCACATCCCGGATATCGCATTCACCACATTCACGGAGAGTTGCAGCCTTTACACGTTCCTCAATAATGGGAAGGGCGTGTCTACGGCCTCCTATAGCCGATCGCTGACCTGCCCTATCTTCTATGGTTCCCTGGTCGCGGCTGATTTCAACCGCGACGGTCACGACGATCTGGCGGCGGCGGACAACAGCAACGTATATGTCCTGCGCAACAACAATAACGCGACGTTCACGCAGACGGCGACGCTCACCGTTTCCGGGAACATCGGGATCGGGGGACTCGCGGCCGGTGACATCGACGCTGCGAACGGCGCCGACCTGATCCTGCAGGCGGGATTTCCGCCCGATTCGACCGGCAACTTCCACCAGACGGCCTACGTTTACCTGAACAACGGCTCCGGATCGCTGGTCCGCAAAAGCCAGATCGATATGGGGATCGACTCCGGCGGCAGCAACGTTCTGGTCGACATCACCGGCGACAACCGGCTCGATCTGGTTCACCTCGACAGCGACCCTGAGCGGGGAGACGTCCTCTATGCCCGCTACAAGGGCAGCGGCGCCTTCGATTCCCTTATTCGGATCACTGGGTTTGACGAGCCCGTCGACCTGATCGGGCGCGACTTCAATCGCGACTCGCGCCACGATCTCGCGGTCACCGCCTTCGCAGACGACGGAACCTGGACATTGATGAATACCAGCGCGACCACGATATGCCCGCCGCCTTCGTCGGCTACGCTCGCCGCGAAACTCTGCTCCATCACCAAGACCGGCACGAACACTTATGTTGTGCGAGGCTCCGGCAATTCGCCCGTCGTCGTACGCCGGGTTGAGCTCTGGGTGGATGGCAAGAAGGTCTACGACTCGCCCGACGATCAGCTCAAGCGGACCATCACGCTCTCTTCAGGTACGCATCGCGTGGTGGTGCAGGCGGTTGAGCAATTCGGCCTCAGTGCCAAGGCAGTCGGAAGCGTTACGGTACCGTAAGCGCAGTTTCGGGTTTCGAGTTTCGAGACAAAAAACAGCCGCTGAGATTTTCTCTCAGCGGCTGTGATTGTTTGAGGCTGTCCCGCCTGGGTGCCCCACCTCTTGCGAAGCAAAGGTGGGAGTCAGTTCACCGGCAGGAAATTATCATCGACTTTTACCACTCTTACCTCACCCGCCCATCTCTTAAGCTCCGGGACCACGAGATCGCGCAAGGCTTCGAGTTCGGGAGTGTCGACGATCTCTGTCTGCTTCTTGGGGCTCTCGGTAGAGACCACATGGATGCGAAAGGTGCCCGCTTGCTGGTCGTCACACATGATGTTGAGCTCCAGCCCGACCCCGTTCTTTTCGAACCATAGGTACCATCCCCAATCTCTCCTGCTCGACTTTGACTGGTTGATAGTTCTTCGCAATCAGAGGCTCCAAACGCCGTCCGATAACGTCGCAGCCCCAGCAACAGTCGTTGAAGTATTCCTCTTCGCCTTTGCGGTCGCCAACCGTGAAAGCCTTCGTGAATGAGAGTTCGTAGGGCATACAAAGACAATACGTGAATCCGCGCGATCCGTGTTCATCCGCGGCGAAAACAAAAAAAAATCGCGGGCCATTTCGGCCCGCGACCTTAACTGAGTACTGGGTACTGGCAACTGGGTACTGTTACTCCCCCGCAGCCATTTCTTCTTGCTCTCCTTCTTGGCGGAGCAGTTCCAAAGCGCGCTCGGCTTCGGCGTAGGCAGTCGAAACTTCTGCCTGCACCTTGGCGGCGGCTTCTTCGAGCTCCGGAGAGAGACGCACGTTGCGGTAGTACTCCATGCCGGTACCGGCCGGGATAAGGCGGCCGACGATCACGTTCTCCTTGAGTCCGCGCAGGTGGTCGACCATGCCGTTGATGCTGGCTTCGGTGAGCACGCGCGTGGTCTCCTGGAAGATGGCGGCCGAGATGAAGCTATCGGTCGAGAGCGACGCCTTGGTGATACCCAGCAGCAGCGGACGCCCGGTCGCGGGCTTGCCGCCCTGCGCGATCACGCGTTCGTTCTCCTCGCGGAAGCGGAACTTATCGATCTGCTGTTCGAGCAGGAACGCGGTATCGCCCACGTCTTCCACCTTCACCCAGCGCATCATCTGGCGAACGATCACCTCGATGTGCTTGTCGCTGATGTTGACGCCCTGCAAGCGATAGACTTCCTGGATCTCGTTCACCAGGTAAGCCTGCAGTTCCTTCTCGCCGAGCACGGCCAGGATGTCGTGCGGGTTCAGCGGACCATCCATCAGCGGTTCGCCGGCGCGCACGCGCTCGCCTTCCTGCACGTTGATGTGCACGCCGCGCGGTACCGAGTATTCCTTCTCGGTGCCGTTGTCGGCGGTCACGTAGAGTTTGCGCATGCCCTTGGCGACTTCGCCGAAGCGCACGGTGCCGTCGATCTCGCTGATCACAGCGGTCTCGCGCGGCTTGCGGGCCTCGAAGAGTTCGACAACGCGCGGCAGACCGCCGGTGATGTCCTTGGTCTTCGTGGTCTCGCGCGGGATCTTCGCCAGGATGTCGCCCGGCGTCATCGTGTCGCCGTCGTTGCACCATGAGGTGAGCGCGTGAAGGCATCAGGTAACGCTTGCTGCCCTTCGCGCCCTTGATGACGATGGCGGGCTGGCGCTTCTCGTCGGGAGCATCGCCCACGACGTGACGCGACAAGCCGGTCACTTCGTCCACTTCTTCGTGCAGGGTCAAACCTTCCTGCAGGTCCTTGAACTGGACGGTGCCGCCGATCTCGGTAAGGATGGCGAAGGTGTACGGGTCCCACTCCGCCATGACCTGGCCGAGCGTGACGGGTGCACCGTCTTCAACCTTGACGCGAGCGCCGTAGACCACGGCGTAGCGTTCTTTTTCGCGTCCCTTTTCGTCGATCACCGTGATCGAACCTTGACGGTTCATCACGACGAGATCGCCGACCTTGGAGCGGACGGTTTGGAGTCCAACGAAGCGGACGGTGCCGTTGTTCTTGGCGTCGAGCCGCGACTGCTCGCTGACTCGCGATGCCGTACCGCCGATGTGGAAGGTACGCATCGTGAGCTGCGTTCCAGGCTCGCCGATGGACTGCGCCGCGATCACGCCGGTAGCTTCGCCCAGCTCGACCATGCGTCCGGAGGCGAGGTTGCGTCCGTAACAGGCGACGCAAACACCGCGCTTCGATTCGCAGGTCAGCACGGAGCGGATCTTGACGCGCTCGATGCCCGCGGACTGGATGGCGTTCGCCAGGTCCTCGGTGACCTCGTCGTTCACGTCTACGATCACGCTGCCTTCGTAGTCCTTGATCTTCTCGAGCGAGACGCGGCCGATGATGCGGTCGCGCAACGGCTCGATGATGTCGCCGGCTTCCACGATGGAACCTACGTAGATGCCGTCGAGCGTGCCGCAATCGTTCTCGCTGATGATCACGTCTTGCGCCACGTCGACCAGGCGGCGGGTCAGGTAGCCGGAGTCGGCGGTCTTGAGTGCCGTATCCGCCAGGCCCTTGCGCGCGCCGTGCGTCGAGATGAAGTACTGCAACACCGTGAGGCCTTCACGGAAGTTTGCCGTGATGGCGTCTCGATGATCTCGCCCGAAGGACTTGAGCCATCAAGTCCGCGCATACCGGAGAGCTGGCGGATCTGCTGTTTCGATCCGCGAGCGCCGGAGTCGGCCATGACGTAGATGGGGTTGATGTGGCCTTGCTTGTCGGCCGTCTGCATGCCGCCGAACATCGTCGTCGGCCACTTTTTCCGTGACGCCCGACCAGATCTCGACCACTTTGTTGTAGCGTTCGCCGAAGGTGATGGCGCCGTCGAGATACTGCTGCATGACGGCGATGACCTCCTTGCTCGGCTTCGTTCACCAGCTTCGCCTTGTCGGCGGGGATCACCATGTCGTCGATGCCGATCGACAGGCCGGCCTTGGTGGCGTACTTGAAGCCGAGGTTCTTCACCTGGTCGAGCATCTTTACCGTGATCTCAAGACCAAAGTGCAGATAGCAGTAGTTCACCATCTGGCCGATGCCCTTCTTCTTGAGGAGGCCGTTGATGAACGGCATCTCCTCGGGCAAGCTGATCGTTCAAGATCACGCGTCCCACAGTGGTGTTGATGAACTTGCGCTCGAACGTCTTCGGTTCGGTGTGCAGGATGTCCTGATCATCGTATGCGGCGGTCAGGTCGATCACGTCACCGGAGTAGCGCAGGCGGATCGGCGTCAGCGTCTCGACTTCGCCCGCTTCGAGAGCGAGCAGCACTTCGTCGAGGTTCGCGAACGCGCGGCCTTCACCCTTCGCGCCCGGCTTCGCCTTGGTCAGGTAGTACAGACCGAGCACCATGTCCTGCGTAGGAACGGTGATCGGGTGTCCAGATGCGGGCGACAGGATGTTGTGCGAGGCCAGCATCAACACGCTGGCTTCCACTTGCGCCTCAGGCGAAAGCGGGATGTGCACGGCCATCTGGTCGCCGTCGAAATCGGCGTTGAAGGCGGTGCAGACCAGCGGATGGATCTTGATGGCCTTGCCTTCGACGAGCACCGGCTCGAACGCCTGGATGCCCAAACGGTGAAGCGTTGGAGCGCGGTTCAACAGCACCGGATGGTCTTTGATGACCTCTTCCAGGATGTCCCAAACGATCGGGCTCCTGCTGCTCCACCATTTCTTTGGCCTGCTTAATGGTGGTGCAGTGCCCGGTCTGCTCGAGGCGGTGATAGATGAACGGCTTGAAGAGCTCGAGCGCCATCTTCTTCGGCAAGCCGCACTGGTGCAGCTTGAGTTCCGGACCGACCACGATGACCGAACGGCCGGAGTAGTCCACGCGCTTGCCGAGCAGGTTCTGGCGGAAGCGTCCCTGCTTGCCCTTCAGCGTGTCGGAGAGCGACTTCAGCGGACGGTTGTTCGCACCACGCAGCACGCGGCCACGGCGTCCGTTGTCGAACAGGGCGTCTACGGCTTCCTGCAGCATGCGCTTTTCGTTGCGCACGATGACTTCGGGAGCGTGCAGGTCCATCAGCTTCTTCAAGCGGTTGTTGCGGTTGATGACGCGGCGATACAGATCGTTCAGATCGGAGGTCGCAAAGCGGCCACCGTCGAGTGGAACCAGCGGACGCAGCTCCGGCGGAATGACCGGGATCACGTCGAGGATCATCCACTGCGGCTTGTTGCCGGACTTGCGGAATGCCTCGGCGACCTTCAGGCGCTTGGCGTACTTCAGGCGCTTCTGCAGCGAGGTCTCGTGCTTCATCTTTTCGCGAAGCTCGACCGAGATCTCTTCAACGTCAACGCGCTTGAGCAATTCCTTGATCGCTTCCGCGCCCATCATGGCCTTGAAGCCGGCAGGACGATACTGCGGGTCGAGTTCGCGGAACTTGCTGCTCTTCCTTGATGATTTCGTGCTCTTTTACCGGAGCGTCGCCGGCTTCGACCACGACATAGGCTTCGAAATAGAGCACGGACTCGAGGTCGCGCAGCGAGATGTCGAGCATGTGGCCGATGCGCGCGGGCAGGCCCTTGAAGAACCACACGTGCGAGCAGGGCGACGCCAGCTCGATGTGCCCGAGCCGCTCACGGCGAACTTTCGACAGCGTGACTTCCACGCCGCACTTGTCGCAGATCACGCCGCGATGCTTCATGCGCTTGTACTTGCCGCACAAGCACTCCCAGTCAGTGACCGGGCCGAAGATGCGCGCGCAGAACAAGCCATCGCGCTCCGGCTTGAAGGTGCGGTAGTTGATGGTCTCCGGCTTGGTGACTTCGCCATGCGACCAGCTCCGGATCTTTTCCGGCGAGGCCAGGCTGATCCGGATGGAATCGAAATCCGCGACTTGGTTTCCCAGGTCGAACGGGCTCGAACGGTACAAGGTTTCCTCCTGCGGCATTCACGTTGCCGCTTTCGGCTCCGAATTGCAGTGGACAGTTTCCAGTGTCCAGTTGCCAGTCAATCTTTCGCTCAAAGCTTCGGAGCAGAAGCTCTGAACTCGTTACCTCAAAATTTTTCTTCAGCTCCGGTTGCCATTCTGGAAACTGGCAACCGGAAACTGGACCGCTTAATCCGCTGCTGCCAGCTGCCGGCTTCTTCGGCTCGCAGATTGATCAGTTCCACGTCAAGGCACAGCGACTGCAATTCGCGGATCAAGCACGTTGAACGATTCAGGCACGCCCGGCTCGATCGCCGCTTCGCCCTTCACGATGGCCTCGTAGATCTTGGTGCGGCCATAAACGTCGTCGGACTTCGCCGTCAGCAGTTCCTGCAGGATGTAAGCCGCGCCGTAAGCTTCCAGCGCCCAAACTTCCATCTCACCGAAGCGCTGTCCGCCGAACTGCGCCTTGCCGCCCAGCGGCTGCTGGGTGATGAGCGAGTACGGTCCGATGGAGCGCGCGTGGATCTTGTCGTCCACCAAGTGCGACGAGCTTCAGCATGTAGATGTAGCCCACGGTGACCGGCTGTTCGAACTTGTCGCCGGTCATGCCGTCGAAGAGCGTCGGTCTTGCCCGATGTCGGCAGTCCGCTTCGCGCAGCAACGCCTTGATCTCGTTCTCGCTCGAACCGTCGAATACCGGCGAGCCGAAGTAGACGCCCTTCGTCATGCCTTCGGCGACTGCTTCGAGCGTGCTCGTCGTCAAGTCGTTGAGCTATCGATGAACGGCGTGCCCTTGAAGATGGCCTTCATCTCTCTGCGGACCGCCTCCGCGCGTCTGTTCTCTTCCAGCAGCTTGGTGATGCGCTTGCCGAGCGCGTGGCCAGCCCATCCGAGGTGGGTCTCCAGGATCTGGCCCACGTTCATACGGGAAGGCACGCCCAGCGGATTCAGCACGATCTCCATCGGCGTTCCGTCGGCGAGGTACGGCATGTCCTCTTCCGGCAGGATGCGCGCGATGACGCCCTTGTTACCGTGGCGTCCGGCCATCTTGTCGCCGACCGAGAGCTTGCGCTTCATGGCGATGTAGACCTTCACCAGCTTGATCACGCCCGGTGGCAGTTCGTCGCCCTTCTGCAGCTTGCTCGATCTTCTCGTTCGACGATCTTGCGCAGCACGTCGATCTGGCGCGAGGTCATCTCTTCGATCTCGTCGATCTGCTCGTTGACGCGCGGGTCCTTGTCGGCGTACTTGATGCGCTTCAGGTTGCGGGTTGCGATGCGCTCGATGGTTTCGCGGTCGAGCATCGCTCCCTTGCCGAGCAAGCGTCTTGTTGGTCTTCTCGTCGTGCAGGTCGGCCTGGACTTCCTTGCCGCCCAAGGATGTTCTCCAAACGCTTCAAGCGCTCGTCGGTCAGAATGCGGATCTCGTCAGCCAGGTTCTTTTCCAGCTTCTCGATCTGCTAGACCTTCAATGGCTTGGCGCGCTCGTCCTTTTCCTGTCCCTTGCGGGAGAAGATCTTCACGTCGACCACGGTGCCCTCGATTCCCGGAGGAGCAGTGAGTGAAGCGTCGCGCACGTCGCCGGCCTTTTCACCGAAGATGGCGCGCAGCAGTTTTTCTTCCGGCGTGAGCTGGGTCTCGCCCTTCGGCGTTACCTTGCCGACGATGATGTCGCCCGGCTTGACGCCAGCGCCGATGCGGATGACGCCGCTTTCATCCAGGTCACGCAGCGCGTTTTCGCTGACGTTCGGAATGTCGCGAGTGACTTCTTCAGGACCAAGCTTCGTGTCGCGCGACTCGATCTCGAACTCTTCGATGTGGACCGAGGTGTAGTAATCCTCGCGCACCATCTTTTCCGAGACCAGGATGGCGTCTTCGAAGTTGTAACCGCGCCACGGCATGAAGGCCACGAGCACGTTACGTCCGAGCGCCAACTCGCCCTGGTCGGTGCAAGGACCGTCAGCGATGACTTGTCCCTTCACCACGCGGTCGCCCTTCTTCACGATCGGCTTCTGGTTGATGCAGGTGTTCTGGTTCGAACGCTTGAACTTGGTCAGCTGGTAGATGTCGCTGCCCACTTCACGCGACAGCTGCATCGGATGATGCTCGCCTTCGACGCGCACGATGATGCGCTCGGAGTCGACCGAATCGATGATGCCGTTGCGACGAGCGAGAACCACGGCGCCGGAATCGCGCGCGGTGACGCCTTCCATGCCGGTGCCCACGATAGGAGCTTCGGCGCGGAGCAGCGGCACCGACTGGCGTTGCATGTTCGCGCCCATCAGTGCGCGGTTGGCGTCGTCGTGCTCAAGGAACGGCACGAGCGATGCGGCGACCGAGACAAGCTGCTTCGGGACTGACGTCGACGTAATCGACTTCGTCGCGGCTCACCAGCACGAAGTTGCCGGCCTTACGGGCGTTCACCAGTTCGGTCGACGATGCGGCCCTTCTCGTCGAGCTCCACGTTGGCCTGCGCGATGACGTGGCGATCTTCTTCCCATGCCGACAGATAGAAGCTGAACGGCTCCCAATCGATCTGGCGCTTGCTTGCGCTCTTTCAGGTTCGTCGTTGGCCTTGATCGATCTCGTGCTTCTCGATGTGATCGCCGACGCGATAGTCGCTATCGCCGGCGTTCACCACGGTGACGAAGTCCAGCACGCGTGCCGTCTTTCACGCGGCGATACGGCGACTCGATGAAGCCGTAGTCGTTGATGCGCGCATAGCAGCTCAGCGACGAGATCAGTCCGATGTTCGGACCTTCCGGCGTCTCGATCGGGCAGATGCGTCCGTAGTGCGTGGGGTGAACGTCGCGGACTTCGAATCCGGCGCGCTCACGCGAAAGACCGCCCGGCCCAAGAGCCGACAGACGGCGCTTGTGCGTGATCTCCGACAGCGGGTTGGTCTGGTCCATGAACTGCGAGAGCTGCGACGAACCGAAGAACTCGCGGATGGCGGCCATCACCGGCTTGGCGTTTACCAAGTCGTGCGGCATCGCCGTCGACATTTCCTGGTACACGCTCATCTTTTCCTTGATGGCGCGTTCCATGCGGACCAGGCCGATGCGGAACTGGTTCTCCAGCAACTCGCCCACCGCGCGCACGCGGCGGTTGCCGAGGTGATCGATGTCGTCCACCGATGCCGATGTTCTTGCGCAGCTTCAGCAGGTAACGGATGGTGGCGTAGAAATCTTCCGGCTCGAGGGTGCGCTTGTCGAGACTGAGCTCGCATCCTGGTTCTCGATACAGCTTGATGTTGAACTTCAAGCGGCCCACGCGCGAGAAGTCATACTTGCGCGGCATCGAAGAACATGCCGTGGAAGAGCGCGGTCGCGGTGTCGAGGGTCGGCGGATCGCCGGGACGCAGCTTGCGGTAGATCTCGATCAGCGCCTCTTGCGGCGTCTTGACGGAATCTTTGCGCAGCGTGGCGCTGATCACCGTAGCCCACGTCGTCGCGCTCAGGGAAGAAGACCTGGATCTCAGCTGATGCCGGCGTCGAACATCTTGGCCAGCTTGTCGGCGGTGAGCTCGGTGTTGGCTTCGAGCAGCACTTCGCCGGTCTTGGTGTCCACCATGTCCGCTGCCGTGAACGCGCCTTCCAGGTCGACGATGTCGACTTCGATCTCGGTGATCTTTGACTTCTGGATCTCCTTCAAGATCGCAGGCGTGATCTTGCGGCCGGAGTGCGCGATCTCGTCGCCACTCTTCGCCTTGATGCGAGTGCGCGAGCTTCATGCCCAGCAGGTTGGTCGGGCTTCTCGACACCCGGATCCAGCGTCCAGAACAGCTTCTTGTTCTTCAGCGCGATGCGATCGACGGTGTAGAACGTGCTGCAAAATGTCTTCGTCAGTGCGCAGGCCCAGGGCGCGCAGGAAGATGGTGCCCAGGAACTTGCGCTTGCGATCGATGCGGACGTAGAGCATGTTCTTCTGGTCGTACTCGAACTCCACCCACGATCCGCGGTAAGGAATGATCTTGCCCAGGAAGTAGGTGCGGTTGTTCGCCGTCTCGAAGAAGACGCCGGGCGAGCGGTGCAACTGGCTGACGATGACGCGCTCGGTGCCGTTCACGATGAACGTGCCGTTCTCGCGTCATCAGCGGAACGTCGCCGAAGAAGACTTCCTGCTCCTTGATGTCGCGAATGGACTTGTTGCCGGTCTCGGCGTCCTTGTCGAAGATGGTGAGGCGGATGGTGACTTTGAGCGGAGCGGAATACGTCATGCCGCGCTCTTCGCACTCGTCCACGTCGTACTTCAGTTGCAGGCCGACCGGGTCACCGCACTTGTTGCAGAAATCAGGCGTGTTGGCGTTGTAAGTGCCGCACTTGGGGCACAGCACCTCGCCGGGATGGAACGGATCGGTGATGACGGTGTTGCCACAATTGCGTGCAGGTGGTACGCAGGTGGTGCAGACCCTTCAAGTGTCCGCACTTGCACTCCCAGTTGCCGATGGCGTAATCCACGAACTCCAGTTGCGAGACGTTGCGGAAATCCGTGATAGGGAAAACGGATTGGAATACGGCCTGCAGTCCGGTTTCTTCGCGCTCGCTGGGCAGCTTGTCCATCTGCAGAAAGCGATCATAGGAGCGCTTCTGCACCTCGATCAGGTTCGGGATCTGGATGGTTGCCGGAATCTTTGAAAAGTCGAGACGCTTACGGAAAGCGTTGTTCTTGGGCATTCACTATACTCCTAATTTCAACCAGGTCCGGCGGTTGGCCCGCCTCGCCTTCGACAGCGCTGCATGGCGCTGTCCCGCAGGATACTTCGTCCTGCACTGTGGAACGGTTACAAACTGATGATACTTGCGCCGCACTTTCGATTGCGCTATAAAACCGCAACCTTCAGGCGACAGAGACTCTTGATTTTTACGTCTGCACAAGCAGCGAAAGAGTGCCCACCCTTGTCTCTGCCAACGGGCACAAACGCGACACGAGCGCCGCAGGGACAAGATTCCCCGCAGGCGCCATCAGCGCTTTGCGCTACCTAAATTTTGTTTTGCCCGCCAGTATAGAAAACCACTTTGTAGTGGCCAGCCGTCTGTTGCCAGATGCGGAGCCCCGTCTGGATTAGACTCCGCCCGGTACTGAAACGATTCTTTCACATCTCCATGGATTTTTGCAGGGACGCGGGTCGCGCGTCCCTGCCCCTAAGACTAACCTGAAGAACCCCGAAAACAGGCTTACTTTACTTCGACGGTCGCGCCCGCGTCGGTGAACTTCTTCTTGATGGTCTCGGCTTCTTCCTTGGTCACGCCCTCTTTGATCGGTCTTGGGGGCGCCATCGACCAGGTCCTTGGCTTCTTTCAAGCCCAGGCTGGTGACTTCGCGGACGACCTTGATCACGTTGATCTTCTTCGCGCCCGACATCCGTCAGGATGACGGTGAACTCGGTCTGCTCTTCCGCCGGGGCCGCGCCGCCGCTGCCCGCTCCGCCGCCAGCCATCATCACCGGAGCTGCTGCCGCTGCCGAGACGCCAAGCGTCTCTTCCAGTTTCTTCACCAGCTTTGCCGCATCCAGAAGGCTCAGCCCTAACGATTGATTCTTTAATCTGCTGCAGATCCGCCATGTCTGTTCTCCATTATTGAATTATCGTTGTGCTGCCTTGATCTCAGTCCCCAGGTTTCCAGTGCGGCCTCAGCACCAGACGTGCAGTTCCGCATCCCCCGACGAAACCGATTTGTGACTGCCAGACCTGAACGCCGAACTTTCGAAGCTTCTGCTATCACTCTGAATTCTATCGCGGCGATTACCAACTCCTTTACGCCTGCTGCGCTTCGGCGCTGCTGCTTCCGCGGCGGCTGGCGCTGCGCTTGCTCGGAGCCGTCGCCCCTTGAACTTTTTCTTCTCCACGCCCTGGTCGATCACGACGGCGACATCGCGTCCCACGGCGTTCATCACCGTGACCAGTCGCTGCGCCGGAGCGCTGATCAGGAACAGCAGCTTCGAGTACATCTCTTCCTTCGACGGCATGGTCGCCAGCGCCGAGATCTCCTTATCGAGATCGACGCTGCCTTCGACCACGCCGGCTTTGAAGCTGAACTCCGGATTGTCCTTGGCGTACTTGCGAGCGCCTTGGCCAGCGCGACCGGATCGCCGCTGGTGTAGGCGATCGAGGTCACGCCCTTCAGGCCCTTGAGCGCTTCCTCGAGCGGCGTGCCCTGCGGCGGCGCGCTCGGCCAGCGTGTTCTTCACCACGCGGTACTTGCCGCCCGCGGTGCGCACCGCCTTGCGCAGTTCGTAGTCCTGCGCGACGGTCAGCTTGGCAAAGGTGCCGACGATCGCGCTGCTTGACGCCCTTCAAGTCCGCGCTCAGCTTCTCGACCTGTTCGATCTTCTTTGCTTTCGTGACTGCCATGTTCGAATCCTTTCTGCGAGCCGCTGCACGTCCGACTCGTTTCACGAGCGTCAGGCTTCGGCCTTCGGCAGCGGCTTCAATCGGCTGCTGCAGTGTCGAGCGAAATCCCCGGGCCCATGGTCGAGACTCAGGTAGCAGCCCTTGATGTACTTGCCCTTGGCCGCCGACGGCTTGGCCTTGATCACGCTGGTGATCACGGTGGTGGCGTTGTCCACCAGCTTGTCGGCCGGGAACGGATCTTGCCCACCGGAACGTGCACCAGCGCCGTCTTGTCGGTGCGGAACTCGACCTTACCGGCCTTGATCTTCCTGCACCGCGTTGGCGACGTCGAAGGTCACCGTACCGGTCTTCGGGTTCGGCATCAGGCCACGCGGGCCGAGCACCTTACCCAGCTTACCGACCGACTCATCATGTCCGGCGTGGCGATCAGGGCGTCGAAGTCGGTCCAGTTTTCTTTCTGGATCTTCTCGACCATCTCTTCGCCGCCGACGAAATCCGCGCCCGCCGCTTCGGCTTCGCGCAGCTTCTCGCCGCGTGGCGATGACCAGCACCTTCTTCGACTTGCCCAGTCCGTGCGGCAGAACCACCGTGCCGCGCACCATCTGGTCGGCGTGCTTGGGATCGACGCCCAGACGCAGCGTGAGTTCCACCGTCTCGTCGAACTTGGCGAACTTCACTTTCTGCAGAAGCGGGACCGCGTCCTGCAGAGCGTATATGGACGCTGCTCTACCGCCGTGCGCGCCTTCTCGATATTTTTTCCTGATTTCTTCATGTCGTTCTCCTTGTCTCCCACCGCATCTAGCGCTACTGTTCTGCAGGCCGTGGTGATTATTCGACTAGTCCCCATTCGAAGTCCGGCGTTACAAACTTCTTACGCCGACGACTTCGATGCCCATCGACCGCGCCGTGCCCTTGATCGCTCTTGATCGCCGTTTCAATCGAGGCGGCGTTCAGGTCCGGCATCTTCTGCTTGGCGATCTCGGCACCTGCTTCTCCGTCACCTTGCCCACCTTGTCCTTGTTCGGCGTGCCCGAGCCCTTGGCGACACCGGCGGCGCGCTTCAGCAGGATCGACGCCGGCGGCGTCTTGGTGATGAAGGTGAAGCTGCGGTCGCTGTAGACCGTGATCACTACCGGGATGATGAGGCCGTCCATCTCCTTCGCGCTGGTCTTGGCGTTGAACTGCTTGCAGAACTCCATGATGTTGATCTGCGCCTGGCCGAGCGCGGGGCCGACCGGAGGCGCCGGCGTGGCCTTGCCCGCCGCGATCTGGAGCTTCACTGAACCTGTAACTTTCTTTGCCATGGTGCCATTCTCGCTCTTTCGCTTCGTCACAGATTGCTCTTCGAGAACGAAGCTGTGCTTCAGAGCGCGTTACGCTAACGACCTTCTCCACCTGTCCGAATTCCAGTTCCACCGGAGTCGAGCGTCCGAAGATCGTGACCATGACCTTCAGTCTCGCGATCTTCGTTGACTTCGTCCACCACGCCGGTGAAGTTGGCGAACGGGCCTTCGGTGATGCGCACGGATTCGTTCTTCTCGAACTTGACCTTGAGCTTCGGCTTTTCCTTGCTCGACGGCCACGCGGAAGATGATCTGGTTGACTTCTTCGTCGGACAGCGGCGTCGGATGGTTGCCCGGTACCCACGAATCCGGTGACGCGCGGCGTGGACTTCACCACGTGCCACACGTCGTCATTCAATGTCCATCTCGACCAGCACGTAGCCGGGATAGAACATGCGCTCGATGGTGTACTTCTTGCCGTTGCGAACCTCGGTGACCGGCTCGGTCGGGATCATGACGCTGCCGATCTTGTCCTGCAAGCCCGAAGCCTGCACGCGCGACTCCAGCGACTCCTTCACCTTGCGCTCGAAGCCCGAATAGGTGTGGATGATGTACCACTTGCATGTTCGGGTTCGGTGGCGGCGCGTCAGGTCGTTCGCCGGCTTGTTCCGGCGTCTGCGCCGGCGCGGTTCGCTCTCCGCGCCGTTCTTCGGTCTTGATGTTCTTCTTCAGTCATATGTTTCTTACGAACTTGCGCTTCAGCGACTCAGGTTCATGAACAGTTGGTGATACAATGCCGATGATCGTATCGACACCCAGAAGTACAGCGCCGAACAGCGACACCGTGATGATGACCACGACCGTCGTGGCCTGCACTTCTTTGCGCGAAGGCGTGGTGACCTTACGCATCTCGGTGCGCACGTCGTTGTAAAAAGCTCTTGCCGCGCGCCGGCCATGCCTTCACTTGCCGCCTACGCTCTGTCGTCCGCTCTCGATGCTACTGCTGACTTCGCCATCTGCTTCCTTACTTCCGCTTCCTCGTCCTCGGCCTCGCTGGTCCGCGTTCTTGCTCTTCAATATCTGGCAGGGGCGGAGGGATTCGAACCCCCAAGTTCGGTTTTGGAGACCGACAGTTTAGCCATTGAGCTTACGCCCCTAACTTGCAATGGCTCCGCACTTCGCTGTGAGCTCTTGCGCTTTGCCGCGCTGTCGGCTCGCTCCGCGATCACACCGATGAGCTTCAAATGTCAGCATCAGTCTCAGCTAAAGCTTACTTCATTTCTTTGTGGGCCGTGTGCTTACGGCACCTGCGGACAGAACTTGCTGAATTCCAGACGCCCGGTCGTGGTCTTCTTGTTCTTGGTCGTCGAGTAATTCCGGTCTTTGCAATCACCGCACTGTAACGTAACGATTTCGCGCATGTTGTCCTAACCTCCAGACTTCGCGGCTTGATGCTTCGCCGATTCAGTGCCATCTGGAGCGAGACGCCTCGTGCGCTACATTACTTGAATGATCTCGCTGATGGTTCCGGCGCCGACGGTGCGTCCGCCTTCGCGGATAGCGAAGCGCAAGCCCTTCTCCATCGCCACCGGCGTGATCAGCTCGATCTCCAGCGCCACGTTGTCGCCCGGCATCACCATCTCCGTGCCTGCCGGCAACGTCGCCACTCCCGTCACGTCCGTCGTGCGGAAGTAGAACTGCGGACGATAGCCCTTGAAGAACGGCGTGTGACGTCCACCTTCTTCCTTCGACAGCACGTAGATCTCGCCCTTGAACTTGGTGTGCGGCGTGATCGAGCCGGTCTTGGCCAGCACCATGCCGCGCTCCACGTCTTCCTTCGCAATGCCGCGCAGCAGCAGTCCGGCATTGTCGCCCGCCAGGCCTTCGTCCAGCTGCTTCTTGAACATCTCGACGCCGGTGACCACCGTCTTGCGCGTCTCGCGGAAGCCGACGATCTCGACTTCTTCGCCCACCTTCACCTTGCCACGCTCGATACGGCCGGTAACCACCGTGCCGCGTCCCGAGATCGAGAAGATGTCTTCGATCGGCATCAGGAACGGCTTGTCGATATCGCGCGCCGGCAGCGGAACGTTCTTGTCCACCGCTTCCATCAGCTCGTCGATCTTTGCTTCCCACTGGCTTCGCCGTTCAACGCGCCCAGCGCCGAGCCGCGAACCACCGGCAGATCGTCGCCCGGGAACTGATACTTGGTCAGCAGCTCGCGAACTTCCATCTCCACCAGGTCGATCAGCTCGGGATCTTCCACCGCATCGCACTTGTTCAGGAACACCACGATGTAAGGCACGCCGACCTGGCGCGCCAGCAGCACGTGCTCTTTGGTCTGCGGCATCGGACCGTCCGTGGCTGCAACCACGAGGATCGCGCCATCCATCTGCGCCGCGCCGGTGATCATGTTCTTGATGTAGTCGGCGTGGCCCGGGCAATCGACGTGCGCGTAGTGCCGGTTCGGCGTCTCGTACTCGACGTGCGCCGTGGCGATGGTGATACCGCGCTCGCGCTCTTCCGGCGCGTTGTCAATCGAGTCGAACGAACGGAACTTGATGTTCGGGTTGTGCTTCGACAACACCTTGGTGATCGCCGCCGTCAACGTCGTCTTGCCATGATCGATGTGCCCGATCGTCCCTACGTTCACGTGCGGCTTGCTGCGGTCAAATTTCTCCTTCGCCATGTCTCTTTCCCTTTATGTCGTCGGCTAAAGCCGACTCTGAATCTCTGTTCCAGCCTTCCCAGCGCTTGCGCGCTGGGCTATCGAAATTGCGCCCGCTGCGCGGACTGGAGACGGCACAAGTGCCGTCTCTACCCTGCATTTCAACTAACCCGCTCATTCGCGCTTGCGCGCGCCCCCGGATCAGAGATTCGGGGCTACATAATCAAAATCAAAATCGTTATGCGTACTCGTAAACCTTCTGGTGCTTGCGGCGGAGGTCGGTCGCGACCTGCTCGATGCTCACCAGATACAACTCGCGAACCTGCGCCTGATCGGAAGTCGGCAGCTTCTGATACACGGTTGCCGCTTCTCCCTGGCGCGTGCCGGTGACTTTCTCCAGCAGTGCCGCGTTCAAAATCTTTTCGAAGTCGCGAATCTTGAAGCCCGCGCTCTTCACGCTCTTCAAAAACTTATCCACATTCGCTTGCGACAGCGCGCTCGAGATCAGCGTCTTTGCCTTCTCGTACCCGGCCACATCCTGCACCGCGATCTGCGCTTGCTCGAAGCTGACACCTTCGGTGGCAAGCTCGGCCTTGTGCTTCTTGTCACGAAAAATGGAGAGTATCTCTTCATCTTTCAACGTAACTTCATCCTTCGGCGACGGCTTCCATCCGGAAGCAGTGCGCTGCTGGAAGTAGCCGGCCAGAATGTCTTTCCACAACGTCGCGTTCGTTACCGTCTCGTTGCGCAGCGCGATCTGGTTCGCCAGCGTGACCAAGACCGGGATGCGGTTCTCGATGCCGTTGCCCAAATCGACCCAATACCGGCTGGCGGCCTTCATGCCGGCCTGCTCACCGAGGACTTGCTCGGGGCCAAAGATATCGGTGCGCTTGATGTCCAAAAACCGTTTCTCCTTTCTGGTTTCTCGTTTCTCTAGAAACGCCCACAAACTTCAAACTCTGGAGCGGGAGACGGGAATCGAACCCGCGACCAACAGCTTGGAAGGCTGTGACTCTACCACTGAGTTACTCCCGCCTACCTGCTAACTCAAACTGGAGCTGATGATCAGGATTGAACCGATGACCTCTCCCTTACCAAGGGAGTGCTCTACCAACTGAGCTACATCAGCAGTACTCAAAATCTAGCTGATGATCGGGTCGAAAATCGAACCGATGACGGCTTTTATTCTGCTGCGGCTACGCTCCGCTGCCGCAGCGCTTACCAAGGGACCCTGCTTATCAACTGAGCTACATCAGCGAATTTCGCTCTGCTCTTCGGTCTTTCGCCGCGCGTGCAATGTGAAAGTGCGAAGAGCGAAGGCTCCTATCAAAACCAAAGTGACGAGCCGAATCTTCTGATCACTCAACGTAAACCATGCCAGAGTCCCGATCGCGACATAGGCGGCAGAGCGATAGCGAAGCGATTCATCTGCAAGTCTCAAAAACTGGTGCACAGGGGAGGATTCGAACCTCCGTAGCTCCAAGGAGCGACAGATTTACAGTCTGTTGCCTTTAACCACTCGGCCACCTGTGCAATCCCTGAAACTGCAAGCCTCTTGTCAAAGACACAAAACAAAACGCGCGAGCATAGCTCCGCTATCGAAGCTGCCAAACCGCATTAAAGACAAACCACGTTCGGAAAAGAGATCCTTAGAGTGGAGTGTTCGGTTGAAGAGTTACCAGGTCGCCTGCGTTTACTTTCCCTGCTATTGTTGCTCGTTTCGGAGCTCTAAAATCTGATCTTGGAGCTGGCGAAGGGACTTGAACCCCCGACCCTCTGATTACAAATCAGATGCTCTACCAACTGAGCTACGCCAGCCTTTATTCAAGGGTTCCGCGCCTTGCGCTTCACCCTCGCGTCCAGCTCGCGCGGGCCAGCGCTCGCTGTTCGCTCACCCGTAGGGCTCTTTTTCTTCTTACCAGTTCTTGACCACGCACACAGACACCGCCGCACACGTGGCGCAAAGAAGAAAGTATAGCGTAACGGCATTTGACGTGCAAGCCGAAGCCGCTCGAGCCTTTTACATATAGTAAACCCGTTCTGGCTGAAGGTGGCGAAAGAGTTAACTTCGTAGAAGTGACGTGGGCGGTGCGCCCCACGGTTAGGCGGGTCCACACTCTTGACAGGTCCCTCGTCGGACTGAAGTCCTCCTCAGGATGACATCGAAATGCAATTGTCGGAGAGCGCTGGCAGTTTTGTCGAAGCGCCCGCCGGGTAGAATTTGAAGACTTAGGGCTTTGCGGGAGGCGGCTCCCAGAGCTCGACCTTATTTCCATCCAGGTCGTAGATCCAGGCAAAGCGACCATAGGATTCGTCCATTCGTTTGGGATTGATCTTTACTCCCTCTTTTTTTAAGCGGTCGAGCAAAGCATCCATATCGTCCACGATGTAGTTGACCATGAACGATGCGTGGCCGGGACCGAAATAGTCAGTGGAGGCGGGAAAAACAGTCCAAATTGTAACGTGTTCCTTTTGCGGGTCGCCGTGTTCGCGCCATGGAAGCATCGCGCCGTGGCCTTTGTCAGCGAGTCCCAGATGTTTCGAATACCACTCGCGCATCTGATCACGATTATCGGATTTGAAGAAGATACCGCCGATCCCAAGGATGCGGCCGCGCTGCTCCATTTTGCCAGGCGGCTTCGACTTTTCAGCTTGCGGAGATTTCACTTCCTGTCCTCCCTTTGAGAAGGCTGAGATGAGCAACAGCGAACCGAGCGCAATCGTGCTCCAGGGTGTTCCATGCATGTGCGGAGTATACGAGTTTTGATTCGATCGGTCTCTCAGGACGACAAAAGATAAAGGCAAGGTCTTTCGCTGCGCTCAGGATGGCCGGTGTGAAAAGCCGCGCGCACGGGGACGTGCGCGCCTACACGAGCTCTGGGTGCTATCATTTCATCCTTATCCAGCAGGTCTGGCCCGAGGTTCGAGGCCAAGACCCACCATCCATGCGCAGACGCCATTTCTTCCTTATCGCCTCCCTTTTGCTGGTTGCCGCTGTTCTGGGCACGCTGCTTTGGTTGCGCCATCGCGCGCTGCCGGAAGCAGTGCGGCTGCTGCCTGAGTCGGATGCGGTGGTGTTCGTGAATGTGAAGGCGATCCGCCGAGTGGCAGGACACCAGCCTGCTCCGGGGTGGTGCACGAGCCCGAGTATGACGAATTTATCCGCGAGAGCGGGATCGACTTCGAGCGCGACCTCGACGACGTGGCGGTGGCGGTACACTCCGCGGCAACGGGGAGCGGCGCTATTCCGAGATTTTCAACGCGCGCTTCGATACGCAAAAGCTGCAGGACTACCTGCGCAAGCATGCGAAGAAAGTCGTTCAGCTACAGACACGAGCAGATCTTCGAGATCCCGCAGGAAAACCGCGTGGTGCGGGTGGCGATGCTGGATTTGATTCAGTCGCGGTTTCGAACGTCGATGACCCAAGCGTGATCCGCGGCATGGTCGATCGCTCACGCAGCGTGGGCTGCCGCAGCGCGGACCCGTGATGGTGCAGGAATATCGCGGACAGATCCCTTTAACCGCGGTGGCTTGGACCATTGCGCGCATCAAGCCCGGTGACAGTCCAATCTTGCAGAAGATCTATTCGCCGACGTGGGGAACGGGATTCACTTTGGTCGCAGCGGTGGCACCTTCGCTGACCAACGGGACCATCCAATTGAAGGCGAACGCGATCGCCGGCAATGAAGAATCCGCCAAGCAGCTCGCCGATAATCTGACCACTCTGATCTCGCTGTATCAGGCGATCGAGTCGAACGCGCAGCAGGGCCGTGGCGATCCGGATGTGAAGGCCTTTGTGGACAGCGTGAAGGTGGAACAGCAGAAAGACAAAGCCGTGCTCACGGCGACGCTGCCGGGTGGGTTTTTGAAGAAGATGTTTAAGTGATTTTAGATTTGTGATTTGTGATTGGTGATTGAAAACCAACCAAATGCAGATCCCTCGACTTGCGCTCGCATGCGTTCGCGCTCGCTCGGGATGACCTCCGTTTTACCGCAGCTTCAATTCTGAAATAGGGCTCCCTCGCTTCGCTCGGGATGTATTTGGCAGGCTCCGGCCGACTCAATGGAAAAGCGACTGCGCACGGGCGAGGCGCCCGTGCCTACACAAGCAAATAAAATGCAGATTCTTCACTTCGCTCGGGATGTGAGTCTTACATTCCTGTGTGGAGGTGCTGGCTCTGGGCGTAGGTGACGCGCAGGTACTTATAAGGATTGACGGGTGTGTCATAGATGCGGACTTCGTAGTGGAGGTGGGGGCCGGTGCTGCGTCCGCTGAGGCCGACGTAGCCGATGATCTCGCCTTTATGGATGCTCGGCCGGATGTCACGTTGAAGCTGGCCAGGTGTCCGTAGCGGGTGGAGATGCCGTGGCCATGGTCGATCTCGATGAGGTGGCCGTAGCCGCTCATGTCGCTGGCGTAGATCACCACGCCATCAGCGGGCGCTATAACCGGATTGCCGTACGAGCTCGAAATATCGATTCCGCTATGGAATGCGCCTTCACCGCTGAACGGATCGGAGCGCTCTCCGAACGATCCTGAGACCGGGCCTTCGACCGGCCACAGACTCGGGGCGGCGGCGAAACGTTGCCAGTCAGACATGCTCGCGTTCCGCAATGTTCCGAAGCTGACGGCTGCGGTGGCTGCGCCGCTATAAGCCGAAGTCTTCAGGGTGTAGAGCTGGTCGATGGAGCCGGAGAAGTGGTTATTGTCGAAATCGCTGGCGGAGACAGTCGCCAGGCTGGATTCATTCTTCAGGCCATAAAGCGCGGAAACTTCGCTGGCCAACGATCCTAGTGACGCCACCTGGATCTGCTTTTCCTGCGCGACCTGCTCCAGCTGCTTGTACTGCGACTTGATGGCGTTCTTTTCCTGGCGGATCTCGTTGAACTGGGCGGTCTTCACCAGCATGCGTGTATAGGAGCCGGCCATGCCGGTGATGGTGAACATGCCGATCACGGCCCCGGCCAAAAATACGTATAAATAATGAAGGGGGATGGGAATCTTGCGGATCTCGCCCTCGGCGTCGCGGGTGACGAAAAAGATGTAATAGCGTTTCCGCAAAACCAAACTCCTCGTCCCCGGTGAGAGGACAGTTGTGCGATCCCGAGTGCAATTACGATCGGCCCGCCGTTCTTTTTCCCGGTCGCTGGATCCGTGGCTGGGATCTCAGAGCTTCGGTCGGAGGTCACGAAACCTCCACAGGGCCTGTGGCCAGATCGTCTTACTTTCATATTTGGGGTTAACGGCTCCCAAACCTACCAGAGCCACTTCTGGCATGTCAAGGAAGAGTATGTCTGGCCATTCGGGTTGCCAGATACCGAAGGGTCATGTACCGGGGCTTTCCCTAGGCGTTTGGTGACAGGGTGCCTTAGGGGTGGTTTGGCAGGAAAAAGCTCGCGGTCGTTATCATGTCTGGATGCCGCTGCCGGAACGAGAGCTAATAGCGAGAATCCGCAAGATGGGCGGGAAGAAATCGCTCATTGGGGATGACTGCGCTGTGCTCGGATCCGCCCGCGGGCATGAGCTTTTGGTGACGACCGACCTGTGTTTGGAGGGAGTCCATTTCCGGCGGGATTGGCATCCGGCGGATTCGGTTGGACACCGCTGCTTAGCGCGAGGCTTGAGTGATATTGCGGCCATGGCGGGGGAGCCGCTGGCGTGTTTTTTGTCGCTGGGGCTGCCGAAGGAGATTCCGCAGAAGTGGGTGGATGGGTTTTTATCGGGATTTTTGGGCCTGGCAAGACGTTTTGGCGTGCCGTTGGCCGGAGGTGATACCGGCGAATCGAAGAGCAGCATCGTCGCCGATGTGATGGTGGTCGGTTCCGCGCCGAGAGGGAAAGCGCTGCGGCGGTCGGGGGCGAAGCCGAGAGACCTCATTTACGTGACGGGGTCGTTGGGCGGATCGGCGGCGAAGTTGAAGTGCTCCGGCAGAATTCAAAAGCTTTTAACCGCAGAGAACGCGGAGGAACCGAAAAGCGCGCCAAGAAGACTCACGGCGATAGTCACTTTTATCCCGAGCCGCGGATTGCTGTCGCGCGGAAATTGCGAAGCTCGCCAGCAGCATGATCGATTTGAGTGATGGTCTCTCCACTGATCTGGGGCACATCTGCGAGGAGAGCGGAGTTGGAGCGGAGATCGAGGTAGCTTCGGTTCTGGTTGCTGCTGGAGCGACCCTCAGCAAGCGGTTCAGGGCGGAGAAGATTACGAACTGCTGTTCACAGCGTCTGAGAAGAAGAGGGTACCGCGGGGTGGGAGTTCCGTTACACGATTGGGAAGGTGATCGCGACCGAGGCAGATGATGTGGTTGCGGACCCCCGATGGGGGACGCATGCCGATGCCGGTTGACGGCTGGGAGCATTTCAGAAGTGAGGCCTTCCGCGGACCAGAGCCGCGGCTGAGACACGATCTAACGTAGTACCTTTGTTAGACTGAAAATCTTTCCAGAACTGAATAGGAGTCACTATGCATCGAACCATCATCGTGCTGATCGCGACCCTGACATCTGGCGACGTTTGCCGTCGCCGGACCGAAGACCAACCGAAGAAAAAAAAGACATGTCAAAAAATTCTGCGACCCTTCCCCGCCCCAAAGTTGAACACAAACATGCGCCGCCGGCGGGAGCTTCGGCCCTGCTGACGGTTTCGCCGGAAGACTTCAATAAGACCTGCCATGCCAACATGGACACGGCACGCGCCGCAATGGAGAAATTCAAGGCGATGACCACGCACGATCGCTGCAAACGCTCGAGATGTTTGACGCAGCACAAGCCGCGCTGG
>CAVQGF010000002.1:0-47053 GCA_963711965.1 uncultured Acidobacteriota bacterium | reverse complement strand
CGACCAAGGACACCAGGTGCAACAGTGCGCCCAAAGCAGTCGCCGGGATGACCAAGCGCGAAAGCAGATCACTTTTTCGGCTCAAGCCGAAAAACGAATACAGAAGGCCAACGCCGTAAAAGATCACCGCGATCCGCAACCACAATAGAGGCATGAGAAGAGGTTAGAACCTCAAGATTATATAGGTGCAGCATTAACGGTGCAGAGGATTTAGCGCGAATTGCGCGGCGAGATGACTCTGCCGTAGTCGGAGGCGCGCCCGGCCATATCGAAATAAGAGAAGGTGAGTCCGGTGATGTGGGTGATCACGTCCTCCGCCTCTTTCTCATCTTTGTCGTAAGTCGTCATGACGCAAAGAATGTACGGACGGTTGGAAGCGAATACATAGCCTGAGTCGGCGCGCACGCCTTCCAGTTCCCCTGGTTTCTCCGCCGCCCGCACCCCTGCAGGAAGACCGCGCAGCATCGCGCTTCGTTTAGATTCTGCTCCCATGATGTCGCCAGCACGGTTGTGAAGTCGTCGGTCAACTCCTTGGAGAACAGACGATTCCGATAGATGGCCTCGAGCAGCATCATCATCTCGCGCGGAGTCGCCACATTCTCTCGGCCTTCGCGCGCAGCATTCAAGTCCATCATCTTTCGCCGCAGACGTGTTTGCTTCAGACCTAGTCCAGCCAGCATTGCGTTCACATTTTCCATCCCGACCGCTCGATCAGACGTTCGTCGCAGCGTTGTCGCTCACCGCGACCATCATCGTCGCAAGATCGCGATTGGTGAGACGCGTCACTCCCGGCGTGAACCCCAGCATGATGTCGCTATCAGCGACCATGTCTTCTTTTCGGACGGTATATATGTCGCGAGTCGCGCCTTGCCGCTCGTACCCTCGCGCGATTGTTGTTCCTGACGGTAAAGTTCCGCCAACATGGCGATCTTTATCGAGCTCGCCTGCGGAAAGACTTCGTCACCGTTCACCAGGAGCGTCTTTCCATCCGCTCAGATCAAGCACCGCCATGCCAAGCACTTCATCGAAATGTTTATCCAGGGTTTTGATCTTCGACTCGAGCTTCTGCCAAAGGACGTCTCGTTTCTTGTCCGTCTTCTCCGGCAGCAGCCGGGGCGAACGAGCGGCCGCCCAGCAGCAGCGCCAATCCAACTCACGCCGCCACGCTCGCATCGCGCTATTCCTCCTTGGTCAATATCCACCGCCCGGAATCTGGCCGCTGCCGTTTCCGGGGTTATTGGTGTGTAGTACACCTCTTTGAATGTGTACGACTTGGCGCGGCCTCCGGCCAGGATGGCAGTATCTCGATATGCCAGTGATAGTCCTCATCGATCGTCTTCCAGTATTGCAGTGCGCGGGATTTATGCTGTGTATTAGGCACGGTGTGCAGCACCATCTGGAAATCTTCCGTCAGCGAACGCACTCGCTGCAGCGTTCTCCTTAGGATTGTCGACAGCTCCTTCAACATCGCTGGATGCGCGAGGGCCCTTCGCTCGAACGAAGCTTCATGGGTTTGCGGCAGGATCCATATCTCGTAAGGCGCCCGCGGAGACAGGGACAACACGCCACGAAATCTCCAACCGTTTCGATGATGCGGCTTCCTTGTTTCATTTCCTGCGCCAGGATGTCGCAAAAAACGCAGCGCTCTTTTTGGCTGTAGTAATCCTTGCCGGCACGCAATTCGTGCAAAACACGGCGCGGCACAAATGTGGTCGCAGTCAGATGCGACGTCGGATGCGCAAAATCTTGTCCAGCCACCGCTCCATGATTCTTAAAGACCGTGACGTACTTGAAGCGCTGGTCCAGCTTAAGGTCCTGGATCCTCTGCGCGGCCAAGCTCAGGAATCGTTCTATCTCGGTGTCGCTGGCGTTCCACAATTGATGATCGTGTTTCGGATTTTCGATCAGCACCTCGTGCGCGCCCACGGTGCGCATGCGATCGTAGATGCCCTCTCCCTCGCGCTTCGGATCGCCTTCAATGCGGTAGAGCGGAGCCGGATGAACGACGGAGCGCGCCGCCCATCCTGGCGGAGCTTCGGCCGGTACCGAGCCGACCACCTGCGGTGTGTCCTTACTGCCGGCACAGAAACGGCAGGGGCCTACTTTCGACTCAAGACTGTCTTTTTCTGGGTCGTCGCCGGTGATGACCCACGACCTCGTGATGGGATCTTTGCGTAACTGCATTCCGGCCAGAATTACATTGCCGGCGATTCGCGTCAACTCGGGTACGAAAAACGGCTGAAAACAGGTGATATTCGTCCCGTTACTCAGGCGATACACCCTGTGATACCCGTAAACTTGCAGCCGGCGACCAACAACTCTGTTGTAGAATTTGGAATCCCCCGCGCGAACCATGGATCGTGCATGAACTGGTGTGCATGCGGACAAGCATGACTTCAATGATTGAGCGGAATTGATTTGGAAACCGGGAAATTAATTCGATCCAATGCCGCGCCTGGCGTCTTAGCGCCGAATTCGGCGGAGGCGATTCGGCTGGCGCTATCCTCCGGACACTTCCCTGAATTCGACACCTGAACCAGCCCTGGCCGATTACTGGCGCATCCTTCTAAAACGCAAGTGGACGGTCATCGCCACGGCCATGATCGTGCTGACGCTTGCGGCCATTTACACCCTGCGCATTACTCCAACGTACGACGCCACCGCGCGGCTCTCCGTCAACCGCGAGAATCCAGACCCCTTTGGCGTCAATCAGAAAGATTTCTCATCGGACGCGGAAGATTACGACTACACCGTCCAGATGGATACCCAGGTCCGTATTTTGCAGGGCGACTCTCTCGCCATGCACGTGATCCGCGCTCTGCATTTGGAGTCGAACCCGAAATTCGCCGGCTCGATGTCCGCGCCCGCTTCAGCTTCTGGCCTACAGGCGCCCGCGTTAAGTAACGAACAGGAGCAGGCCCTCATCGGCAAACTCAAGGGTGGGCTCAATGTCAGCCCCGTTCCTAACACGCGCTTGATCGATATCCGCGTCACCAGTCCCGATCCTCAGCTTGCCGCGTCGATCGCTAACGCCTACAGCTCCGGATTCGTTGAGTTGAATCGGCGCACCAAGTTTGAGTCTACGCAGCAGGCTTCGGAGTGGCTCTCCACCCAGCTTGCCGACCTCGAGATTAAAGTCGAAACCTCGCAGCAGAAACTGGTTCAGTACCAGAAGGAACACGGCATCATCGGTACCGATGAGAAGACCAACATCATCACCGCCAAGCTCGACGATTTGAACAAAGAGCTCACGTCTGCCGAAGCCGACCGCATCATCAAGCAGTCTGCCTATCAGCAAGCCGTATCGGCAAATGCCGCCTCCAGTCCGAGCGCAAGTCAATCTCCGCTGGTCGCGAAGCTGCGCACCGAAGAACTCGACCTGCAAGATCAATTAGCGCAACTCACCAGCCAGTTCGGACCGCAATATCCCAAAGTCCAGGAAGTCAATAGCCGCTTGCTGCAAGTACGGGCCTCCATCGATCGCGAAGTGAAGAATTCCGGCTCGCGGGCTGAAAGCGAGTACCAGGCGGCGCTGCAACGCGAGCGCATGTTGCGCGGTCAGTTGGAAGGCCAAAAGCAGGAAGCCAATCAACTGAATCAAAGCGCCATCGAGTACAACCTGCTCAAGCGCGAGGCCGACAGCAACCGTCAACTGTATGACGGCCTTTTGCAAAAACTGAAGGAAGCCGGGGTCTCAGCCGGCCTGAAGTCCAGCAACATCCGTCAGGTCGATGTAGCCCGGGTGCCTCTTGCGCCGTCGCAGCCCAACGTTCCTCGCAACCTGGCGATCGCCCTGCTGATGGGATTGGCCGGCGGCGTCACCTTCGCCTTCCTGCTCGAGATACTCGACAATACTGTGCGCACGCCGGAACAGGTTGAAAGCATTGCTGCCTTGCCGGCGCTTGGCATTGTGCCCTTGAACCACCGTGACCTGAATCTGCTGGCCAAGGGATCTCCGCAGAAATCATTGACCGGAAAATCACCATCGAAAGCGAAAGTCGGATTGATCGCGCATGCACGGCCGAAGTCCGGGATCGCGGAATCTTATCGCGCGCTCCGCACCTCTATTTTGTTGTCGTCGCTCGGTTCGCCGCCCAAAGTCATTCTTATAACCAGCGCTCTTCCCCAGGAAGGCAAGACCACCACCAGCGTCAACACCGCCATCGTCTTGGCACAAAAGGGTGGAAAGGTTTTATTGGTCGATTGCGATATGCGCCGTCCCGGCGTTCATTCCATCATCGGAATCGCGAACCGTTCGGGTCTGAGCACTGTGCTCACCGGCACTGAAGATGTCAGTACCGCCGCCATCATGTCGCGCCAGTTGCCGAATCTTTTCGTGATCCCGTCGGGCCCGCCACCTCCACAGCCGTCGGAGTTGCTAGCTTCGCCGGCGATGCTGACGCTTCTCGAACAGTGGAAGCAGGAGTATGACCACATCATCCTGGATACCCCTCCTACGCTTTCGGTCACAGATGCAGTATTGCTTTCGGTGAAGGCGGACGCCGTCGTGCTTGTGATCCGCTCCGGCCAGACCACCAAAGACGCTCTTCGCAGGGCCCGCGATCTGCTGCTTCATGTGAATGCCAAGGTCATGGGCGTGGTGGTGAATGCAGTCGATCTAAGCGCACCCGATCTCAATTATCAGTACTACTACGGCTCAAAATACGGTGGCCGCTACTACGACGAGGCTGCCCGCTAACGCCTTCGGAGAACTTCGCAAGTGCAGCTTAACTCTCGCCGGCGCAAGTTCAGCTTCCTGTTCTCTGCTGCTTTTCTGTCCTTGCTCGTCCTCTCGCTGACGGTTCGCTCGGCCCTCGCCCACAAATACGGCCACGCCGATGACGTAGCTTCCCTGCGGCGCGCCGCTCGACTCGAACCCGATAATGCTGCGCGCCATCATTGGTTGGGGCGCGTCGCGTTGTTTGTCGATCAAGACCACCAGGCTGCGGTGCGTGAACTCAGCGAGGCAACACGATTGAATCCGTGGATTGCAGAGTATTGGCTGGACCTCGCATTGGCTTATAAGGCTGCCGGCGATCCCACCGGCGAAGCTGACTCGCTCGATCGGGCGCTCCACACTGAGCCAAAGAATCTAAACGCAGCCATCTCAGAAGGCGATTTTTATCTCAGCCGTGGCGAGACGGCGACCGCGATGCAGCGCTTTCGCGAGGTATTGGAAAACAATCCCCCTGACTGCTTGTCAGTAATCGATACCTGCTGGCGAGCTACCCGCAATGTCAGCGCAGTCCTTGCGGCTCTTCCTCCTCGTGCCGACCTTCACTTCCGGACTCTTGAGTTATTGGTCCGTTACGGCGAGGTTGATGCAGCCGGCAAGGTATGGCAGCGCCTGGTTTCGCTCCCTCAACCCTTTCAGTCTGGCAAGCCTCTTGCGTATGTGGATTGGCTCATCGGGATGAAGCAGCCCGCTGCCGCGCGCGCCGCATGGGACCAAGTCCAACAGATTGCTTCGAACGGAGCGCCGTCATCTGAGCCGCTCGTGAATCCTGGGTTCGAAGGCGATCTGCAAAACGCGGGCTTTGATTGGCGTTTCGCGAACGGCGGACCCGTCACCTTTGACCAGGACGAGGAGCAGGCCCATTCCGGCAAACATTCCCTCGCCCTCCAGTACAGTGGCGCCGCCATCAACGATTCTGGTGTGTGGCAATTATTTCCGGCCGAGCCGGGAGAGACCATCCACTTGACCGCCTATACGAAGACGAAAGAACTACTCGCTTCCGAGCGCCCCCGGCTAGGAGCAGAGGATTTCTATAATCATGCAATCCTCGCCACCGGACCCCCTTTTGCAGACTCATCCGTGTGGCAGCCTACGAGCGTCGATTTCACCGTCCCGCCGAATTGCCACCTGCTGGCGTTCAGGGTGGTCCTCGGCCCAGACCGCACCCGTATCAAAGGCACCCTCTGGATTGATGACTTCCAACTCACCAGGACCCCGTCCGCTCCCGCTCCCGACTCCGCCACCGTTACGAAAGTCCCATAACGGGACAAACTATTCCGAATCATAGGGTTCCCTACCTATTACCACCATGGAACGCGTGCAAAATTCATTGACCTTTTCGGTAAATCCAGAGTAGGATTCGACAGGTTCTGACACTCCAAACTATGTCCCAGAGATTTCTAAGACCCACTGTGTGGCTGCTCTTGTTCGCTGTGCCTGTGTCGCTTACTGCGCAGGCGGTGCCCGCGATCCTGAACGTCCAGGGCAGTGCTAACGTCAATGGAAGTCCCGTCCCGGGGCATGGAAACCTCTTTCCCGGTGACCGCCTGCAAACCATGGCTGGCTCCAGCGCCTCGGTTACCGCAGACTCCATGAGCGTCACCGTCCCCGAAAATAGCTCCGTAGTTTTCGGTGACAACAAGCTCGACCTCTCCTGCGGTGGCGCAACCGTTACCACCATGAAAGGCACCGAGGTTCGCTCTGTAGGACTTGTGATTAAACCTGCTACTGGTACCGCAAAATTTTCGGTGTTTAACAACTCGGAAGGTTTGACTATCGCCCCTACCCAGGGATCGGTCACGGTCGACGATGGTAAGGGTCAGCCGATCACAGTGGAACAAGGTCAGTCGTACACCCGCAAAATGAACACTGGTTGTAATCCTATCAACAACAAGCCAGCAGGTTCGGTTGTTCCAATCGGCGCCGGTATTCTGGCAGCGGCAGGCGCCGGCGTCATTGCCTACTGCACCGTGGGAGACGCATGCCGCGGCAAGCATGTTAGCCCCGAGACACCTGCTGGGCCCTGATCAAGCGTTTATTCCAGCATCAAGCGCCGGATCGAAGTAGCACGCCCCGTCATCTCGTCACATTCCACGATCACAGAGCAAAAGCGCGGCTCATTCTTCGCTGGCTCAAAACGCGAAGGCATGCTGGTCAAAAATCGTGACAGCGCATGTTCTTTCTCCACCCCGATGATGCCGTCGTAAGGGCCGGTCATTCCAACATCAGTAAGAAAAGCAGTTCCCTGGTGCAGGATGCGCTCGTCCGCAGTCGGAACATGGGTGTGCGTCCCCACTACCGCGGTCACGCGTCCATCGAGATACCAGCCCAGTGCCATCTTCTCGGACGTAGCTTCGGCGTGAAAATCCACGAATATCACTTTGGCCTTCACACTCTTCAATAATTCATCGGCCTTGCGGAATGGATCGTCATTGCTCGTCATGAAGACCCGTCCCTGCAGGTTCATGACAGCGTAAGGGACGCCCGCCTTGGTCTTCCCTTCGAACAGCCCAACCCCTGGAGTGCCGAGCGGGTAATTCGCTGGACGGAGCACGCGTCGCGCTAGACTGGACGCATTTCCATTCGACGAATTGAAGAACTCGATGATCTCTTTCTTGTCCCAGACGTGATTGCCCGTAGTCAGGACGTCGATCTTCAACTCGAAGAGTTCCTCGACGATAGGGCCTGTGAGCCCGAAACCTGCCGCAGCATTCTCCGCATTGGCGATGACCAGGTCGATCCTGTGATGGTCGACTACCTCATGCAACTTTTCCCGTACGATCGTCCGCCCGGGACGACCGAAGATATCGCCGATGAATAAAATACGCATGAAGTTATGATGGTAGCAGAAGCAAAATGGCCTCCGTCGACCAGCTCGCCCACGCTCAACAACTCATCAAGCAGGCCGACATCTGCATCTTCGATATAGACGGCACCCTGCTGAACTCGCGTGACGCGGTCCACTACTTTGCTTTTCTGAACGCCATTCGGCAGGTCTTCAAGGTTGAGGCGAACACAGACGGCATTCACATGCACGGCAATACCGATATCGGCATTCTCCGCGCGGTAGCCCAACGCGCCGGGATACCCTCGGCTGCGCTTGAAGCCGAGTTGCCGTCGATAATCTCGCGTATGTGTACTGAAGTCGAAGCGAACAGCAAAGATCTTCGACCGGAGATTTGCCCTTCCGTTCGGGAACTGGTTTCCTCGCTTCACGACCGCGGTAAGATCCTCGGCGTTGCCACGGGAAACTTCGAAGCGATCGGCTGGGCCAAGCTCCGCGCCGCAGGTCTGCGCGATTACTTCACCTTCGGTTCGTTTTCCGATCCGCACGAGACCCGGCAGGCGATCTTTCAGAATGCGGTGACGCTTGCCAATAAAGTACTGCCCGGTGCTTCTCTTCTCATTTTCGGCGATACGCCGGCGGATATTAGTGCAGCTCGAGCGGTCGGCATTCCTATCATCGCCGTCGCCACTGGGATTTTTCCGCTGCCCGAGCTTGAGCGCCATTCGCCGGATGCTGCCTTTAGCTGCTGCTCCGATTTCGTGTCCACCTAAAGCCTTGCTGCTGGATTCCATTCTCTGTATTCAGCTACTCACGTTTTGCACCCAACCTTGGAGTTCCACAATGCACCCAATGTGTGCGGACACATCGCGCAGTTGGAGGTGCGGAATGCTTTGGACGATTTTCGTGGTTCTGCTGATTCTTTGGCTGGTCGGAGTCGTGAGCAGCTATACGCTCGGTGGATTTATTCACCTGCTCCTGGTACTCGCCGTCGTAGCTCTGATCTTCCAATTGCTGAGCGGTCGACGCGCGGCAATCTAGTCACTGCGCAAGGTGTCGGTGTCAATGCAACTTTCAGAGGAGGAGTAGCAATGGATAGCAACGAGATCAAAGGCAAGATGAAGGATATTGGCGGCAAAGCACAAGAGAAATTCGGCGAAGTGACGAATGATAAAGAACAGCAGCTCAAAGGACTGGGCAAGCAGGCTGAAGGCAAAGTGCAAGAGGGATACGGCAAGGCTAAAGACGCCCTCGATGACGCAGAAGAGAACTTCCGCAAGCGTCAGTCTGATGTCCAGCCTGATCGCGACAATGAAATCGGAAACAACGACATCGAAAAAGACAAGAACGTAGCGTAGCGGGGCACGGAAAAGAATTGGGCGCCTTAAGAGGCGCCCTTTTTTTGCCCGTCACGTCCTCTGAGTCCTTCTTCCGGCCTCCAGCATCTTTGATTTACAATAATTAGTTCGCAATCACCTCACAGCCTCACAAGGAACCATGGCCGCGCCCAAGACCTACAACAATCTGATCGATGGAGAATGGGTAGCGTCCCGCTCTGGACAGACGTTCGAGAACCTCAATCCTGCCGACACCCGCGATGTGGTCGGCATCTTCCAGCGCTCGAACAAAGATGACGTTGATGCAGCCGTGGCCGCTGCCAAGCGCGCCTGGGAATCATGGCGGCTTGTGCCTGCGCCTCGCCGGGCTGAGATCATCTTTCGCGCCGGCGAGATCCTGCTGGAGCGCAAGGAACAGTATGCGAACGACATGACCCGCGAGATGGGCAAAGTCCTCAGCGAGACCCGCGGCGACGTGCAAGAAGCGGTGGACACCGCCTACTACATGGCCGGCGAAGGACGTCGTCTCTTCGGACAGACCGTCCCCTCCGAACTTCCTAATAAGTTTGCTATGTCTATCCGCCAGCCCGTCGGCGTTTGCGGCATGATTACGCCCTGGAACTTCCCCATGGCGATCCCATCGTGGAAACTCTTCCCTGCGTTGGTCTGTGGCAATACCTGCGTGATCAAGCCGGCGGAAGATACGCCGCTATCTACCATCAACATCGTGCAAGCGCTGCTCGATGCCGGGCTGCCGAAAGGCGTCGTCAACATCGTCACAGGCTTCGGTCCTGAGGCGGGTGCGCCGATGCTTACCCATCCCGACGTTCGCGCCATCTCCTTCACCGGCTCGAGCGAGGTCGGACGCATGATCGGCGAAGTCGCCGCCCGCAGCTTCAAACATTGCTCGCTCGAAATGGGCGGCAAGAACGCAATGATCGTTCTCGACGATGCGAATCTTGACTTGGCAGTCGAGGGAGTACTTTGGGGCGCATTCGGCACGACCGGCCAACGTTGTACCGCCACCAGCCGCGTTATTTTGCAGAAGTCGATCTTCAATAAGTTCCGCGATGCGCTCGTCTCGCACGCTCAGTCCTTGCGCATCGGCAACGGTCTTGAAGCCAGCACTCAGATGGGTCCGCAGGTCAATGAAGCACAGATCGAGACCTCCCAGAAATACGTCGACATTGGCAAAAAAGAAGGCGCCAAGCTCGCCGCCGGCGGCGCACGGCTCGACAAAGATGCGTACGCTCACGGCTACTTCTTTCAGCCGACAGTATTCAGCGACGTCGATCCCAAGATGCGCATCGCGCAGGAAGAGATCTTCGGCCCCGTCGTTTCGCTCATCCCGACCGACGGCCTCGATCAAGCCATCGAAATCTCCAACGGCGTGATCTACGGACTTTCCACATCGATCTACACCCGCAACGTGAACGCTGCCTTCCGCGCCGCGCGCGATCTGTATGCCGGCATCACGTACGTGAACGCGCCGACCATCGGCGCCGAGGTGCATCTTCCCTTCGGCGGCACCAAGGCTACCGGAAACGGACACCGCGAGGGTGGGCAGGCCGCCATCGATTTCTATACTGAATGGAAGTCGGTTTACGTAGACTATTCCGATCGTTTGCAGCGTGCCCAGATCGACCGCCCGGAATAAGGCTCATCAGTACTTTTAGAATGAAGATCTTCACCACAGTCTTCGCTGTCGTCTGCCTTTTGACTTTGCACTGTTTCGCTCAGGAACCAAATAAGCCAGTCCCTATGGCGAAGCCAAAGCTGCCGTTTGTCCAGAAAGACGTTTGCCCATTCGAGTGCTGCACCTATAGAGACTGGGCAGCGAAGCAAAATACGGCGCTGTACAGCACCTGGAAGCGCTCTGGACGAAAGGCGATTGGCTCAGTGGGCAAGGGCGAGAAGGTACAAGCTACTACGGGCGTTGTGGTGACCTATCGTCCAAGTCGCTACAGGGCGTTGCAAAACGATCCCCGAATGGAATTGAGTATCGGGGACGAGTTTCCGGTTTACGCCTATCTTGGGGAAGGCGTTTTCGATTTTTGGAATAAGGGGAAGTTCTACGAGGACGGAATCTCTACCGAGAGCAAGTGTGGGGAGCCGACTTCAGAGTTCGCACCGGCCTTTTGTATCGTGAACAAGGGCGAGATTGAATGGTGGGCCCAGATTAAAACAAAGTCAGGGAAAATTGGATGGGTATGGATGGACAAGGCAAAGTTCGACAAGGTCGATGCCTGTGGCTGATTAAGAAAGAGGAGCGGCAACAATGATTATCGGTGTTCCCAAAGAAGTGAAGAACCTCGAGTTCCGCGTGGGCATCGTCCCCGCGGGCGTGCAAGCCCTTGTTGAAGCTGGACACAAAGTTTTCGTCGAGACCAATGCCGGCGCCGGCTCCTCGATGCCCGACAACGAGTACAAAAAGGCGGGCGCGCAGATCCTACAGAAGGCCTCTGATGTTTGGAAGAAGGCCGACATGGTCGTGAAGGTGAAGGAACCATACGGCGACGAACCTTCCTACCTTCCGCCCCAACCTCACCCTTTTCACCTATCTTCACCTCGCGCCTATTCCCGATCTCACCAACGAGCTGCTCACGAAGAAGGTTACCGGCATCGCCTACGAGACCGTCACCGACAAGGCGCGCACGCTTCCCTTGCTGACTCCCATGTCCGAGGTCGCTGGACGCATGTCGGTGCAGGTCGGGGCCAGCTATCTGGAAAAAGAAAAAGGTGGACGTGGCATCCTGCTTGGCGGCGTCCCGGGTGTTCCCCCTGCCAACGTTGTCATTATCGGTGGCGGCATCGTCGGAACCAATGCAGCCAAGATGGCTCTTGGCCTCGGCGCCAACGTCACCATCATCGATGTAAACCTCAACCGCCTGCGCGAGCTCGACGACATTTTCAACGGACATGTCCGCACCCAAGCCTCGAATTCCTACGCAATCGCTCAAGCCACCGAAAAGGCTGACCTGCTCATTGGTGGCGTGCTCATCCCCGGCGCCTCCGCTCCCAAGCTGGTCACAAAGAAAATGGTTTCTCGCATGAAGAAGGGTTCCGTGATCGTTGACGTTGCCATCGACCAGGGCGGCTGCATCGAGACCGCTCGCCCGACCACCCACAGCGACCCTTCCTACGTGGTGAGCGGCGTAGTTCATTACGCCGTCACTAATATGCCCGGCGCGGTTCCGCATACTTCCACACTCGCCCTTACCAACGCGACGTTCCCATATGTAATGCGTTTAGCAAATCTCGGCGCGAAGAAAGCCCTGCAATCCGACCCCGGTCTGATGGAAGGCGTGAACACTTTCAAAGGACACATCACCTACGCCGCTGTTGCTGAATCGCAAAAACAGAAGTACGTGAACGTTAAGGATCTGCTCTAACACTGTGTGGCACAGCCGTCCTCGGCTGTGCAATGTCCTGAGTGGCAGAGGCGCGTACGCCGTCTCACTATGTCATTCAGAGAGCAGCGAAGAATCTGGGCCTTCCGTCAGCTCGTCTTGTCTACAGAACCGTTCCGCGGGAATCTCCACGTAGAGACGCGGCATGCCGCGTCTCGGCCTCCCTTGCTATGTGCATCCGCAGTAGAATCCCCATAGATGCCCGCCCTCAAAGACATTCTGGACTCACACGTCCGCGAGGCTGCTCCTGAGCTGGTCGAGTCCCTCGACCGCAATCGCCTGCGCTGCTACGCCTGCGGACACCGCTGCCCCATCCCCGAAGGCCAGGCCGGGGTCTGCAAGGTCCGCTTCAACCGCGGCGGCAAGCTCTTGTTCCCTAGGGATATGTCGGCGGCCTGCAGTGCGATCCCGTCGAGAAAAAGCCGTTCTTCCATGCGCTGCCCGGCGCCCTCGCCTGAGCTTCGGCATGCTCGGCTGCGACTTCCACTGCGGCTACTGCCAGAACTGGGTCACCTCGCAGGCGCTGCGCGATCCGTCTGCCGTTGCTCCACCTTACAGCTCACGCCGGAGCAGTTCGTCGCAGTCGCGTCGGACAAGGCGCGAAGGTCGTCATCAGCACCTACAACGAGCCGCTGATCACCAGCGAATGGGCGGTCGACATCTTCAAGGACGCCCGAGCCGCCGGGCTTGAAGACATCCTTCGTCTCTAACGGCAACGGACTCCGGAGGTGCTGGAGTACATCCGACCCTGGGTCGATCTTTACAAAGTCGATCTTAAGAGTTTTCGAGGATCGCAACTACCGCAAGCTCGGCGGCGCGCTTCAACACGTCCTCGACTACGATCCAGCGGATTCATGCGATGGGCTTCTGGCTCGAGATCGTCACGCTGCTGATTCCCGGTTTCAACGATTCAGAGCGAAGAACTCCGGCGACATGACCGAATTCCTGGCCGAGGTCTCGCCCGATATTCCGTGGCACGTCACTGCCTTTCATCAGGACTACAAGATGACCGACCCACCTGACACGACCGCGGAGGGTTTATTGCGCGCAGCGGAGATCGGCAAGCAGTCAGGTCTCCGTTATATCTATCCTGGCAATCTGCCCGGACGTGTCGGCGACCTAGAAAATACGCGTTGCGTCAGCTGCGGCGAGACGCTCATCGAGCGTCATGGCTACCGCATCCGCAGCTACCATTTGACTCCCGAAGGCGCATGCCCAACCTGCGGAGCCAAACTTCCAGGTCGCTTCAGCGCTGGCTTCGAGGGCCAAATCGCCTCGCACCCGTTCCTCGCCGAATCAGAAGCGTGCTCACTTCCCCATCGTTAGCTGACCTCCACAATCTCTCGCGTAGAGACGCGGCACGCCGCGTCTCATGCACGCAATTCCGCTGCTCAAAAAAATCGCCCCTCCAAAGAGGGGCGAGAGTAAGACAGGAGAGAGACAACAACACAAGGAGAAATCGTTTAATTCATCTCGGCCAGCAGCTCGCGCATGCGCAGCCGCGCCTGGTGCAAGCCATCTGAGATTCATCTTCCGTCAGTCCGATCAGCTTCGCGATGCGCGCATGGTTGTAACCTTCCACGTCGTGCAGCAAGAAAACCATTCTTTCGGTTACGGGTAGCTGTACCACGGCCCGCTCCAGATGGACGCGCAGAGTGTTTTCGCGCACGTTCTTGATTTCCGAGCACGTCCCGCAATCGAGCGTCATCGGGCCCACGGCATTTCCTGACGTATTTCACTGATCAACGCGGCGTCGATTGCATCGGCGCTGAGTGCATCGTTGGATTTGAAAGCCCTGCGGAAAGTCGCCCCCATCAATTCTTCGGCGTTCAGCTCGTTATCTGTCATCCAGAATGCCAGCGAATAAATGTGGTGGCGATTCTGCTCGAAGGCTTCCTGCATTGCCCCGAGATCGGCAGTCCATCGCCAGAAAGGAATCAGCTAGTGCGTTCAGCTTCGCATCTTGATAAGTATTCGCCATTCTGTCTCCTCTGATTTCACTTCCAGGATCATGTGTCCTGCGAGAGGGGTAATAGCACTTGGTCAGCCACTCCTAATAGTTGGCGCCTCTGGCATAGGCGATTCCGTAGAATGGATTTTTCGAAGCTCGACACTTGAATTCTAAAGACTTGGCTGGTATTCAGCAGATTGTTAAGGGCCAAACGATGCCCACTTTGGTTTTGGAGCAATAAACCCCAGGCGCCGAGGCAGAAGCACTCACAACGTGGCACGCGCGTACACACCTTTTGCCATAAGGTAGGTAAAATATATCAGCCGACGATTAGGCTGTTTTTTCCAACTCTCAACTGCACCTGTCAGCATAAGCCATTTTGTATGTCTGATGGCAACTGGTTAACTAGGTTGCCAGGGACGTTTACTGTCGGGTTATTCTCGTTGTAATTGCACAATTCGCATGGCAAAATGTGTTTCCGTTTTCCCTGCTCCGAAAAATGTCTAAACAACGTGTCTTGGTGGTCGATGATGAGGAGTCAATACGCGAAATCGTCGCGTCCATGCTGTCCGCTGCCGGATACGTGACGCGCCAGGCTTCCTCCGGCATGGAAGCCCTCAACATCCTCAATTCAGGCGAAGAATTTGACCTGATGCTCTCGACCTGATGATGCGCGATCTTGATGGCATCGGCCTGTTAGAGCAGACCAAAGACCGGCTATCCGGACACTCCCCGTCATCATGGTCACGGCTGTCCACGATATCTCCGTGGCGCTCGCCGCCATCCGCAACGGCGCCTATGACTACCTGCTGAAACCCTTCGAGCGCGAACAATTGCTGGCGGCAGTGAGCCGGGCACTCGAAATGCGCCGTCTGAAAACGGAAACAAGGCCTATCAGGCCAATCTGGAATCTCTCGTTGCGGCCCGTACCGAGCAGCTTCGTCAGGCCATGACCGACCTGGAGCGCTCCTACGACATCACTCTCGAAGCCCTGGGCGACGCGCTCGATTTAAAAGATGCCGAGACCGAAGGCCATTCCAAGCGCGTGACTGCGTTCACTATCGCGATGGCGCGGGCTATGGGTCTTGCGCCTGAAAAGATCCGCATCATCGCCCGCGGAGCCTTCCTGCACGACATCGGCAAAATGGCCATTCCCGACGCCATTCTTCGCAAGCCCGGCCCGCTCACCCGCGACGAGACAGCCATCATGCAGGAGCATGCTCTTCGCGGCTACCAGATGCTGCGAAAGATCCCGTTCCTGCTCCGAAGCCTCTGAGATCGTCTATTCGCACCAGGAGAAATTTGATGGCACCGGGTATCCCCGCGGTCTCAAGGCCGAGGAGATCCCGTTGGGCGCACGCATATTCTCGGTCGCCGATACGCTGGACGCCATCACTTCCGATCGCCCGTATCGGCCGGCGCAAACTTTTGCTGCGGCGCGCATCGAGATCACGAAATTCGCCGGCACCCAGTTCGATCCCAAAGTGGTCGAGGTATTTGTCGCCATGCCTGACTCTCTCTGGGCTGACCTTCGCCGCGAAATCAGCTCGCAGATCTTCCGCTTCGCCTATCCGCAGCGCACGGCGAATGCCACCGTCTAGGATTGTGTAGGCGCGCACGTCCTCGTGCACGCGACCTTCAATGACTATGCCACTCACCGATCCCGAGATCCGACTCAGCCCTCAAAACCTTCCTGGCTGGGAGCAATCGGGCCAAGCCATCCAACGTGAGTTCAAGTTTCTTGATTTCGTGGGTGCGATGGCCTTCGTGAACCAGATTGCCGACGCCGCCGAGAAGGCGAACCATCATCCTGACATAACCATCCACTACAACCAGGTCACGCTGTCATTGTGGTCGCACGACTCCGGAGGCGTGACCCAGCGCGATCTGAAGATGGCAGCCACCATCAATGTTCTTCAGCCTTGAAGCTCGCACTACCTTTTTCCTATCACCATGAGCGAGCTGCCAAAGGGCAGCGGCAAAGCGCGGCCGATAGTTTCTTCCATCGCCGTGGCCGCATACAACAAAGCGTTGATCGGCTGCGGCGGAACCCACGGAGACGCGGGAGCGGTCTTCCGAAGCTTCTCCGTGATGCGCAACAGAACTTTTGCCGCGAAGGACCATTGGAAAAGATTTTGGTCCCCGAGCGCTTTCATTCCGGCTCGTTCGGCGACCGACGCAAAGGTCTTCCGCGTGAAGCGCTGACGATGATGATTCAGGTCGTCATGGCCGGTCCAGATGCTCTGGAAGGCCGGAACAGTCACGATGACTGTTCCCTCGTCCTTGAGTAAACGCAAGGCAAGGCGAAGAAATGCGGCCGGATCGTCGACATGTTCGAGCACGTCAAGCAGGAGCACGAGGTCGTATTTCTCGGCTGGCTTGAAAGTTGCCAAATTGAGGGTATGGATGTCGGCGCGGTGAGGATTGTTTTCGCCGATCAGCGAAGCGTCGTTCTCAACGCCTTCGACTTTGCCGAATCGTGCAAGAGCGTCAAAAAACAGGCCGTCGCCGCAGCCGATATCGAGGATGCTGAGGTCCTTGCGAGGCCCGGCTAGCTGCTTGATGGTGTGTAATAGAGCGCGTTCACGGGCCCGCCACCACCAATGCCTTCGATAGAGTTCTGCATACTTTTCTCGATACTCTTTCTCCATCTCTATTTCGCCTCGAAAAGGGAGCCGAGCTTCGTCTCCACGACGTACACGGGACGCGCTTTGACCTCGTCGTATATGCGCGCGATGTATGCGCCGATGACGCCGAGGAACATAAGGTTCACACCGGAGAGAAAAGTGATCAAGAGAGTGAGGGCGGTAAAACCCTTGGGCGATTGTCCGAGGACGAACTTTGCAAGCACGCTGTAGAGCGCGAACGCGGCGGAGAGACAGATTGCGATAAAGCCGACTACCGACGCCGCATGCAAAGGAGCGCTGGAGAAAGCGAGCAGGCCGTCGGTTGCGAGCTTCAGGAGCCGGAAGGGAGAATATTTGCTCTCGCCCGCCTTTCGTTCAGAGCGCTCTATTTCGATGCCGATCTGTCGAAAGCCCACCCAGCGGCGTAAGCCGCGGGTATAGCGCACGTGCTCCGGCAGTCCCCGCAGTTGCCTCACCACGCGCTCTGACATAAGCCCGAAGTCACCGGCATCAAGCGGCAGGTCGATGGTCGCCAGCAACGCGAGAATGCGATAAAAGGAAAAATAACAGAGCCGAAGCCAAAGCGATTCCTTGCGCTTCACACGTTGCGCATAGACGACGTCATACCCTTCTTTCCATTTGCCGATAAATGTAGAGATGGCCTCTGGTGGATCTTGCAGGTCGGCGTCCATGATCACGGTGGCATCGCCGGTGGTGTGGTCCAGTGCCGCAGTAATCGCCGCCTGATGTCCGAAATTCCTGGACAATGAGATCACGGCTACGTCCGGGTCTCGCGTAGCGGCTTCTCGCAGGATCCGCAGTGTGGCGTCGGAGCTGCCGTCATCGATGAACAGCATGCGATGCGGACCGCCTTCTAGCTTCGAAAGCGCCTGCCGCGTGCGGCTTAGAAATTCCGGAAGAACTTCTTCCTCGTTGTAAACTGGCACGGCCACGCAAATTTTCATGTTGAGCCTAAAGTTTTACCACAACCCGCGCCGGGTTCTTCATTCATGATCACGCGCGTACTGAGTTTCTCACCCGTCTACCGGCTCTGGCAGTCTCCTTTTGCGGCGCAGAAGATGCGTCCCATCACCTCGCATAATGATCTGCAAACCGTGAAGCGGGTGCTGGACATCGGCTGTGGCCCTGGAACCAACGCCAAGTACTTTCGCCATTGTCAGTATCAAGGGCTGGATCTAAATCCTTCTTACATCCAGACAGCGAAGCAACTTTATCCCTGGGGAAGCTTTTCCGCGGAAGATGCCACCAAATACGAGCCGGATGAAAGATTCGATTTCGTGTTGCTGAATAGCCTGCTCCACCACCTGGATGACAACCAGGTGTCAGTAGTCGTAAAGGCGGCGCGCCGCGCAATGACAAATGACGGGGCAGTGCACATCATCGAGCTGGTCAAGGCAAAGCGGGGACTTCCAGCGTTCCTTGCCAGCAAAGACCGGGGAGAGTACCCACGGATAGAAGAGCATTGGCTGCAATTGTTCGAACAGGAATTCCGCACCGAGATCTTCGAACCTTTCCCCGTCTGCGGCTTGGGTGCAACTATGTGGGAGTTGGTCTACTACAAGGGAAAACTTCCCACCTGATGGAGGTTTGCGATCATGGATTGGGAATACAATCGCTTCATGAGGGTCTGCTCCGCCCTACTCTGCCTCGGCATCTCGCCCTGCCTGTTTGCTCAGCAGCCGGCTGACTCGACCAAGAACCCTCCAATAACATCAGCTCCATGCGGCAATGGTCCCATCGACGAGTACCTCGCAGCGAAGAAGAAGGCGCGGAAAGTTAGAAACAAGAACCCTCTACCAAGCGATGTATGCGTTGGGGGATGGTGCCGGACTAATCCTAATGGGCCTCCCGATAACCTGCCCACTTCGCATCCTCCAGGTGACAGCGCACCCGCTCCACAATCCGCTGCCGAAAGCTCGAGCAAGCCGGCGCAGGGGCCCAGCTGCGATATCTACGCTGCCGTGCAGGATGTTGAAGTCGGGGACTTTTATTACGAAGACAAAAATTACCGCGGGGCTTTAAGCCGCTACGAGAGTGCATTGTTGAACAAGCCCGGTGATTCCGCGATATTCCTTCGATTGGGCAAGACCTCCGAGAAACTTGGAGACAATGATCGAGCGAAGCGAGAATACCAGGCAAGCATCGACGCTGGCCCGGACGGCCCTGCTACGAAAGAAGCGAAGGCCGCCTTGTCTCGCCTCGCGTCCAAGAAGGCCAAGTAAACCCTATTATCGAAATAGGTTCCTTTCTTCCCAGCTTTTCCCTTGACTCCCACCAATTTCGTCTTAAGATGTTTTAAACATTTTACTAAGTGAAATGTTTGAAACATTTTGGGTCGCTTATGAAGCAAGGATATACATCGAACGAAGTGATCGGGCTCACCGGGATTACGGCGCGTCAATTGCAATGGTGGGATGAGCGCGGGGTGGTGCGTCCCCAGCGGCAGGGCAGGAACCGCTTTTACTCCATGGCGGACCTGGCCGAGGTGACGGTGATCTGCGAATTGCGCGACAAGGGGTTCTCGCTGCAGCGTATCCGCAAGATCATGCGCTTCCTGCAACGCGAGTTCGGTAAGCGGCTGGTAGAGACGGTTTCGGGTGCGTCGGAGTATCACCTGCTCACCGATGGGACAAAGATTTACTTGGAGAATTCGGCGCACGAGATCATCGACATACTGAAGAGCGCGCGCCAGCCGATCTTTACCGTTTGCCTTACGGATGCAGTGAAGCGCATCCAAGCAGATGTGAGGCAGATGAAGAAGGCGAATGGCGCGATCCGTTCGCGGATGGGGAGTCCGAAGAGAAAGTACGCGTAGAACACGGAAGTTGGTCCGGTAGGTTGCAGGAGATGTCACCAGGAGGTGTCATGGTCCAGGAACTGAATGTACTGACGGAATGGATCCCGGAGCAAATGGAGCCGGGGACGGTGTTCGTGCTGGAAAATGCCGGCGACGTCGGCAATAACGACGACCCCTACTGGGCCGTCCTCGCCTGCCCGAATGCGGCACTCTGGGATTGATCACCCGCCGCCAGATTTCGGGCCTGCTGCCGGTGATCTGCGGCTCCGACCAATGCTCGGCGCAGTTCTTTATTCGCGACAATGACGTCAAGGTCAGAAAGCCAAGTTAAGCCGCCCGCCGGCCGATTGGCGGTGCGAGGCAGTGCGATATCGAAATGGAGTCCCGTGGCTGGGACTCCATTTTTTGCGCCTCTTTTTTGTGCAACCAGGCGTGAGTTGACGCTGGAAACGGCATCTAAGTTAAAGGTACAGGACCTGTAGTAACGGCGATTTTGCTGCAACTTTCGCCGATTTGGGGTGTCTATACCTTAGGAGAAGTACCAGTATGCAAAAGTGGTTCTTGCCTTTGACGGTGTTGGGTATCGGCGGCCTCGGGCTTTTGGTGCTGAGCGACCGTGGCCAGGACGCCATCAGTTGGGCATTCAAGAAACTCGACGAAGCCCCGGATACGTTCAATGACTGGAACGAGCGTGCGCAGGATGAGCTTGATCGCATCCAGATGGCGCTCAACCGGGTGGCTGAGTCGCTCGAAGCCGCGCAGTAAGCGACGACCGAACCCCTTCGCTCCCCGCGAAGCGTATTTCCTTTTCCCTAACTCAACGGTATTCCTTTTTCCTCTAACTCATCAGTGGCGCACATGGATCGTGACGTCCTTCCCCGGTCCAACGATCTCAATGAAACCCACCGGGTCACCGGACACAGGAAAAGATCTTAGCCCGCCCGCGCCCTCGGCAACCAGGCCGTCATAGAAGCGATAACGCAGGACGATCGAACCGCCGCTACTGACCGCATTCTTGATCTGCAGTGTGTCTAAATCAGTGGTTAATTCACCACTTCCCTTTTCAAAATACGAATCTGTCGGACTAATCACCGTGTAGAGAACGTGTCCATCCTTCTCCCACTCCGGTCGCAGCAGCTCCGGCTTCGCGCTTAGCGCTTCCTTGGCGGGCTTGCTCCAGGCAAAGATCCAATGCACGTTGTAGCGACGGAAGAAGTCGGAGAGCTCCTGCGGCGAGTAGGAAGCGATGTCCCGGCCAGAAAGCAGCCCGTCGATAAAGTTGACGCGGTGATACAAGATGTACGCCCCCTTATATGGCCCCCCGATCCACTGCGCATGCGTGCCGAGATGCAGCGCCGCGAGACCTATTCCGTCGTATCCAGGACCATCCTCCGCCAGTATCCGTCCCCGCCCATCGGTAGTCGAATTGATAAGCGCTACCCACGATTGTTGCGCAGGAGTCAGTCCCACTTGAAGCGGCGGGACATCGCGTCGCGCGTCAAACGCAAAGAAATAGAACGCTGCGAACAAGCCCAGCAACAATGCCAGCGAGCGCTTTGCACGGTTCGCAGCCAGCAGATACTCTAATGTCACGGCGATTGCGACGCTGCACACCAGCAAGAACAAATATCTCAGCCGCCACGGTTGAATGTTCTGCAGCGCAGAGATGCTGCCACTGAAGTACGTTAGCCCGCCGAGCACGACCACAAACACCAGCAGCAGGATGGATCGCGAGTCTTTTTTTCGTCGCAACCAGATTAGTCCGCCAAGCCCACCCAGGACTACAGCCACGTTGAACGCCGCCACGTTCACTCGATTGATCAGCTTCGAGAGCCCCACGGCACCGTGAATCTCATTCGACGTCTCGCGCAGAAGGCGTACTGGGCCCTCGGCCGCTCCGGCAATCTCCGCAAGCGGAGTCGCTATCGCCCTGTTCTGCATCGTGTTCGAGATCCAGTGCCAATTGATCATCACTGAGAGCGCACCGCAGCAAATTACAAACAAGAGAGCACGCCGTCGACCCTTGCTGCACGCGATCAGCACGAGCGAGGAAAGTCCCACCGGCACGATGGCGATGGGATGCAAATACGGCAGAAGGCAAAACAGAAAAGCCGCCAGCACCGCCATCGGTGGTGACCAGTCCTCGATCAACCGAGCGATTGCGCCCATGAGCAGCAAGGCGCCGCTCGCCGCCAGCAACCAGGTGTTCATTCCTCCCATGGTGAAGATCAGGCCTTGTCCCCACCAATAATGAAACATCAGCACAAACCACCCAATACATAAAGCCGCTCCGCGCACGCGGAATAGTAGCAACGTGAGCAGTGCAGAGATCCCGACCGACAACATCGAGACCAGCACGAATAGTTTGTAGACGAGGAATGGTGAAAGAAAAGTCACTCTCGCCATCAGCTCTTCGACAGGAAGAATCCCCGCGTCGAAGATGGCCGTCTTGGGATGTCCCGCCATCTCATCCGGCACATAGCCATACGGCTCGCCTGTCTTCTGGATCAGCTTCGCCCCAAGCTGGGTGTAATAAGAATGCATTGAGTTATCGTCGGTGAGAAGCGGCTGGTCTGAAAGCAAACCACCGGCAGGATGGAACAGCCGCACCGAGCGGGCGACATGAGCTGCGAACCCAGTCACCAGCACGATCACGACAAGCCAACGCGCCGCAGTGCGCTTAAACGTGGCATCGCTCGAACGGCCTATTCCCGCCATGCCAACCATCCATTCACGCTCGTCGGCGCGCAAAAAGTGGCGCCACGCCACGAACCCGTATGCGCCCAAGGCCACCGCCGCAAGGCCCAGCTGAATCACGGTGCCGGCATGCATGGCTTTCGCAACTACTGGACTGCCGGCAATAGCACCCAGCAACACAACTCGCCAAAAAGCGATTCCAAACAGCGGCAGCTCCCGCGGACGAATATTGCGCAGAGCGATCGATGTCATCGCGACCGCGTCCACCAGACACCGGACCGCCCAGCACGCCGCCGCGCCCAGCGCCCCGTAGCGCGGTGTCACCAGAATGACCGCCACCAGGAAGAGCGGCAGTTCGATCCAGTGCAAGGTGGCAAGAGTGCGGCTCTTTCCCAAGGCGTATAGCAGAGCGGAGGGAACATATCCGAAAATGGCGACCACCTGTCCTGCGGCGAGGACGTACGCTGTGCGGCTGCCGTAAAAGGCGAACTCAGGCCCCGCCCAAGCAGTGAGGAAAGGATGCGCGCCCACCACGATCACCATCAGCAGCGGCATTGCGATCAGCAGCACTGCTTTCGTGGCTCGCTGCAACAGCAATTCGACACCGGTCGAGTCCCCTGCTGCATGCATCCGTGTGAATGCGGGAACCAGAGACTGAAAGAGTGCCAGCGGGATCGGCACGATTAACCCAGCCACCGCTGCCGCAAGCGAGTAATAAGCGAAATCTTTGACCGAGATGTACCGCGTGACCGCCAACTTATCGAAGTGTGCGAACAGTAATTCCGCAACTGCATTGGCAACGATGCCGGCCCCGTAGACGAACATCGGCCTGATCAGTGCACGATCAATGCTTGGCCGCCTCATCTCCGGCAGAATGCGCAGGTCGACCAGAATGTGCGCACCCAGCGCAATCACGTTCACCCCTGCCATCACCTCCACCGCACCCGCCACGCCCCACCCCAACACGACCACGACCGGCACCAGCAACGTCTGCAACACCAGCGTTCCACTGTTGATGAGGGTGTAAGTCCCGATTCGCAGATGAGCAAGCTGTGGTGTGTTGAAGATCCCCGAAAGGATTCGGATCACAAACACGAACGCTGCCCAACGAAGCGCCGCCACAGTTTCGCCTTGAACCGCGGGCGAGACCCTCAGCAGATGCACGACCGCCCATCGACCCGCGCCGACCAGCGTCACAAATCCCGCAATGGCAGGAAGACTTGCCAGTAGCAGTGAAGTCCATACCACCGCCACCTCCCTGCGCCGGTCTTGCTGCCCCAAGGCTTCTGAGGCGAAACGCGTCGAAGCGGAACCCATGCCCAGGTCGGCGTAGAGAAAATATCCGACCACCAGCGAAACGAGTGCCAGTACGCCGTAACGTTCGGCGCCCAGCATCCGCACCAGGAACGGAGTTGCGATAAAGGCGCTTGCCAGCACGGCGAACTGCCCCGCCGTGCCGAAGGAGCTGCCGCGAAAGACTTTCGCAGTGAGCCCTGCTCCGATCGGGCGTTCTTTATCCTGTGCTGGTGTTGCGGACGAGGCTTCCATGGGTGGAATGTTGCGACTATATCAGCCTTCGCGCGTATATCGATGTGTGTAAAAGACCCGATTCAGATAAAAAGGCCCAGCATCGCTGCTGGGCCAGGGTTTTCCCGATTGCTGACAGCTGAACGCTGACAGCTAGTTTTTAAATGTCGTAGTACAACGCGAACTCGAACGGATGCGGACGCAGACGGATCGCGTTCACTTCCTTCTCGCGCTTGTATTCGATGTAGGTGCGGATCAGCTCTTCAGTGAAGACGTCGCCCTTGAGCATGAAGGCGTGGTCCTTTTCCAGGCAGTCGAGCGCTTCGTCGAGTGCGCCGGGCATGGATGGAACCTTCGCCAGCTCCTCCGGCCCGAGATCGTAGATGTCCTTGTCGAGCGGTTGACCCGGATCGATCTTGTTCTCAATGCCGTCGAGTCCGGCCATCATCATGGCAGCGAACGCCATGTAAGGGTTGCAGCTCGGATCGGGAGGGCGGAACTCGACGCGCTTCGCCTTCGGGCTGACGCCGAGTACATCGGAATACGGCACGCCGCCGAGCGATTGCGGCGCGAGTACGCCAGGTTGACCGGAGCTTCAAAGCCCGGCACCAAACGCTTGTAGCTGTTGGTGGTGGGAGCGATGAGGCGCAGAGAGCGCGGGGCCGTGCTTGATCAATCCGCCGATGTACCAGAGTGCCATCTGCGAAAGTCCGGCATAGCCGTCGCCGGCGAAGAGCGGCTTGCCACCCTTCCACAGCGATTGGTGCGTGTGCATGCCGCGAGCCGTTGTCCTGGAAGAGCGGCTTGGGCATGAAGGTCACCGTCTTGCCGTACTGGTTGGCCACGTTCTTGACGATGTACTTGTAGAGCATCATGTTGTCGGCCGACTTCACCAGCGAGTTGAACTTCAAGTCGATCTCGGTCTGGCCGCCGGTGGCGACTTCGTGGTGATGGCACTCGACTTCCAGACCGCACTGCATCATGGTCATCGACCATCTCGGTGCGCAGGTCCTGGTAGTGATCGGTGGGCGGAACCGGGAAATAGCCTTCCTTGTAGCGCGGACGATAGCCGAGGTTGTTCTCCTTGCGGCCGGAATTCCAGCGGCCCTCTTCGGCGTCGATGTGGTAGATAGCCTTCGTTCTCGCGCTGGTCGAAGCGGACGTTGTCGAAGATGAAGAACTCGGCTTCCGCGCCGAAGTAGGCGGTGTCGGCGAGTGCCGGTGGATGCGAGGTACATCTCGGCTTTCTTGGCGATGTAGCGCGGATCGCGATCGTAACGCTGCTTGGTAACGGGATCGATCACGTCGGCCACCATGACCATCGTGGGGACTTCGGTGAAGGGGTCCATCATGAAGAAGTTAGTGTCGGGGATGAGTAGCATGTCGCTCTCGTGAATGGCAGCCCAGCCGCGGATCGAAGATCCGTCCATGCCGAAGCCATCTTCGAACGACGATTCGCTGACCATCTCCATGGGATAAGAAACGTGATGCCACAATCCGGGAAGATCGGTGAAGCGGAGGTCGAGCAGCTTGGCTCCGTTCTTCTTTGCGAACTCCAGGACCGATTTTGCGTCAGCCATGAAAGTATTCTCCTTGGGCCCGCGCAGCGGGGTGCTGAAAAAATTGAGTTGAGCTGGATAGGGGCCCGGTACTGCTAGAATCTGTGCATCTTCACCTTAGCTTTGAATTGCTCTGCTTGTGAAATCGATAGTTTTTATCGGGCTCATAAGACGCGGTTATGAGTGAGCTAAGCGGCGTGGATTGAGTAACTTGCGGTGTGGGAAAGTGGGATGGCGGTCGAACACAAACAAGCGCCGAAGAAGACTGCATCGCTTCGACGCGATGGTCAGCAGGCGCTCGACTGGATTGCCGACTACCTCGAGCGCGCCGAAGAACTGCCTGTCCTTTCGCAGGTTAAGCCCTGGGAGGTCTACAAATCTCTTCCGGCTTCAGCGCCGCAAAAGCCGGAATCGTTCGACGCAATCCTCAAAGACGTGGAAGAAAAGATCCTGCCCGGCATCACCCACTGGCAATCGCCAAATTTCTACGCCTACTTCCCTGCCAACTCTTCACCGGCTTCCGTTCTTGGCGATCTGCTTTCGTCCGGGCTGGGGGTTCAGGGAATGCTGTGGGCGACGAGTCCTGCCTGTACTGAACTCGAGACGCGCGTGCTCGATTGGATCGCAGACATGCTCGATCTTCCTGCGAGCTTCCGCTCCGCGAGCACTGGCGGCGGCGTCATCCAGGATTCCGCCTCGAGCGCAAATCTGGTCGGCATTATCGCCGGGCGCGAGCGCGCCACCAACTTCGGCGCCAACGAAGACGGATGCAATCAGCAGCTCACCGCTTATACCTCCGCGCACGCCCACTCTTCGATGGAAAAAGGCGTGAAAGCGGCGGGCATCGGACGCAAGAACCTGCGCGCTATAGAAGTAGATGACAAGTTCGCCATGCGTCCCGATGCACTGCGCCGCGCCATCGAACAGGACAAGAAGGCCGGCAAGCTTCCCTGCTTCGTAGGTGCGACCGTCGGCACAACGTCTACTCTCGCTTGGGACCCGATTGCAGAGATCGGCACAATCTGCAAAGAGCACAACATCTGGCTGCACGTAGACGCCGCCATGGCCGGCACCGCCGCGCTCTGCCCCGAGTTCCGCTGGATCCACACAGGGCTCGAACTTGCCGACAGCTACTGCTTCGACGCGCACAAGTGGATGCTGACCAATTTCGACTGCACCTGCTTCTATGTCGCCGACCGCAAGGCGCTGACCGAGTCGCTGACCATCATCCCGGAATATTTGAAGAACACAGCTTCGGCGACCGGTTCGGTCTTCGACTATCGCGACTGGCACATTCCGCTCGGCCGCCGCTTCCGCGCGCTAAAGCTGTGGTGCGTGATCCGCAGCTACGGGGTGGAAGGTTTGCAGGCCATGGTGCGACATCATGTCTCGATGGCGCAGGAGTTTGCGCGGTGGATCCGGGACGACAGTCGCTTCGAGATCATGTCGCCATCCGACTTGAATCTGATCTGCTTCCGCCTCAAGGGCGACGACTCTGCCAACGAAGAACTTTTGAAACGGCTGAACGCGAGCGGCAAGGTTTATCTCTCCCACACCAAGCTCAACGGACGATTTACCTTGCGCTTCTGTGTGGGACAGACATATACAGAGGAGCGCCACCTGCGCTGGGCCTGGGACCTGATCAGCTCCTTTGCGGGTGCCAACTGAATGGACTTTGACCAGCTAGAAACGTTTCTCGAAGTCGCGCGCCACACCAGCTTCTCCAAAGCTGCGGAGAAGCGCTTTCGTACCCAGCCCGCAATCTCTTCTCAGATACGCGCGCTCGAAGACGAGGTCGGAGCCAAGCTCTTTGACCGTTCCGGCGGCAAAGTCTCTATCACCTCTGCTGGCAAGGCTTTTCAGAAGTATGTCGAAGAAACACTTGAAGCCCGTAAGGTCATGCTGACTGCTATTGGCGAGATGGAGCGCGTGCCCAGAGGCGAAATCGTCGTCGGTGCCAACGAAGCCACCTGCCTGCATGTGCTGCCGGAAGTGTTTGCCGAGTTCAAGAAGCAATATCCCGAGGTCAACGTCGGCATCCAGCGCGCCGAGCGCGGCAAGATCCTGGAGTCGATCATCGACAACTCGGTCGACTTCGGTGTGGTCTCGATTCCCGTCGCGGACAACCGTCTGACTGTCGTACAGATCCATCGCGACGAACTGGTCGTCATCGCTGCGCCAACCATCCGTTGTCAAAGCTGAAGTCGAAATCGGCCGCAGTCTCGGACGTCGTCAAATTCCCGCTGCTTCTTCCCAAGCTCGGACGCACTCGCGACGCAATCGAAGCGCTCTTCCACGAACGGAACCTGAAACCCATCATCTCCATGGAGCTCGACTCCAGCGAACTGCTCAAGCGCTTCGTGGCCGCCGACGTTGGCGTGGGCTTCATCGCCCGCTCCAATGTTTTAGAAGACGTAAAAGCTGGCGTGCTCGCTGCGATTCCTATGTCCGACGCGCTCATCAAACGCGACCTGGCTCTTGTATTTCGCAAAGACAAAGCTCTCAGCCGCGCCGCTCTCGCCTTCATTGATATCGCCGTCAAGTTGAAGGCCGTACTAGTTGCAGACCGTCTCCAAATAGCGGCGCGCCATCCACCTGCACTAACAATGCAACATTTTTTCCGCATGCGGTTTCCTCTGTGTTAAATTTTTTAATTCACCTTACATCGGCAGGCTTTCAAGGGAGGCAAGCGCAGTGGGCAAAAGTATGGTTCCGAAGCGGATATTTCTTACCAAAGGTGTGGGAAAGCACAAAGAGCGCCTGACCTCGTTCGAGCTCGCGCTGCGCGACGCCGGTATTGCGTCGCAGAACCTGGTACGCGTCTCTTCCATCTTCCCGCCCAACTGCAAGTTGGTCTCCCGCAAAGAAGGGCTGAAATTCCTCTCCCCTGGAGAAGTCGTCTTCTCCGTGGTCGCCGAGAACTCCAGCCGCGAGCCGCATAGGTTGATGTCTTCAAGCATCGGCGTGGCCATCCCTTCCGACCGCAGCACCTACGGCTATTTGAGCGAGCATCACTCTTTTGGCGAAAGCGACGATGTTGCCGGCGAATACGCAGAAGAGCTCGCAGCCGAGATGCTGGCAACCACCCTGAACGTGGATTTTGACCCTGACCGCTCGTGGGATGAGAAGAAGGAGATTCTACATTTCCAACAAGATCGTCCGCACCGCGAACATCACCCAGTCAGCGGTGGGTGACAAACGTGGATTGTGGAGCACGGTGATCGCAGCTGCGGTGCTGATCTTCGAATAACTGGCGGCCTACCAGTTCAGCACGTAGGCGAACATCAGCGGCGCCACGATGGTGGCGTCCGACTCGACGATGAATTTCGGGGTATCCTTCGCGAGTTTGCCCCAGGTGATCTTCTCGTTGGGTACCGCGCCGGAGTATGAGCCGTAGCTGGTGGTCGAGTCACTGATCTGGCAGAAATATGCCCAGAGCGGCACGTGTTCCCTTCTCAGGTCCTGGTGCAGCATGGGGACCACGCAGATCGGGAAATCGCCGGCGATTCCGCCTCCGATCTGGAAGAACCCGAGCGGCGATTTTGCCGTTAGCTTCGTGTACCAATCCGCCAGCTCCATCATGTACTCGATGCCGGTACGCACGGTGTGGACATTCTTCACGTCGCCTTCCAGGCAGTGTGCCGCGTACATGTTGCCGAGCGTCGCATCTTCCCAGCCTGGGACGAACATCGGCAGATTCTTTTCCGCGGCCGCCATCAGCCAGGAATCTTTCGGGTCGATCTGGTAATGCTTCTTCAACTCGCCGGAGAGAAGAATCTTGTACATGAACTGGTGCGGGAAGTAGCGTTCGCCCGCCTTGTCGGCCGCATCCAGTGCTTCAAGCACGGCATCTTCGATGCGCCGCATCGCTTCCCCCTCTGGATGCATGTATCCGTCACTCGGTTCATGTGGCGCTTGAGTAGTGCCTCTTCGTCCGCAGGCGTCAAGTCGCGGTAGTGAGGGACGCGAACGTAATGATCATGGGCCACCAGATTAAAGACGTCTTCTTCCAGGTTGGCGCCGGTGCAGCAGATCCCGTGCACCTTATCCTGGCGTATCATCTCGGCGAGCGACAGGCCAAGCTCCGCGGTGGACATTGCGCCGCGATCGTCATGAACATCTTTCCACCTGAGGCGAGCAATTTGTTGTAACCCTCGGCGGCATCGATCAATGCTGCAGCATTGAAATGGCGATAGTGGTGCTTGACGAAGTCCTTGATGTTGCCCATGCGGCTCCCCACCGTTCCAGATTTGGTTATAAAAAAAGATAGCACATCGAATATTTTGGTCTCAAAAGGCGACGGCACGCCGCCGCCCACCGATGCCGCAGAGGTATTTGGTATTCTTGGACGTCACTCAATGAAAAGCTCACACGAGAAATTCACGGTCGGCCTGGTGCAGATGCATTGCACGCCCGATCCGGATGAGAACCTGAAGCGCGCGGCGCAATTCGTCCGCGACGCGGCTCGCCAGGGTGCGCAGGTCGTCTGCCTGCCAGAACTTTTCAAGACGCAATATTTCTGCCAGCGTGAAGATGCTGCACTGTTTGACCTCGCTGAGACGATTCCCGGTCCATCACGGAAGCGCTTGCGCAAGTGGCGCGGGAAGCGAAAGTCGTCGATCGTCGCTTCCCTGTTTGAAAAGCGCGCGCGCGGCGTTTATCACAACACCGCGGTGATGATCGACTCCGACGGCAAGATCCTGGGCCTGTACCGCAAGATGCACATCCCCGACGATCCGCTCTACTACGAAAAGTTTTATTTCACTCCCGGCGATCTCGGGCTTCAAGGCTTTTGACACGGAGTTCGGACGCATCGGCACGCTGGTCTGCTGGGACCAGTGGTATCCCGAGGGCGCGCGCCTCACTGCGCTGCAAGGCGCGGAAGTGTTGTTTTATCCCACCGCCATCGGCTGGCATCCTGCAGAAAAAGAACAGTACGGCACGGCGCAGCACGATGCCTGGCGGACTATCCAGCGCGCGCACGCTATCGCCAACGGAGTTTTTGTCGCCGTCGTGAATCGCGTTGGACACGAGACCGGAAACATCCGCGGCAACGAAGTGAAAGGCGCAGGGCTCGAATTCTGGGGCGCGCTCATTCTTCTGCGATCCCTTCGGAGTGGTGCTCGCGGAGGCGTCGCATGATAAAGAAGAGATTCTCGTCGGCGAAGTGGACGCCAAGAGATGGAAGATGTCCGCCGCAACTGGCCCTTCCTGCGCGACCGCCGCATCGACGGCTACGGCGCCATCACCAGCAGGCTCATCGACTAGATGAGCCGCCGCGCACTCCCCGAACATCCCAAGCTTCGCATGCCCGCCGAGTGGGAGCCGCACGAAGCCACGTGGATCGCCTGGCCGCACAATGAGTCCGACTGGCCCGGCAAGTTCGCGCGCATCCCGCACATCTACGCGGAGATCGTGCGCCATCTTGCGCGCGTCGAGAAAATGTCACATCGTTGTAAACGATTCCGCGGCGGAAAAGCGCGCTCGCAAGATTCTAAAGGAATGCGGTGCGCTGGCGGATTCAGTTCATTTCCATCACTGGATCACCGACCGCGTCTGGACGCGCGACTCCGGTCCCATCTTCGTCCGCAACGGCAATGACCTAGCCATCACCAACTGGCATTTCAACGCCTGGGCAAAATATCCCGACTGGAAGAACGATGACCTCCTTCCCGACCACATTGGCGAGCTCCTGGGCTGGAAGATCTGTCCCCGCTGACATCAAAAGGAAAGGTCCACCGCGTGGTTCTGGAAGGCGGCAGTATCGACGTTAATGGCCGCGGCACCATGCTGACCACGGAAGAATGTCTGCTCTCGACCAAGCAGCAGCGCAATCCCGGCCTCGGCAAAGAAAGATCTTGAACAGGTCTTCGCGAAGTATCTCGGCGTGAAACACGTCATCTGGCTTGGCAGCGGCATTGAAGGCGACGACACTCACGGCCACGTGGATGACATTGCCCGCTTCGTCGCGGCGCGCACGGTATTGACCGTAGTCGAGCCAAATCGCCGCGATAAAAACCACGCTACCGCTTGAAGAACAATTTTAAGCGTCTCAGATCTGCCACCGATCAGGATGGCAAGCGGCTCGAAGTGATCGAGCTTCCGATGCCGGCCGCCGGTCGCCCATAAAGGCCAACGCCTCCCCGCCAGCTATGCAAACTTCTATATTGCTAATGGAGTAGTGCTGGTGCCCATCTTTGGCGACTCGAACGATCGCATCGCGCTCGACATCATCGCGCAGCTCTTCCCCAACCGCACCGTCGTCCCCGTCTACTGTCGCGACTTCATTTGGGGGCTCGGCGCCATCCACTGCATGACCCAGCAGCAACCCGCGCTATAGGCAAAAGAAAAAGGCTGCCCCGGGATCCCCAGCAACTCCGGTTTTGAGTTGCTGGGGTCGAGAAGGCAGCCTTTTTCGTTTCCTAACCGTTTACTTGCGCTTACGCGAGAAGTATCCGGTCACCATGGAGCCGAAGCCCATCAGGCCCAACAGGGGCAGCGGTGAAGCTGTCTGCGGGAGCTTGCCGTTTCCGCCTTCGTTCTTGGCGGTCGTGGTGGTGTCAGCAGCTGCGCCATGTCGGAGCTGGCCTTCTGATCGCTGCTGCTCTGCGCGCTGCGCTGTTATCGGCCGAGCCGCGCCGGTGGAGCTGGAAGCGGACTGGTCAGCCGAAGGAGTTGTCGAGCCGGCAGCCGATTGATCGCTGCAGCCGGTGCCGGTGGTCGTGCTGGAAGTTCAAGCGAGCCGATTGATCAGCCGAAGGCGTGGTGCTTGCCGAAGCTGAAGGTGAAGCCGCGCTCGCATCAGCCGATGGGGCCGAAGCGGAAGCGGAATCCAGCAGGCGTGGTCGCCGAGGCAGAAGCCGAAGGCGAAGCCGTGCTGGCGGCGGCAGATTGGTCAGCCGGAGCGGTGGTTGTGGTGGTAGTGCTGGTCGTAGTCTGGTCGGTCGAGCTTGCCGCCGGGGCCGCCGAAGCGGAGGTCGAAGGCGTGGTGCTCGCGCTCGAAGAAGCAGACTGGTCGCCCGAAGCCGGTGCAGCGCCGCTTGGCTGCTGCATCGCGCCACCGGAACCCGAAGCGGTCGAGTCAGTAGTCGCGGTCGGCTGCGCACCGCTTTGCGGAGCAGCGTTGTCGTTCTTGGTCGGAACCGGAGCGTTGTTGCTGGTCGTTCCGGAGTCAGTTACCGGTGCCGTTGAATTAGGGCTCGAAGGCAGCGTCGAATTGCTGGTGCTGGCCGAAGCCGCGGCGCCAGAGGGAGCTGCTGAAGCGCCCGTGGTGCTGCAAGATTCCGAGATCATCTTCATATCGGAAACCTTGAACTTATTGTCAGAGCCCATAGAACCGGTCAAAGAAGCCTGGTGCCCGACGTGCGCATCAAGTCCGCTGCCGTCCAGTTTGTAGGCGGTTCCGTTTGCATCGGTGAGTACGAAATTGTCGCCTGACTTGCTGATGCAACCGCTAAGGGTGGTTTGATCGCCCGACGGAGTTCCCGTCGAAGTTCCAGCCGCGCCGCTCTGGTCAGCCGGTGCCGTCGAAGGCGCAGTGGACGCTCCAGGAGTTGCGCTCTGGTCGGTGCTCGGTGTCGAGCCCGTGCTGCTGCCCGCCTGTGCAAAGGTCATTCCTGCTGTGATCAGCAGGACGCTTGTGAAATAGAACAGTTTCCTCATTTGTAGCTCCTTAACCCGAATGTTTCTGCCCCGTGGCAGGGCGTCCATTTTTCTAAAAGACCGCCTAGACGTGGCGGGTGGGTCTGCCTGACTGTTTAGAGAGAAGTAAACAGTGGCGGGTTTGCTAATCAGAGAGAGAAATCCAGCATCTACTCACACCCGCTACAATCAACCTTAGAGTGTCTGCCAACGAACAATTCATGCGGCTCGCGCTCGAGGAGGCTCGGAAAGCAGAGGCAATGGGTGAGGTCCCGGTAGGTGCCGTCGTCATCTCTGCAGGCAAGGTGATAGGCCGCGGATGCAATCGCAATCTAACCGATAAAGATCCCAGTGCCCACGCCGAGATTGTGGCTCTTCGTGATGCTGGGGCCGCGATCGGCAACCATCGACTGCTCGATTGCGAGCTCTACGTAACCATCGAGCCGTGTGCGATGTGCGCCGGAGCGCTGATCCAGGCACGCCTCAAACGTGTTTTCTACGGAGCCGCTGACCCTAAAGCGGGCGCGGTGAAATCGGTATTGCAGGTTCTGAATCACCCTGCATTGAATCACCAGATGGAAGTTATTCCCGGTGTCCTGGCCGAGGAATGCGGGGGGTTGCTGCAGGAGTTCTTCAAGAAAAGGCGAATGAAGGAAATCGCAGAAGTCTAGATGGCGGAGAGGGTGGGATTTGAACCCACGATACCCGTTAAGGTATGTCCGCTTTCGAGGCGGATCGTTTCAACCATCACGCACCTCTCCGCGCCACGTTGTAAGAGCTTCGGCAAGCACCGAAGCTCTTCTCTCATTATACCTTCGGGGCGTTTTGTACTGAGGCTCAGTAGCGGTAGCCCCTGGGCATATCCAGCCGAGATTCATCCAGAGCGACATCGCGCTGAAATATCATCTCGACAGCTGTCCCCTGCTCTAAACGGACGTCGCTTCCCCGGCTAAGCAGAACCGTGGCAAGCCCCGCAACCGCTCCGATACCAGACCCGATGCCTACTCCTTTCAGAGTGCCCGTAGCAAGTCCACCGAGCCCCGCGCCGGCGCCCGCTGTCGTCGCGATGGTTCCGGCATCTTTGCCCTTCTCGCCTTCGTGCTCAATCTTTCCTTCCTTGCTCTTCACATCTTCATTGCGTGCTCCCGGCGCTGAATCCACTCGCGCCCGGAAGGACTCACGGTGTATCCATTGGGAAAAATCAGCGTGCTGAAGTGCATCATCACTTCCGCTCGCCCCTTCACCCGCCCCGCGCGATTCACATTCGTGATCTCGCCCTGCACGTAAGTCCGCTCCGGGATCACCATGCGCCCGTCCATGACAAACGGGAAGTTGGTCTGTAAGTACACGTGATCTCCGACTTTTGCATTCTTGGTGCTGATGCCCTGCTTCAGAACGAGCGGGATCTTGGTGCCGGCGGGCACGGTGATCATCTTGCCTTCAGTAGCCGAGCTCGAGTGCAGCGTCGGCGGCGGAGGCGGTTCGGTCTTCGGTGTTATGGGCCCTTCGATCTGCTGCGCCAGCATCGAGCTTCCGGCGAAGAGGACTAACGCCAAACGGAGAACATAAGGACACCTCGGAAAAAAGTCTACCGCAACTCTGGATATAGCAGGTACTGGCGCCGCAGCTTGCGGAACTCTTGCGAATCACGGGCCCATCCGGCAATGATCTCCGGGGCGGCAATCCCCCCTTGAAGGTCTTCTTTGACCTTCTCGTTCGCAAGAAGCGACGCTATCCCACCGGGGTCGAACTCCACCGCGTTAGGTCTGACCCGAGTCGGGTAAAGTTTGCTTAGCGCAGCCACTAATTCAATTCCCAACGCCGGCGAATCGAGGGCATTTCTGTCAGTGATCACGATTGAGATTCCGTGGCATCTTTGCCCTTTCAGCGTGCTCGAGCCCGGCGTGAACGATGTCACCTTGAAATTCACTCCTGCCAGCTTGCGCGAATTCATATAAGTCGCAAACTTCTGCGCGTCGATCCAAGGCGCCCCCACCACCTCGAACGGAGTCGCCGTTCCTCGGCCCACCGAAACGTTACTTCGCTCGAGCAGTGCCACTCCGGGATACAGCGTTAGGGCATTCATATTCCGCAGCGCAGGGGAGGGATTCACCCACTCGGTCCCGCTCTGATCGAACCACTCATCACGGTTCCAGCCGCTCATTGCAACCACTTTCAGCTTCGCGTCAATTTTTCGCTCGCGATTGAAAAGTTGTGCGAGTTCTCCAAGAGTCATTCCGTGGCGCACTGGAAGTGGATGATAGTTCACGAATGACTCCGCTTCGGTCGACATCGGACCCTGCACGGCCACGCCGGTAATAGGATTGGGCCTGTCGAGCACGACCATCGTTACCCCGGCCTTCGCGCACGCCTCAAGAAAATATCCCAGTGTGGTCTCGTAGGTGTAAAAGCGCACCCCCGCATCCTGCAGGTCGAATACGACTGCATCCAAGCCGCGCACAATATCCAGCTTCGGACGTCGGTCGGCGTCGGTCTTACCGTAAACGGTATAGACGGGAATTCCAGTACTCTGGTCTTTAGAGTCTTCAATGTTGGTTGTGTCTACTTTGGTTGCAATGCCGTGTTCCGGCGCAAAAATGGCAACCAGCCTCACCCCCGAAACCTGCGCCAGGACATCGATCGTGCGCGTCCAGCACTGTCGAGGCCAGTCGCGTTCGTGACCAGGGCGATCTTCGCTTCGCGCCCATCTCCCCGCAGCAGAGGAGAGCGAACCTCTGCTGTTCAAGGACGTCAATGCCAAGCGCGACGTGAGGCTTGTCTTCAGCGAGGGCGCCCGCCGCGAGCAGAATGAGTCCGAACAAGCTGATTGGTTTGACGAGTCGCAATCGGGCACCCAGTGTGTTATAACCGCGCTTCAAAATCAACCAGAGAGATTTATTGACTTCCGTCACGATCCCGCTCGAAGTCGCTTTCGATGACCAGGAGAAAGTCTGATCAGGCTGCCTTCGATATTCTCGCAGAAGGATCACCGAACATGTTTTCCCGGCGCTTCAGTGGCCGTAACTTGCAAAGGTGCGCTCGTCGGGTATCAAGGCTTCGGTCATTATACTTACGAAAAGAAAGCCCGCGCCGTCGAAGCCGAAAGCATCTTTGATATCGCCTCGCTCACCAAGGTCGTCGCCACCACGTCGATGGCAATGCTGCTGCATGAGCGCAAACAGTTGGATATCGACTCCTACGTGATCGGCACGCTGCCCCAGTTTGCGGTCGGAGACGAGCGCCGCGACGAAGTCACCTTCCGCATGCTGCTCGCCCACAGCTCTGGACTTCCCGCATGGGTGCCGCTCTACAAGAACGCGAAAAACAAAGCCAACATGCTGCAGGCTGCCGCCGAGGTCCCTTTCGCGTCGGACCCGGGAACGCGGCCGAATATAGCGATATCGGCTTCATCCTGCTCGGCGAAGCACTGGAAGAGATTTCCGGATCACCGCTCGAAAGCTTCTGTGACCTTGATATCTTCAAGCGGCTGGAAATGGGTTCCACTCGTTTCAATCCAGACAAGAAATCAAAAGCGCAGACTGTCCCTTCCGCCAATGGACAGGAGATCCGCAATCGCGTAATCCAAGGTGAGGTCCACGACGAGAACGCATTCATGATGGGCGGCATCGCCGGCCATGCTGGACTGTTCTCCACAGCCGCGGATCTCGCCAAGTTCGGGCACTGTCTTTTGGGCGGCGGCGCTCCTCTTTTCAAGGCCGAGACCATCGAGCTTTTTACCCGCCGCCAGGATTCTCCCCCTGGCACCTCGCGCGCTCTCGGCTGGGACACGCCCTCGAAGCCTTCGCAATCCGGCCAGTATTTTCTATCCCGGCTCTTACGGACATCTCGGTTACACCGGCACCTCTTCTGGATCGATCCCGAGCGCGAACTCTCTGTTACGCTGTTGACGCAATCGCACCTGGCCCGACAGCAAAAACCAGGCGATCAAAGAAGTTGCGGCCCCTCTTCCACGATGCCGTGATCGAAGCTATCGATGGCGAATAAGCGATCCTCTATCCAACAACTTGGGACCGAGCGCCGCAACCGCGCCGCTGCTGCCCTCGACACCATGAGCGCGCTCGCTATCGCCCGCCTCATGAACCGTGAAGCACGAGAAAGTTCCGCGCGCGGTGGCGAGGCGTCTCCCACACATTGCGAAAGCGATTGACCTGATAGCAAAGCAACTCTCGTCAAGGCGGGCGCATGATCTACGTCGGCGCCGGAACCAGCGGGCGCATCGCCGCACTCGATGCCTCCGAGCTTCCGCCTACCTTCAACACCGACCCAAAGACCGCGCAGTACGTGATCGCTGGTGGCCACTCCGCGTTAGAGCGCGGCCGCCGAATACAACGAAGATTCCGAGAAGCTCGGCGAGCGGAACATCGCTCGCAAGAACCCGAGCAAAAAAGATGTCGTTGTTGGAATCGCAGCCAGCGGCCGAACGCCTTACACCGTTGCCGCCTTACGGCTTGCGAAAAGAAAGGCGCGAAGACCATCGCTATCGCCTGCAACCCACGGCTCACCGCTCGAGAAGGCTGCGGATATTATCCATCGTGGTGAACGTCGGGCCCGAAGTCGTTTCTGGATCCAGCCGCATGAAAGCGGGCACCGCACAAGAAGCTCGTGCTGAACATGCTGAGCACCGGCGCCATGGCACGGCTGGGATATGTTTACGGGAATTTGATGGTTAACGTTCACCTCAAGAACGAAAAACTTATCGAGCGCGGCATAGGAATGCTGCAAGAAGCCACCAGCGTTGACCGCAAAACGGCTGAGCAAGCTCTCAAAGCTGCGGGCAACCTCGTCCCCGTCGCCATGATCATGCTCCGCCACAGCTCGGCCGCGCCGCTGCCGAGAAGCGACTGCAAGCATGCCAAAAGAAACTCCGCAAAGCGCTCGGCCGCTAAGCTCGTTCCGCCTATCCCACGCCGAAAACTCTCATGTAATAATGTGGTCACGCGCACCCGTCTGGAAAGGCAATAACCGAACCCAATGGACAAGTTTGTCATTCGCGGCGGCAACCCGCTCCTCGGAACCATTCGCAGTCTCCGGAGCCAAAAACTCCGCCCTCCCCTGCATGGCCGCCGCCATCCTCACCGAAGACGAGGTCATCCTCGAAAACATCCCTCAGGTCCGCGACATCGAGACCGAGCGCAAGCTGCTCGCCTCCATGGGCGCCGAGGTCGAGCTCGGCTACGGCCGCGCGCAGCACCGCACCACCATCAATTGCGCGCGTCCTCTCCGACCCGGTCGCCAAGTACGAAATCGTCAAGACCATGCGCGCCTCTCGCTGGTCCTCGGCCCGCTGGTCGCCCGCACCGGCATCGCCCGCGTCGCCATGCCCGGCGGCTGCGCCATCGGCGGCCGCCCCATCGACCTCCACATCAAGGGACTCGAAGCCATGGGCGCCACCATCACCCAAGAGCACGGATACATCGAAGCCCGCGCCGACCGCCTCAAGGGCGCACACATCGTCTTCGACAAGATCACCGTCACCGGCACCGAAGACCTGCTCATGGCCGCCGTCCTCGCCGAAGGCGAAACCGTGATGGAAAACTGCGCGCGCGAACCGGAAGTCACCGACCTCGCCGCCCTGCTCACCGCCATGGGCGCAAAGATCGAGAGGCGCGGGAACTCCGACCATCCGCATGCACGGCGTCGCGAAACTCCACGGCGCCAGCCACCGCATCAATCCCGACCGCATCGAAGCCGGAACCTTCCTCATCGCCGGAGCCATCACCGGCGGCGACCTTGTCGTCGCCTACTGCGACCCCAAGCATCTCGGCGCGCTCATCGCAAAGCTGGAGAAGTGCGGCGTGCGCATTCGACGTCGGCGCCGACACGCTCCGCGTCGCATGGCGCGCGGTCCGCTCAAAGCCGCCGACGTCTCCACCGAGGAGTATCCCGGCTTCCCCACCGACATGCAGGCGCAGTACATGGCCCTCGCCACCCAGGCCGAAGGCACGTCGCTCGTTACCGAAAACATCTTCGAGAACCGCTTCATGCACGTGCAGGAGCTCGTCCGCATGGGCGCGAACATCAAGATCGACGGCCGCACCGCCACCGTTCGCGGCAAGACGCCGCTTAGCTCAGCCGCCGTCATGTGCTTCCGACCTGCGCGCCTCGGCCTCGCTCGTGCTCGCCGCACTGGTCGCCGACGGCGAAACCATCCTCGACCGCGTCTACCACATCGACCGCGGCTACGAGCACATCGAGGAAAAGCTGCGCGGCGTGGGCGCGCAGATCAAGCGCATCGGCGAGATGCTGCCCAAAAAGACCGTTCCCGCAATGATGGCATGATCTGGGCGGAGCAGGCCTTCAGGCCTGCATTGCCAACTCTTTTTCGGAGGTCATCCCGAGCGAACGTGAGCCGCGCAGCGGGTGAGCGTGAGTCGAGGGATCTGCATTTTCCTACCTTGCTGCGCGATTAATGCGACGCCACACCGTAGATCGAACTCAGCACGACGATCAGCAGCACGGTGAACGAGATCAGCGCGTACTTGTTGTCGCGATCGAGCATGAACGTGATGAATAGCGCGATAATACGGCTCACCGGCGTTGCAATCAGCAGCAAGAGGCCGGCGCGAACCAGTTCACTTCCTAACTGAGGGTTTTTCACTCCCAGCAATATTCCAGTCAAAACAATAACAAAAGAACCGTACGCGCCCCAGCGCAGCACGGCGGCGACGATGCGGTCGCGTTTGTTTGCGTCGATCATTGGAAGCTCCCGGTCGCAATCTTGTAAGCCATCTGTCCCGATAAATAAATCATGAGCGCTATGAGCAGATACGCGATGGCTCGAGTACGGATGCGCGGAGCGATACGCGCTCCCAGGATCGATCCGCTGAAAACGCCCACCACGAGCGGCCCCGCGATATCCAGCCGCAGGTCGCCGCGCCCGTAGTAGACCAACGCGCTGGTCGCCGCGGTTACGCCGATCATGAAGTTGCTGGTGGCCGTGGCCACGCGCAATGGCACGCCCATGATCAAATACATCGCGGGAACTTTGATCGGCCCGCCGCCGATCCCCAAAAGTCCCGAAACGCTTCCTGCGATCAGTGCCACGCCAAGCCCAGATGGATAATTCGTGACTTTGTAAGGGTCACCCGGCTGCCACGCCCCGTCTACTGCTTCGGTCCGCCTATTCGAATGCACTTCCTTCTTCAGCATCGAGTAGGCGCTGTACAACAAGAAACAGATAAAGATGATCGCGATCACGCGATGATTGATGTGTCCGGAAGCGATGGCAGCGGTGGCCGCCCCCACAGTCGTCGTGAGTTCCAGAGTCATCGCCAGACGAACATCGGTGACGTGACGTTCGACATGGACCGAAGAAGCAGCGGTGGAAGTAGCGATGACCGCTACCAAGCTGGCCGCAACCGCGAGCGGCAGTGGCACGTGGAAGAAGAGCACAAGGACCGGGGTGATGATGATGCCACCGCCGACTCCGGCGATGGAACCAAATCCTCCGGCCAGAAAGCCCACGACGATCAGAATAAGAGTTTGCGCGAGAGACAAGGCAATCAGTTTTACCACGGGGCTGTACAAGAGCAAGAAAAAGCCAGACTTCAATAGAGTCTGGCTTTTTGCTTAATAAGTTTGGGTCCGATTACCGGCGTGGGCCGCGATCGCGTCCACCACCGCGTCCGCCACGGCCACCCGGACCGCCGCGTCCACCGCGACGCGGGCCGCCACGACCTCCACGATCACCCATAGGAGGGCGTCCTGAACCGCCGCCTGCTCCGGCTCCAGCGCCTTCTATGCGGTTGAAGTTCGGCTCGCCTTCGGGAGCGCCGCCACCGTTGTCGTCGAAGTCGCCTTCGCCGCCTTCAATGACTACTCCGCCTTCGGCCGGCGGAGCATCGCCGCCGCCCATCTTGGCGCGCTGTTCTTTCAGAACGGCTTTGCGTGAAAGGCGAATACGATTACCTTCGACTGCCAGCACCTTCACCAGGACCTGGTCGCCTTCGTTCAACTCGTCGCGAACATCCGCGATGCGGTGCTCGGCGACTTCGCTGATGTGCAGCAAGCCATCGGTACCGGGGAAGATCTCGACGAATGCGCCGAAGTCAGCGAGCCGAACCACTTTGCCGAGGTAGGTCTTCCCTACCTCAGCCGTCGCGGTGATGTCGCCGATCATCTGCAGAGCGCGCGCCATTGCGTCGCCGTCGCTAGAGGCGACGTTCACCTTGCCGCTGTCGTCCACGTCGATCTTTACGCCTGTAGCGTCCACGATGCCGCGGATCACCTTGCCGCCAGGGCCGATGAGTTCGCGGATCTTGTCGGTCGGAATGGTGATGGTGGTGATAACAGGAGCGTGCTTGGAAACGTGCTCGCGACCCTCGGTAATGGCTTCCGCCATTTTGTCGAGGATGTGGAGACGTCCGCGCCGGGCTTGCTCCATCGCCTCGCGCATGATCTGCGTGGTGATGTTCGGGACCTTGATATCCATCTGCATGGCGGTGATGCCATCACGCGTACCGGCGACCTTGAAGTCCATATCGCCGTAGTGGTCTTCGGCGCCGGCGATGTCAGTCAGGATGGCGTAATCGTCGCCCTCCTTCACCAGCCCCATGGCAACGCCCGCAACCGGGGCCTTGATTGGAACGCCTGCGTCCATCAGCGAGAGCGAACCGCCGCAAACGCTGGCCATCGAGGACGAACCGTTCGACTCGAGGATGTCGGAGACGATACGCATCGTGTAAGGCCACTTGTCTTCCGCAGGAAGAACGGCGAGCAGTGAACGCTCGGCAAGAGCGCCGTGGCCGATTTCGCGACGTCCAGCGCCACGCATAAAGCTAACCTCGCCAACGGAAAACGGAGGAAAGTTATAGTGCAGCATGAAGCGTTTCTTGGACTCCCCCGCGAAGCCTTCCATGCGTTGCTGGTCGTCCGTGGTGCCCAGGGTCGTGGTGACCAAAGCCTGGGTCTCGCCGCGGGTAAACACGGCCGAACCGTGTGCACGCGGCAGCAAGCCAAGATCCACGCTGATGGCGCGGACTTCATCGAATGCTCGTGAATCAGGCCGCTTGCGCTGCTTGGTCACAGCCTCGCGGAACAAACGCTCCCGCAGGATCTCGTAGTATTTCGAGACCTTGGCGGCCGCTTCGTCGTCGCCTTCCGGCAACGCTTCCTTCAGCTTTTTCTTGATCTCGCGGACCTTCTCGTAACTTGTCGCTTTGGGATATTTCTTCGTGTCGAGTGCGTCAGCCAACTGAGTGCCGATCTTGCCCTTCAGTTCGTTGTAGTAGCTCTCGTCGAATTCGACATCGGGAACAGGACGCTTCTTCACGCCGACCAGATCCGCCAGATTCCGGATGGTGGCGCAGATCTTCTTGATCTCGGTGTGCGCAAAGTCAATGGCGTCGACCACCGTCTCTTCCTTCACTTCCTTGGCGCCAGACTCAATCATCACGATGCCGTCGGATGTTCCGACCACCACGATGTTGAGCAGGCTTTCTTTCATCTCCGCGTAAGTGGGATTGATGACGAAGGTGCCGTTGAGCAATCCAACGCGCACCGCGCCGACGGGGCCAAGATACGGGATATCGGAAACCGCCACAGCTGCCGAAGCAGCGTTCATGGCAGCGACATCGGGATCGTTTTCATTGTCAGCGGAGAGTACGAAGGCGATGATCTGGGTCTCGTTGCGGAAGCCTTCAGGGAAGAGCGGGCGGTTGGGGCGGTCGATCATGCGACTGGTGAGCGTTTCTTTTTCGCTCATGCGCCCTTCGCGCTTGATGAAGCCGCCGGGGATGCGTCCGCCGGCGTAGGTGTATTCGCGGTAATCAACCGTCAATGGGAAGAAGTCAATGCCGGTCCGCGGCTCAGGATTGGCACACGCCGTTCCCAGTACTACGTTGTCGCCCATGCGGACGATGCAGGAGCCGTGCGCCTGCTTGGCCAAATGGCCGGTTTCAAATCGGAGAATTTTGCCGCCTGCGAGTTCAACGCTGGCTTCGTGTTTCATCGGTAGTTCCTTTTCTCAGGAGGACGGGTTCGCGTCCGGGAGATCATTGGTAATAGAGCAAAGGCCGCTGCCTACACTTCGGCAACGGCGCGGGAGCGCTCAAGTTCAGGCTGGGCTGCGCAGTTACTTGCGGATGCCGAGTTTCTGAATAACGTCTTTGTAACGCTCTGAGTCGTATTGCTTGAGGTAGTCGAGCAAGCGACGCCGCTTGCTGACCAGCATGAGAAGGCCGCGTCGGGAACCATGGTCCTTCTGGTGGGTCTTGAAGTGCTCCGTAAGCTCACCGATGCGCTCGCTCAAAATCGCGATCTGCACTTCGGGGCTGCCCGTGTCCGTACCGTGGACGCGGTACTTTTGGATAACGCTCTGTTTTTGATCTCTCGCTAGCACTGAACCTGATTACTCCTAATCTTTTCAAGTCGTTAGGTTACGTTAGAAGATTAACACGGCAGGATGGAAACACGCAAAGCAGGCAGGCGACCTCCACTCAAAAGCAACGAATGCAGAGCCGCTCGCACGTAGAGACGCGGCATGCCGCGTCTCAGGGCTGCTGAAATGATGGATTGGCTCTAGTGCCGCGCGGAAACTGCCAGCCGACTCGTTGAAGCTACGCTGCCGCACGCCTTCTTCGCCGCTGCCTGCATCCACGGGGTGATGGTTCCCTTTTCCACCACACCGATCACGATCTGGTTCTGATGGTCAGAGAGATACATGGTGGTGCGGCTCTCGCGCTTGCTGTGCTGGCACAACTCGTCCACCACATGCTGCTCGTGGACGCTTAGAACCTCTTCAGGTAGCACGGTGAAATTTCTAAAAGTCCAGACCAGGCGGATACGGTCGAACAGGCGGGGTGAAACGTAACGGGTTCCGGTATCGCTTGACACCTGGAGCACACCGTGACGGATTTTTTCGATCCACATTGAGGAAGTCCTGTATTTTCGGGGGCCAGAACGAAGTCAGAATACCCGCCATCTAAGGCCCAAGCAACAGTTTTCTGCACCAAAATCAGGCACTTACGGGGTGTGTACTTTAGTCACAACGGGTTTTGGGAGGTTAGGAGGAGTGAGAAGCCAGAAATGCAACGGGGCGTTCCTGGAAACCTCTGGCCGAAGTTTCTTTCCAGGACCGCCCCAATTGCGCGCCACTTCGTCTGTCCTCTGCTAGAGCAAAAGCAATGCCATTCCCAAAAATGCGTAAACTCTTGTGTTTACAACGTCTGCCACTCTGACCAGCCCGGTAGGATTTCCCCTTGGAAGCAAAAATTACAAGGGCAGCTTTTAGCAGTTAGCTTTTAGATCGGCTTGGTCCATTGCGAAAGGCGGTGGCGGAATTCCATTTCCCACCCGCGATGGCAGGTGCCGCTTGGGGGGACGGGATTTGACTTGTTGGCTAGGCTGGAAGCTAATGGCTAAAAGCTGGAAAGAATGGCGCGCCCGGAAGGATTCGAACCTCCGACCCCTTGGTTCGTAGCCAAGTACTCTATCCAGCTGAGCTACGGGCGCGCATCGTGCAATGAAGCGAATAGAAAATTATAGCGGAAAAGAATCGGAGCGTGAAGCTCTGCCTGACTGTTTAGGGAAAGAAAAGGGAGGACATCTCTGCTCCCTCGGCGGCGTGTCTATTTGGCTGCTGCGCCCAAAGCGGCCGCCACCGCGGGCGCTGCGGAAACGCCCATAGCCACGCGCCTGATCATCGCACGCCTCTTCAGGCGTCACCAGCAAAAGCGTCAATATCTCTTTTCGGTCTGCCTTGGCCTGGCTCCATCGCGACTTCGCCGGTTGTATCAGCAGTTGATTCACGGAAACCGTATTCAACATGTTGCAGGTGGAGCAGCTGAACAGGTCGAAGCGGATGTGCGCAAACTTCTCAGATGTAGGAACCAATTTTTCAACGAACGAAAGATTCTTCGCCTCTAGGCGCTGTTTCAGCTCTTTCCCGAAGACGCTGGAAAGAACACCAACCGCTCTGAGCGTTTGCACCAGGAATCGCAGTTCTCGCAGAATGGCTTCTTGCGTACTACCGCGATCACGGTGGCGATCGCAACTCCCAGGATCGTGAGCGCTTCGACCGACCAGATGACCGTTAGCTCCATGCCATGTGTAGCTTCAGAACCGGAAGTCCCCCAAGTGCCAACCTCGTGGATGCGACGGATGATCTGCCAAACTACGACCGGATGAAAAAGTAGATCGAAACTCTTTAGCGTCATGCGGCCAATTAAAAAGATTTGCAGTATCCACGTCACCCAGCTCACGTACAACGCGAGCACTGAGACGATGAGCCCGACCACAGCGGCGATCGAACCGCTGCGGACCTTCCCCCCCACCAGCCCCATGCCGGCACACCAGCCGATTCCCAGAGCAAAAAACAATGTACTGAAAGCACGAAGCTTCAGGTATGGCATCTCGATGATGCCGTAGCTATACAGCCATGCCAGCGGCAGCGATCCGGCAAGACCAACGAATAGCCCCACCAGTACGCCGAAGGGCGTGAAGCGGCCAGAGTGTTTATAGTACAAATCCACATGTCGTCCCGATTCCGCGGAGCGTATCCCGTGGGCCAGCATGAGTCAAGAAACTATAGGGCTGTCAATGAACGAACCGGCCATTTACATCGCGACCTCCAATGCTGGCAAACTTCGCGACTTTGCCGCGGCCGCCAGAGCCGATTCCATCCAGAGTGCTTCCCTTACCCGGTTTTACGGTGTTGCCGGCCGTCGAGGAAGACGGCGCAACATTCGAGGCGAACGCCCGCAAGAAGGCTGAACATTACAGTGCGCTGGCTCCGAGCCGTCTTCTGCTCGCCGATGATTCGGGATTGGAAGTCGGGGCGCTGGCGGCGCCCCGGGTGTGCACTCCGCCCGTTTTGCAGCCGCATCTTCCACCGTGGGGAATGCGCCTGACGAAGCCAACAACAAAAAGCTTTGTCCCTGCTCGCAGGAAAGTAGCGATCGAAGTGCTCGCTTTGTCGCAGTCATCGCTGCCGCGGTCGCCGGTAAGACGCTGGCTACCTTTAGTGGCGAGGTCGATGGCGACATCGCTGCGGCGGCTCGCGGAAGCGCCGGCTTTGGTTACGACCCGCTGTTTATCGTGGCCGGTAAAGGAAGGACGATGGCAGAGCTCTCGGCTAACGAAAAAGCGGCTATCAGCCACCGTGGACGGGCTTTCAGAAGGTTCCTTCAGTGGTACCGGGCACAGCCTCCCGGCTTTGCTAGACTTTGAGTAGCCGATGACCCCGCAAGCTCCATTTACCGACGTTCCCACCGCGGTCGAAGAGATCCGCGCCGGAAGCATGGTCGTCGTCGTCGACGACGAAGATCGCGAGAATGAAGGCGATCTCATGTTCGCCGCCGAGAAGGTCACTCCCGAGGCCGTCAACTTCATGGCGAAATTTGGCCGCGGGTTGATCTGCCTTGCTATGACCGAAGAGCGCCTCGACTATCTGCGCATCGGCCCCATGACCTCGGAAAATACTTCGCCTTACGGAACGGCTTTTTGCGAATCCATCGAAGCGCGCGAAGGGGTGACCACCGGCATCTCCGCCCACGATCGCGCTCGCACCATTCAAGTCGCCATCGATCCCGCGTCCCACGCTGCCGATCTGGTTCGACCCGGACACACGTTTCCTCTGCGCGCGCGTAAGGGCGGCGTGCTGGTCCGCGCCGGTCAGACAGAAGCGTCCGTCGATCTGGCCAGGATTGCCGGTCTCATCCCGGCGGGCGTGATCTGCGAGATCATGAACGAAGACGGCACCATGGCCCGCGTTCCTGACCTGATCGAATTCTGCGCGAAGCATGATTTGAAGATGCTGACTGTCGCTGAGCTGATCCGTTATCGCATGCAGAACGAGCGCTATGTGCATCGTGTGGGCGAAGCCATGGTTCCTACTCGCCACGGCGAATTCCGCATGATCGCTTATGAGAGCGAAGTCGACGGTGAGTCCCACGTTGCGCTCGTGATGGGAGAGCTTCCGGCAAGCTTCACCGCTGAAGATCCCATG
>CAVQGF010000001.1:0-36984 GCA_963711965.1 uncultured Acidobacteriota bacterium | reverse complement strand
AATGCATCGTCATCGTTACTTTCTGGCCCGCGATCGGCGCAGCTATTCTGATTGCTTCCCGCTGCGCCTGGAAGCTACCGCGTGATGGTCTTCGCCGTCATCTCCACCGCAGCCTTCATCGCTTCGCTCCATCTTCCTTATTACTTCGACCGGAGCAGCGCCGCCTTCCAGTTCGATATCAACAAAGTCTGGATGGCGTCCCCCAACATCCACTATCACTTGGGTGAGCATGGGATTTCTCTTTGGCTCGTCGTCCTCACCACATTCCTCGTTCCCTTCAGCCTGATCATCCAATGGAATTCGGTGCACGGCCGCATCAAGGAATTCTTCATCCTTATGCTGCTGCTCGACACCGCCATCTCGGCGTCTTCGTCGCACTCGATCTTTTTCTCTTCTAGCTCCGGGAAGCCACGCTGATTCCCATGGCCCGATCATCGGCATGTACGGCCACGCGCGCCGCATTTACGCCGCCGTCAAATTCTTCCTTTACACCATGATCGCTTCCGTCTTCATGCTGGCCGCCATCATCTGGCTGTACGTGAACACCGGCAGCTTTGACTTCACCGTGATCCGCGAGGCGCTCTCTTCCGGGCACCTCGCGCTCACGCCGCTCGCTTCGCTGCTTTGTTCCTCGGCTTCTCGTCGCTTTTGCCGTCAAAGTTCCGTTGTTCCCGCTGCACACCTGGCTGCCAGACGCGCACGTGGAAGCTCCCACCGGCGGCTCGGTTCTGCTGGCTGCCGTCCTTCCGAAGATGGGGACCTACGGACTGCTGCGTTTCAACATAGGCCTCTTCCCGGAAGAGCCCGCCCACCAAAGCCGGGATGGATCGCAGCCTTGGCCATCATCGGCATCATCTACGGCGCGCTGGTCGCGATGGTGCAGCCGAATCCTCAAGAAGCTGATCGCGTACTCCTCCGTCAGCCATCTTGGATTCATCGTCCTCGGCAGCTTCACGTTCACACAGGCCGGCACCGACGGTGCGATCTTTCAGATGCTCAGCCACGGAGTTTCCACCGGCGCCCTCTTCATGCTCGCTGGCATTTTGTATGAGCGCCGTCACACTTACGAGATCGCAGAATTCGGCGGCCTGGCGACACCCATGCCTGTGTATGCCATGCTGTTCTTGCTCATCACGTTGTCATCGATCGGCTTGCCGTTTCTCAACGGCTTCGTTGGCGAGTTCCTCGTCCTCAGTGGGGCGTTCCTCTACATGCCTTCGTGGGGAATCCTGGGTGCTACCGGAGTGATCTGGAGCGCCTGCGTACATGCTCTGGATGTATCAACGCGTTTTCTACGGAACCATCAAGAATCCGGTCAACGGTTCTCTGCCTGATCTCGACCTGCGCGAGCGCGGCGCCATCTGGCCGCTTGCGATTCTCGCTCTCATCATGGGCGTGGCCTCGCCGTTCTGGATCAAGCCCATGGATCCATCGGTCGCAGCTACCATCAATGGCGCGCCCGCGAAACGGTTTGCTAGCGAGGACAGATCGCTCTTCACCAGGATGATCCCGACCGCCAATAGCAGCAAGAGCACGGGAGCCGCCGGACAATGAACCCATACACCATCCCTTTCGCCGATTACATGCGGATCCTGCCCGAGCTGGTGCTCACCGTTTTCGGCGCCTTCATCATGTTGGCCGAGGCTTTCTATAAAGGACGCGAGAGCCGCAGGCCGCTCGGCATCATTGCCTTCGTAGGCGCCATGCTGGCCTTCGCTGCATCGGTTTATCAGTCTCGCTACACGGGAGCTGGGTTCTTCGGGCTCATCCGCGTCGATCACTTCAGCATCTTTTTCCATGCCGTGATTTGTGTCGTTTCCGCTTTCGTGATTCTCGCTTCCCTCGACTGGGTCGATGATCAGATCGATCGCATGGGCGAATATTACGCGCTCATCTTGCTGGGGACCGTCGGCATGGTGCTCATGTCATCGGCGATGGAACTCGTTCTGATCTTCGTTGCACTCGAGATTTCGTCGATCGCCTCGTACGTCCTCGCCGGATTCCGCCGCCGCTCGGCTTCGAGCGCCGAGGCTGCCCTGAAATACTTCCTGCTCGGGTCGTTTGCCACGGCGTTTTTCCTTTATGGCGTAGCTTTGATCTTCGGTGGCGTGGGCACCACCAACATCGGCGGCATCGCCTTCAGCATCGCCAACAACGTGCGGCCCATGATTATGGGGAATACCGTGCAATTCGTTCCCATCAGCCTTGGGCTCGTCTATGCAGCTGTGGCGTTGATGTTTGTCGGCATCGGCTTCAAGGTTGCCGCGGCGCCCTTCCACGTCTGGACTCCCGACGTGTACGAAGGCGCGCCATCGCCCGTCGTCGGACTCATGTCCACCGCGCCTAAGGCCGCCGCTTTCGCCGTGCTGCTGCGCATCTTCTTTGCCGCCGCGACTCCAGGTTGGTTCTGGATGGTTTGGGTCGTCGCTGCCCTTTCCATGACGCTCGGCAATATCGGCGCTCTGGTGCAGAACAACATCAAGCGGCTGCTCGCATACTCCTCCATCGCCCACGCCGGGTATTTGCTGGTCGCTTTTGTCGGCTTCCGCAATTCTGACGTAGGTAGCGTGCAGCTCGGCATCACCGCCGCCATTTTCTACGCCTGCAGCTACGCCTTCATGAACCTGGGAGCGTTTGTCGTGGTTACGCAGGTCGCCGGCCCAGACGACCGCTTCACCTCGCTCGACGACTACGCCGGCCTAGCCCGCCGCTCGCCCGTGCTCGCCGCCACGCTCACCATCTTCTTGCTCTCGCTGATCGGCATTCCGCTGACCGGCGGCTTCTTCGCGAAGTTCTACGTCTTCAGCGCCGCGCTGCAGGGCAAGCTCATTTGGCTCACCATCATCGGCTTGGTTAATAGCGCCATCGCAGCTTATTACTACCTGCGAGTCATCGTAGTGATGTATATGCGCGAACCGGCCGGTAATGTGGATGCCCCAATGCCGGAAGTTCCATCCGGCATTGGCATCGCGCTGATCTGCACCGCCGCCATCACCATCTTCCTGGGTGTCTGGCCGCAAGGTGTGATCGCATACGTGAACCAATCGGCGCGCGACCTGCTGCAGTAGATCGTATCTCGCTTTTAATTCCCGAGCGTAGCGAGGGACCCTATTTCCGGCAGGGATCTGCAGGAAGATCAATGCCCTCCACCGTCTCCAGGAAATCCGCTAGAATCTACTGCTCATGCGCCTGCTGCTCGCAATCCTGCTGATCTCTAGCTTCGCCGTCGCCGAAAGCGACTCCAAGAAGGCTGCGCATGAATTCCAGAAGGCTCTGAAGGTCCAGAAAAGAGACCCGCAGCAGGCATTCGAACTCTTCCAGCAGGCAGCGGACCTCGAGCCTAAGAATGCTGAATACGCCACCGCTCGGGAACTTGCGCGGCAGCACCTGGTGTACTCGCATATCCAGCAAGGCAATCAATTATTGTCCGCGGCCAAGCCCGCTGAGGCACAAGACCAATTTCGCATCGCTATCGCGCTCGATCCCACCAACGACTTCGCTCTGCAACGTCTGCATGATCTGGCGCCGCCCGACGTCCAGCCGTCGCACGAATTGCGTCTCGCATCGCAATCCCGCCAGATCGACCTCGATCCAGCGCCCGGGCGCAAGTCCTACCACTTTAACGGAGATTCTCGCGCCTTCATCGAACAGCTCGGGCGTGACTTCAAAGTCGCCGTTCAGTTCGACGACAGCTTCATCTCTCGCCGCGTCAAGCTCGATCTCGACGATGTCGATTTCTACACAGCATTGCAATTGGCCAATCAACTGAGCAAATCCTTCGGCGTCCCCATCGACGCCACTCACCTGCTGATGCTCGCCAACACGCCCGACAATCACCGCCAGTTCGATCATTTCTCCCTGCGCACCTTCTACCTTCCCGACACCTCGACGCCACAGGAGATGAATGAGATCGTCTCGTTATTGCGCAGCCTTTTCGATGTTAAGTTCGTGCTCCCGCAATCCAGCGAGAAATCAATAACAGTCCGCGCTCCCAAGACCACGCTCGACGCCGCCGCGCGTTTCATCGACAACCTCGATCAGGGCGCGCCGCAAGTCATGCTCGACCTGCAGGCTTTCGAGATCAACCAGTCCATGGCGCGCAACTTGGGCCTACAACTGCCCACCAGCATTCAGATCTTCCACGTGCCCACGGTACTGGCGTCCCTCACCAGTAACTCAGGCACGCAGGATTTGATCAATCAATTGATCTCCAGCGGCACCATCAACCAGGCGACGGCGCAATCGATACCGGCATTGCTGGCGCAGTTGCAGGCGCAGCAGCAGAATCCTCTGCTAAGCCAGGGATTTACCACGTTCGGCGGCGGCAACACGCAATTCGCAGTGGTGTTCCCCAGCATTCCCATCAATTTTTCCTACAACGATTCGCGCGTCACCAGCCTGGAGCAGTTGCAACTCCGTGCTTCCCAGAACAGTCCCGCGACCATGAAGATCGGCAGCCGTGTTCCCATTCTTAATGCCAGCTACGCGCCCATCTTTAATTCTTCCGCTATCGCAAAGGTCATCGGTAATCAATCATTTCAGGCGCCGTTCCCATCCTTCAGTTACGAAGACATCGGCATCAACCTCAAAGCCACGCCCAAGATCCACCTGCCACAGGAACCTTTTCTAACTGCAGTGGATTGTCATTCTGAGCGGAGCGAGCCGCAGGCGAGCGCAGTCGAAGAATCCCTTTCGCGCGAAAATAGCAGAAGATGCTCAGCCACTCCCGACCTGGCCAATGTGTCTCTCGACCTCGATCTCCAGATTCGGTCCTTGACCGGCCAGAGTTTCAATGGGGTGCCGATCATCTCCAACCGGCAGTTCACCGGATCCGTGCGGTTGAACGAAGGCGAGCCCGCGATCATCGTCGGATATCTCACCACCAGCGACCAGCGCTCGATCTCGGGCCCGATCGGTCTCGGTCAGATCCCGGCACTCGGTCGCGCATTCAGCGACGAGAACAAGCAGAAGTCGAACTCTGAGCTGCTCATCATGATCACGCCGCACGTCGTCCGCGGACGCGCCCCCGGCCTCGCCACCGAGCAGTGGCTGCCACCAGGAAACTGAATTGTTGTTGTTTTTTACTGAGTACTGGGTACTACTTATAGATCGTCACCTGGTCCTGCGGACGCTTCAACTCGATGACAAATTCTCTCTCCGGCTCACTGATCTCAAAATCTTCGCCGAAAGTCTGGTATCCCTTGGCGATCACCTGTACCCGCAGTTTGCCGTAGCGAATTCCGTCGATCCCGGTTTTGCCATCGCCATCGGTCTTAAGTTCCAGAGCGCCTTTTTCCTGCTGCCCGTTCTTGTTCACCGGATGGATCACCACGCTGGCGTTCCGAATCGGGACCTGTTTCCCTGCCCGCACCACGCTGAAGTGCAGGTTGGAGTACTTCTTATCCCCCGCCGCTGCGGTCGCCACCAAAGCCGCGCAAATAGCGGCCAAAGCCATCACTCGAGCTGCTCTCATACGGCTGATTCTATGCCAAAATCCCTCTCTCCCCAACTTGAGCCAACGTCACTCAGGTCTCCCTTGACACAGCGACCTTGGGCTGGCTATCATTTAGCAGACGCGTTGAAAGAGTGCTAAGGCGGCTAGCAGACACCCTGCTCGACTGCCAGCCGCGTCAATCGCCACTATCCATTCGACATTCGGTCAACTTACCTACTTTTATTAAGGAGCTGAACCATGGCATCACCAAAACTTACCCCCCTGCATGACCGCATTTTGGTCAGCCGTATTGAGGAAGCCGAGACTGTTCGTGGCGGAATCATCATCCCCGACTCCGCCAAAGAAAAGCCGCAGGAAGGCGAAGTGATCGCCGTTGGCAAAGGCAAGTCCAACGAAGAAGGCAAGACCTTCCCTCTCGACGTCAAAGCCGGCGACCGCATCCTGTTCGGCAAGTACTCCGGCACCGAGATCAAGATCGACGGCGAAGAGTTCCTCATCATGCGCGAAGAAGAAGTCCTCGGCATCCTGGCAGGCGCCGGCAAGCAGCCAGAAGAAATGGCCGAGAGCCGCCGGTAGCTCATTGACATCCCGGTGGGCTGCGGAAGCCGAGCAAGCGAGCTAACCGAGCAAGAATTTCCGGCAGGCATGTGCCTGCACCAACATTGATTAGGAGAGAAACAATATGGCAAAGCAAATCGTTCATGGCGAGGAATCGCGTCAGGCTATCCTGCGCGGCGTCAACATCCTGGCCGACGCGGTGAAAGTCACGCTCGGTCCCAAGGGCCGCAACGTGGTCATCGAGAAGAAGTTCGGCTCGCCCACCATCACCAAAGACGGCGTCACCGTCGCGAAAGAGATCGAACTGAAGGACACCATGGAGAACATGGGCGCACAGATGGTTCGTGAAGTCGCCTCCAAGACCAGCTGACGTTGCCGGCGACGGCACCACCACCGCCACCGTTCTGGCGCAGGCCATCTACCGCGAAGGCGTGAAGACCGTCGCCGCCGGCGCGAACCCGATGGCGCTCAAGCGCGGCATCGAGAAGGCCGTCACCGCCATCTGCGGCAAGCTCGACAAAGATGGCAACCGCATCAACGGGCGCCTCGACAAGCTCTCCAAGCCCGTCACCGGCGACATGATCGCGCAAGTCGGCACCATCTCCGCCAACAACGACGAGACCATCGGCAAGATCATCGCCGAGGCCATGAAGAAGGTCGGCAAAGACGGCGTCATCACCGTCGAAGAATCCAAGACCATGGAGACGCAGCTGGAAGTCGTCGAAGGCATGCAGTTCGACCGCGGCTACCTCTCGCCTTACTTCGTCACCGATCCGGAGCGCATGGAAGCCGTCCTCGAAGATCGCCTACATCCTCATCCACGAGAAGAAGATCTCTTCCATGAAGGACCTGCTCCCGTTGCTCGAGCAGATCGCCAAGCGGCTCAAGCCGCTCGTGATCATCGCCGAAGACGTGGAAGGCGAAGCGCTCGCCACCCTGGTGGTCAACAAGCTGCGCGGCACGCTGCAAGTCGTCGGCCGTCAAGGCGCCTGGCTTCGGCGACCGTCGCAAGGCCATGCTGCAGGACATCGCCACCCTCACCGGCGGCAAGGCCATCACTGAAGACCTCGGCATCAAGCTCGAGAACGTCAAGCTGGAAGACCTGGGCCGCGCCAAGAAGATCACCATCGACAAAGACAACACCACCATCGTCGAAGGCAAGCGGCAAGGCAACAGAGATCGAAGGCCGCGTGAAAGAGATTCGCAGCCAGATCGAGAAGACCACCTCCGACTACGACCGCGAGAAGCTCCAGGAACGCCTGGCGAAGCTCGTCGGCGGCGTTGCGGTGATCAAGGTCGGCGCAGCGACCGAGACCGAAATGAAAGAAAAGAAGGCCCGCGTGGAAGACGCGATGCACGCAACCCGCGCGGCAGTCGAAGAAGGCATCGTCCCCGGCGGCGGCGTGGCGCTGGTCCGTTGCATCGCGGCCATTGACAAGCTGAAGCTCGAAGGCGACGAGACAGACCGGCGCCAACATCGTGCGTCGCGCGCTCGAAGAGCCGCTGCGCCAGATCGTCGGCAACGCCGGCGAAGAAGGCGCCATCGTTGTGGGCCGCATCCGCGACTCGAAGGACACCGCCTTCGGCTACAACGCGCAGACCGACGAGTTCGAAGACCTGGTCAAAGCCGGCGTCATCGACCCCACCAAGGTCACCCGTACCGCGCTGCAGAACGCCGGCTCCATCGCGGCGCTCATGCTGACGACCGAAGCCCTGGTCTCCGACATTCCGGAAGATAAGAAGGAACCGGCAATGCCTGGCGGCCACGGCGGCATGGGCGGGTTTTAAGCACTTGACTATGTAGCACGGTCGCCTCGACCGTGAACAACAAAGCCCCAGCGCAAGCTGGGGCTTTCCATTTCTTAAGCAGACTTAGATTGCTGCAGCGACATATTGTTGCACGTTCAATTGCCTGCAACCAGCTTCCATCAGGAAAGTTGCGGTGTGGTTATATGGCTCTGGCAGCAGCGTGGAATCGTCTGCCTTTCCTGGCGGAACAAAAATCACCATACCCTTTCGGGCGCGGGTCATGAGTACACGATACGTGTTTATCGTGTATCGCCTCTCGACCTCATTTGCAGTCAAGGTCCAGTTGGGCCCGTGTAAATGCATTAAGTCCCACTCCGCGCCTTTTGGATTCCACAGCATGTCGCCACCCCAGCAAACTCCGACCCAATCAAGCTCAAGTCCTTGTATCTCGAATTCTGTCGTCGCAACTTCCAGTCGATATGAAGATCGATAATCTTCCTCGCTTCGCAGAAACCAATGTGGAATGGGGATTCCCTTGTGGAACGTATTGCTGGTCTCTATTCCATACGCGCGCAATCGCCCGGCTGTAGAAGATGCCACTAAACCGTACCTTTCCGACCCGCGCGCCATCGATCGCAGCCAATTTCGTGCAACTTCAAGATCCTCTGGAAGATAAATTGGATATTGCGGACTACTTAGCAGTGCTTCTCTCGCAACAAGTGACTTCCCGGTGACGAGCGCGTTACCCACCCCGCAACGGTCTTTCCCCTAAACTGACGGGTTGGTGTGTCGAGGTGGAGTCGGGAATCTCTAGTGACAATAAGATCGTCTGGGACGGATTCAAGAAGGGTCGTGTTGGCTGTAGCATCTCCACCGTCCAAAGCCTCAGGAGAGCTAACTACCTCCCATTTCCCAATGGGTTGTTGCGCGAGCGCGCGGCCCCACTCCCCGAGTCCTGCTTCGCCTTCGTGTATCTCCTGTCCACCTCCAATTAACGCGACAACAACGGACCAGCCCTTGTGGCGTCCCATAATATCCAGCAGGAGCGAAGGCTCGGAATGGGGGTAATCTTTGCCAGCCTTCAATTTCTTTGCAGTTCTTTTCTGGTCCCACGCTCGTTGGGCTTCATCAAAAACAATGATTCGTTCTGGTGGTGGCACCCCGTCGTTCCAGTGAGTCTTTTTGAATACGTAGACGCCTTGTATCCGAACGTTTCCGGGTCCCTTTTAGCAACTCGGCTTGTAAGGCCTTTTCGTGTTTTCTGGTCCTCTGTAAGGGCTGCCTGCAACACGTCGACTAGAGGTCCATTTCCTGACAGGAATGCGAGGCAAGAATCTGCTTGCTTCGCAATCTCCGGGTCATGGACGAACTCTAAGCCCTGCCAGTGTTTTCCCCGCACCAGGCACTCCAGTGATGAAGCACGCAATTTTTTGGCGCCGAGCTTTAGCATTTTCGACGATCGCTCGGAGTGCATCCACCGTATCCGTGAGGTTCTTTGCTCCCACGTCGGAGGAGGCGATAGCTCTCACTTCCATGTTGGCAAACATTGCTCTTGCAGCTTCGAGAATTGTTGGGACGGGGTTGTACTGTCCCAGATTCCACGAAGTTACATTCAGTTGATCCTTGCCGCAAAGGTTCTGATAGACCTCTGCCAACAATCCGGCAAGGTCAACCTCAGTTACAAGCTGTGTTGTCTGAATTTGGCTAGAACTACCAAAAGGGCGTCTGCGAGTACGGTCAGATAGCACAACGGGAACAATCAGCCGCCCTCGACTTGGCCCATGAAAGTCGGCGAGATCGAGTGCGTAATCCTCTACTTGCGAAGTAGCGCCTTGAGAGCTCTCCCCCGCTTTGAACTCGACGACGACGATTACGTCCTTGATGAGCAGAACAATATCCGCCCGCCTCAGTCTCCGGGGAATCCAAAACTCAAGGAGAACCCCAGCGTCGACGCACTGAGGGACTCGCGCATAAAAATCGCTAAGCGCCCGCTTCAAGACACCTATCTCGGCGCGCCATGAGTCCATTGCCGGTGTGAAAAGGGAGGCAAAACCGTCTGCGCTATACCCGTCGTCCAAGGATGAACGTATTTCTGAATCACTGGTCTTGAGAAAATTTACGAGGTTATCGACGTAGTAGGCAGGCACAGGTCTCGCCAGGCTATCCGATCTTCCCGATTTGATCCAGATCAAAAATGCTTGACGATCTCGCCGCGGGATCGAGATGATGCGGCTGTGCCGACCTCATACATCCGGCTGGAGAACGTCACCGAAAAGGAACGCCTCGCCCTTACCGAAGGCGAGGCCAAGCTCACCCGCGAACAGGCCGAGGCCTGGTGCGCCCTCCACCTCAACGACAACTGGTACGAGCTACCGCTTATGCTCATGGCTCGAGGCTATGGCGGCGACTTTAAGAACTTCACTGGGTAGGTGCCGAAAGCGTCTACGAACTCGAAGAGAGCGGCTGCTACATTGTCTTTCCTGAAAATTGGGACGCCTTCGAGCTATGGACACGAGGCTGACCGCGAGCGATCGCCCAAAACTTTGTCAAGGGGTCTGGCTTTAACAATTGCTGCTAAGTAGCTGAAACGATGGCAGATTGAGTTGGTGGAGTTGTGTCACGTTTAGGGTGGTGAAAATGCTAGCCTAGAAGTAGTAGCAATAAGCGGTAAGCGATAAGCGAAAACGAGGCGCCCTTGCGGGCGCTTTTTTTGTGTCCAAAGGAAGCGATGACGGACGATGTGAAGGCGATGATCGATGGGACGGTGCGGGAGTGGAAAGAGGAGTGGCCTAAGGTCAAAAGGCAGGAAAGTCAAAAACCAACGCAAGGTCCCTCGGCTCCGGTTCCCTTCGCTCGGGATGACAACTCGATTGTTGAGGCCGCGAGGGCGCCGAGCCCCGAGGAGGTGATCGAGGCGGCATATCACACCCTCAAAGAGTGCGTGAAGGCGGAGCTGCTGGGGCGGATCAAGGCGGCGTCGCCCAAGTTCTTCGAGAAGCTGGCAGTGGAGTTGATGGTCCGGTTGGGATACGGCGGGCAGGTGGAGAATGCCGGCGAGGTGATTGGGCAGAGTGGCGATGAGGGAATGGACGGAGTGATCAAGGAAGACAGACTTGGATTTGACCTTGTGTACGTTCAAGCGAAACGCTGGAACCATGATGTATCGCGCGACGAGATACAGAAGTTTGTTGGAGCGCTGCACGGCAAGAAGGCGAGCAAAGGTGTGTTTGTTACGACGTCTTCGTTCACCAAAAGCGCTGTGGGGTACGCGTCGGGGCTAGAAGGCACAAAAGTGATATTGATCGACGGCGAGAAGCTGACGGAGCTGATGTTTGAGAGCGGTTTGGGTGTTGTGAGCATGGGCGCGTATGAGGTGAAGAGGATTGATGCGGAGTATTTTGTGGAAGACAGTTGCTAGTTGTCAGTTGCTGGTTGCTGGAAACTGCAAATGCAGATCCCTCGACGCGCCGTCGTCCGCGCGCGGCGGACTCCGGCTTGCTTCGGGATGACCTCCGTAAACAGGCTTCTAGTCGGGGTAATCCGCGCACTCTAGGAATCCGCGGTAAGCTTTGTCACCATGCCTCGAAAGAAGAAATCGTTCTGGCACAAACATTCCCTCTCGCATGGCGGCGGGAGCGGTGCTCGCGCTGTGGATCGTCCTTTACACCCGCTGGGACGAGCACACGCACTGGGGCTCGTTCTTCGGCAACGCCATCGCCGACTGGACCGGACTGCTCATCATGGTGCTCGCCACCAAGTTTCTCTACGAGCGCGGCTCGAAGGAGAGCAAGAAGCCGCCGAAAAGGCATCCGCTGGTGGCCTGGATCCCCGAGTCGGTGCGCGAGCACGACCTGTCGATCTTCATCGTGGCGACCGGCGTGGGATGGATCATTGCGTTTGCCCGCATGGACGCCACCGGCAAGTGGGGGCAGGTGGTGGGCAACATCGTCTCCGAGTGGACGCAGATATTGGGCATCGTGCTGCTGACGAAGTACCTGACGGAGAAAGGGAGCAAAGAAGGGTGATGGCTGTCAGCGGTCAGTTATCAGCTTTCAGCCTACGGAATTGCGGGACTTTCGACTTGCCTTAAAGCTGACAGCTGAGAGCTGATGGCTATAAGCTTTACTCAGGAGCTCCGCATGCGTATGACCATCGCAGTGTTCGTCCTCTCCGTGGCCTTCGTCGGATTGGCCATCGCTTTCTCGCAGCAGAACGATTCGAAGCCGAAGGTCGACAACCACGGCCTCACGACCGAGCCGTCGTCGACGATGCGCATCTGCACCGTCAGCAGCGGTTGCGCGCTGAAGGCGATCGATATCCCGACCATCGCGCCGCGTCCGGAAGACGTGGGCTCGATCGATGGGATGATCAAGGCGTGGTACGACATCGTCACCGTGCCCAAGGGTAGCCGGCCGGACTGGGCGCGCGACCACACGCTCTACACCCCGGAGACACGCTTCCTCAGCGTGGGCCAGGACAAGAATGGAAAACTGCGCGGCACCATCCTGGACCATGTGATGTACGCCAGCGGCGTCGGCCCGCAAATCGCCAAGGAAGGCTTCTACGAGAGCGAGATCCATCGCATCACGCATCGCTTTGGGCAGACGGCACACGTGATGAGCACCTACGAGTCGCGACGCTCGAAGGACGGTCCGGTGTTCGCCCGCGGCGTGAACTCGATCGAGCTCTTCAACGACGGCTCGCGCTGGTGGATCACCTACGCGCAGTGGGACGAGGAGCGGGCTGGCAATCCGCTGCCGAAGGAGCTTTTACCCTAAGTTTCGGGTTGCGAGTTTCGAGTTTTGAGATAAGGGCAAAGTCAAAGGCTTTAACCACAGAGGAAACAGAAGGTGGCACAGAGGAAGTAATGGGAGCGCCGTTGATTTGGCGGGTTTTCACTCGAAACCGAAAGTCGCAACCGAAGACCGAGGTTTTCACTCGAAACGCGAAACCCGAAACTCGAAACTGGATATGTAAACCTGTGAGCGCCAAAGGCGTCTATCAGCATGGGGCAAAATAAGCACTTGAGCACTGCCAGCACAGGATTGAGCGTGGGAACAGCGACTCTGGCGATAGGCATCTCCGAAGACGATTTTGGGGAGATCGTGCAATTGAATCAGCGGCGCATTTACCGGCTGCTGCTTTCGATGACGCGCAACCCCGACACCGCCGAAACGCTGACGCAGGAGTGCTTCCTGCGCGCCTTCGAAAAGCGCAAGAGCTTCCGCGCGGAAGCGAACGTCAGCACCTGGCTGTACCGCATCGCGGTGAACCTGGCGCGCGATCACGCCCGCAACCGGCGTCAGGGATTCTGGAAGAAACTCTTCCAGTCTGCACCCGCGGAGACGGAAGAAGGCGAGCAGCAGCCCGAGGTCGAGCAGCTGAGCGACACGCGTCCCAGCGCCGAGACCGTCGTGCTGGCGCGCGAAGCGGCCGGCAAGGTTTGGGAGGCGCTCGATACCCTGCCCGAGCAGCAGCGCGCGGTGTTCATCCTGCGCTTCATCGAGGAGCTCTCGATCGAGGAAGTTGCCGCGGCGACGAATTTAGGAGCATCGACCGTGAAGACGCACTTGCGTCGCGGTCTGCAAAAGATCAGGAAGCAGTTGGAGTTAGAAGGTGTGAAATGAACATCCACTTAAATCCCGAAGAGATGGCCGACGCGACCCTGGGCCTGCTTGAGGCAGACCGCGTCGCGCACCTCGAAGGATGCGCGGAATGCCGGACGCGCACCGCCGGCTACCGCGCTCCGCTCGAGCGGTGGCGCGACGCTGCCCGAGTCGCTGCGGTGCAGCCGGATACGTTCTGGGCGCGCCAGCGGGCGGTCATCTCCGTCCGCCTGCACGAGCGCTCGTTCGATCGCGGCATCCGCTTCGTATGGGCCGGGGCAGTGGCGGCATTGGTGTTGGCCGCAGCAATGAGCTGGTCGCCTTCGACGAAACCGCCGGTATCGCCGCAGGTTTCAGAGGCGCAAGACGAACAGTTACTGGAGAACATGCAGGTCGCGTTGGAGCGCGAAGCTCCCATGGCGCTCGAACCGGCCGAAGTTTTGACGAAAGAAATGACACGCGCCCGCAACGTTTCCAATCGGTCGCGGCAAGGAGTCCGCTAATGAAACTGACAACCATCATCGCAACCGCCGCTAGTGCTCTGATCACCATGAGCGCTATGGCGCAGAACACGGCGCCAGCGCCTCCACAGGGCGGCGGCAACACCGTCTACATGCGTCAGGGACCTGGTCCCGGCGGCCCCGGCGACCACTTCCAAATGCGCGTGCCCGGTCCGCGCAAGTGGTGGAAAGATTCCGAGACGGTGAAGCAGCTCGGGCTCTCCGACGGGCAGGCCACGCAGATCGAGCAGGCGTTCGCCGATTCGAGGGTGCGGTTCATCGACATGGTCGGTGCGCTGCAGAAGGAAGAGCTTAAGCTGCAAACGCTGATCAACGCCGATCAGCCCAACGAGAATGCAGTCTCGAACCAGGTGGATCAGGTGGTCCAGGCGCGTGGCAAGCTGGAAAAAGAACACGCAATGATGATGTTGAACATCCGGCGCCTGCTCTCGCTCGAGCAGTGGAAGAAGCTGCAAACGATCGACGGCGGCATGGGAATGGGCATGGGGCACCACATGTTCGTCCGCAAATTCCACGGTCCGCCTCCGCAGGGGCCTCCGCCCGAGGGCGGCACCCAACAAGCTCCCGAGTAACATCGGCAACGAAGCATACTCTCCATCCCTCAACTAAAAAGAGCCCGCTTAGGCGGGCTCATTTTTGTTGGAGTGGACGAGCTAAACGAGTTTCGCGTCCATGGTGATTTTGGCATTGAGCAGCTTGGAGACGGGGCAGCCCTCCTTGGCCTTCTTGGTCAACTCATCGAACTTGGCTTGGGCGGCGCCGGGAATCTTGGCGCGGACCTCCAGGTTGATCGTCGTAATAGCGAAGTCACCCTCGAGCTTCTCGAGGTTGACAGTTGCGGTGGTGTCGATGCTGTCGGCTTTTAGGCCAGCACCATCGAGCTGGGCGGAGAGTGCCATGGAGAAGCATCCGGCATGGGCGGCGCCGATGAGCTCCTCGGGATTTGTTCCCTGCTGTTCTTCGAACCTTGAGCTGAACGAATACGGAGTGCTCTTGAGGACTCCGCTGGCGGTCGAGACGGTGCCTTTGCCGTCTTTCAGGCCGCCCTTCCACTGCGCGCTGCCTTTACGTTGAAGTGCCATTGTGTTTCCCTTTCTAAAAAGACTGTGTGTCCATTGTAGATGCCAGCGCGTAGATCACGGTTTCAGCAGGTCGAGGACGGCTTGTTGCACGCTGCTCCAAGCGCCTGAGGACGGATCGATGAGTTCGAAGTGGCCGCAGTCGAGTTCGATGAGCCGGGCGTTTTCGCCACGTTTCTTCTTGCCTTTAACATAGGAGCGGCTCATTTCGATGGGGACGATGTCGTCATGCGAACCGTGACTGAGCACCTGAGGGACTGCTATCGAGAGCTCCATCGGCGAGGCCTCGGCGTAGTGCTCGGGTAGTTGCGATGGAGTTCCGCCGAGAAATTCGACAACGGCGTCGTTGCTCAAATGGAGATTGTAGGCGCCGCGAAGATCGGAAATGGGGGCAAGAGCAACAACTCCGCGAAGTGACGACTGGCGTGCAGCTAGGGCAAGCGCCAAGTGGCCGCCGGCGGAGTGGCCAACGACGGCATTCCGCTTCACATCCAGGTGATAATTCTTTGCAAGTCCGGGAAGCAGCCGCAGGGCAGCTTCGATGTCCTGCAGGGAGCCAGGCCAGCCACCACCTACGTTCCCGACGCGCCGATACTCCACGTTCAGTGTTGCGATGCCTGCTTTAGTGAGGGCTGCACAGAGGTGGCCGGCGTGGACGAGGTCGTACTGCGCGCGCCAGAAACCGCCGTGGATAAAGATTAAAATTGGAGGAAATGCAGATCCCTCGACGCGGTCGCCGCGGCGACCTTCGCTCGGGATGACCTCCGCTTTCCTAACATCGTCGGCAGGGTGGGAGGCGTTCGCTTTGGGCAGACGAAGGTCGAAGAATTGCGAAGGATCTTTACCGTAAGCGATGCGTGCGTCTGCCTGGGGCGGGATTCGCGAGAGAATGTCGTCGGCAGGCACGGGGTTAGTATCCGCGCTGCTTGTCCACCACGCCGCGCAGTTCCTTGCCGCTGATGAAGCGCAACAGATTGTCTGCAAACAGGGTGTAATGACGCTCCCAAAGTTTTTCCGTGAGCGCGGCGATGTGCGGCGTGAGAAGGCAATTATCGAGCGCCCAGTAGGGCGAAGTTGGAGGAAGCGGCTCTTCCTCGAAAACGTCGAGCGCCGCGCCGCCGATCTTTTTACCGCGCAGCGCAGTCACCAGGGCGGCATCGTCGATGAGTGGCCCGCGACTGACATTGATCAGATAAGCCGTCGGCTTCATGCGAGCCAGGCGCGCGGCGTTGATGAAGCCGAGGGTGGATTCAGTCAATGGGGCAGACAGAACCACGAAATCCATGTCGCGGATGATGGTGTCTACGTGCGTGGGAGCGAATACGGCTTCGCACCCTTCGTTCCCGCTCTCGGGATGCTCGCGGATGCCGATGACCTGCATACCCATTGACTTCGCGCGCTGCACCACTTGCCGCCCGATATTTCCGAGTCCCACAACGAGCAGATTGGATCCCGCCACTTCCATGGGACGAGGCCTCTCATTCCAGATCTTTTCCTGCGCCCAAACCTTCTGCTGCTGGTACCAAAAAGCCATTTCCAATCGGCGCGCCATCGCCAGGATGAGAGCCATCACGTGCTCGGCCACGACGGGCCCGTGCACCTCACTTGCGTTGGTGACCATGATCTTGCTTTTCACCAACGCCGGAAACATCAGCTGGTGGACGGCGGCCGCAGGAGAGTGGATTGCACAGGAGTTTGGGAGCGAGTGAAAGCTGCTCGGGGCGCAAAGACCACCCGACGAAGACGTCGGCATCTTTTAACTGCACGGGAAGCCCCATGTAGTCTTTTACTTCAGAGAAAAATAGCTGGGGGAATTGCGACTTGAGCCGCTCGATAAACCACGGCGGTGCCTGCCAAAGGCTGAAACGATGCGGGAGAGCAATGACGATCTTCATTCAGTGTTCGGTCAGCGAAAGGCAATAGTAGCAGAGGCAAACCAGAACCGCAGATACCCCGAGGACGCAGAGGATAGCCATTCATAGAAGCAAAGGCATCACACGAAAGCCAGGAAGATTTCACGAAGGCGTGACGGCCGTCGAACGAAGAGAGAGCGCACGAGGACGTGCGCGCCTACACAGTCCCTACCCCGTCGATTTCTTAACTCGGAGGTCATGGCCGGTCATCTCTTTTGGCTGCGGGATCCCCAACATCCCGAGCATGGTCGGTGAAAGATCCTGGAGTGCGCCATCTGGGAACAGGGTGAACTGCTTCGCATCTTCCGAGATCGCAATGAGCGGCACGGGATTAACGGTATGGGCGGTGTGTGGGCCGCCGGTGGCAGGATCGATCATCATCTCGGCGTTGCCGTGATCGGCGGTGACCAACATGGCGCCGCCGCGCTGGCGGACCGCTTGATAGACCTGTTGCAAACACGCGTCCACGGTTTCCACGGCTTTGATGGTGGGTGGAATCTTGCCGCTGTGGCCGACCATATCGGCATTAGCAAAGTTAACGATGATCACGTCGAAGGCGCCGTCGGCAGTCGCTTTGACGACGGCATCAGCGATTCCGGGAGCTGACATCTCCGGCTTCAAGTCATAAGTAGCAACTTTTTGCGAGGGCACGAGCACGCGATCTTCGCCTGGGAACGGCTTCTCCACGCCGCCGTTGAAGAAGTAGGTGACGTGAGCATATTTTTCCGTCTCGGCAACGCGCAAATTGCGGAGATCGTGTTGCGCCATGACGTTCGCAAGAATATTAGTTAATGAATCGGGCGGCACAACGACCGGGAGGGTGAAATGTGAATCGTACTGGCTCATGCAGGTGTACAGCAGGTTCTTGGGAATGCGACTGCGGGGAATGGTGGCGTCGAGGCCTTCCCAGTCGGGCAGATCGCGTCCGCCCTCTTTCGAGAGGCCGCTTTCGCGGGCGAGGACACGCGTTATCTGGCGGGCGCGGTCGGCGCGGAAGTTGAAATTGATGCAGCTGTCTTCATCGCGAATAGTGGCAACCGGTTCGCCGCGGTTGTCGGCGCAAACGAAAGGCACGACGAATTCATCCGTCACGCCGTTGTTGTAAGAAGCCTTCATTGCCTGCACTGGGTCGACGGTGGTGCCACCTTCGCCTTTGCCTTCGACCATGGCGGTAAAAGCCTTCAATTCGCGGTCCCAACGTTTATCGCGATCCATGGCGTAATAGCGGCCGCTGACGCTGGCGATCTTGGCGGTGCTGTTCAGCTCGCGAATCTTCTGCTGGAGCTGCTCGATGTATCCGGCGCCGTTTGTGGGCAGAGTGTCGCGTCCGTCCATGAAGGGATGAACGAAGACGCGGTCGATCCCATTCGTCTTCGCCATTCGCAGTAGGGCGTAAAGATGATTCTGATGGGAATGGACGCCACCATCGGAAAGCAATCCGAAGAGGTGCAGGCGACGGCCACCACTGCGCGCGTGCTTCATGGCAGCGAGAAGCGTGGGATCGGAGAAGAAGTCGCCGTTCTCGATCATGAGATCGATCTTGGTGATGTCCATGTAAACGACGCGGCCAGCGCCGATATTCAGGTGGCCAACTTCACTGTTCCCCATTTGACCCTGAGGGAGACCGACGTAACGTCCGCTGGTGTGAATGAGAGTGTTGGGATAATCGCGCAGCAATGAATCGTAAAAAGGCTTGCGCGCGAGGGAGATGGCGTTGGCTTTGGAGGGCAGGGCGTAGCCCCAACCATCAAGAATCACGAGGACCAAAGGTTTGTTCGCCACGGGCGGGATTGTAAATCATCGTGCCGAAGGAGTGATTCTGGTGGAGCTGGTCGGGATCGAACCGACGGCCTCGTCGTTGCGAACGACGCGCTCTCCCAACTGAGCTACAGCCCCAAAAAGGATCACGCGGAGGAGACCGCGTGTGTCTCCATTGTAACAAATGACCTGAAGCTACTAGCAAAAGCAATTCGCCACGGATCAACACGGATTTTCACGAATTCAACCTGAATCAGAGGGGCATCTGCGACGGCGACGAAGATCAGGCTGTCTTCCGAGGTGAAGCGGATTTGCGCTTAGGCTTCTTTGGAGCTTCGACGCCGAGAGCCGATAGGGGCGGCAGCTTTTGTTTGAGCTTGAGCACGGGCTCGAAGAGGTCGCCTAACTTTTCGACTCGCTTGAGCGCGGCTTCGGAATCGAAGGCGAGCACCTGCGGATCTTTCTTGCTCAGACATTTCTTCACTTCATCCCAAGAGACCGGAGTCGACACCATGGGCCGCTCCTTGGCGCGGAGCGAGTAGACGCAGACGGTGGTCTTGTAGTCGTCGTTCTGGCTCCAGTCGACGAAGACTTTGCCGGTGCGAAGAACCTTCTTCATCTCAGAGACGACCTGCTGCGGGTGCTGCCGCTCTAGCAAGCGCGCGAGTTCGTGTGCGAAGGGCTTTGTTTCTTCGTAAGTCGCCGGCGTGTTCAGCGGGACATAGACTTGCAGCCCCTTGGAGCCGGAGGTCTTGGCGAAGCTTTGCAGCTTAAAACCATCGAAGATCTCTTTCAGCCAGAGACCTACCTGGCAGCACTGCACGATGTCGGCTGGCGCGCCGGGGTCGAGATCGAAGACCATCATGGTCGGACGCAAAATCTCTTTACCCAGCGACAGAGAAGTGTGCAGCTCGAGGTCAGCCAGGTTCACGGCCCAGACCAGCGAAGGAAGATCCTGCATCAGGCAGTAATCCATCCATTTATTGTTGCCGGGGCTCCAGATGGGAGCAGTCTTCAGCCACTCTGGCCGGTGCGCCGGGCAATTCTTTTCGTAAAAATGCATTCCGTTCACGCCGTTGGGATATCGCTTGAGGGTCAGTGGCCGGTCCTTCAAGTGCGGCAGCAGCACGGGAGCGATGCGGACGTAGTAGTCGATGACCTGCGCCTTGGTAAAGCCGGCTGCCGGGTACATGACTTTATCGAGGTTGCTGAGGCCGAGCTTCTTGCCCTGGATCTCGACTTCGGAGCGGGACGGCATGGGAATGGGATTGAGGCCGGCCGCCAGGTGTTGCCCAGCGGCCATCCACCACTGGTAAACGATAGTTTACAGGCGGAACTCTCACAACACCGATTACCTACGCGCCATCCAAGGTGGGATGGGTGACCAGGCTACAAGTCTGCCTATCAGCTCCTCGACGGCGCCGCAGTTCGCGCCGGAGCAGGAAGCCCTGTTCCGCGAGGTGCTGCAGTTGCTGATCGACAGGCAAGTGCCGTACGCAGTTTCCGGAGCCTTTGCGCTGCATCAGCACACCGGAATCTGGCGAAATACCAAAGACCTCGACCTTTTCCTTACGGCTGAAAATGCCCGGCGAGCGATGGACGTGTTGAAAGAAGACGGCTTTCAGACTGAAATCGTGGACTCCATCTGGCTATGCAAAGCATGGCGAGAAGAATTCTATGTCGACCTGATCACAGGGATGAGCAATGGAATCATCACGGTCGAGGACTCCTGGATCGAGGGCAGCGCGCGCGCGAAGGTCACCGGAGTACAGACGCGAGTGCTGGCGGCGGAAGAGCTGATCGCGTCGAAAATGTTTGTCCTATTCCGAGAGCGCTACGATGGGGCGGACATCGCGCACGTGATCCATGGCACGCGCGGGCGTCTGGATTGGGACCGGCTTCTGCATCTGGCGGGCGACCATTGGGAGCTGTTGTTCTACGCCATGATCATGTTCAAGTACATCTATCCCAGCAAGACCGAGTTCATTCCCAGAGAAATATGGGAATCGATGCTGGAGCGAACAAAGCAAGCCGTCGAGAATCCAGACCTCAAAGCCAAGTTCCGCGGAAGCCTGCTCGACGAGCGGATGTTCGCCATCGACGTGGCGGAATGGGGCATGAACGACTTGCTGGGAGAATCGCGCAAGCGGCGAGAGGGCGAGATCGAAAAGGAAACGTCAGACCATCAGCCGGGCAACGATCGCGGGCTGGTGGCATAACTGAAAAGGAGGAAGCCGTGTTTGGAAATGTTTTTGCATTCGTAGCAGGACTTTGTGCCGCTGGAGTGGTCTCGTTCTTGTATCCGCAAATCAGAGGAGCGCAAGCGGTTGGTGCGCAACAGAGCGGGAGCGAATCGCGCGGAGAAGAGCTTCGCCAAGAGTTTGAAGGCGACGTTCTCGATCTGAATGACGCGACCGAAGAAGAGCTACAGGAGCTGAGTGGGATCGGACCAGCGCTTTCTGCGCGGATCGTTGAGAACCGTCCGTATCGCAACAAGCTGGAACTCGTCTCGCGCATGGTGATCCCCGAGGCGACATACGAGCGCATCAAGCACCAGATAGCGGTGAGCGACGATTCGGTAGACGCACCGATCCAGGTGGCGATTTGAACGGAAAGCGCGCGCAATGAGGATCGCGGCGGTTGGCGACCTGCACTTCTCTCCGCAGCGCTATGACCCGCTACGCGAATCGCTCTCACACGTCCGCGACAATGCCGACGTTCTTTTGCTTGCAGGCGACCTGACCAACTACGGCACGCCGCAGGAAATGGAATCGTTGCTGAATGCGCTGGTGAGAATTCGCGTTCCCACGGTGGCCGTGCTCGGCAATCATGACTACGAGAGCGGGCATGAGCAGGAGCTGATGCGGATGATGACGGCGGAGGGATTGAAGGTCCTTGACGGTACGGCGTATGAGCGCGACGGAGTGGGCTTCGCGGGGTGCAAGGGATTTCCCGGCGGATTTGGTCGCGGGGTATTGACGTCGTTCGGCGAACCCCAGATCAAAGCATTCGTACAAGCGGGGATCGACGAGGCGCTAAAGCTGGAGCGCGCCATGATGCAATTGCGGACCGAGAAGCGAGTCGTGGTGCTGCATTATGCCCCGATAGTGGATACGGTGAAGGGCGAGCCGGAGCAGATCTATCCCTATTTGGGGTCATCCCGGTTAGCAGAGGTGATTGACAGGCACGGAGCACAGCTGGTGGTGCATGGTCACGCTCATCATGGTGCGCAGAGCGGCAAGACCACCGCTGGAATCCCCGTACATAACGTGGCGTTGAACCTGTTGCAGGCGGAAAACCCGCCACTGGTCTACCGTTTGTTTGATATGTAGCAGTCCCCGCTCTCCTCGTGCGATTTGACACGTCTGAAGCTTAACTCCTAGATTGATAGTTTGGCCTTTGGAGGCTGCATGCGACGTACTGTTCCCTTCCTGACTGTTCTTGTGCTCTTGAGCCTCTCCTTTCTCAACGCACAGGACATCGCCTCATTCGAAAAGCGGATCACGGTAAAAAAATTGCCCAACGGATTGACGCTGCTGGTGCTGGAGCGGCCGGAGGCGCCTGTCTTCTCCTTCTTTACATATGTCGACGCGGGCGATGTCCAGGACCCCAAGGGCAAAGGCGGGCTAGCGCATATGTTCGAACACATGGCGTTCAAGGGAACCGACAAGATCGGGACGCTCAACTATCCGGCGGAGAAACTGGCGCTAGCCAAGGTGGAGACGAAGTTTCAGGAATACGAGCGCGAACGCCTGCGCCCAGTCGGACGCGATCCGAACAAATTGAAAGCGGCGGAAGAGGCATGGCGCAAGGCGATCGACGAAGCGCAAAAATATGTGGTCCCGAACGAATTCAGCGAGATCATCGAGAGCGCCGGCGGCGAGGACATCAATGCCTCGACCAGCATGGACGCTACGCATTACTTCTATTCTCTTCCATCCAATCGGCTGGAGCTGTGGGCGTATCTGGAGTCGGAGCGATTCCTGCATCCGGTATTTCGCGAGTTTTACATCGAGCGCGATGTGGTGCATGAAGAACGCCGCATGCGCACCGACTCGAATCCATTGGGAAGGTTGCTGGAAGAATTCCTGGGAGCCTCGTTCATCGCTCACCCGTATCACGAGAACGGGATCGGCTTCCCTTCTGAGCTGGATGCGTTCTCCGCTACGGATGCGGAAACGTTCTTCAAGAAATATTACATCCCAGCGAACATGGTGGTCGCCGTGGTGGGTGACGTGAAGGCAGCGCAAGCCATGCCGATCATGGAACGATACTTCGGGCGGATTCCCAAGGCTGAAAAACCACTCGATATGAGCACGGTTGAACCGCCACAGAAAGCAGAGCGTACGACGACGCTGCGCGAGGTGTCGCAGCCGTATTTTATTGAAGGCTATCACCGGCCGAGTTATCTGGATCCCGATGACGCGGTCTACGACGTGATCAGCGACCTGCTGTCGAGCGGACGCACCTCGCGCTTGTATCGCTCGCTGGTGCGAGACAAAAAAATCGCGGTGACGGCAAGCGGCTTCAGCGGATTCCCCGGGGTCAATATCCGAATCTCTTCGCGTTTTATGCGATTCCGGCACAAGGGCACACACCGGCGGAGATAAAGGATGCCATGCATCAGGAGATCAGCCGGTTGTTGACCGAGGATGTGACCGATGACGAACTCAAGATGGTGAAGACGCGAATGCGCGCGGATCTGGTCCGCGGATTGGCGGAGAACGAGGGACTCGCTGAAGACCTTGCTACCTATCAAACGCTCTTTGGCGACTGGCGCGAGATGTTTCGCTCCATCGATCGAGTGGACAAGGTGACTAAGGCCGATATACGACGCGTTGCCGCGAAGACGTTTACTCCAGAAAACAGAACGATCTCAACTCTTGAAACGAAGATGCCGACGCAACAGCCTAAAGGAGCACAACAATGACGAGACTGCTATCGCTGCTCCTGGCTACATCAACGTTTATCTTTACCGCTACTGTGGCTAATGCGCAGGCAGCTCCGAAGGCGAAGCGCCCGTCGGCTGCAAAGACGTCACCGGCGCCTGAGCCGTCACCCGAAGCGCAAGATGCAACGATTGCGGCTCATCGCAAGGCGATCTTGAGCAAGATCAAGACCCCTCCACTTTCGCCTTTTCATCCGCAATTGCCCAAGCGGGTCGAGCTGCCGAACGGGATGATCATCTTCCTGCAGGAAGACCATGAGCTTCCGCTCATCGACGGCAGCATTATTATTCGCGGCGGTTCGCGCATCGAGCCATCTGCCAAAGTGGGGTTGGTGTCTCTTTTTGGCCAGGTGTGGCGCACAGGTGGAACACGTACCCGCACTGGAGACCAGCTTGACGATTACCTGGAAGCGCGCGCAGCAAAAGTAGAAACAGGCGGCCGGTCGGATGTTACGACAGTGGGTTGGTCCAGCCTAAAGAATGACTTCAACGATGTCTTTGATGTAGTGCTTGAACTTTTGCGGGAGCCGGAATTCCGCAGCGAGAAGATCGTTCTGGCGAAGCGGCAGGTCGCGACCGGCATCTCCCGTCGCAATGACGATCCCTCTGCCATCGCGCGACGTGAAGCCACTAAACTGGCCTACGGTGCTGAAAGTCCGTTTGCCCGGACCGTTGAATACGCCACGCTGGATGCAATCACACGCCAGGACTTACTGGATTGGCATCAGCGTTTTGTACACCCCAACAACATGATCCTGGGAGTCACGGGCGATTTCGATCCGGCCACGATGGAGGCGAAGCTGCGCGAGGCGTTCGCGTCACTTCCTAAAGGACCAGAAGCAGACAAGAAGCTGAACACGCCGATCCACCCCGGGAAGCCGGGAATCTATTTCGTCCAGAAAGAAGATGTGAATCAATCGAACATCCGTATGGTCGATCTGGGCATTCGGAAAGACAATCCTGATTTCTTCGCCGTCGATGTGATGAACGAGATCATGGGCGGAGGGTTTTCGTCGCGGCTGATCCAGAGCATCCGCACCAAGCTCGGGCTGGCGTATTCGGTCGGCGGAGGCGTCGGAAGCGCTTACGACCATCCGGGGCTTGCGGCGTTGGGCATGGGCACGAAGAGCGAAACCACGGTGAAGTCGATCTCAGCGTTGGATACCGAACTCGACAAGATGCAGAACGACCCAGTGACGCCGGCGGAGTTGAAACGCGCCAAAGACGCCATCTTGAACGGGTTTGTTTTTGAATTCGATTCGAAAGACAAAGTCCTCAGCGAGCGCATGACCTACGAGTTCTATGGCTACCCTCCGGATTTTCTTGAACAATACCGCGCCGGAGTGGAGAAGGTGACCACCGCGGACGTGGACCGGGTCGCAAAAAAGTACCTGCATAAGGACCAGATGAAAGTTCTTGTCGTAGGCAATCAGGGAGATTTCGACAAGCCTCTTTCGTCGCTAGGGCCGGTGATTCCGATCGACATCACGATTCCGGGAGCCCCGAGCCAGGCAGCATCGGCTGCTTCGACGAGGTAGTTGACGGAGATCCGCCGCAGGCTTAACATTGTAGTTAAGCGAATAAAAGGCGAATGTCTCTCCCCGTGAACCCCGGATTTTTTGAGTCGGAGCCCCCGCCGCACCTGGTGGGAATCGCCCGCCTGGCCTCGCTGGGAGAGTCACTCGAGGAAGGCCACAAGGTTCAGTACTTTTCCCTTCCTGCGCAGTCGCTTCTTAACAAATGCGACACCGCGCGCATGCCGTTCACCTGGACCATCAATCCCTACCGCGGTTGTGAATTCGCCTGCAAGTATTGCTACGCGCGATATACCCACGAGTTCATGGAGATGCGCGACGGCCTGGAGTTCGAGCGCAAGATCTACGTGAAGCAGAATGCCGGTTGGCTGCTCCGGCGTGACTTAAAGAAGGTGAAACACGGCCAAAGCATTGCAATCGGAACCGCCACTGATCCTTACCAGCCGGCAGAGCGACGCTTCGGGATGACGCGCGCGATCCTGGAGGAGCTGGCGAACCACGCGGGCTTCGAATCAGCATCATCAGCAAGTCCAACATGATCCTGCGCGATATGGAAATCTTCCAAAAAATCGCCGCGCGCAATAATCTTTCCATCAACATTACCGTAACCACCACAGACGTGGAGCTGGCGCGACTGCTGGAGCCACGGGCACCGCGGCCCGACCTTCGGCTGGACGCGGTGCGCAGATTCAACGACGCTCGATTGAGCGCAGGGGTGGCGATCGCTCCGGTGCTGCCGGGAATCACTGACTCCCCAAAGAGCCTTGACGCAGTGGTGAAAGCAGCGGCAGAAGCTAAAGCGCAATGGATTTTCGCCAATCCCCTTTTCTTGAAGCCTTGTTCGGAAAAGGTATTCATGCCGTTCCTGGCGGAGAAGTTCCCCGAGCTTCTGAAGTCGTATCAGGAACGGTACGCGAAGAATGCTCATCTTCCGGCCGCGTACAAGAAGCAGATCTCCACGCTGGTGAAAAAGCTAAAAACCAAGTACGGGATAGCAGAGATGCGAACGGTTTCCAGTTCAACTCCGCCGCAGGAACCCACACAACAACAAGCTTTCCCTCTTCCAGTAGGCTGCGGCTATACTCGGGCGCATGCGAGCGCGCTCCTGGGTCATAGCAACCGTTCTTCTCTGCAGCACTTACGGCTTCGGCGACAGCCGTTCCGTAGAAAACAGCTCGATTTGAAAGAACAACAGCTGGAGCAGCTATGGGCGGAATATTGGCGGACGCAGTATGCCACCGATTCCGGAGAGCAGAAAGACGCATCTGTGCAGCCGGTACGAACCAAGATCAATGCCGTGTTGCTCGACGAGACGTTTGTCAAGACTTTGCGCGCTGCTCATTTCTCGGACCCGTATTGCAACGGCGTCGGGAACTCTTCATTGCGGATGGCGACGACGCACGCATCAATGGCGATCCGGAGCTGGTGAAGCTAGTGGAATCGATCACCAAAGATGAATCCGAGATGCGTTACGAAGTCGATGGCAAGAAGCTGACGCGCGCCGAACTCAACAACATCCTTGGGCATGAACCCAACCGTGCACTGCGAGAAAAGGCGTGGACGGCGCAGCGGCAGATCACAAAGGTCACGGGAGAGCGCATTCAGAGAGCGATGAAGATGCGCCTTGCTCTCGCCGCAAAGAGCGGTGTTGGTCCGTTCACCGATTTCATGCTCAAGAGAAAAGGTCTGGAGAGAAAACAACTGTTGGGATGGTTTGAGGAAATCAGGCGAGAGACTCAGCCCGAGTACGACGAACTATTGCGTGCCGTCCGAGGCGAATTCAAGGTACAACAAGCAGCGCCTTGGGACTTGGAGTACTTCGGGTCCAACGCTGGTCAGACCGAAAATGTCTTCCCTTCCGACAGGGCATGGGAGCAGACACAGAGGATCGCCCTGGACCTCGGATTCGACTTCAAGCAGCTGCCAGTAACGGTGAAGATCACCGACATCACCTTTGGCGGCGGCACGTATCCGATCTTGTTCGGAAAAGAAGTAAAGATCCTGGTGAACAAATATGAAGGCTTGCGCTTCACTGACACGCTGCTCCATGAATCAGGGCACGGCCTGCATTACAGCTTCTGCAAGGAAGCGTCGTTCTTGCTGTGTGCCGACAATCCCGAGCCGTTCGACGAGGGACTGGGACAGGTAATGGCCTTGATGCTGTATCGCTCGGACGTTCTCACGAAGAACTTTGGTTTAAATAGCGGTGCTGCTAGCGAAGTGCAAGAGGCCTATCGATTGAAGTCTCTTTGCGATATGCGCAGTACCATGGCCGATTCCGCGTTCGAATTCGAGGCCTATGAGAATCCGTGGGTTACCGACTTATCACAATCGGCGCCACCGGGCAGTCGCGAGTTTCTGGCGTTCGAGGTGAAGGACGGAAATAAACTGGGCTTACGATCCGTTCTATTCCTCAGGCCCCATCTACTTGCAAAGCTATGTGGTGGCGGAGATGGTAGGGCGGCAGATCCTGCTGCTACTGGAACAGCGTTTCGGTAAATAGCTGGAATTCCAAAACCGGAGATTACCTAAATGGGAAGTTCTTTTCGCGAGGCGGGCTGTATTCCGTGAACGAGATCATGCGTCGCGGGACGGGCTGAGCCGCTTACTTCGCGTTACCTTATAGAAGCATTACGCGGCACTCACGACCCCAGCCATCATGGAAGCGTAGAGTCGATGGAAGTGGTGCACGCACTTCTCCTGCTTCACGCTGTATCGGCCACGATCGTAACTGCGCGAATGCAGATTGCGATGGACGACCTCGCAAATGTGGCCGTCTTCGAGCTGCATCTGGTCGCTGAAGTCGACGCTCTTGTTTCGGGGCATCGGTCTGCAGGCCTCGTCGGTGAAATACCACTCGAAGATCACGGTGGTCGTCTCGCGCCGAAGTGGGGACCACGATGTTGAGCGACATGTTGTCGGGATAGCAGTTCAGCATCCAGTTGGGAAGACCCAGAAATAGTCGGCACTAAGTCTCCTTGGATTGCTTGTAGCGCCGCTGGTGTGTCGCTCGTTTTCCGGCCCGCGGATGGGACTGGACTGCAAAGAATGTCGTTCATAAAATCGCGGTGTTGTACTGGCTATAGTCCAGCTCTTTGTTCAGACCGGGATGAACGCTGGGGAGGTGGTAGCCCTCGAGGAAATTGTCTATATAGACCTTCCAGTTGCAGTCGACTTTGTATTCGCGGCGCTCATGCAACTTCATGGTCTCGAGCTTGAAACGGCGGATTGGGCGGTACCTCACGCACGTAGGAATCAGGCTCTTCGGCATTGGGGTCGAGATTCACGAAAACCCAAAGCGACCACTCGGCGGCGAGAACCGGGCGCAAGGAGAAATCTGCGGGGTTGAATTCCTTTGTACCTTCCATCTCCGGGCAATTAAGCAGCTTGCCTTCGAGACCGTAAGTCCACCCGTGATAGCCACAGCGGAAGACTTTTCGGTTGCCACATCCCGTGGCGGGAGGACCTGCTCGATGGCGGCACACGTTATAGAAGCCACGAAGCTCCCCGTTGAGGCCACGCGAGACCAGCACCTGCTCGCCTGCGACCTCAGCCGTAATGAAATCTCCTAATTTAGATAATTGCTCGCGGCGAGCAACAATTTGCCAAGTGCGTCCAAAGATTTTTTCTGCTTCAGCTTTCGCGATAGCGGGGTCGATATAAAAGTGAGCGGGAAGGGTGGAGGCAATCGCCATATCGCTAGCGATAAGCGTTGGGTGGCTGCCGCCTTACTCATAACGCAACGCCTCCGTCGGTTGCAGGCGAGCGGCTTTGTTGGCCGGCAGATATCCGAGAAGATACCGGTAAGGCAAGAAACTGCGAAGGCGATGATGACGGAGATCCAGGAAATCGGGATGTATATTCCCTCGGGAAGGAGCGGCTTTACCACGATGGGGATCGCCACAGCAATGGCTATCCCGATGGCAGCGCCGATGCCGCTGATGAGAAACGCTTCGATAAGAAACTGGTAGAGGATCTCCTGTCGTTTGGCGCCGATAGCTTTTCTTACTCCGATCTCGCGAGTACGTTCGGTCACGGTCACCAACATGATGTTCATGATGCCGACGCCGCTGATGGTCAAAGCGATGCCGGCCACAAACAGCAACGTGATGGTCAATGCCTTCGAGATGCGCTGCGTGGCTTCGAGCAGCGACCGAAGGTCCTGGACTTCGGGCATTGCCTCAGCCCGGTGACGGCTCTTTAGCACAGCTGCAACCGAACTGGTTACCGTCGGAACGGCTTCCGGGTGCCCCGCTTGCGCGTATAGGACTTTCGCAAATTCATTTCCCGTGAAGTACTGCATCACCTGATAGGGAACGATCGCCGTGTACTTCTGGATCTCGGAAGCGCCGAAGGTGGAGACGCGCTCGCGAAAAATACCGATGACGGTGAAATTCAATTCGTTGAGCCGTACTTCTTTGCCGAGGGGATCCTGTTTCGGGAAAAGTGCATCGGCCAATTCAGGAGTTAGAAGCGCGACCTTGTTGCGCGAGGTCATGTCCTCGGGATCGAAAAAACGGCCCTGCATGATATCAAGATTGCGGATCTTCTGAAATCCTTCCGTGACTCCCACCATGCTAATCGGCCGCTCGTGGCCTTCTACAACAACGGTCATCGGAAGATCTCGAGTCCCGGCCACCTCGACAACCTCGGGAATCTGATCGCGGACGGCGGTGATGTCGGCAAGGGTGATCTCGTCGGCCAAGGAAGTCGTCTTCCCGGACCGGGTCAGCTGTGCGTAGGTGATGTTGGAGCCGACGCCCTCGATCTGGGAGATGATGTAGCGCTTGCCGGTCAGGGCAACGGTGACCACGAGCACAATGCAGGCGCGCCGATAATGACGCCGAGCATGGTCAGCATGGCTTTGACCTTGTCTGCGCGCAGAGCCTGCACCGCCACCTGAAATGTTTCGCCCCAAACCATGAGTAATGTTCAGTTTATCGCACGAGCCTCGCGGCCACGGGCGCAATCGGGTATTCTCAACAGTCCTCTTCTACCTCGATGCGAAACTTGGGGCTGGCCCTCTATATTCTGGCGGCGTTCGGAACGATCACCAGCACCATCTTCCTCGGGCTGGTTTTTGTGGCGGTCTCACGTTTTCGACGCGAATCGCTTCGAAAAGCCGTTGCAGTATCTGAGGTGCCAGAAAGCGAATTGCCGTTCGTCTCCGTGATGAAGCCGGTGCACGGCCTGGAGTCGCGGCTGCGCGAGACTCTGCGAACGTTCTTTCAACAAAACTACCCAAAGTACGAGCTCGTATTCGGGGCGCGGAGCAGCGAAGATCCGGCGGTAGCGATCGTGGAGGAGCTTAGGAAAGAATTTCCTGCAGTCCCGGTTTCAATCGTTTATTCGGGACCGCCACAATGGCCGAACGCCAAGGTCTACTCGCTGGACAAAATGCTCGCGGCTGCGAAATCAGAGTTCGTGATCATCTCTGACAGCGACGTGTTCGTGCATCCCGATTACCTGCGCAATGTGACCGCACCGCTGCTCGATCCGAAGACGGGGTGGTGACGTGCGTGTATCGAGGCTTCCCTGTCGGCGGATCATGGGCGGTATTGGAAGGACTGGGCATGTCTGTGGATATGACCTCGGGCGTACTGCTCGCAGACATGTTCGAAGGGATGAAGTTTGCACTCGGGCCGACTATGGCTACGCGGAAAGACGCACTGGCGAAGATCGGTGGGATTGGCGCCACGGCAGATTTTTATTCGGATGATTTCGAGCTTGGCCGCATGATCGCCGAGGCGGGATATCACATCGAGCTGTCGCACCACATCATCGAACACATGGTGGTGGATACGAGCTTCGGTCCGTCGCTCGAGCATCAACTGCGCTGGATGAAGAGCACGCGGTTTTCACGTCCACTGGGACACGTTGGGTCCGGGCTCACGTTTGCTGTTCCCTTCGGGATCCTCGGGTTGATCGGGGGCTGCTTAATGGGAGCAACCGCAGCCGGCGCGCTGCTATTCGGATGGTCCTTGCTGAACCGGGTCCTGCAGTGCCTCACGGTGGGATGGCTGGTTGTGCGCGACCGAAGAGCAGTCTCGCTTTGCTGGCTATATCCGGCTCGCGACCTGTTCGGATTCTTGCTGTGGGTTTTAAGTTTTACCGGCGGGGATTTCGAGTGGCGGGGTGAGAAGTATCAATTCACAAAAGGCGGCCGAATCGTTAGCTACCGTTAGCAAGAGGATGGTTTGTGAACAAATAATTGCCGCCACTTTCCTTCACCAACACCAACCCGTCCGCACCGAGCACCTTCTTCACTGCGGGAATGCTCGATCCATAAATCACAAGGTAATAGCGGTCACTGCGCTGCCAGAGCGTCTTCAGATCGTCGTCGTCGATAAAAACTTTGGGAGCGCCCGGCGCATACGAACCGTACTGCAGATTGTTGATGCGACCGTTCAGCAACAGCGCATCGCGCTTGGCATAATAGATGACCGACGAAAAAGCATAATAGGCATCCGCCTCGATCAGTTTTCCGGGAGGCGATTGCACTAGCGCGTCTGCCAAAGGTTTGGAGCCAAGATAAGGATCAAAAACCACCAGCGCCAAGCGAGCAGCGTGGAAAAATACCGCCATCATGATGGCAGTTGCAAGTACCGCCTTGCGAGCAGAATCTCTCCAGACCCAAGTGCCGACCGCTCCGATGACGGCGGCGATTCCCGCAACAATAAGTGGAAGGCGAAGATACGCAAACGATGAAAGCGTGAGGTCGCCCATGTGCCCCATGGAGAGCGTGTACAACTCGGGATGCTGCACCAGCGCATTTGAAATATCCCCCGGAGCGGGCAGGCTCCAAACTTTTGTCAGCACGACAGAGATCACGATCGCAGCTGTTGCAGCAAGTGCGGTGAGTACTTTGTTTGCCACGCGGCTCCAGCTGCTCTCTCGCCATCGCAGCTCCGATGAGAAGCGCTAACGCGGGATAGATCGGGACTGAGTAATACTCCTGCGTGGTGGAGAACGTGAAGAAGAGCAAAACAAAGCCAATCCAGCAGAGCGCCAGAAGATTGGCGCGTCCGGCACGGTCGGGTGTTTTGTAATCCAGCTTCACAGCCGCGGGCAGGTAAACACTCCATGGAAGAGCCAAACCAGGTGCAATGCCCAGAAGATAAATCGCGGCACGGTGTTGTAGTCGTGCGGATAGCGGCGCCCCAGGAAACGCAGGACGTGTTCATTCATGAAGTAGTACCAGAAAAATCCTGGTACTCCCCGGGGAACGCTTTGGAAGGTGAACGCGAAGTAGGGCGGATTGCTGGAGCGTCGCCAGAACATGCCAGGGGCGGCGATGGCGAAGAAGATCAGCGCTCCGGAGATTGGGTGCAGGCGGCGCCAAGTTGTTCGCGAAAGAACTGATGGGTGATGAGCAGGTAGACCACACCGATTCCGACTGGGGAGACACGACCCCGATCAATCCCTTGAGCAGGACTGCGAAGGCCATCGCTATAGCGCTGAGGTACGCCCAGCGTTGGACGAGTCTCTTCGGATCGTAGTGCGCGCAACATCGCCCACAGCGCGGCGGTGATCCCCAACGTGAGCATAGCTTCAACGATCAGGATGCGCGTGAAGGAGGTGAAAGCCAACGCAGGTCGCAAGCACAAGCCCTGCGTTGAAACCTTCTTTTTTGCCGTAGGCCCCAGCGTTGTGAAGCGCATTGTCACCCAACAGAGCGCGATGACGGAGAGCATCAGTGGAAGCCGGGCGGACCAATCATGCTGTCCAAAAATCAAGTAAGAGACGGCAATCGCCCAATACTTGAGCGGCGGCTTCTCCAGGTACGGCACACCGTTCAGGTGTGGGGTGACCCAGTCACCGCTCGCGATGATGTTGCGCGCGATGGTGGCTTGCACTGCGTCAACATCGTCCTGCAGATGGGGAGGACTGAGAAACATCCCAGAAAAATGATTGCGGCGAAAATAATCACCAACGCCTGCTCGCGTTTCGAAGCGCGAGATTCGACGGCCTGCGGCTGCGGCGATGGGACGGAAGTGGTTACTGGCATCTCTAAGAAATGGTGGCCAGGGACGGAATTGAACCGCCGACACGCGGATTTTCAGTCCGCTGCTCTACCAACTGAGCTACCTGGCCGGAAGTACTTGATACCAGGCCGTTGTCGATATCTTTAGTCCACTGCTGCAAAGAATTCTATTGGAAAAACAACAAAAGCAGTCGGTTGATATCCAATAGAATTGTAACATCCTTAGCTCGTCTCGTTAACTCTCAGAGCCAGATTCTCCGCACTGCTAACGGCAGCGGATTAGAAGTCCGCTGCTCTAGACCAAATCATCACCCCGACTTAGCTACCTCTCCTCGGCTATTCGATTGCACTCTCTTCTGCACTGTAAGCAGAGCTTGAGAAATTGCTACTAGCTCTGTCCGACCAAAGGAGAGCTCATCCCCCAAGCGACAAATAACTTTCCCAATGTCCGATTTCGCTTGAGTAAACTCAAACGCAGCAGCCTCGCGGATGTCATTTCATCCAAGCCTTCATCTCTTGATTTCATAGTACGACACTTATAGCATGTCCACTTATAGTCGTCAATACGATTGTTCTTGCAGGGTCGCCAGAAATCACTTTCTGAACCTTTAAATCCGTCTCGCCAGTTCTTTTGATCGACAGCCAGCTACTCCGGATAGCATCATCCCGAGCCATGAAACATCTTCTCTGCCTTCTCATTCTCAGCACAGCCGCGTTCTCGCAAGCCGCCAAGAAGCAAGATGAACTCACGTTTTATGTTCGTCACGGGAGCGGCGAAGAGCTTGTGGGCGCATGTAAGAAAGTTGAGAACGTTGACATCACCAACAATAAAGCACCACTGGCGGATGTTGGGCTGATTCAGTCCTGTGTGGGATTTATAGACGGAGTGGTGGACGCGGAGACTTTCTCTTCATCTGCTAGGGAGGTACCGGGTATTGAGCGCGACAACGGCAAACGCCTCTACCTTTCAGTTGGCAAAAATCGTGGTTAAATATGGAAACGACAACCCCGAGGTTCTACATTATGGAGCAGTATATTTGGTGCATGCGGTGTTGAAAAAGGCTTTCCCATGCAAGTGAAGGAAGATAATCAACGACTGATGCGTTACGACCCTAACAACTACCAGTTCGGCTGCCCGGTAAAGGACTGCGGCGGACGGATGATGCCGCGAACCTTCGGATGGCACTGTGAAAAATGCTCCCACGACGACCTTGACATCAGAGAGCGCCGTCCACCATGTCCGAGTGCGAATGCCCCTCCTGCAAAACGACGCCATAGCCTCAACCGATGAACGCTGCTACTTCATTGGAGGTTTCCCAGCTTCCGTAGCTTTCTGTCCAAGGCATCTTTCTTCTTCTGTATTACGCTAGGTAACACAAAGTAGAAGTCGAATAGTTCTTCCAGAACGTCCAACGTCCATTCTGCCTCGCCGGGTTCTACGTCAACGATCAAACCCGTCTGTTTGCTCTTGATGGGGTGGGCGGCAAAGTTGCCTATGTTTCGTACAGCGTCAATCGATTCGTGCAACCCAGAAGGAAGTTTGCCGCTATCGAGTACCTGTTGGATTTCGTCGAATAAGTTGCCCGGCTTAACTTTCACATGCTCACGCAGCAGGTTCTGCAAACAACGTCTCCCCAATGCAGCGGCTGCTTTCGCGCTATCAGGCAGAACGGTCGCGGCTTCCGTGTAGCCAGTTGAAAGACTCTTGGGAACTTCCGGTGCACACGGAGGGCGGGCGCTGCCTTTCGGCCTGATGAGTCTCGCGGAGACGGCCTGCCAGTTCCTGGACTGTTCTGTTACCGCCTTGATGCTGATGATTCGCGTTTGTAGATGGAATAACATCTTCCGGCAAGCTGGGTATGATGATAGCATACTCAACGACTCGCCGTCGTCATCCTGTCCAACGAAGATGCCGACCGGAGCGTCGTGAAAATTTTCGAGACAGTGGGGGCACTTCATCTTTACAAGTCCTTTTCCATTGCCGCTATAAGACGACTAAGCGGTGTTGATAGCGCCTTTGCAATCCGGGCCATGTTGACTAATGCAATGTTCCGCGTCCCCCGCTCTACATCTCCTATATAAGTACGGTGAATACCGGCGGCGTCAGCTAATTGTTCTTGCGACATTCCGAGAGCATTACGGAGATTGCGAACAGACCGGCCGAACTCCTTCTTGAGCGCTCTTTCTTTTGGTGAATGCACGACGGGGATGCTAAGGGCACGACGGCTATGAGTCTACAGACTATGAGTGGAGGATACAAACACACGCTGTGGGCGACCAACACACCCACTGTTCGGGTCTTATCCGACCAGAATGTGTTTGGAGATTTTGGTCTAAAAAGGTCGTGGAGAGCAGCGGACTTAAGCCATTTTTTCGTAAGTCACAGACACGACTAAAGTTGTTGTGTGTGATGCAACTGAGTGAGTTGCGATGTGTCAAAGGTGCATAAACACCGGGATTTCATTGCGAATGAGTACGTTACGAACTGTTTGTGTGGATTACAACAGAATGATTCTGATAGATTCGCAACCTGGATTTTCAGTCCGCTGCTCTACCAACTGAGCTACCTGGCCGGGAAGGATGGGCAAATATCGAGTGCGTAAGACATTGCAATTATAACAACCTTCATTTTCAGTCGCCAAACGCGCGTCGACATGGCGCCCGAAGAGCGAAAAAATCATGCTAAACTTTGATTTCAACTCTGGAGTGAGATGCAGTTTCACCGCACAATCTGGCGAGTCGGAGTCTGTGTGCTCGCGTTCTCCAGCGCAGGCATTCGCGCAAGCACCAGCAGCGTCCCCGGGCACAACCCGCAACCTCAACTTCGCAACCCGCAGCCGCGGCGAATTCAAGTGAAAATAAAACAGCTGCTCCAATCATCCCCGGCCTCACCAATCTTCCAGCATGCCAGGTTGGCCCACCACAGACCCCGAGCAATCAACAGGTAAACCCTCCGGCAGGCTTGCACTTGAGCAGCGGAGACCTGCTGGACGAACGTCTATGGCGTGCCGGATCTTGCGCAAAAGGTAAGAGTGAGCAACTCGGGCGACGGCTATTTTCCATTGCTGGGGAACATTCATCTCGACGGGCTCACGATCGAAGACGCGCAATCGGCGATCGAAAAGAGAATGGTGGACGGCGGGATCATGAAGAACCCGCACGTCACGGGCTTGTCTCGAGTATTCGTCTGGCGTTTCAATGTTAGGCATGGTGCAGAAGCCGGGAATCTATCCCCTGCTCGGGACACGACGCCTTTACGACATGCTTTCCGCGGCTGGCGGCGTCGCGCAAGGAGCGGGGCGGCTGATCACGGTCACGCATCATAACGATCCGATGAACCCGATCACCATCACCATGAGCAGCGATCCCAAACTCTCCGCGCAAAACAATATCGAGATCAAACAGGGCGATACCATCGAGGTCTTGAAGGCGGGAGTGGTTTACGTGGTCGGCGAAGTCACGCACGCCAGTGGATTGATCATGGACAGCGGACAAATCCTCTAGTGATGAAAGCGGTAGCGCTATCGGGTGGGACGACGCGCGTGGCCGCGCTCGATGATGCGAAGATCATTCGCAAAGACGACAAAGGAAATCCGGTGGAAGTGCCGGTGCAACTCAAGAAGATGTTTCAGGGCAAAGCAGCCGACGTGGATCTGATCGCCGACGATATTCTTTTCATTCCAACCAGTGCCGGAAATGCCGCGCTGCGTGGGATGGAGACTGCGTTGCAGTTGGTCACGGGCGTGACTCTGCGCCACTTTTAATCCTAACCCTGTTTAGCAGCTTTCTTACGCTCTCGTTCCCGATTGCGGGCTTCGCGACGATGCCCAGCATCTTCGAATCGACGCTTCTCTTCTGGAGTCCTCAGGGACCACTGG